>VXUF01000048.1:86189-110651 GCA_009837085.1 Holophagales bacterium
CCTTCAAGGAGAGGCCTCCGGCCTCGCGAGTCGACTTCGGTCGCCACCGCTTCGCGGCGTCGTCCGAAAGCCGGCGAGGACGCCGGCGCACCCAGTGTGTATCGCCCTACTGGGCGGCGCCTTGCTTCATCCAGCGTTTGCCGGAACTGTGCGGCGCGCTGTTTGGACCGCGGTTGAACCTCTCCGCCGCATGCGGATAGTCCGGTCCGACCACGCCGCCGGCGCACTCGCCGGCCGGCGGGATCACCCAGTCGCAGCCGGGCGTGTTCTCCGGGCCGTCGGCCCAGCATTGCTCCAGCGCCTCGAGGTCGGCGGCCAGTGAGCCCGGATCGTGCGGCGGCATGTGCTCGTTCGGGTCCCAGAAGTCGCCCGTGAACTCCTCCAGCGTCTCCATGGCGATCCGGTGGCAGCCGACGCAGCCGTTGCCTTCGATGTGGATGGTCCGCATGTCCCAGGTCGGCGCGCCCACGACGTAGTAGGGCGGGTTCGGGCCGGGCAGGACCGGGACGACGGGCTGGCGCGGGTTCTCGGGAAGCCGCGCCGACTTGATCCACGGATTGTGGATGAACGGGTCGGCCTGGTGGCAGCGGACGCACTGGATGTCGCCGGCAGGCATGTACGCGTCGTCGAAGTCTGGTTCGTCGGGGCCGGGGAGCACGCCGAGCAGCCGGTTGTTCTCGCCGACATGGGTCCAGGGGCTGTTGTCGCCGGACTCGAAGAAGCACGTGGCGCCCGTCTCACGGTTGTAGCCGATCATCTGGACCGAGTCGCCGATGTCGACGTTGAAGACGTCGTCGCGCCCGTCGTGACGGCAGAAGCTCACCCACACGACCTCGGGGCGGGGCGAGCCGTCCGTGTTCCGGCCCTCGTAGCGCTGGAGGCTCGAACCCGGCATGCAGTCGCCGATCTGGAGACTGCCGTCGTCGCAAGCGTGGAGCCCCGGGTCCTCGAAGATCTCCCGGCCGTCCTGCCGGATGCGAATGCGCGCCCCCTGCCCGCAGTCGACCGTCGGCGGCACGCCCAAGTGCGGCTCGCACATCGCCGCGTAGGCGCGGGCGCTCTTCGGCATCGGCGGGTTCGCGCCCCCGGGCACGCACTGCTGCACCGATTGCCCCTGCACCAGACCCGGGCCCAGCGCAGCGACAAGCAGGAGAGCCCCAAACTGGGTGCGCCGGCGTCCCCGCCGGCTTCCGGAAAGAACGCGCCGCGAAGCGGCGACCAAACTCCGACCGACCGTATCGCCTCCCCCCCCTACATCACCAGCACAACTTCCTTCTTCGCGTTCGACTCCAGCGACTGGACCTTGCGGTTCAGGTACTTGTTCAACTGCCGGTCGTACCGGCTCGTGGCGCCGGCATGGCGGGCGCGCACGTAGGGCTCCCAGCGGGCTTCGCCGGCCGCCTCGACCTGGTCGCCCATCACGGTGACCCGCTGGATGATCCGCTCCTCGTTGAAGTCGTTCAGCACGAAGTGCTGCGTGCAGCGGTTGTCCCACATGGCGAGCGTGCCCTGCTGCCAGCGATACCGAACGGTGAAGCGCGTGTTCGTCGCCCAGCGGGTCAGGTAGCCGAGCAGGTGGTCGCTCTCCTCGTGGCTGAGCTCGACGATGCGCCGGGTGAAGTGCTCGTTGACGAACAGCGACTTCCTGCCGGTCTCCGGGTGGACGCGGACGACGGGGTGGATCGTCATTCTCTCCGGCTTGCCGTGCGGCGTCGCGTCGTGGAGCGCGGTGAGACCCTCGCAGAGTTCCTGCAGCGGCGGCGAGAGTTCCTCGTAGGCCTTGTACATGTTGGCCCACATCGTGTCGCCGCCGACCTCCGGGCACTTGACCATGTTCAGGATCGCCATCACCGAGGGGCTCTCCTGGAAGCTGATGTCGCTGTGCCACTCGTCCGCGACGCCGCCGCGGGTGGCCACCAGCTCGAAGACCTCGGGGTGGTCGAGGAAGGGGTTGTTCAGGTGCGGGTGCCCTTCCAGCTCACCGAAGTGCCGCCCGAAGGCGACATGCTGCGCCACGTCCAGGTGCTGATCGGGAAAGAACAGCACCTGGTGGTCCAGCAGCAGGCCGCGGATCGTTGCGGCCTCATCCGGGCCGGCCTCGGCCAGCGGCAGATCGTGGATCTCGGCGCCCAGGGACCCGGAGAGACGTACGACTCGATGGCTCATTGGAGTTTCTCCTGCGGTTGAGGATCGAGGCTATCTCTAGAATCCGCGTCATGCGCAACCGATTCGGCCTTGTCGTCGCCGCCCTCGCCGCGGTCGTCCTTTCCGCCTCGCCGCTCGCGGCGCAGGAGGAGCGTCCCCGCGTGGAGGCCGACGGCACCGTTCACGTCCCGGCCTTCGACCTGCCGGAGACCTCCTACTTCAGCGACGAGTCGCGGGCGGCGATGAAGCACTTCCGCGAGGTCTACGGACCGGAGTTCGGCACCTTCTCCCAGGGCTGCGCGAACCTGAACGACGTTGCCGACGACCCCGAGGCGATTCGGGCAGCGCGCCAGTGCGTCGCCGACGGCTATTACAAGACGGCCATCTACCGGGACACCGTCGCCAAGCACCCGGTGAAGATCACCGCGGAGACGATCGCCGGCGTCTACACCGAAGTCTTCGTCCCCGAACGCGGCGTCGCCGAGGAGAAGGAAGACCGGCTGCTGATCAGCATCCACGGCGGCGGCTTCCGCGTCGGCGCCCGCTACTTCAGCCAGACGGAGGCGATGCAGGTCGCCGACATGGGCGGCTACAAGGTGATCAGCCCCGACTACCGGATGGCGCCGGAGGCCACCCATCCGGCCGGCGTCGAGGACGTCATCGCCGTCTACAAGGCGATGCTGGAGGACTACGAGGCGTCGAAGATCGGCATCTACGGCTGCTCGGCCGGCGCCATGCTCACCGCGCAGACGGTCGCCTACATCCTCGAGAACGACCTGCCGCTGCCGGGGGCGATCGGTCTCTTCTGCGCCGGGATACCGACGACCGACGGCGACACCCCGGGCGTGTTCAAGATGGGCCGCAGCGAGAGCGCCTTCCTCGTGTCCGCGTTGGGCGGCTTCCCGCGCCCGGTCGAGCCGGCGGAGCCGCCCCAGCCGAGCGGCTACTTCCGCGGCGTGAAAGCCGGCGACCCCGTCGTGGCTCCCGGCGACCACGACGACCTGCTCGCCCGCTTCCCGCCCGCGCTACTGATCAGCGGCACCCGCGACTTCGCGCTCGGCGGCGTACTGGCCAGCCACAACAAGCTGGTCAGCCTCGGCGTCGAGGCCGACCTGCACGTCTGGGAAGGCCTCGGGCACGCGACTTTCGCGTTCAACCCCCGCCTGCCCGAGTCGGACGAGGTGCACAACGTGATCGTGCGGTTCTTCGACCGGCACCTTTCGCGGTAGCAGGTTGCGCCGCGGTCAGCCTCGGAAGCTCACTGGGGACGCTCCGGGAAGTGACCGAGGCCGTAGAATCAGGGCTCACGGAGACCGGAGGGGAGGGAGCATGAACACGACGTTGACCGCAGTCATCGAACGGGAAGATGACATCTACGTCGATTCCCAGAGCCCAGCTCCCGTCCAGAACGTAGACCACGTCCATCGGCTCGCTCTGGTCGCCCCCGCTCAAGGAGAGGAAGTTCGGATCGGGCTGCCATACTCCGATGGCGAACCGGTCGCCGACGTGGGTCGAGTCGAAGTGGAAGGCCTCCGTGTCACGCACCGGCCACGGTTGCCCGGTCGGATGGACACCCTCGTTCTCTGTCTCGCCCTGAGCCACCGCGGCGCCAGGCGCCGCCAACGCCGTTCGCAGGGTGCCGGAAATCAGAATGCCTCCGACGGCCGCCGCCGACAGCAGCAAGGCCCTGCGCTTCATCGTCGTCTCTCGTTTGCCCGGTCCACTCCTCATCGCTGTCTCCTCTCTTCCTGTCGCACGGGATACCGTTTACGCGTGTTTGGTTGAGGCGAGGCCCTTTCGCCTCGAAGCCGGCTCGCTTACTGTGGCCATCGTGACGACCAAGACCAAGCCACGCTCCGGCCGGCGCCTGAGTCGGCTCGGCTGGAAGTGACTCGAGGCAGCTTCTACTGGCACTTCCGCGACCGCAAGGAGCTCCACGACGCCTTGCCCGAGTCGTGGGAGGTGACGTCGGCGACTTCGTTCGAACGCCTCCTCGACGGCGAGGAGCGAGGCATCGAGGAGTTCACGGCGCTGTGCGAGCTCTGGCTCGAGGAGAGGGCTCTCAACCCGGCCTGGGACTCGGCCATGCGCGACTGGCCGAGAAGCTCACCGCAGGCAGCTCGTGTGGTGCGACGAGTCGACAACCGCCGGATCGAACTCATCCAGCGGATCTTCATCGATCTCGGCTACGACGAGCCGGAAGCCTTCGTGCGCGCGCGGGTCACCTACTTCCACCAGGTCGGCTACTACGCCCTCGGTCTTGGAGAGACGAAAGCCAGACGGCGGGAGCTCCTGCCGCTCTACGTTCGGGTGCTGACCGGTGTGACGCCGAGCAGAAAGGACTAGCGGGAGGCCAGTTCGAAGGGACTAACGGATCTGGTGCGCTGGCCGCCTGCAACCTGAGTAACGGCCGACACACCTGGGAGATGGAGGAACCATGATCATGCCGCCGAGAGTATTGACCGTTGTCGCACTCGTTGCGGCTGTCCTTCCAGGTGACCTGGCTTTCTCGCAGGAAGCTGAGGAGTTACCGCTAACGCTCAGCAATGAGACGGTCGTCGGGGGGTTCGTCGAGCCCGCTCGCAGGATACGAGCAGAGGGATGGGACTGGGACCACGAGGTCAGAATCTACCTGCCTCCCAGCTACCGCAGCTCCGATCGGACCTATCCGACCTTGTGGGTCACCGACAACTCGCTCGAACTGATCCAGGGCGCCTTGATGGGAGCCGAGTTCGGGATGGCGCCGGAGTTGATCGTTGTCGCCGTCGGGGCCCCGACGGGCACTTCGCCGGCGGAGTTCCAGCGTCGGCGCTCGTACGACTTCATCCCCGACAGGAGCCTGATGGGAGACCTCTTTGCTGCAGCGCCCGACGGCACGTTCGGTGGCGCGCCGGGGTTTCTCCACTTCCTGGTGCACCAGCTCAGACCGCTACTGGCCGAGGAGTACCGGATGGACCCCGAGGATCACGGCTACGCCGGTCACTCCGGAGGTGCCCAGTTCGGGCTCTACGTGCTCTTCAACGAGCCGGAGAGCTTCGACAAGTACGTTCTCAGCAGCCCTGCGGTCTCTCAGCCTTGGCTGGAGATGGAGGAGGCCTGGAACGAGGAGCACAAGGACCTTGAGGCGAAGGTGTTCCTGAGCGCCGGCGAGGCGGAGGCGAGCGATCCGGTCTGGGCGGCCGCCCAGATCGTGTCGACGGTCGCCCTCGTCGCCGAGCGCCTGGCGACTCGTAACTACGAGTCGCTAGAACTGAGCGTCCGGATCTTCCCCGGCGAGGACCACCTGACCGTGATGCCCATCGCCTACATGCGGGGGGTGCGCCAGCTCTACGCTGAGTAGGAGGACTTCATGAACTGGAAGGCGAGTTCGATTCCGCGGACTCGCCGGGGCACTCCTTCCCCTCCGTGAGTGACGGGCACTTGTCCAGCTAGCTTGCTAGCGGAAGCGGCGCTCAGTTGTACCAGTAGATGTGCTCGTCGTCCGGCGCGTCCGGATCGAGCAGCGTCTTGTCGATGTTGACCGGGCTCTGGGTGGCCCAGGGCCAGATCGGCGGCGCCTGCTCCTCGTTGTGTGCGGCGAGGAGCTTCTTCAGGGCCGCGACCCGCTCCGGCTCGGAGTCGGCGAGATTGTGCTGCTCGGTGGGGTCCTTCTTCATGTTGAAGAGCCATACCCCCCCGGGGGGGTCGCTGATCTGGAGTTTCCAGCCGTCGGCGAGGACGACCTGGTAGTCGCCGGTGCGCCAGAAGAGACGGTCGTGGGGAGCGCCTTCGACCTCACCCAGGACGTGCGGCACCAGGTCGACGCCGTCGATTGTCCGGTCGCCGGGAAGGTCGACTCCCGCCGCGGCCGCCGCGGTCGAGAAGATGTCGAAGCCGTGCACCGGGGCTTCGTAGACCTGGCCTGCGCTGAGGCGAGCAGGCCACTTCAGGAGGAACGGCACGTGGATGCCGCCCTCGAAGAAGCTGATCTTCCAGCCGCGGAACGGCTCGTTGACGCGCGGCAGGCCGATGTAGGCCGGCGCCCCGTTGTCGGAAGTGAAGAAGACGAGCGTGTTCTCTTCGAGGCCGTTCTCGCGCAGCGCCTCGAGCACCCGGCCGACGCTCCGGTCTAGCGAGCGGACCATCGCGGCGTAGACCCGCAGGCGATGCTCCTCGATGTGGGACAGTGCATCGTAGTCGGCGCGCAACGCCTGCAGCGGCGTGTGCACCGCCCAGTGCGCCAGGTAGAGAAGGAAGGGCCGGTCCCTGTTGGCCTCGATGACCTGGACCGCCTGGTCGGTGTAGTAGTCGGTCAGGTACCCGCCGGGTTCGAAGGCGGGACTGTCGTTGAACGACGCCTCGTAGCGCATGAAGCGCCACAGGAAACGGTCGATCCCATCGAACTCCTGCTTCGAGTTGACGACGTTCGGGTCGTCCTCGGGCAGGTACAGGCCGCTCCTCATGAGCAGGCTCTCGTCGAAGCCCTGCTCGTGGGCCCGCATGCCGTCGCCCACACCAAGGTGCCACTTGCCGATGTGCACGGTGTGGTAGCCGGCCGGCTTGAGCAGTTCGGCGAGCGTGATCTCGGACGGCGGCACGCCCTTCTCGTCGATGGGAACCGAAGCCCCTTCCGTGTTGCCGGTCGTCTGCCGGAGTCTGCCTTCCGTGCTCGAGAGCCGGGGCACCATCGTGGCGAACCCCGGCGGCGTCGGCGTGAACTCGAAACCGAAGCGGGTGCCGTAGCGGCCGGTCATCAGGGCGGCCCGCGACGGTGCGCAGGTGCCGTTTGCCGAGTAGCCGTTGGCGAAGTGGACGCCGTCACGCGCCAGGGAGTCGATGTTCGGGGTCGGGACCGTGCCGCCCGCGACGCCGCCGCCGAGCCAGGACAGGTCGTTCCAGCCGAGGTCGTCGGCGAGGATGACGACGATGTTGGGCGGCCTCTCGCCGGCGGGTCGTCCCTGGGGGTCGGCGCCGGACTGCCAGTCGATCGTTTGGGTCGGACCGATCTCGGCGGGCTGAAACTGTGCAGCCGCGCCCGCGTTGCCGGCCGCGAAGGCCGCGGCGAGCCCGAGGGCGACCAGGCCGCGTCGTGCGCCGCATCGATTCATCATTCTTGTCCTTTCGAGTGGTTGAGGCGGTAGCCTACGAGATCAACGCGATGGGTCCCGTTCTCTTCATCTGCCTTCTGTTTGTCGTCACGACTGCAACACATGTGCAGCCAGTGGCGGCACAGAACAACTCCTCCAGGATCGCCTTCGTATCCGATCAGGACGGCAACCCGGAGATCTACGTCATGAACGAAGGTGGCTCCGACCTGACGCGGCTGACCAACAATCCGGGCTTCGATGGTGCCCCGACGTGGTCGCCCGACGGCACCCGGATCGCATTCGCATCATCTCGCAACGACAACGCCGACATCTACATCATGAACGCCGACGGCTCCAACGTCGTCCGTCTCACCAGCCACGCGGCCAACGACGGGGGCCCCTCCTGGTCGCCCGACGGCTCGATGATCGCCTTCGATTCGAATCGCAGCGGCAGCTCTCAGGTGTGGCGTACCAACGTCGACGCCGGAAACTGGGGTTACAACCTCACGCAGCTCACCGAAGACCATCCTCTGGGGCGCGTAAACAACTTCGTCGCCTGGTCGCCCGACGGTTTGTGGATCGCCTTCGAAGCCGACCGTGACCGCGACGACCCGGAGATCTATCTGGCCAACGCCGTCGATGGCACCAACCAGCAACGATTGACATTCACTCGTGCTCTTGACGAGGTCCCCAGTTGGACACCCGACGGCAGGCAGATCGTCTACTCCACCGATCGCGACGGGGCGCCGCAGAACGGCAACTATGAGATCTACATCATGAACGTCGATGGCTCCGACAAGCGCCGTCTGACCACCGCCCCAGGTGCCGACTCCAACCCTTCGGTGTCGGCCGACGGCACCCGGATCGCCTTCGATTCTTCGCGCGGCGGAGGGCGGGAGATCTATGTCATGAACCTGGATGGCTCCAATCCGATTCGACTGACGGGCACAGGATCCAACAGCAACCCCGCCTGGTCACCGTTCTAGGCGGGCTCCGAGCTAGAGTAAGACGGATGCCGCTTCCGGCATCCGAATCAGAGAGAGGGAGCGTTCGACCCATGAAGAGAGGCCGACTTGCGTTGCTCGCCCTCGTCCCGATGTTCCTGGCCGTTCCGGCGTTTTCCCAGGACGGCGACGAGAACGAGAACGAGACCGAGAGAGTGAAGGGCGCTCACGAGAACCAGTCGCCGGAGGCGCGGCAGGACGATCTCGGCATCACGGTTCCGGTGCCGACGAGCCACCCTGGCCGTCGCTATCCGGCGGAACACGAGTTCCCGACCGGCCCGGCCGTCGGCGAGCGACTGCCCGAATTCGAGCTGCCGAACCAGGACGGTGAGCTGATCGACTTCCACGCGGACCGGGGCGACGCGAAGGCGGTCGTCGTCTTCTATCGCTCCGCCGTCTGGTGACCGTATTGCCGCACGCAGCTGGTCGAGCTGCAAGACAACCTGGAACTCTTTAACGCCGAGGACATCAAGGTCTACGGCATCAGCTACGACACGCAGGAGCAGTTGAAGACGTTTGCCGAGGATCGCGACGTCACCTACGACCTGCTCTCCGATGCCGACTCGGCGGTCATCAAGCGCTTCGGCATCCTGAACACGACGATCGATCCCGACGCGGACGTGCTCAACCGGGCGACGCAGAAGGGGTTCTACGGGATTCCCTTCCCGGGCGTCTACGTCACTGACCGTGACGGCCGGGTGACGGAGAAGTTCTTCCACCGCCACTACGCGACACGCACTTCGGCCGGGACGATTCGCGACAGCGCGATCGGCCGCATCCTCGCCAAGCACGAGGTTCCCGCCGCCGAACTAGGCGACGAGCACGTCGAGGTCTCCGTCTTCCTCGCCGACGAGGCGCTGAAGTTCGAGTACACGAGCACGCTCCACGTGCGGTTCGAGGTCGCCGACGGCTACCACATCTACGCCGACCCCCTGCCTGACGGCTTCATCGCGTCCACGGCGACCGTCGTGCCGACCAAGGGGGTGAGGCTCGGCGAGCCGATCTACCCGGCGACGTCCGAGCGCGAGTTCCCCCAGCTCGGCGTGACGCTCAACGTCTACGAGGAAGGCACAACCGACATCGCCATCCCGATCGCGCTGAACGCCGAGATTCTCAACTGGCCGATTCAGGACAAGCCGACCGAGATCGAGATCCCGGTCGACGTCGTCTACCAGGCCTGCAGCGAGACGGTCTGCTACGTGCCGAGGGAAGAGACGGTCGTCCTCAAGGCGCCGATCGAACCGCTGGTGATGCCGGGTCGGCGTAGATAGCGCCGCCGGACTCGCCACCTCCGACTCGACATCGGGCAGTCAAGATGAGCCTGATCCTCTACGGAGCCCACCTCTCTCCCTTCGTTCGGAAGGCGGATGCGCTGCTGCGCGAGAAGGGGGCGCCCTTCGAGCTCGAGAGCGTCAACATCATGCCGATGCCCGACTGGTTCAAGGAGATCAGTCCGGCGCGCCGGATTCCGGTGTTGCGCGACACGGACGTGGGCGAGGAAGGCCCGGCCGGCACGATCCCCGATTCGTCCGCGATCTGCGCCTACATCGAGCAGAAGTTCCCGGAGCCCGCGTTCTATCCGGCGGATCCCTACGAACGCGGGCGCGCGGTCTGGCTGGAGGAGTACTGCGACACCGAGCTGGCGATGGCGATCGGGCTCGGGATCTTCCGCCCGATCCAGTTCAAGCGCTTCATGGGCGAGGAGCCCGATGTGGACACGGCCAGGAAGACGTATGAGGAACGGCTTCCGCGGCGCCTGGACTATCTCGAGGGCGAGGTCGGTGACGGACCGTTCCTGGTTGGAGACGCGCTCACCATCGCGGATATCTCGCTCGGGTGTCAGATCGCTCAGTTCGAGTTCGTCGCCGGGCCGCTCGACTCGTCGCGCTGGCCCGGAGTGGCCGGCCTCGTCGAGCGCTTGACAGGGCGGGACAGCTTCCAGCCCTGCCTCACGATTTGCCGGAAGATCGTGAAGCAGGAGCCCGTCGATCTGAGCGCGGCTTGATCGGCGAATAGCTAGAATCCCCTTAGCCGAAGTACGGCGAGAGGGAGCGCTCGACCCATGACGGGACGCCGGATCGTCCAGGCCGAAACCCCCTGCGGGACGACACCGGGCTATATGCCCGGCTTCGGCAACGACTTCGAGACCGAAGCGCTGCCGGGAGCGCTGCCGCAGGGCCAGAACAGTCCGCAGCGCTGCGCCTACGGCCTCTACGCCGAGCAGCTCTCGGGGACGCCCTTCACGGCGCCCCAGGGCGAGAACGAGCGGACCTGGTGCTACCGCATCCGGCCCTCGGTCAGGCACACGTCGCGCTTTCGGAGCATCGACCTGCCGTACTGGCGTTCGGCGCCTCACATCGTCGACGACGTCGTCTCGCTCGGCCAGTACCGCTGGGACCCGGTGCCCCACACGGCGGAGGCGCTGACCTTCCTGACCGGCATGCGCACGATGACGACCGCCGGCGACGTGAACACCCAGGTCGGGATGGCCGCTCACGTCTACCTCGCAACGGAGAGCATGGTCGACGAGTACTTCTACTCGGCGGACTCGGAACTGCTCGTCGTGCCCCAGGAGGGACGGCTTGTCTTCTGGACGGAACTCGGCCGGATCGACCTGGAGCCGCGCGAGGTCGCGATCCTGCCGCGCGGCATGGTCTTTCGCGTGGAGGTCGCCGAGGGCCCGGCCCGGGGCTTCGTGTGCGAGAACTACGGCGCGAAGTTCCGCCTGCCCAACCGCGGACCGATCGGCGCCAACTGCCTCGCCAACCCCCGCGACTTCAAGACGCCCGTCGCGGCGTTCGAGGATCGCGAGGTGCCGTCACGGCTGGTGATCAAGTGGTGCGGCCGCTTCCACGCGTCGGACATCGGGCAGTCGCCGCTCGACATCGTCGCCTGGCACGGCAACTACGCGCCTTCGAAGTACGACCTGGAGGCCTTCGCGCCGGTCGGCGCGATCCTCTTCGACCACCCCGACCCGTCGATCTTCACGGTCCTGACCGCGCCGTCGGGTGTGCCCGGCACCGCCAACATCGACTTCGTGCTCTTTCGCGATCGCTGGAGCGTCGCCGAGCACACCTTCCGGCCGCCCTGGTACCACAAGAACATCATGTCGGAGCTGATGGGCAACATCTACGGCATCTACGACGCCAAGCCGGAGGGCTTCGTGCCGGGCGGCCTGTCGCTGCACAACATGATGCTGCCCCACGGCCCCGATGCCGACGCCTTCGAGGCCGCGACGTCCGCCGAACTCGCGCCGAAGAAGCTCGAGAACACGATGAGCTTCATGTTCGAAACCCGCTTCCCGCAGCACCTGACCGAGTTCGCGGCCCACGAGGCGCCGCTCCAGGACGACTACACGGACTGCTGGACGGGGCTCGAGAAGCGCTTCGACCCGGACGACGGCTGATGGCAAGGGCGTTCGCGTCGGCGGGGGACCTCGCCGAGAAGCAGATCAGCTTCACCGAGGTCGGCGAGGGACTCTGGGCCTTCACGGCGGAGGGCGACCCCAACTCCGGAGTGATCATCGGCGACGACCGCGTAATGGTGATCGAGGCGCAGGCGACGCCGCTGCTCGCGAACAAGGTGATCGAGAAGGTGCGCTCCGTGACCGACAAGCCGATCACGCACCTGGTCCTCACGCACTACCACGCGGTGCGGGTGCTCGGGGCGTCGGCCTTCGACGCGCAGCAGGTCATCATGTCCGAGACCGCTCGCTCGATGGTCGCGGAGCGCGGCCAGGAGGACTGGGACAGCGAGTTTCAGCGCATGCCGCGCCTGTTCGAGGGCCACGAGTCGATCCCGGGTCTGACCTGGCCGACGACGACCTTCTCGGGCCGGATGACCGTCTACCTCGGCAAGCGCCGGGTCGACATCCTCCAGGTAGGCCGCGCGCACACCGCCGGCGACGCCGTCATCTGGGTCCCGGACGAGCAGGTGCTGTTCACCGGCGACATCGTCGAGTACCGCTCGGCCTGCTACTGCGGCGACGGCCACTTCCTCGACTGGGGCGGGACGCTCGACCGGATCGCCTCGTTCCGGCCGAGTGCGATCGCGCCCGGCCGCGGCGACGCGCTGGTGGGTGGGCAGATGGTTGCGAAAGCCATCGAGAGCACGCGCGACTTCGTCGACTCGACCTACGGGCCGACGGCGCGGGTCGCGGCTCGGGGCGGGACGCTCAAGGAGGCCTTCGAGGCCACCCGGGCGGTCTGCGACCCGAAGTTCGCCGACTACGCGATCTACGAGCACTGCCTGCCCTTCAACGTCGCGCGGGCGTATGACGAGGCGCGGGGGATCGACACACCGCGCATCTGGACCGCGCAGCGCGACCTCGAGATGTGGGCGGCGCTGCAGGATTGAGGACCTTCGAGACTCCGCTCTACCCCTACGAGCGGAGTCCCGACCACGACGCCCCGGCGCCGGCCCGTCACCCCGTGGTCGTGGTCGGTGCGGGTCCCGCCGGTCTGGCGGCCGCGATCGACCTGGCGCGGCGCGACATCCCCGTGGTGCTGCTCGACGAGAACGACCGGGTCAGCCACGGCTCGCGCGCCATCTGTTTCGCCAAGAGGGCGCTGGAGATCTTCGACCGCCTCGGCTGCGGCGACGAGATCGTCGATCATGGCGTGACCTGGAGCCGCGGCAAGGTCTTCTTCCGCGACCGCCGCATCTACGAGTTCGATCTCCTGGCGGAGGAAGGGCACCGGCGGCCCGCTTTCATCAACCTGCAGCAGTATCGCCTCGAGGAACTCCTGGTGAGGCGCCTCCGTGACCTCCAGTCGGAGGGCCGTCCCGTCGAGCTGCGGGGCGGCAGCCGGGTGACGAAGGTCGAACCCGCCGCTGACAGCGTGCTCCTGACCGTCGACACCCCGGAGGGTCCGTACCGGCTGGAGGCCGAGTGGGTCGTGGCGTGCGACGGGGCCGGCTCGACCGTGCGCCGCGAGCTGGGGCTCGAGTTCGCGGGCCGGGTGTTCGAGGACCACTTCCTCATCGCCGATGTCGTGATGAAGGCCGACTTTCCCACCGAGCGCTGGTTCTGGTTCGATCCGCCGTTCAACCCGGGCCAGTCGGCGCTGCTCCACAAGCAGCCGGAGGGTCTGTGGCGGATCGACCTCCAGCTCGGGCCGGGCGTCGACAGGGAGGAGGAGCAGCGTCCCGAGAACGTGGTTCCGCGGCTGCGCCAGATGCTCGGCGACGACATCGAGTTCGAGATCGAGTGGATCTCGGTCTACACCTTCCAGTGCGCGCGGATCGACCGTTTTCGTCACGGCCGCGTGCTCTTCGCCGGCGATGCGGCCCACCAGGTCTCGCCGTTCGGGGCGCGGGGGGCGAACAGCGGGCTCCAGGACGTCGACAACCTGGTGTGGAAGCTCGAGCGCGTCCTCCGCGGCGGCTCGCCGGACTCCCTCCTCGACAGCTACGACGCCGAGCGCGTCCCGGCCGCCGACGAGAACATCCTGAACTCGACGCGCTCGACGGACTTCATCAGTCCGAAGTCGGAGACCAGCCGACTGTTCCGGGACACGGTCCTGAACCTCGCGGAGACGCAGCCCATGGCGCGGCCCCTGGTGAATTCGGGACGGCTGTCGTTGCCGCACGTGTATCTCGACTCGCCCCTCCAGAGCCCGGACACGGACGGCCTTCCGGCGCGCACGCGGCCCGGCTCGCCCGCGGTTGACGCGCCGATCGGCGACGGCTGGCTGCTGGCGCGGCTGGGCGACCACTTCCAGCTTCTGGCCCTGGGCAACTGCGCGGCAGAAACTGGGTGCGCCGGCGTCCCCGCCGGCATCCGGCGCGAAGCGCCGGCTTCTGGATCTTCTGCCGCGCTGGGTATCGACGTTCCGGACGACGAGCCCGGCCTGGAAGTCGTCCGGCTGCCGGCCGGAAGGCACCCCCTGCTGGATGAAAGGTACCTCGGCGATGCTCCCGGCGCCCTGTATCTTCTCCGCCCCGACCAGCACGTTGCCGCGCGCTTCACCGACTACGACCCCGAGCGGATCGCCTCCGCTTTCCGGCGCGCAAGCGCTCAGGAGACCGACGACCCATGACCCGACTCCGGACCGAACCCAACATCTTCGATAGCGACGGCTTCTTCCAGGAACTCCTTGATCTTCACCGGGACTGCTCGAAGGACGAAAGCGACGCGCTGAACATCAGCCTGATCCTGCTGCTCGCCAACCACATCGGCGATCGCGAGGTGCTGCGCGAGGCGATGAAGGCGGCGGCCTGCGTGAGCCTCCGGTCCGAACGCGAGCCATGATCGCGACCGGGGAGCCGCACGCCGCCTGGCGTCGCCGAGACGCGGGACCTCGCCGGGGAGGAGCCGGAGACGGTCGAAGCCATGACCGCCGAGTGGCAGGCCTGGGCCGACCGCGTCGGCGTCGTCCCGTGGCCGCAACTCGAAGCGGCCGCGCGCACCGCGCGCTGACGCTTCAGCAGGCAGCTGCACACTGGGTGCGCCGGCGTCCCCGCCGGCTTCCGGAACGAACGCGCCGCGGAGCGGCGGCCCGCACCGCCCGCTAGTCGCCCGCTTTCGCCTTGATCACCTCTGCGACGACGCCCGGAACGCTGATGTAGGGGTAGTGCTTCGACGGAATCCAGAGCAGGTCGAGATCGCCTCGCTGCGCCAGGACCATCGCGCTGGCGGCGAACCAGGCGTTCGTCTGCATCCCGGCCGTGACCGTGACGGGCGCACGGTTCAGCTCCTCGGCGGTGAAGACGCGGTTGCAGCAGGGCGTGTCCGGGTCCAGGTAGTGGTTGAACCAGGTCTCGACGTTGTTGGACCGGCGCTCGATGTAGGCCTCGTTGAAGGGCGTCAGGGGGACGTCGCTGACGACGGCCGGCTCGTGGACGATGGCGTGACGAACTAGCCCGGGGTGGTCCGCGACGAGGGCGAGCACCGCGACGCCGCCGGAGCTCGAGCCGTAGAACGTCGCCTCGGTGATCCCCATCGACTCGACCAGCGCCGCTACCTGGTTGCCGAGCGTCGCCGCGGACATGCCGTCCCAGGTCGGCGGCAGGCCGGAACGTGAGAAACCCGGCATGTCGAACGTGATGACGGTGAAGTCGCTCGCCAGGGTGTCGGCGAGATACCGGTAGGCGCCGCAGTCTCCCTGTCCGGACGGAACCAGCACGACCGGCGGCCCGTCCCCGCTCTTCTCCACGTAGAAGTCGATGCCGGCGGCCTCGTGCCGGAAGCTCTCGATCGGCGGGGCATCCGACGAGTCGCCGCCCTGGGCCGCCAGCGGTGCGGCCAGGAGAAGACTGGCTGTGAGGGCTGCCATGGCGATGGAAGTGAGATTGGGCATGGGAGCTCCTAGGCAGGTTGCAGACAGGCGAGATGCGCGACGAACGCATCGGGGTCATCGGGGAGTTCGTCGCCGCGCCAGGCCACGTGCTGATCGGTTCTCGCCAGGACGTAGTCGTGAGCGTAGTGCTCGGGCCTGCGGGGCAGGTCGAGAGTCACGAGCGGCATGCCGGTCCGCTCGAACGCCCGTGCCAACGACTCCTCGACTTTCTCTCCGCTGAAGTTGAGCAGCGTATAGCCCTGGCCCAGAAGGTCGTACACGGAGCGCCCGTCCTCCATCCAGAAGTGGGGCAGCCTGCATCCGGGCGCGGTGCTGGGCGTCGCATGGCCCATGGCGAGGCGGCTGACCTGTTCTGTGATCGGATGCCGTTCGCGCTCGTGCGCCTCCAGCAGGCGCTCGCCGGCCTGTCCGTTGAGGACGGCGGCCATCATCCAGGACAGGTTCGTGCAGTCGGCGATGCCCGCGTTCATGCCGTAGCCCGCGAACGGAATCCAGATGTGCGCGGCGTCCCCGGCGATGAACCGGAGAACAGGTCCTTGATCGCCGGGCAGCGGATCAGCGAGGAGCGGGCCTTCGAGATCTCGGCATCGCCCAGGAGGTGCACGCCCATCTGCTCGCGGACCGTGCTCGAGGCGCCGTCGCAGCCGACGAGGTAGCGGCTTTCGGATCGTGACGGTCTCACCGGACCTCCTCTCGCAGGTCGCGGTGACGCCGTCGCCTGAGTCGTCGTAGCGAACGAACGCCGTCTCCGGCACCAGTTTGATGCGGTCGAAGGTCCTGGCGTGCTCGTAGAGGATCGGGACGTCGACCCCGCGCGAGGCGAGGTCCATCGCCAGCGTCAGTCCGACCGGGCCGGCCCCGATGACCGTGACCTGCGTCTCCACCGTTCTACGTACTCCGTGCTACGTCTTCGCCACCTGCTCGAACAGCCACGGGCAATCGATGAAGGGCGGCGACTGAACGCCGCGCGAGGCGAGGTCGATCCGTTGGTTGAGCGCCATGGCCCTGGCTTCGTCCGGCAGGTCGACCCAGTCGTGACCCCAGAGGCTCGGGCCGTCGAAGACCTCGACCGGCTGCCAGGTCGCCGGGTCGATGATCCGGCCGCCCCAGCCGTTCTCCACGAAGAAGCCGGAGGGAGTCCTCGCGTAGAAGGACGTCATGAAGTCGTTGGTGTGTCGGCCGAGAGTGAAGCCCACGCGGTCGTCCGCCGCTCCCGCCAGGTCGTAGCCCTGTCCGACGTCGTCGAGCGACTGGAACTCGACCATGAAGTGGTGGAAGCCCTTCTGTCCGGAGGCGATCATCGCCAGGCTGTGGTGGCGTCCGTTGACGTGCAGGAAGTGGATGGGGACCGGCATGTTGCCGAAGTCGCTGAGCTCGAAGCCCAGCAGGTCGCGATAGAAGGCCAGTTGCTTCTCGATGTCGGTGACGTGCAGGACCGCGTGGCCCATGCCCAGCGGACCCGTCTTGAAACCCGAGATCGTCCTGCCCGGCAGGAACGGCTCGCTCGTGCGCATCGGATTCCACACCAGCTCCACGCGGTTGCCGTCCGGGTCGTGGCAGACCAGGAGCCGCTCGACGAAGCGCCGGTCGGCGAGTGCCGGGCTTCCCCATTCCACCTCCACGCCCGCCGCGTCGAGCTTCGTGGCGAAGCCCTCGAGATCGTTCTCCCCGGCGACCTCCCAGCCCATGAAGGAGAGCGTGTCGCCTGCTTCGTCGGAGACCAGCAGGCGCTGCTCGAAGTCGTCCATCCGGTAGGACAGGGACTTGCCGCCCCGGTCGACCTGCTGCATGCCGAGCAGGTTGCAGGCGAAGTCGTTCCAGTCGTCGAGCTTGTCCGAGCGGACTCCGAGGTAGGCGAGGGAGGCTGTGCTCATCGTTCGTTCTCCTGGTTGGACACGGCAAGTGAGTATTCTCGAAAACGACGTGCGGAGGAACAGATCGGTGACGAAGACGAAGCTGTGGATTCTGTTCTTGGCCTCGGTCCTGCTGGGCTGCGCGGCGGGGGAGGAGGTCGAGGCGCCGGAGGCGCGGCAGCCGCCCAACGTCGTGCTCATCGTCGCCGACGACCTCGGCTGGCGTGACGTCAGCTTCAACGGCGGCGAGATCGCCACCCCGAACATCGACCGCATCGCCACGGAGGGCGTCAGGCTCGATCGCTTCTACGTGGCGCCCATCTGCTCGCCGACGCGCGCCGGCCTGATGACCGGCAGACATCCGATTCGCTACGGCATGATGCGCGGCGTCGTCATGGGGTACCACGACTACGGTCTCGATCCTGAGGCGACGATCGTGCCGCAGGTGCTCGCCGAGGCCGGCTACGAGCACCGGGGCCTGGTCGGCAAGTGGCATCTGGGGCTGTCGCGCCGCGAGTACCACCCCCTCGAACGCGGTTTCACCCGCTTCGTTGGCCACCTCGGCTGGGGCTTCGACTACTTCACGCACGAGCGCTACAGCGAGGTCGACTGGTTCCACGACGACGAGTCGGTCGACGAGCCCGGCTACAGCACGGATCTCATCTCCGAGCACGCGGTGCGGTTCGTCCGCGAACACGCCGGCGGCGAGGCGCCCTTCTTCCTGTTCGTGCCCTACAACGCGCCGCACTCGCCCTTCCAGGCGAAGGAAGAGGATCTGCCGCTCTACGAGGACCTCGATCCGGTACCGATCGAGGCCGTCGTCGGCGCGGACGTGCCGCCGGAGAAGTACGAGTGGTTCGGCGGTCACGCCATGAGCCGGGCGCGCCTCGAAGACGTGGAAGGCCGGCTCCGCAACCGGAGGATCACCGGCGCGATGGTCCACGCGATGGACGTCGGCATCGGCCGCATCCTCGATGCCCTGGATGAGGCCGGCGTGGCAGACGACACCCTGGTGTGGTTCTTCTCAGACAACGGCGGCGACACGGGTATCGGCGACAACCGCCCGTTCCGCGGCTCCAAGGGCAACGTCTTCGAAGGGGGCATCCGCGTGGCTGCAGCGGCCCGCTGGACCGCCGGCGGGGTGAGCGGCGGCGGCGCCGTCTCCGCGCCGCTCAACTACCTGGACGTCATGCCGACGCTGATGGAGGCCGCGGCCGCTTCGGATCGTTTCGATCTCGAACTGGATGGCCGCGATGCCCTGCCGGCGCTCCGGGGTGGTGAAGTCGCCGGCGACCGCGACTTCTACTCCTACTGCGCCCAGTTGAGCAGCGAGCGCGAGCAGCTCATGGCGATGGAAGGCGACTGGAAGCTGATCGTCATCGGCCCCGAGCCACTCGACCGGGCTGCGCTGGCCGAGTCCCAGACCATGCTCTTTCACCTTGGAGACGATCCCGGCGAGCAGAACGATCTGTCCGCCGAGCATCCGGAGGTCGCCGAGCGTCTGATCGGGAAAGCGCTTGCCTTCCGTGCGCTGCAGCCCGAGGAGCACGTGCCGATCTTCTGGGAAGGCCGCGATGGTTTCGTGGCGCCCGAGAGGTAGCGGCTTGTGGAGTAAGCTGATCCGCGTTGGTGGCGGATGAAGACGTTTCTCTACTTTGTCGCAGGTGGCCTGGCAGCGATGATGCCCGTCGCGCAGGCTGCGAACGGGCAAACGGCGCGCCCGCTGTCGGCCTTCTTCGGGTTGGACAATGCTCTGCCGGCCGGGGCGAATTTCCTCTGCCAGGGCGCATCCGGGCAGGACGGCATGCCGATCGTGCTGTCCCATACCGTGGACGCAGACACCCTGCAGGCCGAGGACTTCCGGATTGTCACGCGGTCCGGGTCTGAACACACTCCCCTCTGCTCAACCCTCCGGCCGGCCAGCGATCCAGGCGAACTCAGGACCGTGCTCCTCATCGGTGAGTTCGGCGACGCGGCCAGCGACCCGCCGGCGACAGTGCTCGTGGTCGGCGACCTGTTCTCGGATGGAGCAGCCGGTGACCCGGTGAACTTCCGCGGAACGGAGACGAACGTCACGCCGCTGGATGCCGGGCCCTCTCTCGTGCTCGCGGAGGTTGTACCGGCGGACCGATGGTCAACGGAGGGCCGGGGGTCCGCCTGTCCGGAAGGCATCCAGCAGGTGGTCAGGGTGACCTGGGCCGGAGGCGTACGACTGCCGAATGGCGACGATCCTGGCGACGCCGAGCGCGCCCTCTATCGCGTGACCGTGGAACGCCCGGACGGCTCGAGTGACGAGATCGTCCCGGCGGCGCTCGCGGATCTGGGCGACAACGACAACAACCACCTTCTGTGCCTCGATACGTCCGCCCCCGCGGTCTCCGTCAGCTTCCCGGGTGGTCATCTCGTCGACCCCAATCAGGACCTGAATCCCGATACGCGGGTTGCGGTTAGTGGTGGTTCTGCTGAGGTGCCTTAGGCCGTACGGGCTGTCTCGTGCGTCTGTCGGCGCGGTGGGAGTGGAGCCGGCCGTTGGCCGGCGCGTCTTGTTGGCCGCCTTCGGCGGCAGCCGGCGGGGACGCCGGCGCACCCAGTGTGCGGCGGTTTGCGCCAATGAGCCGCCGAGATCCCGCACGGGCTGTCAGCGCGCGCCTTGGCGCGCGCTGGTAGCCCGTACGGGATTCGAACCCGTGTTACTGGCGTGAGAGGCCAGCGTCCTAGACCCCTAGACGAACGGGCCACGCGTGCGCAGGGCCGCGCAATTTAGCACAGTCGGCCTGCTTGCAGCTTGGCCGGCACGCCCGGAATCAGGGCTCCCCGCGGTGGTGTTAGGTTGCCGTAGTGTCTCTCCGACGCGGCATCTTCTGGTGTGCCTCCGGACTGCCGGCCGTGGCCCTGGGGCTCCTGCCGCTCGCGCCTGCATCGGCGCAGCGAGACGACGAGCCGGAGACGGAGATCCTCTCCCACGAGGAGGGGACGATCATCGTCGGCCGCGACTCCGCACCCCTGCCCTGGGCCCGCTCGGCCTCCGGGCCACTCGTCGCGCTGGGTTCCGTCGTCGAGGTGCTGGGAGGGGATCTCGAGAGGGGTCCGCTCGGCGAGGCGCACACGGTACGGGTAGCGGGGCGGGAGGTCGTCCTCGGCCCCCTGAGCAGGACGGTCGTGGTCGACGGCGAGGTTCACAACCTGTCCATCAGGCCCTGGATCGAGCCGGAACCGGAGTACCCCGACGAAGAGGAGGAGGAAGACGGGGAAACGCCGGACTCGGAGGGAGATGGCGAGGGCGAAGGACCCGAGCCGGAGGAGGCAGAGCCCGAGCTGCCCCCTGAGCCGATCGAGCCGCGCAAGCTGTTCGTGCCGGTCGACGCGCTGGCGCGGGCGTATCCGGAGACGCTCGGCTACCGCTTCGACTTCGACCGGCGGCGGGGCCTGCTTCGCGTCGACAGGACGGGCGAACGCCGCCTCGACGTGGAGGTGGACCGCGTCCATGACCTGGGCGCCACGACGCTCGTCGTCACCTTCTCCAACCGGCCTCGCTTCCAGGTTGATCGCTACCGCGCGGGCGTGCGGCTACGGCTGCTGAGCGGCGTCATGGAGCCGCGCCGCCGGGTGCGGTTGAACGATCCCCTCGTGCGCTGGATCGAAGTGCGCGAGCGTTCGGTCGACGTCGGCCTGGCGCCTCTCGCCGAGGCGTCCGAACCGTACCTCCTGGGCCGTCCGCCGCGGGTCCAGCTCGTCTTCGACATCACGCGAAGCCGGCCGGGACTCCGGCCGCGCGCGACGCCCCGGGCGGAGGAGGAACGGCGCGAGTTCCGGATTGTCCTCGACCCGGGTCATGGCGGCACGGACAACGGCGTGCGGGCCCCGTCCGGCGAGAGCGAGAAGAACCTCGCTCTCCGGATCGCCGAGGCGCTCAGGTCCTACCTGGAGTTCGAACTGGGGGCTCGCGTGGTGCTGACCCGCGGCGGCGACAGCACGGTCACGCTCGAGAACCGGACCTCGCTGGCCAACCAGTACGAGGCGGACGTCTTCGTGTCGGTGCATGTGGGCGCCGCCGGCGCGCCCCGGCCGGGAAGCGCGTTCCAGACCTGGGTTCTCGATCCGCCTCCGGCGCCGCTCGAGGAGGAGGGGACCGAGTCCGAGGAGGCGGCCGGTCCCGACGTCGCCGAAGACGAACCGGAGCCGGAGCCGGACGCCTTCGAGGACGAGGATCTCGCTGACCTCGAGGCGGAACCGGCGGAAGAAGAGCCGCCGGTCGTGATCCCGCCGCTCGAACCCTGGGACCGCGTGCACGATGCGGAGCTCGAGCGGAGTGCGCTCCTGGCGCGGCTGATCCAGACCCAGGTCGGCGACGTGCTCGACCTGCCGAACCGCGGCTACCAGCGCGCGCCCCTGCGGGTGTTGACCGGGGCGTCGATGCCGGCGGTCCTGATCGAGTTCGGGTACGAGGAAGTCCGGGAAGAGAAGACGCCGGTCTTTGACGGACCGCGTGGGCGCGAGGTGTTCGAGGCCATCGGCCGGGCGATCCGGCTCTACCGCGCCGTCGTGACGGGCGCCGCGGAGACGAACGTCGCCGGGGCGCGGTCGTGAGGCGGCTGCGTTCGAACCTCTGGCCCCTCGCCGCGGTCATGCTGCTTGCGTTGCTTGGGGCCTGCGGCGGCAACGACATGGACGGCGACGTGGACGGCGAGGTGGAACTCGTCCCGGAGGGCGAGGACTTCTTCGCGACCCTTTGCTTCCCGGCGGCGGACGGACTGCTTCGGTGCGAGCCACGAGCGATCCCGGCCGCCGGCAGCGTCGAGGAGACGGCCGCGGCGATCGTCCAGGCGCTGATCGACGGTCCCGGTCCGGCCCCGGCCGGCGACGACGCGCCGGAAGCGGACGAGGAGATCTTCCCCGTCCTGCCGCCCGTCGTCGGGCTGCAGGCGTTCGATCTGGTCAACGGCGTCGCCTATGTCGACCTGACGATTTCGCGGACGGGCTCCGCGCTGCGCTTCGAGCGGCCGGCGATGGGATTGCGCGACGAGCTGCTCGCCGTCTACAGCCTGGTGAACAGTCTGACCGCGAGCAACCTGGGGATTGAGCGCGTCGTGCTGATGTGGAACGGTGAGCAGCGCCTGACCTTCGCCGGCCACGTCGACACGAGCCGGCCGCTGCTGCCAGACCTCGACCGGAACGCGGAGCCTGCCGCGGATCTCTGAGCGATGCGCGGAGCCCAGCCCCTGATCGGCGTCTTCGACTCGGGCGTCGGTGGTTTGACCGTGGTCGCCGCGCTCCGGCGCCGTCTACCCGGCGCCTCCATCCTCTACCTCGGCGACACCGCCCGCCTGCCTTACGGGACGAAGTCACGGCGAACGGTGCTCCGCTACTCCCAGACGAACGTCGACTTCCTGGAGCGCCGGAAGGTCGACGCCCTGGTCGTGGCTTGCAACACGGCCTCAGCCATGGCGCTCGACGAGCTCATCGTGCTGGCGCCGCACTGGGGCGTGCTGGAGCCCGGGGCCTCCGCCGCGGTGGCGGCGGCGAGCCGGCACATCGGCGTCATCGCCACCGAGTCGACGGTGGGGTCGGGCGCCTATGAAGAGGCGATCCGCCGCCTCGACCCGCGCCTCCGGGTCAGTCAGCGGTCCTGCCCGCTGCTCGTTCCGCTGGTCGAGGAAGGCTGGGAGGAGGACGAAATCACGGGGAGCATCGTGGCCCGGTATCTCGAGCCGCTGCTGGCCGAGGGGATCGACACGCTGCTGCTCGGCTGCACCCACTACCCGATGCTGCGTGGCGTGCTGGAGCGGGTGTGCGGCCCGGACGTCACCCTGGTCGACTCCGCCGAGTCGACCGGCGCCCTGGTGGAACGGGAGCTGCGCGCCGGGGGCTGGACCGACGGCCCCGGGCCTGGACCGGCGAGTGTGAGACTCTTCGCCACGGACGCCGGTCCGCGGTTTGCGAAACTTGCCGAGCGGATCCTCGGCGAGCCGGCAACGCTCGAATGGATCGACGTGAACGAGCCTGCAGGAACTCTAGGGTCAGGGGAGGAGGTCGAGACATCGTGACGAATCGAGGCGACGGTTTCAGCCGGAGCGGCGACAGGTCGCTCTCCGCCCTGCGCCCGGTGACGATCGAACTCGACGCGATGAAGTTCGCCGAGGGTTCGGCGCTGATCGAATGCGGCGATACGAAGGTGCTCTGCTCGGCCAGCGTGGAGCGGCGGGTGCCGCCCTTCCTGATCGGCAAGGGGCAGGGCTGGCTGACCGCGGAGTACGCGATGCTCCCGCGAGCGACCCTGACCCGTTCGAGGCGGGAGGTGTCGCGCGGGCGGCCCTCGGGGCGCACGGCGGAGATTCAGCGGCTGATCGGTCGTTCACTCCGGTCGGCGGTGAACCTCAGGAAGCTCCCGGAAGTCACGATCGCGGTCGACTGCGACGTGATCCAGGCCGACGGCGGCACCCGGACGGCGTCGATCACCGGCGCCTACGTGGCGACCGTCGCGGCGCTGGCCAGGATGCTGCTCGAGGGCGACCTGAAGAGGTGGCCGCTGGTCCACTCGGTGGCCGCGGTCTCGGTGGGTATCTGCGAGGACGAGCTGCTGCTGGACCTGGAGTACGTCGAGGACCGGGATGCTCAGGTCGACCTGAACGTGGTAGCGACCGGCGAGGGCAGCCTGATCGAGGTCCAGGGCACGGCTGAGGGCCGCGTGTTCACGCGACCCGAGTTCGACGGCCTCCTCGACCTGGCGCTGGCCGGGATCGCCGAGCTGACCGAGATGCAGCAGGCCTGCCTGGCCCCCCGGCTTTCGGAGATGGAGGAGGCGCTCGAGCGCCGCCGCGGCGGCCCGCCGAAGGCGAAGGACGAAGCCAGTCTGTGGGGCCGTCCGCCGCGCTCCTAGCCGCAAGCTCCCAGTTTCCTTGAACATCCACCTGATCGCGATCGGCGGCACGGGCATGGCGCCGCTGGCCTGCCTGCTCCGGGAACTCGGGCACCAGGTGCGAGGGTCGGACGGGCCCCTCTACCCGCCGACCAGCGACATCCTCGCCGACGCGGGAATCGAGCCGCTGGTCGGCTACGACCCGGCCCACCTCGAGCCGCGGCCGGACCTCGTGAT
>VXUF01000048.1:110661-151568 GCA_009837085.1 Holophagales bacterium
GGTACCGCGGACGAACCCGGAGGCCGTCGCGACGGAAGAACTCGGCCTGCCGCGGCTGTCGATGCCCAAAGCGCTCGACCGATTCGTCCTCCGCGACCGCCGGCCGCTGGTCGTCGCCGGCAGCCACGGCAAGACGACCACGACCGCGATGGCCGCCTGGGTCTACTCCCGCGCGGGTGCCGATCCCGGCTATCTCATCGGCGGCGCGCCGATCGGTCTGGCCTCGGGGTTCGCTCTCGGCGGCGGTTCGCGCTTCGCGATCGAGGGCGACGAGTACAACGCCTCCTACTTCGACCGCGGACCGAAGTTCTGGCACTACCGGCCGGAGACCGCGATCCTGACCAGCCTGGAGCACGATCACGTCGACCTCTATCCCGACTTCGAGGGGCTGGAGCGGGCCTTTCTCGGACTCGTCGAGCGGCTGCCGCCGACCGGGCTGCTGATCGCCTGCGCGGACTATCCGACGGTGGAGCGGCTGCTCCCGGCGAGCCCGTGCCGGGTCGTGACCTACGGCGCCGGGGCGGGCGACATCCGGCTGGCGGGCCCCGTCGAGAGCGGTGAGCGCGGGATCGCCTTCGAGCTGGAGGAAGTGGGCCGGCGGCAGCGGGTCGACCTCGGCGTCTGGGGCGAGCACAACGCGCTGAACGCGATGGCGGTGTGGGCGGCGGCTCGCGCCGACGGGCTGGAGCGGGACGCCGTGCTGGACGCGCTCGCCACCTTCCGGGGCGTCAAGCGGCGGCTCGAGGTGATCGGCGAGAAGGCCGGGGTGATCGTCATCGACGACTTCGCCCACCATGCCTCGGAGGTCGCGGCGTCGCTCGCGGCGCTCCGGCAACGGTTTCCCGCCCGCCGGCTGGTCGCCCTGTTCGAGCCGCGAAGCCTGAGTGCGGGCAGGCTGCAGTTCGCCGCCGACCTGGCGGCGTCGCTGGCCTCCGCCGACCGCGTGTTCCTGGCGCCCGTGTTCCACCGCGAGCGGCTGGGCGAGGAGGGGTTCGACCCGGAGGAAGTGGCGGCCGAGATCGAACGCCTCGGTGCGGCGGCCACCGCCTGCAGCTCGAACGACGAACTGGCCGCGGCGGTCCTCGGGGAGGCCCGGCCCGGCGACGTCCTGGTCACCATGTCGTCGGGATCGTTCGATGGCATGCCCCGCCGCCTGGCCGACGGCCTGGCGAGCTAGACGCCCCACACTGGGTGCGCCGGCGTCCCCGCCGGCATGTAGCCGCGGGTCTTCTGACCCGCGGACAACACGCGCCGCGAAGCGGCGACGATACTGCCCGCGCTACAGATGGCTCTCCAGAATCTGCCGCTCCGAAAACTCAGGCAACCGCAACGCTTCAGCGCCGCCCTCCGGCAACACACGGCGCGGCGCGAGCCCGACGAGTTCCGTCTCCACCACGCGCACCCCGGCTGCGGCCGCCAACTCATCGGCCCTCCGGACCACGTCCGGCAGCGACGTCCGGTCGCAGTCCGTCAGGTTCACGCTGACCTGGGCCTGCCCGCGACTCTCAAGGAAGAAGCCGAGCGCGCGCACGCCCGGCAAGCCGCCGCCGGACTCGCGCAGCGCCGACGCGATCCGTTTCGCCGCGGCGATCTGGTCCGTGTCGAGCAACAGGTTGAAGGCGACCAGTGGTGGCCTGGCGCCGACGCACACCGCGCCGGCGGTCGTGTGCAGCCGGTTCGGGCCGCGGTCCGGCAGCCACTCGCCGCTCGCCATCCGTTCGCCGAGCCGCGCGAGACCGCCGCGGCGATGGTCGGCAAGAACGGCTCGCGACGGTGTCGAGGAGGCCTCGCCGTAGAGGAACACCGGCAGATCGAGCGGGGCCAACTCGTCCGCGGCGCGCAGCGCGGCGTCGACCGCCGCGGGCATTTGCTGCGCCTCCAGTGGCACGAATGGAGCGACGTCGAGGGCGCCGAGAAACGGGTGCACGCCGGAGTGCCCGGCCACGTCGATGCGCTCGATCGCCGCTGCCGCCAAGGCCGTCACGGCCCGCACCAGATCGCCGCCCGCACCCAGCAACGTCAACACCGTCCGGTTGTGGTCCGGGTCCGAAGACACGTCGAGCACCCGCACGCCGCGCGTCGAAGCCGCCTCCACACAGGCGTCGATGACATCGCGGCGCCGGCCCTCGCTGATGTTCGGGACGCACTCCAGGCGGACCATGCGGTCAGGCTAACGCGCCAGAAGGTCGCCGCACAGTGGGTGCGCCGGCGTCCCCCGCAGGGTGCCGCCTCTCCTCGGCGTACCTTGACTAAGGCGGCTACGGAAAGCCACCATTTGGTGGTGATGAGGTCGGTGGATCTGGAGACGCTGAGCAGTCGGCTCAGTCGCTATGTGCGGCTGGCGGCCGCAGGCGAGACCGTTCTCATCACAGATCGTGACCGCGTAGTCGCCGAGATCGTGCCGCCGCGGCCCGAACGGAGTCCCCTTGTCACGGATGCCCTGCTGGCCGAAGCCGTGCGCAACGGCTTACTGGCACCGCCGGCTATCAGGGGCAAAGGTCCGCCTTCCAAGCCGCCGCCCATCATGTCACTGAACGAGCTTCTCGTCGGGCTGGACGCAGACCGAGAGGATCGGTGACTTACGCAGCCAGGGCGATGGGGATTCCCGTCCTGGAGCGCGGAGGCGCATGATCGAAGGCCGCCACTTCGCGGCGGCTACCATGATCGGCGCGCGCAAGCGTCAGGAGGACGGCTGGAGCGTCCAGCTCGTGGCTGGAGACGGCACAGGCGAAGAGCTTCTGCTGGCAGCGGTCGCCGACGGCATGGGCGGCCTGCCCGCGGGCGACCAGGCGAGCCGGATCACGATCCGGAGCTTCGTCGGCAGCTATCCGCTGATCACGAAGCCTCCGCCCGAGCGCCTGCGGCCCGCGCTGAACCACGCGAACCAAGCGATGAGGGAGGCGATCGAAGCCGACCCGTCACTTCGGGGAATGGGCTCCACGCTGGTGGCGACGTTGTTCTTCGAAGACCGCTTCCAGTGGCTCAGCGTCGGCGACTCGCACATCTTCCATTGGCGCGGCGGTGCATTGGAGCGCGTCAATCCGCTCCACACCTACGGTCGGGAACTCGACGCCCGGGCCGGCCGCGGCGAGATCAGCGCGATGCACGCCGCCCTGCATCCGGAGCGCGCCGCCATCACCAGCGCCGTGATGGGCCTGCCACTCGAAGAGGTGGCCGAGGGCCAAGTCGATCTCGCCGACGGCGACGTCGTCGTTCTCGCCAGCGACGGCATCGAGACGCTTTCCGACGAGGAGACCGCCGCGATCTGCGGCGGCCACCGGTCAGCGGGAGCGTCGCGGATCGCCGCCGCAATCATCCGGCGGATCGAACAGCGGGCGACTCCCTGGCAGGACAACGCGACGGTCGTGGTTGTGTGCCCGAGCCAGAGGTCGCCTGCGAACCAGGGCGGGGGAGCGGCCGCTGGGGTAGATTGACTTGGTTCCGAGCGTTGATGTGACGGGGAGGATGCAGCCGATGAAGAGGACCTGTGTTCACGTCGCGTTCCTGTCCGTCCTGCTGGCGGCAGGCGCTGCGGGCTTCGAGGCCAGGCCCGCAAGTCAGGAGCGCGCCGCGCTGGAGTCGGGCGACACGTTCTCGGACACCCTGAGATCCGGCACTGCCGGGCCGGAAATGGTCGTAGCTCCGGCAGGCACTTTCCGAATGGGGTGCCTCTCCGATCAAGGATGCACCGAGTACGAGCTTCCGGTTCGCGAAGTCACGATCAAGCAGCCGTTCGCGGTTTCGAAGTACGTCGTCACGCTCGACCAGTTCCGCTTCGCGCGGGGTCGAGCTCAGGTCAGCTACAAGTTCGAAGGTCCAGGCACCAGTCCGGCGAGTTGGGTGTCCTGGGACGATGCCCGCGCCTACACGGAGTGGCTGTCCGAGGAGACGGGCGAGAAGTACCGCCTCCTGAGCGAGGCCGAATGGGAGTACGTTGTGCGGGCGGGCTCGACGACCGCATATCCGTGGGGCGATGAGCTCGGCGCCAACCACGCGAACTGCTGGGTTTGTGGCGACGAGTTTCAGTTCGCGGCGCCGGTCGGCCAGTTCGCGCCCAACGCGTGGGGCCTCCACGACGCGGTTGGCAACGGTTGGGAGTGGGTCGAGGACTGCTGGAACGATAATCACGAAGGCGCTCCCTCCGACGGAACCGCCCGGCAGGAAGGCGATTGCTCGTACCACGTCATCCGCGGCGGTTCCTGGCGGGATGGCCCGAGGGAACTGCGATCGGCCTTTCGTCGCCCAGTGGAGTATCGGAGGTTCAAGGGCGCGAACTTCCGCGTCGCCCGCGAGTTGGCTCCCTGAGCGCGGAGATTCTCGACCGCAGTCGAAAACCTCCACGGACATTTTCGACTGCGGTGGAAAACGTCCGCGCCGATTCCGGGTCCTTCCGAGCGCCGGTCTCCGCTCGCGAAACTCGCCATTCTTGAAGCCCGGCGCAAGCCCGCAACGGCCGTTGACCACCCCTGACAGCCGTGTTACGTTTCCGCCGCTTTCAGGCCCGGGTGAAGGTGCGCCCGGACGACCGCGGGACGAGTAGCTGTGGACTTCGACGCCAGCCTCCTGGTCATCATGGCGATCTTCTGGGCCACCTATGTGGTGGTTCGGTTCTACCTCGTCCGGCCGATCATGCGCATGCTCAAGGAGCGCGACAGCGAGATCGTGACCGCGCAGGAGACGTTCGACCGGGCCCAGGCCGAGGTCGAGGCGCGGATCGAGGCGCAGCGCGAGAAGCTGAAGGAAGCTCGCGCCGAGGCCGCCGCGCACCGCGACCGGATGCGGAAGGAGGCCCAGCAGGCCCGCGAGACGCTTGTCGCCGAAGCCCGCCAGGAGGCGGATGCCGAACTCCAGCAGGCGATCGCCACGCTCGACGCCGAGACCGCGGAACAGCGCCGATCGCTTGAAGCCCGCGCCGAGCGGCTCGCGGCCGACATGACCGCGAAGCTGATGGGAGCCCCCTCGTGAGGCGCTCCACGGTCCTGAGAGTCGCCTCGCTGGCGCTGCTCTGGACGCTGTTCGCCGGCGTGGCCGCCGCGTTCGGTGCCGAAGTGGGCGAAGCGACTCACTTCCTCGGCCTGCCGCGCTGGGTCTTCTCCTGGTTCAACATGATCGTCTTCTTCGGTGGTCTCGGCTACCTGGTCGGGCCGATGGCAATGCGTGCGCTCGAGTCGCGCCGGGACCAGATCCGGGACAGCCTGATGACCGCACGACGCCAGCGCGCGGACGCGGAAGAGCTGCACGCCGGCCTCGACGACCAGCTCGCCGCCCTGGAAGCGGAAGTCGCCCAGGCAGCCGAGCGGTCCCGGCAGGAGGGCGAACGCGACGCGCGCGAGATCGCGGCCCTGGCCGACAGAGAACGCGAGCGGATGCTGGAGCAGGCTCGCGCCGAGATCCGGAACCGTACGGCGCGCGCCCGGGTCGAGCTGGCGCAGCACGCGGCCCGGCTCGCCACCTCGCTCGCGGCCGAGCGGCTGGAGCGCGAGGTCGACTCGGCCGCCCGCCGCCGGATTCTCGACCGCGGACTGCTCAGCCTGGAGAGCCGCGCGGACGACGCGTCTACCGGAGCCGACGCGCGATGATCTATCGCTACGCAAGGCCCTACGCCCAGGCCCTGATGGGCGCCGCCGGCTCGCTCGAGGTGGCGCAGGCGACGCGCGATGAACTCACCGCCTTCGCGGAGGCGATGCGGGTCGTGCCGCGGTTGGGCCGCATGGCCTCGAATCCCGGCGTACCGCCGGCGACCAAGCGTGCCGTGGTCGACGAGATCGCCGGCATGCAGGGCGCGGGCGCGTTGGCCCAGCGGATGCTGCGGCTGCTGCTCGACAACTACCGCCTGGTCCACCTGCCGGCGATCCTGGAGGCGATCGACGAGCTGCTCGACCGGGCCCACGGCGTGGTCAGCGCCACGGTGACCGCGGCCGAGGAACTCGACGAGGAGCAGCGTGCGCGGCTGGAGAGGGCGCTCGAGCAGCTGTCCGGCGCCGAGGTCCGGCTGGAAGCCCGGGTCGATCCAAGCCTTATCGGCGGCTTCGTCGCCCAGTTCGGGAGCTACCGCTACGACGCGAGCGTTCGGGGCCAGTTGGCCGTACTGGAATCCAGATTGACCACCGAGTCGGCGACGGCGGCGGCGGAAGCCTAGAAACGAAACGACTTGGAGACGCTCCGCAGCCTCGGAGCGCCACCTATCAGGGGAGTGGAACGAACATGCAGGTAAGAGCCGATGAGATCGCAGCGGTCCTCGAGCGCCAGTTGGCGGGTTACGAGGCCGAGGTCGACGTCGCCGAGGTCGGCACCGTCCTGAGCGTCGGTGACGGCATCGCCCGCGTCTACGGGCTGGAGCAGGCGATGGCCGGCGAGCTGCTGGCGTTCCCGAACGATGTCTACGGGCTGGCGCTGAACCTCGAGGAGGACCAGATCGGCGCCGTGCTGATGGGCGAGTCCCGGCTGGTCGACGAGGGCGACGAGGTCCGCCGCACCGGCCGCATCATGGAGGTGCCGGTGGGGCCGGCGATGGTCGGCCGCGTGGTCGATCCGCTCGGCAACCCGGTCGACGGCAAGGGGCCGATCGAAGCCGCCGACAACTACCCGCTCGAGCGGATCGCCCCCGGCGTCGTCGACCGCGAGCCGGTGTTCGAGCCGATGCAGACCGGGATCAAGGCGATCGACTCGATGATCCCGATCGGCCGCGGCCAGCGCGAGCTGATCATCGGCGACCGGCAGATCGGCAAGACCGCCGTCGCCGTCGACGCGATCATCAACCAGAAGGACGGCGACGTGATCTGCGTCTACGTCGCGATCGGCCAGAAGCGCTCGACCGTCGCCCAGGTGGTGAAGACGCTCGAGGACAACGGCGCGATGGAGCACACGATCGTCGTCTCCGCCTCGGCCTCCGAGCCGGCGCCGCTCCAGTTCATCGCGCCTTACGCCGGCTGCGCGATGGGCGAGTACTTCCTCTACAACGGCCAGCACGCGCTGGTGATCTACGACGATCTCTCGAAGCAGGCCGCCTCCTACCGTGAAGTCTCGCTGCTGCTCCGGCGTCCGCCGGGCCGCGAGGCCTACCCGGGCGACGTCTTCTACCTCCACTCCCGGCTGCTGGAACGGGCGGCGAAGCTCTCGCGCGCCAACGGCGGCGGTTCGCTCACCGCGCTGCCGATCATCGAGACCCAGGCCGGCGACGTCTCGGCCTACATCCCGACCAACGTGATCTCGATCACGGACGGCCAGATCTTCCTCGAGGGCGACCTCTTCTTCTCCGGCGTGCGGCCGGCGGTGAACGTCGGCATCTCGGTCAGCCGGGTCGGCGGCAACGCGCAGATCGGCGCGATGCGCAAGAACTCCGGCACCCTGCGCCTCGACCTCGCGCAGTACCGGTCGCTCGCGGCCTTCGCCCAGTTCGGCTCCGACCTCGACCGCGTCACGCTGCAGCAGTTGGCCCGCGGCGAGCGGCTCGTCGAGCTCCTCAAGCAGGGGCAGTACGCGCCGCTGTCGATTGCGGACCAGGTGCTCTCGATCCTGGCGGGCACCCGCGGCGCGCTCGACGACCTGAAGGTCGAGGCGGTGCGGCCCTTCGAGGACTTCATGCACCGGCACTTCGTGAACGAGGAACCGGAGCTCCGCGACCGGATCCGCGAGGAGGGCAAGCTCAGCGACGAGCTGGACGCCCAGATCATGGAGGCGATCGGCCGGGCCTTCCAGCTCTTCGTGGCCGAGAACCCCGACGCCGCGCTGGAAGAGAACTAAACGAGACGAACGGGAAGGTTCCGAGGTAGGCCCGAACGATGGCGAGCCTGATCGATCTTCGCCGGCGCATTCGCACGGTGAAGAACACGCAGCAGATCACCAAGGCGATGAAGATGGTCGCCGCGGCGAAGCTGCGCCGGGCCCAGGACCAGATCCTCGCCACGCGGCCCTACGCCCTGGAGCTGCGAAAGGTCACGGAGCACCTGGCTGCCGTGGCGGCGGGCGAGGTCGAGCACCCGCTGCTGACTCCGCACGAGGGCGAAGGCGACGATAGGGCCGGTTCCGGCAAGACCCTGGTCCTCGTGGTCACGGGCGACAAGGGCCTGTGCGGCGCCTTCAACGCGCACGTACAGCGCCGGACCGAGCAGGAAATGGCCGCCCTGAACGGCGGCGGCGAGATCCTCGCGCTCGGCAACCGAGGCGCCGACTTCTTCACCCACCGCGGCGCGCCGATGCGCGGCGCCCGCCGCGGAGTGTTCAAGGACCTGAGCTACGCGACGGCCCAGGAGCTGGCGGCCGAGATCTCCAAGGCGTACGCGGACGGCGAGTACGACGCGGTGTACGCCGTCTACAACGAGTTCATCTCGGTGCTCAGCCAGCGGGTGAGCTGGGAGCGGCTGCTGCCGATCGCGCGCGAGGACGTACTCGGCGACGAGAGCGCCTCGGCGAACGGCCATCGCGACTACCTGTACGAGCCGTCCGAGGCGGAGATCCTGAACGAGCTGCTGCCGCGTTTCGTCACCTTCCAGATCTACCGGGTGCTGCTCGAGTCGCAGGCGGCCGAGCACGCGGCCCGGATGACGGCGATGGACAGCGCGACGAAGAACGCCGGCGAACTGATCGACACACTGACCCTGCAATACAACCGCTCGCGCCAGGCCGAGATCACGACCGAACTGATCGAGGTCGTGTCCGGCGCGAACGCCCTCGAGGGATAGAGACAAGAGAGGCACAAACCGTGAACGACACGAACAACTCGTCCGGCGCCACCGGCAAGGTGGTCCAGGTGATCGGCCCGGTGCTCGACATCGAGTATCCGGCCGAGCAACTGCCCGAGATCCTGAACGCGGTCAGCGTCAAGAACGACGACGGCAGCATCGACCTGACCGCCGAGGTGGCCCAGCACCTCGGCTCGAACCTGGTGCGCGCGGTGTCCATGCAGCCGACGGACGGCGTCGTTCGCGGCATGGAGGCCAGGGACCTCGGCGAACCGATCTCCGTGCCGGTCGGCGAGGCGACCCTGGGCCGGGTGCTGAGCGTGCTCGGCGAGCCGGTCGACACGCTGGGCCCGGTCGAGGCCCAGGAACGCTGGCCGATCCACCGCGAGGCGCCGGCCTTCGAGGACCAGGCGACTTCGACCGAGATGTTCGAGACGGGGATCAAGGTCGTCGACCTGGTGCATCCCTACACCCGCGGCGGCAAGACCGGCCTGTTCGGCGGCGCCGGAGTCGGCAAGACCGTGCTCATCCAGGAGCTGATCAACAACGTCGCGGTGCAGGGCGGCGGCTTCTCCGTGTTCGCCGGCGTCGGCGAGCGCACCCGCGAGGGCAACGACCTCCTGCGCGAGATGGTCGAGGCCGGCGTCGTCAACTTCGGCGAAGGCTTCCTCGAGAACTACGAGGAGACGGGCAACTTCGACCTGACGAAGGTCGACCACGCGGCGCTCAAGGACAGCAAGGCGGCGCTCATCTACGGCCAGATGACCGAGCCGCCCGGCGCCCGGCTCCGCGTCGGTCTCTCGGCGCTCACGGTGGCCGAGTACTTCCGCGACGTCGAAGGCCGCGACGTGCTGCTCTTCGTCGACAACATCTTCCGCTTCACCCAGGCCGGCTCCGAGGTGTCCGCCCTGCTCGGCCGGATGCCCAGCGCCGTCGGCTACCAGCCGAACCTGGCGACCGAGATGGGCGCCCTGCAGGAGCGGATCACGTCGACCAAGAAGGGCTCGATCACTTCGGTGCAGGCGATCTACGTCCCCGCCGACGACCTGACCGACCCGGCGCCGGCCACGGCCTTCGCTCACCTCGACGCGACGACGACCCTGTCCCGCGCGATCGTCGAGAAGGGCATCTACCCGGCGATCGACCCGCTCGACTCGACCTCCAAGATCCTCGAGCCCGGCATCGTCGGCGACGAGCACTACGCCGTTGCCCGCCAGGTCCAGCAGGTGCTCCAGCGCTACAAGGACCTGCAGGACATCATCGCCATCCTCGGCGTCGAGGAACTGTCCGAAGAGGACAAGCTCGTCGTCGCCCGGGCGCGGAAGATCGAGCGCTTCCTGTCGCAGCCGTTCTTCGTGGCTACGCAGTTCACCGGCCTCGAAGGCCGCTACGTCAAGATCGAGGACACCGTCGAGGGCTTCAAGACGATCCTTTCCGGCGACCTCGACGAGCTGCCTGAGCAGGCCTTCCTCATGGTCGGCACGATCGACGAGGCCGTCGACAAGGGCAAGAAGCTGCTGGCGGCCTAAGGCGGCGCAGAAGCGAACCAGCGGAGCGAACGAACGTGGCCGGCTTGAACCTCATCCTCGTTACCCACGCCGAGAAGCTGCTCGAAATCGAGTGCTCGGACGTCGGTCTGCCCGGGCGCAAGGGCGACATGGGCATCCTGCCCGGCCATGCCGCGCTGATCAGCACGCTGCGCCCGGGCGAGCTCAGCTACCAGCCGGTCGACGGCGGCGCGCGCCGCTTCGTCGCGGTGGCGCCGGGCTTCTGCGAGGTCGCGGACGACACGGTGACGGTGCTGGCCGAGACGGCCGAGCCGGCCGAGGACATCGACGCCGCTGCGGCCACGACCGAGCGCGACGAGTTGGCCGCGGAGTACGCGCGCGCCAGCTTCGAGGAGCAGGCGGGACTCAAGGACCGCGTGGATACCGCGCAGGCGCGCGTAGACGTCGCGTCGCGGGCTTGACGTCAGGGCCGCCGCAGCAAGGTCGCCGGCCTCCGGCCGGCGGCTGTGTCTTTTCGGGCTACGCCGCTCCGCGGCTTCGCCCGCACACTGAGTGCGCCGCCCTCGGCACGGCGCCCGCACACTGGGTGCGCCGGCGTCCCCGCCGGCTATCGCCGCAGGCGGTCAGGAGAACGCGCCACGAAGCGGCGAACGACACTGGTCCGCAAGCGCTCGACTACCGTAGCCTCCGCTCGATCCGCTCCAGCACCGCGCGGAGCGCCGACAGTTGACGCGCGATCTCGTACAGGTTCCGTTCGATGCCCCGAGTGTCACTCATGCCTCACCTCCAACGCGCGGGTCGATTCCCGCCTGGCCCAAGGACGTAGCGAGTTCCATGCCGGATCAAGGTCGCGCAACCGGAGGTCCGCGCAGGCCCAGCAGCCACCCGCCGCTGCTACACTCCGCCGTCCGGGAGAGGTGCTGGAGTGGTCGAACAGGGCTGCCTGCTAAGCAGTTGTCCGGGGTGACTCGGACCGAGGGTTCGAATCCCTCCCTCTCCGCCAGTAGACCACTAGAAGCATCAGCCGCCAAGTAGTCAGGCCACGGCGGCGGGGATCCTCGGCGTAGGTTCCGTCGCCGTTGACACGCCACGCGTAGGCGGTCCGGAGCATGGAACTGGCGAGCCGTGCGGGGCGGAACTGAGGGGGGCGAGTCAGTTCCACCCTGGCCGCCGTGTTCGGTCGGTGGCTGAACGACCTCAAGATCGACTGCGGCCCGCACGGCTCTGCCGTTGCGAGAAGGGGAACGATCAGCAGCGTGCCGCGTTGTACTGACAAAGACTGAAAGCGATGCGACGCGTCAGCCGCGAGTCGAACAGGTTCGTGAGCCACGACTCGCGAAGAGCTGCCGGCCAGGAGAACGTGAGTGTTCTGGACGAGCCGTTGAAGGGGGCCCCTTGCTGATGAAGACGAGATACGAGATGGCGGTTGGTAGGCGGCCTGGATCCGGCGCGGTGCTCGCGATGGTGCTGTCCTTCGGAGCATGCGAAGCCCTGAGCGGGCAGAAAGCCTCGGCCGCTGAGGAAACCTCAACGGCTTCCGCCGTTGCCGCGGATCCAGACTGGGAGATCGTAGAGGACTACCTCAAGCGCCAAGAGGAGTGGACGAAGCAGTTGATCCGCGGCGCGCTTGAAGGGGCCTCGGACGACGACCCATCCCCGAGCCTTGGAGGAGAAGCAAAGAAGTTGCCGTCACGGATCATGGTGGTGCGCGCGCCGGGGGACGGCTCGGCGTCGAGTGCCGATATCCAGGAACGGCTAGGACAGGCGATCGAGTCGAGGGATGACGCCGGCGTGGTCCGGCTAGGGGACAGTGAGTCGTTCCCGCCGGGCCTGCTGGACCAGGTACTGCGAGCGGCGGCCGCGACTGGAGGAACATCCGAACCTCCGTCCGAGGCCCCGGACGTCGGTCGTGCCGCCGCGGCGGCGCTGTCGATCCTTGACCAGGGCGGAGCCCACGAGAAGACGGTCAACGCCGCGGAGTTTCTCGTGGACCATGCGGCCGCGGCGCCAGGAGGTGCCGAGTATGCCTCCAAGGGTGCGAAGGCTCTGCTTGAGTTTGCTCCCGCCTATGAGGGGTGGCCACTCATGCTGCAGCGGCTCAGAGGCGCTGGGAGATTGGCGTTCCTGACCGGAGACGGGGGCGCGGCGAGAGCGGTCTTCGAGGCGTTGGCTTCCGAGGCCGAGGATCCCGTGTTGCGGGCCGCAGGGCGGTACTACCTGGCGCTTGAACGGAGGCAGTCCGCGGACGCCCCTGGCGTATCCGATGAAGAGCGTGCGGCCAACCGTCAGGACGCGCTTCAGGCGGCGCGGGGCCTGAGCCTCGGAGTCGAGGAGGAGACTCTCCCTGGAACCGCGCTGACGTTCGCGGAAGCGGAGGCCGACCTGATCCGCGGCATCCGTCACGGAACGGTTGGCGGCCAACTGGCGGACGTCGCCGGAAGGCGGCTGGATGGCGTCGAAGAACACCTGTCGGACTACCGTGGCCGTGTCGTGCTTCTCGATTTCTGGGCGACGTGGTGCGTGCCGTGCATCGCGGCGTTGCCGCAGAAGCGGCAACTCGTCGCCGATCTGCCCGCGGACCGGTTCGCTCTGCTGTCAATCAGTGTCGACGCGAAGCTCGAAACCGTCACCGGGTTCATCGAGGACGAGCCGATGCCATGGTCGAACTGGCATGTCGGGATGACGAGCGAGATCACACGGGTCCTGAACGTCCACTCCTATCCCACGTACATTCTCCTCGACGAAGACGGCAAAGTTCTGGCCAGAACGAACCACCTTCCCGACGAGTTCGTGGCTCGCGTCAAGGAAGCGGTCGGCCGTGGCCCGGGCGCCTAAACACGCCAGACGATCCAGCAGAAACGCAACAGTGTGAACAGCCCTGCCGCTACGCCCAGCGGGATGATCAGGTTGGTCGCTTGCACGGAACCGAAACCCCGAGTGGACAGGAAGACGGTAAGCAGCGCGGCCGCGAACACCGTGAAACCGATCGTTTCCCATCGGTCGAGCCGGAAGGTCGGGACGTCGGTCAGACGTCCAGCGGACGAGTCGTCAGGATACTCCGCAGGCGGTGGTAGTCCCATAGAAGCAGATAGAGCGCCGCCAGTGCCATCAGGAAGGTGACAGCTGTGGTCAGGCCGAAGCCCACCGCGATGTTGATGACGTTGATCGACACGATGATCGGCAGGAAGCACACGGCTCCAACGTGGGCGAACCGGGGCACCAGCAAGAGAGCGCCTGCGGCGACCTGCGTGGCCCCGATGAAGTTCCAGAACATGCCCGTCTGGTACATCGCCTCGAAGAACGCGCCAATCGGCTCGTCCACCGGAATCGTCGTGAACCGCCGGCCGAGTAACTTGACAAGCCCGGTCGGAATGAAGCCGGCCGCGAGCAGGATCCGCGTGAACACCGTGAAGCGCAGGAGCAGCCTCTTCGACCGAACCCAGAGAAAGAGGTGGTCAAGCGCAGTTACGAACGCTCCGTCGCGTCCTTCAGGAGGCATACAGGAGAAGACGCTGGCGCGACTCCGGAAGTTACGACGGACCACTGAGTCGACGGACGAGATGCTGATCGGCTTCGTGATCACTGGCACTCCAGCCGAGAACGGGGCGGTGGAGCCCCGACTGTCAGCCGTGGCCGCGCCCAGGCCCTCAAACGGCTCATCCTGTGACACGAGGGGCGCGAAAGAGCTGCGCGGTGCGATGCGGGGGCGATCAGAAAAGGAAGGGCTCCAGCAGTAGGTGGATCCCGTTTGCCGCGCTGTGGCAAACGATCGCGAAAGGAAGGCCCCATCGCCAGAACATCCAGCCGAGCAAGAGGCCCGCGATGCTGCTCTTCAAGGCCATGCCCGTCATGTAGGTCGGCCCCGCTACGCCGCCGTAGAAGATGTGCGCAATGCCGAACGTCAACGCCGATACGCCCACGGCCACACGGAAGATGGTGCGGGGGTTGTCTGTGAAGCGAGCGGTGAGCCAAGCCAGGCCACTCAGCAGGCCGAGCCGGAAGACAATCTCCTCCATGATCGGCCCCTTGACGACAGCTGACAGAGGAGAGAACTGAGACCAACGCGCGACCATCTGCTCGTAGATGGCCGAATTCGCTATTGCCATGCCGTAGTTGGCACCCAGATTCGCAACGCCGAAAGCGACGCCCAGCCCGAGCGAGAGAATCGCGAGTCGGAGGTGCTCGGCCGATGTCCGATGGGGAACTGGCCGGCACTGAGCCAACGCGGCCAAGCCCAGCATCGACGCGATGAGCGCCGAAAGCCCGCCCAACATGGCTCCGCTACCGTCGTCTCGGTCGGGGAAGTACAGGAGCAGCAACACGGCGAACGCGATCGCGCCAGCGGCGAGGAGATTCGTCCACCAGGGTCGGGCCACGGTCGCCTCGCCCATCGGTCCCGTGGACAAGCCGCCCTGCGTGCTTTCGACCTCTTCGCTCATGGCTTCCCTTCGAGTCTGGAGTTGCCCGTTCCTGTGACCTCTACACGAATGCGAGCCGCCTTTGGTTACGGATCGTGCCGAGCCAGCGGCCCCCCTCCGCTGCTACACTCCGCCGTCTGGGACAGGCAGCGGAGTGATGGACCACGTCGATTCCTACTTGATCTGCACCACTCCACGCACTGGCAGTACCCTGCTGTGTGGACTGATGGCGTCCACGAAAGTCGCGGGTCAACCCGAGTCGTACTTCCGCGAACCGGACGAGCAGTTGTGGGCTGCCCGATGGGACATTGTCCCCTCGTTCGATGGGCTCCTTGATCACGCCGAGTTCGTTCGAGCCGCCCTTGCCGCAGGTAGGACCGCCAACGGTGTGTTTGCCGCCAGGATCATGTGGGGAACCTTGGGCCATTTGGTCGACAGGTTGCGTTCCGTCTACCCTGCTTCCGCTCATGGCGATTTCGACCTGTTGAACCTAGCCTTCGGCAATACGGGCTTCATCTATCTGCGTCGAGACGACGTTCTGGCGCAGGCTGTGTCGTGGCACCGAGCTGAGCAAACCAATGTCTGGCACGAGACGGATCAGGAGGAGTCGAAGCAGCCGGAACAGCGGCCACGCTTCGACTTCAATCAGATCTGGAAGTTGGTGCAAACGATAGAAGAGCACAATGCAGCCTGGCGGGCTTGGTTTGCTTCCGTGGGGGTTCAGCCGCACATAGTGCGGTACGAAGACCTTGACGCGGACCACGTCGGTGTAGCTCGTGAAGTCCTTGACTTTCTCGGCCTCAAGCTACCGCCCGGGCGCCTGATCAAGGCGCGCAACAGGCGTATGGCTGACGAGCTCAACGGCCGATGGATCGAGCGTTACCGAGCCGAGTCGAGGTCGCGACGAGTCGCCCCAGCCTCGATGCCCGGTTGACGAAGCTCGCCGCCTAACTCAACCCGTACGCCCGCCGCACCTCGTCGCCGTCGGGGTCCGCGGCAACGTGCGGATCGTCATCGAAGATCAGACACGACCGGCTCGCGCCGTCATAGCGCGGCCACTCCGGCAGGCCGGCGCCGTTCGGATCGCCCGTGCGGGCGAACTGGACCAGCGAGGCGCCCCAGAGCGTGGCGATCGCGCGGTTCTCGTCCGTGCTCTCGTGGAATGACACGAGGCCCGGCTTCGCCATGGCGAACTGGTTGAAGGTGAAGGCGATGTCGCATCCGTGGGTGATGCCGAGAGGGTGATCGGTGGGCACCTCGAAGTTGTAGACCCAGCCGCCGGCGCCCGCGTTGGTCGCCGCCTCGGCGTTCCGCAGCGACGCCGAACGGAACAGGTCGCACCAGACCTGGGCCACCCTGGCCACCTCGTCGGCGCCCGGGAGCAGTCCGTCGAAGTGCGAGACGTAGTCCTCGGGGCTGTGCGGGTTGATGAGCGGCAGAAACAGGGCCATCACGATGTCGAGCCCCATCGGCGCCGGCCCGCCGAGATCGGCCAGGTAGCTTCCCTCGTCCCGGTTGCTCCCGGCGATGAGCGGCGGTCCGCCGGCGTCCTTGCGTGCGACCGCCTCGGCCGTCGGTTGCGTGATCACGGTGCCGTCCACCGTCTGCGCGGTTGGCGCGGCACCCTGCAGGTAGAGCGCGAAGAGTTCGTCCGCCGAGAGCGCCTGGAGCCGCGCCTCGAGATCGCTCTCGATCCCGAGATGCGCGGCCAGCGCGCCGGCCGCGTCGGGCACGGGCAGAATCCCGATGTCGATGTCGCCGGGACTGAAGGCGACGGACCGGTGGAACAGCCCTTCGGCCGCCGGTGCACCCTGCAGGGCGAGCACGGAGCCGGCGCCGCCGCTCTCGCCCCAGATGCTGACGCAGCCTGGGTCGCCGCCGTAGTCGGCGATGTTGTCGCGGATCCAGCGGAGCGCCGCGATCTGGTCCTCGAAGCCCCGGCTGACGCTGCCCGCGTAGGCGTCGCCAAGGGCGCTGACGTCGCAGAAGCCGAAGACGTTCAGGCGGTAGTTGATGGTGACGACGACGCAATCCTGCTCGCGGGCGAGCACGCTGCCGTCGTACTCGTTGGCGGAGCCCTGGAGGTAGCCGCCGCCGTGGATCCAGCAGATCACCGGCCGGCCCGCGCGGTCCGCGGCCGGCGTGTGCACGTTCAGGTAGAGGCAGTCCTCCGACTGTTGGCCCGGAATCTCGGGCCCGGCCAGCACCTCGGGATAGGGCGGCTGCGGGCAGCGGTTGGGGTGGCGCGTCGCGTCGAGCGTGCCGCTCCAGGGCGGCGCGGGCTGGGGCGAGCGCCACCGCAGGCCGCCGGTCGGTGGCGCGGCGTACGGCAGGCCCAGGAAGACGGACACGCCGTCGCGGTCGATGCCCCGCACGGTGCCGAGCCGTGTGCGAATCGTCGTCATCGGAGGCGTCGTCAGTCCGCGACGCAGGCGTAGTTCGCGGCGTCGTTCACGTCGCCGGACCCGTTGTACCGCGCGTACTGCGGATAGGGGCACAGCGGGCGGGAGAAGCGCTTCCGGTCTTCCAGCGCCTCGCCCGCTTCGAGCATCGCCTCGCTCCAACTGACCGTCCTGTCGCCAAGGGCCACCTGGCCCTCCAGGAACGTGAAGTTCCCGGGGTGCTCCGCGAGGATCCGGTCGGGCGCTTCGCCGTTCTCCACCCAGTCGACGATCGCCTGGATGTAGTCGGCGGCCCAGGCGCCGTTTCCGCCCAGGCAGTGGATCATGCCCGGAACCATGAAGGTGCGCAGGTAGTCGCTCATCTCCCCGTTCAGTTCCCCGGCCTCGACCAGGAACCTCTCCAGCGCCCCGGCGCGGCAGGGGAAGTCGTGCCAGCCGTTGTAGATGATCAGCTTGCCGCCCCTCTCCTGGAACCTGCTGAAGTCGGGCGCCGGGAGGTCGACCGCGACCATGGCGTCTCTCAGCGCGGGCAGGTCCTTCACGGGGTCGAACGCGTCGATGTCGAAGCCTGGCGTGCGGTGCATTGCCGCCACGATCAACTCGACCGTGACGTCGGACGCGGTCCCCTCGAGGAACGGCACGGGACCCGTCGCCCAGAGCTGGAAGTCGCCGTTCAGTTCCGCGCCCGGATAGACGCCCGGCACGACGACGGCGCCCGAGTCGTCCGTGATCCCGGTGTAGAGGAAGCGCGCCGTCTCGATCTGGCCGGCCGTGAGGCAGTCGGCGGCGGGACCGTCCTGGCATTCGAGAGCGTCGAGTTCGAGCAGCTCGACGGCGCACTTGCGGGGGTCGCCGACGATGCCGTCCGCAACGCCGTCCAGCATGTCGCAGGCTCTCCGGGTGTTCGCGTCCAGTAACGCCACGGATTCTGCGGAGAGGGGGTTCCGCTTCTGGTGACGGCTCGTCTCGAGCGCGAACGTCAGCAGGCCGAACCCGTAGTCGACGGCCGGCGCCCCGGCGATGATGCCGTCGTAGTCGTCCGGATACCGCAACGCCTCCATCAGCGCGGCGCGCCCGCCGTTCGAGCAGCCCCAGAGGTACGCGTGTTCGACGGGCCGGCCGTAGAACTCCTGGATGATCCGCTTCGCCAGCACCGTCGTCAGGTGATTCGCGCGGAAGCCGAAGTCCAGTTGCGCGTGATCGTTCCGGTAGAAGGACGGGTCGTTGTCCGGCTCATGGCCGGTGTCGGTCGTCGCCATGGCGAAGCCGTCGTCGAGCAGGCTGCTCGTGTCTCCGATCACGCCGGCCAGGCCCCCGGGCGCGTGGAACATGAACCGTCCCGTCCAGCCTTCGGCCGGCATGCGGACCTCGAAGCGGATCGTCGCGTCGATCGTGCCGCGGACCCGGCAATGCTCCGGGACCTCGCCCGCGGCGGGGACCAGTACGCCCGGTCCCACCGCGTGGTCCGAGTCGGTCAGGAGGTAGAGCGCGTCGCATCGGTCCGCGGGCGAATCCGCCGCGAGGACGATGCCCGGAAGGGTGAGGCAGACCGAGGTCAGCAGGGCGGGAAAGCGCATGGGAATCTCCTGGCAGGTCGCTGCCGTGGTCGACGCGACAGGGGAGCGTTTCAGGAATCCGGAGGCTCGGCGAGGAGTTCCTGGACCTAATCGTCAGCGGTCTGACGCGGGCTTGATCTCCCCCCGCTGCAACACCGGATAGAACTGCGTGAACACGTTGTCCGTCGCAGCATGCTCGGCATGGCAGTCGTAGCACCGTTCCTTCGGGAACGCTGAGGCCGACTCCCTCAACCCACCCGACCGGTCGCGGAAGCTGAGGTAGGCCCAGCCTTCGGGGTAGCGCTTGCTGTCCTTCACTGCGACCTCCATACCCAGGAAGTCCTTCTCGAAGTAGCCGGCCTGGTTGATGGACTCGCGGGAGCCCGGCCGGAAGACGTCCATGGGGAGCATGGTTCCCTCGGGGAACTCGCCGGTCTCGATGAAGTAGCGGTATGCCTCGGGCTGGATGTAGACGTTGGTGAAGGCGCCCGGGCCTTCGCGCTCGGCGGCGTCTTCGTCGTAGCTGAGGCCGAGCGAGGCTCCGACGAAGACCCAGGTGCGATAGCCGTCGGGGCGGAGGAGGTCGCCGTCGGCGGTGTAGGCGGGGAGGGCCATGCCTTCGACGGAGGGCTTGGCGTCCGACTGTTGGGCGACGGCAACGAAGGTCGCGATCAGGAGGATGAGGGCTGCTGCTATGGCGATGTTGCGCACGGGTGGATTCTACGCGGCAGGATGGTCGCCGCTTCGCGGCGCGTTCTTCTCAGAAGCCGGCGGGGACGCCGGCGGACCCAGTGTGTGGCGCCGTCACCCAGTGTGGGGCGCACCCAGTGGTTAGGTCCAGCTCAGGTCGTGCTTCGAGATCGGCAGCGAGCGGATCCGCTTGCCGGTGACGGCAAAGATCGCGTTGCACAGGGCCGGCGGCACTGGCGGCAGCGCGGGCTCACCCAGACCGGTGGGCTGGTTGTCGCTCATCACCCAGTGGACTTCCACCGGCGGCGCCTGGTCGATGCGGAGCAGCTTGAAGTTGTGGAAGTTGCTCTCGTTCGTGCGGCCGCCGTCGAAGGTGATCTCCTGGTCGAGCGCCTGGCCGAGGCCGTCGAGGGCCGCGCCCTGGACCTGGTTGACGGCGTTGCTCGGGTTGACGAGCTGTCTGCCGACGTCGCCGGCGACCCAGATCCTGTCGACGCCGAGTTCGCCTTCCTTGCTGACCGTGGCCTGGACGACTTCGGCGAAGTAGCCGCGGTGGCTGAAGTGGAACGCGACGCCCTGGGCGGTGCCCTCGGGCAGGTCCGCCTTGCCCCAACCCGACTTGTCGCGCACGAGTTCGAGCACGGCCTTCATCCGCTTTGGGTCGAAGGCTGTCCTGGTCCCGGCTGGCGCCGAGTCGAGCAGGTCGAGCCGGAACTGGAGCGGATCCTTTCCGGCTTCGGCCGCGAGCTCGTCGATGAACGACTGGACGACGAACGAGATCGCGTTGCTTGTCGGAGCGCGCAGCGCCCCGGTCGGGATGCCGAGCGGCATCTTCGACGCCTGGAGGGCGAAGTTCGGCACGAAGCCCTGGGGGAACTCGTTCGGCATCATCTCGGCGCTCGGGGCGAATCGCCGACCCTCGCCGAAGCTGACGAAGTGGTCGCGCCACGCTGTCAGGTTGCCGGCCTCGTCGAGACCGCCCTGCAGATAGTGGTAGCCGCCGGGGCGGAAGTAGTCGAAACGGGTGTCGTCCTCGCGGTTCCACACCAGCTTGACCGGAACTCCCGCCTGCCGCGCGATCAGCGCCGCCTCGAGCATGTAGTCCCAGTACAAGCGCCTCCCGAAGCCCCCTCCCATCCGGGTCAGGTGGATCGTGATCTGATCCTCGGGAATGCCCAGCGCCTTGGCCAGGTCTCCGCGCGCGAACTGTGGAGTCTGGATCGGCGCCCACATCTCGAGCCCGCCATCGTGGAAGTGTGCGGTGGTGTTCTGCGGTTCGAGCGGCGCATGGGCGAGGAAGGGGTACTGGTAGGCGGCCTCGAGCGTCTTCGCCGCGGAGGCCAGGGCGCCCGCCGCGTCGCCGTCGTTCCTGAGATCCTGTTCCGGCGCCTGCTTCGACAGCTCCTCGGCCCGCCGGTCGAAGGCTGCGGTGCTCTGGGACGCGGTCGGCCCCTCGTCCCAGGTGACCTCCAGCTTGCTTCGGGCCTCGTTGATCAGCCACCAGGAGTCGCCGACGATGGCGATGCCGTTGGGCGGCGCGACCTGAAACATCGAGGGCCCGGCGCTTCCGGCCTGAGCGGCCGAGTCGACGACGAAGGCGTCGGTGACGCCGGGCGACGCCTTGACCGCGTCGAGGTTGGCGCTCTTCACCTTGCCGCCGTGGACCCGGCACTTCTCGAACACGGCGTACTTCATGCCGGGCACGGTGACGTCGATGCCGAAGAGGGGCTTGCCGGTGACGATCTCCGGGTTGTCGACGCCGGGGATCTCCTGGCCGATGATCCTGAAGTCCTTCGCGTCCTTGAGCGGGACGGTCCGGGGACTCGGCGGCTCGATGTCGGCCGCGGCGCTCGCTAGTTCGCCGTAGGACAGCGACTTGTTCTTGAAGTGGACGGCGCCGGCCTCGGTGGTGCACTTCTCGGGCTTGGTCTTCCACTCCTTCGCCGCGGCTTCGACGAGCATGGCGCGGGCGGCCGCGCCCACGCGGCGCATCGACTCGTAGTGCATCGGCGTGGCCATGCTGCCGCCGGCCATCTGGCCCCGGTACTTCGTCGCGTCGAAGTCCGCCTGCTCGACGCGCACCTGGCTCCAGGGGATGTCGAGCTCTTCAGCGATGAGCATCGGCAGCATCGTCTTGACGCCCTGACCGATCTCGGGGTTCTGGGCCATGATCGTCGCGATGCCGTTCGGCGTCAGGCGGATGAACGCGTTGAGCGCCGTCTCGGCGTCGGCGGTAGCGGCGAAGGCGCCGCGCGCGCCGTCCAGCGGGAAGCGGGCTCCGAGGAGCATGCCGCCGCCGGCCAGGGCGGTGACGTGAAGGAAGCCGCGCCGGGAGAGGTTGCCTGTCTTGTCCACGGCGTTCATGCCTCACTCCCTCCCGCGCCCGTGGCCGTTTCGTGACTGGTGGCCGATGGAGCCTGTGCGATGTCCGCGGCGCGATGGATGGCCGTCCGGATGCGGCTGTAGGTCGCGCAGCGGCAGATGTTCCCGCTCATCGCTTCGTCGATGTCGTCGTCAGTGGGCGCCGGGTTGCTCGCGAGGAGCGCCGAGGCCGACATGATCTGGCCGGCCTGGCAGTAGCCACACTGGGGTACGTCGATTTCTTGCCAGGCGAGCTGCACGGGATGGGCGCCGTCCTCGGACAGGCCTTCGATCGTCGTGACCTCCTTGCCCTCGGCGCGCGAGACCGGCATGCGGCAACTGCGCTCCGGCTCGCCGTCGACGTGCACCGTGCAGGCCCCGCAGAAGGACCGGCCGCAGCCGAACTTGGTGCCCTTGAGGTCGAGTTCGTCGCGGAGAACCCACAGCAGGGGCATCTCCGGCGGCGCGTCGACCGTCGTCGACTTGCCGTTCAGCGTGAAGGCGATTGCCATGAGTTCATTCTCCTCGAGGGCCGTTGCGGGGCGGCGACTTACTGGCTGGTCATACAGTGAATGAAACGCGGAGAGAGGTCAAGGGCTCGCCCGCGATATGGCGCTCAGTTCTGAAATGCCTCCAGCTTTCGCCGGAGGGACCGGCAGAGGCTGGAACCGTCGCCGCCCGTCTCGTAGACGTAACGGTCGGGCCGAATCAACACGCTGGACGCGTTGTTCCGGCCAAGCCAGCGGGTGAGTTCGCCATTCGCGTCGGACAGGTCGCGGCCGAGCTGGAGGACGGTGCCGCCGAGAACCTCCGTGAACCAGTCCATGTCGTCGCCGGTGGTCGGGGAACTCACGATGAGAGAGAACTCCGGACCCAGCAGGTCGTCGAGCCAGGTTTCGCCGCCGGCGGTCGTCACGCGGGGCCTGATCATGCGTGCACCGGAGGCCTCCGAGCTCCCGATCAGCCCCCGTTGGTAGGGCTGCCGGTTCGTCATGCGCCGCATCAGGGAGAAGCCGGTCTTTCTCTTCCTGCGGCCGCGGAAGAAGGAGTAGTTGCGGTTCGCGATGGCGAGCGGAGTCGAGGCGCTGATCATCCGCCCCCGCTTCGATGCGCCCTCGATCAGGCGCGCGCAGTGATCCCAGCACTCTTCCTGGTAGGTGTCCAGAAGCGCCGGTCCGGCGAGCCCCCGAAACAGGAGTTCGAACTTGAAGGCCACGTTCAGGGCGTCGCGGATGCCCATGTTGAGACCCTGGCCGGAGAAGGGCGGCGACTGATGGGCGGCGTCTCCGGCCAGCAGCAGTCGACCGGCGCGCCACGCCTTCGGCATCGAGCCATGGAAGAGGAATGGCTGAACACGAAGGATCTCGCACGAAGACGGGTCGAAGTACTCGGAGATCGCCTCGAGGGAATCTTCGGCGGTGAAGTTCCGGGCGAGCGCTTCACCGGCCTCGAAGTCGAAACGGACGTGCTTGTGGTGCCCCTTGAAGTACACGACGGAACGGTTGCGCCGGCACCTGATCTCGGAGCCGTCCGGAAGGGAATCGAAGAGCTTCTGGTCGTGGACCACGAGGTCGACGACGATCCACTGGCGCCGGTAGCCGAAGTCGACCCGTTCCGACCCGATCGCCGAGCGGCAGAAGCTGCCGCCGCCGTCAGCTCCGACGGCGTAGCGTCCGGTGAACTCATGGCGCTCGCCGGTGTCGCGGTGCGTCGCGACCACTTTCGCGGCTTCGCCCGAACCGTCGACCGCGCACACGTTGTAGCCGAGGAACGCGTCGACTGCGACGCCCTTCGGGAAGTCGTCGCGCAGCAGGCGCTCGAGCGCGGGCTGGTGGAACACCATGCCGCCCATCGGGAAGCCGAACCGCTTCCGGGCTTGCAGAAAGTCGAGCGTCATGAGGGGCCGGCGTTTCGCGTCGACGAACTCGTTCCGCGCGTAGGGCGACGCGTCGTCGGGGATCAGCCTCTGGAGGATTCCCATGGACGTGTAGATGCGGCAACTCTCCGGGTCGAGGACCATCGCCCGGGGCGTGGGATAGACATCCGGCTCTCGGTCGAAGATCGCCACCGACCGGCCGCGCGCCCGTAGCAGGTTGGCGAGCGTGGCGCCCGTCGGCCCGCAGCCGATGATCAGTACGTCGTACTTCGTGTTCTCGCTCACGACGCGGCGCCAGGAGCCCGAAAACGGGGCAGGCTAGCAGAGGGAAGACGGGGCGGCGCGAGAGGGACGGTAGGCTTCGCCCGCGCGACGAGATGAGCAGCTTCCAGCAGATCGCCGACTTCCGGGACGAGTGCGACTGCCTCGCCGACGTCCTGGACCCCCTCGCGGAGGCCGACTTCGAGCGGGCCACCCTGTTCAAGGGGTGGACGCTTCACGACGTCGTCGCGCATCTCCACATCTTCAACTACGCCGCCGACGCCTCCTACCACGATCAGTCCGCCTTCGACGGCTTCAGGCAGTTCATGGCCGAGCGTCGCGGTCGGCTCACCCTCCGCGAACTGACCGACGAGTGGTTCGAGGGCAAGCGGAACCGCGCGGTCTACGACGTCTGGCGCGAGTACTACCCGAAGATGTGCGATCGGCTGGAGGGGCTCGACCCGAGGAAGCGCGTGGAGTGGTTCGGACCGCCGATGAGCGTGCGCAGCTCGGTGACCGCCCGGCAGATGGAGACCTGGGCCCATGGCCAGGAGGTCTTCGACGTGCTGGGACTCGACCGCGCCGAGTCGGACCGGATCAGGAACATCGCCTTCCTCGGGTTCAACACCTTCGGCTGGACTTACGTGGTGCGCGGCCTCGAAGTGCCGGGCGTCGTTCCGGCGCTCGAGCTGACGGCGCCTTCCGGCGAGGTCTGGACCTGGAACGCGGACGAGACGACCAACCGGATCACCGGCGCCGCGGTCGAGTTCGCCCAGGTGGTGACACAGGTCCGCAACGTCGCGGACACGTCGCTCGACGTTGTGGGGCCGGTCGCCACCGAGTGGATGGGGATGGCGCAGTGCTTCGCCGGCGGGCCTGAAGAGCCGCCGGCGCCGGGCACGCGGCACAAGGCGTAGCGCCGCTGCTAAACTGCCCGGCTTGCCGCTACCGCTGGGAGGTCGTCTAACGGTAGGACATGCGGCTCTGGACCGTAGAATCGGGGTTCGAATCCCTGCCTCCCAGCCACATCAGAGCGCCTGAGCCGCGTTGCTCCGGAAGGCCTACACGCCCTCGACGATTACGACATCCGTGTCGGTCGACTGGCTGAGCTTCTCTCTCAGGTCAGCGAAGGCGGCCCCGTCCTGCCATTCCTTGGCCTGTTCGACGCTGTCGAACTCGACGATGACGAGACGATCGGGCTTCCAGTCGCCACGGATGGCCTCGGCGGCGCCGCCGCGCACCAGGTAGCGGCCGCCGTGGGCCTCGACGACCGCCGGCACCTCCTCCAGAGCGCGGTTGTAGGCGGCTTCATCTTTCACTTGAACACTGATGATCGCGTATCCAGCCATGGTGGGGCCTCCTAGCCGTGGGTTGAGTGTCAGGGTAGCGCGAACACGAACAGGTTGTTGCCCGAGCTGGGACGCAGCTCCGGTGTGAGCCCGGACAGCAGGGCCGCTGACCGGTTGCCCGTGCTGGCCGCGACGTACTGGCGTCCGTCGACGGCGTAGGTGATCGGGAAGCCGGTCACGGGCGAGCCGAGGTTGATCTCCCAGAGGCTCTCGCCGGTCTCATCGTCCAGGGCCCGGAACCGGCCGTTGCCGTCGCCGACGAAGACCAGGCCGCCACCGGTCACGAACAGGGACATCAGGCCCGCGCGCTGCTCGTAGATCCAGAGCGACTTGCCCGTTTCGGCGGACACGGCGTGGACGGATCCGCTCAGGTCGGTGCCGGGCGCGATCTGGTGCTCGGCGTCCAGGGCGTAGATCTGGAGCCGGCCGGAGCGGGTCGCCGTCATCAGGGCGCAGGAGTTGCGCATCGGCACGTACATCGCGTTCGTCAGCGGGCTGTAGGCGCCCGCCTGCCAGTCCTTGCCGCCGATGTAGGTGGGGCAGACGTAGGCCTCCTGGCCCAGCTCGCGGAACACGACTTCCGAGTTCTCGGTGACCGCGCCGCTGGCGCCGTCGATCGTGCTGATCACGTTCTGGCGGATCGTCGGCCGCGCCCACAGGAACTCGCCGGTCTCGCGGTTGAGGGTGTAGACGACGCCCGTCTTGCCGGGGATGCCGGTGATCACCTTGCGCGTCTCGCCCGATTCGAGGCGGGGGTTGATCCAGTCGACTTCGTCGGCGTCGGGGGCGACCGCCGTATCGACGAGCATGCGCTCGAAGGGATGGTCGAGGTCCCAGTGGTCGTTGAGATGCTGGTAGTGCCAGGCGATCTCGCCTGTGTTCGCGTCGAGTGCGAGGGTCGAGTTGTGGTACAGGTGCCGGAGGTCGCGGCCGCCGAGCAGGAACTTCGGCGCCGGCGAGGTCACCGACGTGCCGATGTAGATGAGTTCCAGGCCCGGGTCGTAGCTCGGCACCATCCAGGTGCCGACGTGGGTGCGGTCCTCGAACGGGATGTCGCCCCAGGTTTCGTCGCCCGGTTCCCCCGGTGCCGGGACCGTGCGGCGCCGCCAGAGCTCGGCCCCGGTCTCCGCGTCGTGAGCGACGATGACGCAGGAGTCGGGCCCGCCGCGGGGCAGGCAACTGCGGCCCGAGATCACCTTGCCATCGGCGATGATCGGGCCGGAACTGTGCATGGCCGGCTGCGTCTTGTAGTCGAGGATCATCGTCTCCCAGACCAGCTCGCCCGTCACGGCATCGAGCGCGAAGACGAAGTTGTCGACGCTGGTGTCGATGATCAGGCCGCCGTGGATCGCGATGTTGCGGTTGTTCGCGGCGAGGCCTCCGACCTGCTGGAGGATGTTGTCCGGGTGCTCCCGGCGGTACTCCCAGATGAGGTCTCCGCTCACCGCGTCGATGGCCTGGATGACGTCGATGGGGTTCGGCATGTACATCACGCCGTCGTAGACGAGCGGCGTTCCCTGCTGGCGGCCCTCGCTCATGCCCCTGGACCAGACCAGCCGCAGCTTGCCGACGTTCTCGGCCGTGACCTGGTCGAGCGGACTGTAGGCCCAGCCGTCGAGCGTCCGGCGCCACATCAGCCAGTCGTCGTCGCTCGGGTTCTGGAGCATGGCGTCCGTGACCGGGACGATGTCGCCGCGTTCGGGTGACTGCGTCGGTTGGGCTTCGGCGACCCGAACGCTCGGGACAGCGACGAGAACGGCGGCGAGGAGCGCCGCCCGGGGGAAGAGGTCACGCTGAGTCACGAAGGTGCGACTCTAGCGCGGAAGAATGGTCGCCGCTGCGCGGCGCGTTCTTTCCGTAGCCGGCGGGGACGCCGGCGCACCCAGTGTGTAGCGGCCGTGCTACTGAGGAGCCGAGAGCCGCACTTCCGCTTCGGTCTCCTCTTCGCCGCGGAGCAGGCTTACGGTGACCGAGTCGCCCGGCTGTTGCCCTTCCAACACCGCGCGGATATCGGGGACCGACCGAACCGGTTCGCCCTCGATCGCGGTGATCACGTCGCCGAGAACGACGCTGCCGCGGCGCGTCTGGCGAACGCCACGGAGACCGGCGCGGTCGGCGCCTGAGTTGCGCGTAACCTCCAGAACGACGACGCCGTCCACTCGGGGCCGGACGCGTGAGCCCTCGACGAGGGTGACTCCGAGCTGTGGACGGTTGACTCGACCGTGGGCGATCAGTTCCGGGACGACCCAGTTCACGGTGTCGACCGGAATCGCGAAGCCGATACCGGCCCAGGCGCCGCCAGACGACACGATCTGCGTGTTGACGCCGATCAGCCGTCCGCTCGAGTCGAGGAGAGGACCGCCGGAGTTGCCCGGGTTGATCGCGGCGTCGGTCTGGATGACGCCCTGGAGTTCGCGTCCACCGATCGACTGAACTTCCCGGTCGAGGGCGCTGATGACCCCGGTGGTCAGCGTGTAGTCGAGTCCGAAGGGATTGCCGATCGCCAGCACGGACTGGCCGACCTGGAGGTCGTTCGACGACCCGACGGGGATCGGCCGCAGCTTCTCCGGGGGAGCCTCGATCCGGAGCACGGCGAGGTCCATGTCCTGGTCGCTGCCCACCGGGGAGGCCGGCCAGGTGGTCTGGTCGTACAGTGTGACTTCGGCGGCCTGAGCGTTCCGAATCACGTGGAAGTTCGTGACGATGTGGCCCCTGTCGTCCCACAGGAAGCCGCTGCCAGTGCCGTCCTGAACGCGGTCGAAGCGACGCCCGAAGAAGCTGACCCGCTGCTCCCGCAGTGTCGTGATGTAGACGACCGACGGCTGCGTCTCGCGGAACAGGTTGACCGTTGCCCGTTCTTCGGGGAGCAGGCCCGAACTCGGCGTCACCGGCCGTGGTTCGCCCTGACTCTCCGCCTGAAGCACGTTGCCCTGCCAGCGCGAGCCCACGAGGAAGGCAAGCCCGGCAAGCACGAGCAGTCCCGCCGTGGCGGCGATCCGCGGCCGTTCGGTGGCGCCGTTTGAGGTGGGATCGAGCATGGGCTGAAGCTAACAGGCAGTAGGGCGGGTTTGTTCCAAAGCGGAGCCGGTCTGACGACCGGCAGGTTTCCCCGGCCGCCTGCGGCGGCAGCCGGCGGGGACGCCGGCGCACCCGGTGTGGGTCGCTGAAAGCTAGACTGGCCGCATGATTCTCACAGACAGGACAGTGTCCAGGACGGAGTTCGAGGCCGGTACCGGTTGGGCCCTCAAACCGGAGGGCGCCTGCAAAGGCTCGGCGTGTGTGCCTCTCTTCGACCGTGCCCCGGCGTCGTCGGGCCCGATCGACGGGCTTGCCATTGCCGAGGCGATCGGTCTGCCGCTCGTGCACGACGAGGAGCACGGTGTGTGGGCACTGGGCCCCGAGTCGATCGGTTCCCGAGCGCTCGTGTCGGCCGGGGAAGCCGACTTCGAGCTGCCGGATCTCGACGGGAAGCCGTTCCGGCTCTCGAGCCTGCGCGGGCGCAAAGTCGTCGTCTACGCCTGGGCGCCCTACTGAGGGTGCTCGGCCCACCTGCCCGGGTGGCAGGCGTTGCGCGACGAGCTTCATCCGCAGGGCTTCGAACTGGTCACGGTCGGTCTCGACACCTTGGGAGCCGAGGGCTGCCGCGCCTTCATCGAGGCGGCGCAGCCGAAGCATCCCTCGCTGGTCGACCGTCACCACCTGCTGGCCAGGGTCTTCGGCGTGATCAACATCCCCAGCTCGGTCTGGATCGACGAGTCGGGCACGATCGTCCGGCCGGCCGAGAACGCGCCGGCGCCGCCGACGGGCGCCCCGCCGAAGCTGGGGTCTCGTTCCCCGATTCCCGGTCGCTTCGGCGAGATGCTGCAGGAAGCGGCGAAGATCCCGGCCGACACCGATGCCTACCACCTTGCGCTGCGCGACTGGGTGGAGAAAGGCGCGGCGAGTCGATTCGCGCTGTCGCCGGAAGAAGTCGTTGAACGATCGCGTCCGCGCGACGCGGACGTGTCCCTCGGACACGCCCACTTCGAACTCGCTTCGCACCTGGAGCTCGAGGGTCACCACGAGGCAGCCGTCCGTCACTTCCGCGAAGCGCACCGTCTGGTCCCCGACAGTTGGTCCTTCCGACGCCAGGCCTGGTCGCTCGAGGGCGGCGCCGAGGGTCCATTCGCGCGCTTCTGGCAGGGCCCGAGTGAAGACGACCCCGAGGCATGGCCCTACGAAGGGGATTGGCTCAGCGACATTCGCGAGGAGGGGCCGGAGAACTACGCCGAGCGCTTCGAACCGTAACTGGGTGCGCCGCCCTTCCGGCGCTACCATCCGCCACCGTGATGCAAGTCGAGGCGGAGTCCGGTCTCACCGCAGCGTTGGAGCGCCGCCGCCGGCAATGGCGCGACTTTGACGGCACTGCCCGTCTCTGGGCCCGTGACGCCTCGCTCTGGACCGACTCGGGCGAGGAGGAGTGGCTCGGCTGGCTGGATGTCGAACACCTGGGCGATCTGACGTTCGCCAACACCGACGGCAAGCGCGTCGCAACGGGGGCGGCCGCGCTCGCCGAGCACCTCGCCGGACCGCCGTTCGAGCGCTGCCTGCTGCTTGGCATGGGCGGCTCCGCTCTGGGTGCCGGTCTGCTGTGGTGGGCGCTGCCCCGGCAGGTCGACGCGGAGTTCATCGTCCTCGACACGACGGACCCTCGCGAGATCACCCGCGCCCTTGAGGGAGTTGATCCGTCGGCGCTGCGGGTCATCGCCGCGTCGAAGTCGGGCGGCACGCTCGAGACCCGGCTGGCGTTCGAGTTGCTGCTCGACCGGTTGGGCGAAGCCGCGCCGCGGGCCGCCCTGGCGATAACCGACCAGGGTTCGGCACTGGAGGCACGAGCCCGAACTGCCGGAGTCCCGGTCGTCTTCGGCCAGCCTGACATCGGCGGCCGGTTCTCCGTGCTCTCAGCGTTCGGCCTGGCTCCGGCCGCGGTCGCCGGAATCGATGTCGAACCGCTGCTTCTGAGCGCGCGGCGAATGGCCGCCGTGTGCCGCCGGCCGGACGATGGTGAAGAGACGAACCCGGGCCTCGAACTGGGCCTGCTGCTCGCCGCGGCCCACGACTGCGGCCGCGACAAGCTCTACCTTCATGCGCCGGACGGCTGTGCGGAGATGGTGGCCTGGGTCGAACAGCTCATCGCCGAGTCGCTCGGCAAGGGAGACGTGCTGCTGCTGCCGGTAGCGGCGGCGGGCCTGCCCGCGGAGTCCGCGCCTGACCGACTCGACATCGAACTCGTTCCAGCCGACCTCGGCGGCGAGTTCTTCCGCTGGCAGTTCGCCACGGCAGTGGCCGGCGCACTGCTGGGCGTCAACCCCTTCGACCAGCCGGACGTCGAGTCGTCCAAGGTCGTCACCCGGCGCTACGTCGAGCGGATGACAGCCGGCGATACTCCGGCGCCTGCCGGCGTTGTACGGCTGAGCGAGGTCAGCGAGCTTGGGCTGGCCCAGCTCCTGGGCACCCACTTGGCGACGTTCCCGGATCGCGGCTACGCCGTCATTTCGGCCTACCTGGACCGCAGTCACCGCAACCGCGAGCTGCTCGACGCGCTGCGCCGCGGCGTCGCGGGGCGCACCAGCGGCGCGTCCGTTCTCGGTTTCGGGCCAGGTTTCCTTCACTCGACCGGCCAGGCCCACAAGGGCGGCCCTAACCGCGGCCTGTTCCTGCAGATCACCGCCGATCCACCGGCCGCCGACGTTCCGATACCGGGCGAGGGCCTGACCTGCGGCCAGGTTCAGCTCGCCCAGGCGTGGGGCGACTACGAGGTGCTGGTCGAACGGAACCGCCGGGTGCTGGCAGTCCACATCGACGGCGCTGTCGAAGCGGGCCTGCGCCGCTTGATCGAGGCTCTCAGCTAGTGGAGCCGGCCGTTGGCCGGCGCATCTTCTGGCCGCCTTCGGCGGCAGCCGGCGGGGACGCCGGCGCACCCAGTGTGAGAGGCCTCTAGCTCTGGCGGCGGCCGCGTGGCCGGCCGGCCGGCTTGCCCATCAGCTCGTCGAGACCGACGTTGAACTCGGCGACGATGCGGATCAGGACGTCCAGACTGACGCGGAGCTCGTCCCGCTCGATCCGCGAGAGGTCCGACGCCGGAATCCCGACCCGTTCCGCCAGCGCCGGCTGCGTCAGCTTGTTCTTCCGCCGCAGGCGTCGGATCCGGTGGCCCATGAGCTGGACCTGCTGGACTGTGGCTTCCTGGTTCATCGCTGGCTCGGTCCGAGAGTCGAGAATTCTAGCGCGGCAGCAACTGGGTGCGTCGGCGTCCCCGCCGGCATCCGGCGCGAAGCGCCGGCTGCTGGGCTTTCTGCCGCGCTAGCGGTACGGGTGTTCCGGATCTGAGATCAGATCGAGGTCCGGAGATTCTCGTTGGCGGCGATTTGCGCGCCGCGTGCCTTGTAGCGTTCCCGGCGCTCCTTGCTGAAGCTGTCGACCTCGTCCTTCGGCACGCCGTAGGCGACTCCGCGATCCACGCCCGGGCGCGCACGAACGCGCTTCAGCCAGTCCACCACAGTCGGTTGGGTCGTGATGTCGACCTTGGCCCACTTGTACGCACGGATCCAGGGGAACACGGAGATGTCGGCAACCGTGAAGTCGTCGCCGCAGATGTAGGGATGCTTCTCGAACCGGCGGCCGAGAATCGCCACCAGCCGAAGCGACTCCCTGCCGAATCGTTCCAGCGGATGCGCCTTGGCGTCCTCGGGCACATCGATGTAGCGCGTGTAGCTGAGCTTGTTGCCGAAGGCCGGGCCCAGATTGGCGGCCTGCCAGTAGAGCCAGGGAAGCACGTCCCAGCGTCGCTCGTCCGTCGGGTAGAGCGGGGTCGGGTACTTCTCCCCGAGGTACTGCAGGATCGCGCAGCTCTCCATGACGGCGCGACCGTCGTCTACCAGGGCCGGCATCTTCTGGTTCGGATTGATGGCGGTGAACTCGGGCGTGAACTGATCGCCGGCCGAGAGATCGACCATGTGGACGCGCGTCTCGGGCAGTTCGACTCCGGCCTCGCGCAACTCCTCGAGCATGATCGAGATCTTCCACCCGTTGGGCGTCGCGCTGAAGTAGACGTCAAGAGCCATTGGACGGCGCCTCCCCGAGACCGGCCAGGACGGCGTCGATGCCTTCGCCTCTCAGGCCCTGCTTCATTGCCGAGAACGTGTTGGTGTCGAACTCGGCCAGTTGCGCGGCCCGCTCGAGGGCGACATCGCGCAGCTCGTCGGCCGTGGCGACCTCGTCCACGAAGCCTGCATCCCGCGCGCCCTCGGGGTCGTACATCTGCGCGGTAAGCGCGGCCTGCGTCAGAGCGCGCTTGGAGAGCCGTTCCCTGGCCAGCAGCCAGGCGAAAGGCGGCAGCGTTCTGCCGATGGCGACCTCGTTCAGGCCCAACCGGAATTCACCGTCCGCGGCCAGACGATGATCGCCCGTGAGCACGCAGAGCGCGCCGAGAGCGATGGCGTGTCCGCTGGCCGCGACGACCAGAGGTTGCGGCCATCCGTACAGGCGCATCATCAGACGCGCTCCGGCGAGGCCCATGGCGCGGGCCTCCGCCGGACCGCCGTCCCGAAACACGTTGAGGTCGAACCCGCCCGAGAACAGGCCGGGCCGGCCAGTCAGGACGACGGCCTTCGCCTCGTCCGCGGCACGGTCGAGCATGGCGTTGACGGCAGCGATCATGGGCGGTCCGAAGACGTTCGCCTTGCCGTCGTCCATCGTGATCAGGGCCACGTCGCCGACCTGATCGTAGGTGGTGGGTTCAGTCATCGATCAGCTCCCTAAGTGGTTGCCTCAGATCGTGCGTCCGACGATCCACGCGCCGGCGACGAAGGTGGCCAGCACGCTGCCCAGATTGCACAGGACGACGACCAGGAGAATGCGAGTGAGGCGGTTGCTCCAGAAGCCGCGGACGGAGCCAAGGCTGTCGGCCAGGTTCTCCATGTCGGCAACCAGGGGTTTGCGGAGCAGGGCCTGGACCAGTCCGGCGACCCAGCCGGCCGCCATCAGGGGGTTCAGACTGGTCAGGGGCGCGGCGGCGAACGCGGTCAGAATGGTGACCGGGTGGGCGAGGGCGATGGCGGCGCCCAAGGCGGCCAGGCCGCCGTTGAGCGCGACCCAGATGTACACCGATTCGACGGTGCGGTCCCGGTCGCCCCAGACGAGGCCGTAGGCGAAGAGGGCGACGATCAGGATCGGCACCAGCCAGGCGACGACGCGCGGCCACACCGGCGGGTCCGGCACATGTTCGAGCTCCTCGAGATCGCACGAAGAGTCGGCGAGGCCGGTGATGCCGGGCAGGTGCCCGGCGCCGACGACGGCGACCGTCCGCGGCCCCGCTGACTGGCGGAGCTTCTCGGCCATGTAGGCGTCCCGTTCGTCGATCAGCGCACCCTTGACGCTGGGCAGGGCCTCGGCGAGGGCGCTCATCAGGTCCGTGAGGTTGGCGCTGTCGCGCAGCTTCTCGATGTCCTCTTCCTTCAGGTCGTCGCCGACGAAGATGCTGCCGGTCAACTGGGTCATCACCTTCGCCCGCTGCCAGAAGCCGAGCGAGGCCCACGTCCGCTTGAGCGAGATCTGGATGTCGCGGTCGATCAGCTCCAGCCGGGCGCCCCTGTCCTTCGCCTGGGCGATGGCCGCCCGCATCTCGGCGCCGGGTTCGATGCCGAAGCGCTGGGCGATACGGCGCTGGAAGGAGTGCATGAGGAAGGAACTCAGCAGAAGCGCCGCCTTGCCCTCGCGCAGGACCTGGAAGATGTCGAGCTTGCGCCAGGACTCCTGGTTCTCCAGGTTCTGGTAGCGGGCTTCGCAGAGTTCGACGCAGACGGTGTCGGGCTCGATCGCCTCGATCGTCTCGTTCGTGTCGCGGACGCTCTGGGGCGAGACGTGGGCAGTGCCCACCAGGAAGACCTCGCGGTCTTCGAGCTCGAGGCGCTGGACCGAGGCCGGAAGTTCGGAGGTCATGGCAGCGCGGAGCGTAGCCCACGAACCGCACCCGCGGGGCCTGCTTCCGGTACGCTCTTTGATCCAGAGCGGTTTGAACCAACAGGGAGGTTCCCAATGGAGATGCGGACCCGAAGCTCCAGGATCATTGCCTTGGGAGCGGCCGCCGCGCTCGCGTGGGCCTGCGGAGCGCCCGAGGCCGACGCCCCTGCCGCGGACGCCGGCGACGGCCGCCCGAACATCGTCCTCATCCTCGCCGACGATCTCGGCTACGCCGACATCGGCATCTACGGCAGCGAGATCATCTCCACGCCGCACATCGACGCTCTGGCGGCAAGCGGCGTGCTCTTTACCGACGGCTACGTCAGCCACCCGGTGTGCAGCCCGTCGCGGGCCGGGCTGATCACCGGCCGCTATCAGCAGCGTCACGGCTGGGAGTTCAACCCGGCCGGCCGCGACGTGAATGCCGGCATGAGCCTCGACGAGGCGACCCTCGCCGACCGTCTGAAGGGTCTGGGCTACCGGACCGGCATGGTCGGCAAGTGGCATCTCGGTCACCAGGATCCCCACCACCCGATGAGCCGCGGCTTCGACGAGTACTTCGGTGTGCTCGAAGGCGGCAGCATCTTCATCGACTCCAGCCTGCCGGGCGTCGAGTACGGCTCGCTTCGCGGCGAGGACGGGCCGACCACCCGCCGGAACAAGGTCCTGCGCGGCTTCGAAGAGGAGAAGGTCGAGCGTTACCTGACCGACGTCTTCACCGACGAGGCGACAGGCTTCATCGAGCGCAGCGCGGCCGGGGACGAGCCCTTCTTCCTCTACCTCAGCCACACCACGCCGCACACGCCGCTGCAGGCGACGGCCGAGTACGTCGACGGCTACCGTCACATCGAGGACCCGCGCACCCGGGTCTACGCGGCGATGGTCGCGTCACTCGACGAGAGCGTGCGCCGCGTGGTCGAGACGCTGAAGGCCCAGGGCGTGTACGAGAACACCCTGATCGCCTTCGCCAGCGACAACGGCTGCGCGGGCTACATCGGCCACGCCTGCTCCAACGGGCCGCTGTTCGGCTTCAAGCGGTATCACCACGAGGGCGGCGTGCGCGTTCCCTTCATCATCAGTTGGCCGGCGGAGGTCGAAGGCGGGCAGACGATCGGCCATCCGGTGATCACGCTCGACTACCTGGCGACGTTCACCGCGGCGGCGGGCGGAGAGGCGGAGACCGAAGACAGCGTGAACCTGCTGCCCTACATGACGGGAGAAGCCGACGGCGCGCCGCACGAGTACCTCTACTGGCGGGCCGGCGCGAGCCGGGCGATCCGGGACGGGCGGTACAAGCTGATCAAGCTGAACCGGACGGACTTCCGGCCCGACGACCTGCGCGGGGACGGCCGCCTGCAGCCGCCGGAGGGCGGCTGGCCGACCGACTCGCCCCACGGCCAGCTCACCCTGCTCTACGACCTCGACGCGGACGTCGGCGAAACGAACAACCTGGCCGCGGAGCAGCCGGACGTCGTCGCGCGGCTGGAAGCCGAACTCGATTCCTGGCGCGCCACTCTGCTTGAGGAGTCGATCCTGCCCGGCGTGCGCTCGACGATCACCCAGATCGATGGAGAGTGGGTGCAGTTGGTATTCTGAGCCGCCTGCAGGCGCGGCGAGGAGATGAGCGGTAACCGGAAGAACGCTGGGCGCGGCGTCGCGGAGACGAGGCGGCTTCTGTGGCCTCCGCGCCGCCGGGTACAGGCGGTGCTGGTGCTGGCGCTCGCGCTGGCAGCCGTCCTTCTGTTCCGGGTCCGGCAGGACGTGCGTCAGGCGCGCATCGACCTGCGGATGGCGGAGGCGGCGATCGCGGGCGAGGACTTCGAAGGCCTCGCCGAGAGGGCGCCGCAACTGCTCGGCCTGGCTGCCCGTCAGGCCGCCGGAGAGAGTCGCTGGCGGGAGGTGGCGGATCTTTACGACGAGTACGCCGAGCACTTGCCGCCGGCACTGCTGGAGGCCGCCGAAGTCGAACTTGGGCTGAACCGTGTGGTCGCCGAGGAGGCGTCGGCCGGCGCCGGCGATGCCGCGGCGGAGTCCCTGCCCGAACCGCCCGCGTCGGCCTTCGAGCAGCGGCTGCGCCGGGCGCAACTCGTCGACGCCTCGGGCATCCAGCAACTGCTCTTCGACCGTCGGGGCCGGCCGCTCGGATCGATCGGCGATGACCGGTCGTTGACCCTGGAAAAGGATCTGCCGGCGGGACTGGTCCCGCCCGAACTGGCGACTCACCTGCTTCCTCCAGCGCTTCAGCCGCCCGGTCTGGCCGCCGCCGGACCGGGGGCGATGGCCGCCTCCACGGCCGGTGCGAGGGCGCTGAGGCTGACGATCGACCGGGCCTGGAGCGAGGCGGCTGACAGGGCTCTGGGACGGGAGGAGGGAGCGATCACCGTTCTCGAGATCCCGTCGGGCGCCGTGCTGGCAGCGGTCAGCAACCGGAATCGACGAAGCCGCTGGCGGGCCCGCGGCGACAGCGTGCTCGATCCGCGCGAGCCGGCCTCGATCGCCAAGCTGATCACGACGACGGCCGCGATGCGGGCCGGCCTCGATCCGGATAGCGAGATCGCCGACATGACCTGCCGCGGCTCGGTGCTGATGGACGGCGAGCGTCTGTACTGCGCCGCGATCCGCGGGCGGCTCAGGGGGCTCACCGACGCGATGGCGAGCAGTTGCAACGTCTCCTTCGCCAGGCTTGCGATGGCCGTTGGAGATCGGGCTTTGGTGGAGGAGTACGAGCGCTACGGCTTCGTGATCGGCGGCCCTCAGGGTGCCGCCGTGCCGAGGAACGCGGTCGGCGTGGTGCATGAGTACCGCCATCCCGGCAAGCGGCTCGGCGATCTCTCGATCGGCCTGGAGGAGGCTTCCATCACGCCCCTCGGCGCGGCCGTGTTCGCCGCTACGCTCTCGGATGGGCTGCGACGGGAGCCCAGGTTCGTGCTGCAGGCGGACGGCCTGCTCGGCATCTCGCCACGGACGCCGGTCGCCAACGACCCGGAGGCGGTCGCGGTCCTGGACCCGTCCTGGCTGGCGCCGCTCCACGAGTCGATGCGAGCCGTCGTGTCGCCGGGCGGTACCGCGAACCGCGTGGCGCCGCGGCGTCTGCGGGTGGCGATGAAGACGGGGACCGCACGCGGTCCGGACAAGCCCTTCCACGTGAACTACGTCGGCTTCTTCCCCTCGGGCGGGAGCCAGCCGCCACGCTACGCCTTCGCGGTGCGGGTAACCGGGCAGCCGACCTCGTCTCGCATTCGGCGCGCGGGCTACGCCGTGACGAATCGCCTGCTGCGGGCTCTCGACGGGCTGGTCGGCGACGAGATCGAGGCTGCCGCCCGCGAGGCGGTGCGGATTACGGGAGCGACCGGAGCGGGACCGTGACCGCGGGCGCGGGCTCCGCTCGGCGGCCCCCGCGACGTCGCTACCGGCCGGTCATCGGGCCCCGGTTGAAGCCGCTCCTGTGGGTGGTCTTCGGGCTCTTCGCGCTGCTCGCGGTCAACTCGTTCTATCTCTCGGGTGTCCGCGTGGCCGAGGCGGCGACGGGCGAGACGTACCAGAACTGGTTCTACATCTCGATGTTCCTGTTGCACCTGGCGGTGGGGGCGCTGTTCGTGCTGCCGGTGATCTGGTTCGGCCTGGCCCACATGCGGAACGCGCGGACGCGGCCGAACCGGCGCGCGGTCAAGGTCGGCTACGCGCTCTTCGGTACCGCCCTGGTCCTTCTGTTCAGCGGCATCGTGCTGACCCGGATCGAGGGCGTGATCACGGTGAACGATCCGACGGTCCGCGGCGTGGCCTACTGGCTCCACGTGCTCGCTCCCCTGGTGGCGGCCTGGCTGTTCGTGCTCCACCGGCTCGCGGGCAAGCGGATCAACTGGCGGATCGGCGGCCGAGTGGCCGCGGCGGCCGTGGTGCTGGTCGGCGTCGCCCTGGTGCTCCAGTTCCAGGATCCGCGGGCCTGGAACGTGGAGGGTCCGGAGTCGGGCGAGCAGTACTTCTTCCCGTCGCTGGCGCGCACCGCTAGCGGCGGTTTCATCCCGGAACACGCGCTGAGCAACGATGCCTACTGCGTGGACTGCCACGCCGACGTTCACGGCCGCTGGGCCTACAGCGCGCACCGGTTCAGTTCGTTCAACAATCCGGCGTACAGCTTTTCGGTGCAGCAGACGCGCGACAAGGCCTACGAGCGCTCGGGCGACGTCCAGGCGTCCCGCTTCTGCGCCGGCTGCCACGACCCGGTCGTCTTCTTCTCGGGCGCCTTCGACGATCCCGACTTCGACATCGACCAGCCGGCGGCCCACGCCGGGATCACCTGCACGTCCTGCCACGCGATCACCCACATCAACAGCCCGCGCGGCAACGCCGACTACACGATCGAGGAACCCCAGCACTACCCGTTCGCGTTCTCGGACTCCGCAATGCTCCGTTACGTCAACCATCAGCTCGTCAAGGCCAAGCCGGAACTGCACAAGCGGACGTTCCTCAAGCCCCTGCACACGACCTCCGAGTTCTGCGGCTCCTGCCACAAGGTCCACCTCCCGGAGGAGCTGAACCACTACAAGTTCCTGCGCGGGCAGAACCACTACGACTCGCACCTGCTCTCCGGCGTCTCCGGACACGGCGTGGCGAGCTTCTACTACCCGCCCAAGGCCGAGCCGAACTGCAACGGCTGTCACATGGAGCTGCTGCCGTCGGAGGACTTCGGTTCCCGGCGCTACCCGGAGAGTGAGCAGCCGAACCTCACCCAGGTCCACGACCACCTGTTCCCCTCCGCCAACACCGGCATTCCGCATCTGCTGGACTTTCCGGACTGGGTGATCGAGGCGCACCGGGAGTTCAACGAGGGCGTGGTCGACGTCGACATCTTCGGTGTCAAGACGGGCGGCACGATCGAGGACGAGCTGATCGCGCCGCTACGGCCGGAGGTGCCCGCACTCGAGCCGGGGGAGGACTACCTGCTGGAAGTCGTCGTGCGCACCCTGAGCCTGGGTCACCATCTGACCCAGGGCACGGCGGATTCGAACCAGCTCTGGCTCGATGTCGAGGTGCGCGACGAGCACGGCGAGCTGGTCGGCCGCAGCGGCGGCCTGGGCGAGGGCAACCGGGTCGATCCCTGGTCGCACTTCATCAACGTCTACATGCTCGACCGGGACGGCGCGCGAATCGACCGCCGCAACGCGGAGGACATCTTCGTGCCGCTCTACGACCACCAGATCCCGCCGGGAGCGGGCGACGTGGTCCACTACCGGCTGGAGGTGCCGCCGGCGGGCGCCGTCACGGCGCTGACGGTGGAGGCGGCGCTTCGCTACCGCAAGTTCGACACGACCTACCTGCGCCACATCTACGGTCCGGAGACGGCGAACGAGCTGCCGATCCTCGACCTGGCCCGGGACTCGGTGACGTTTCAGGTGGGCGGCGCGGCGGCTCCCGAGCCGCCGGCCGCGTCGGTTCGCCAGCCGGCCAAGCCGCCATGGCAACGCTGGAACGACTACGGCATCGGCCTGCTGCGCAAGGGCGGCACAGGCCTTGGCGAGCTGCGCCAGGCGATCGAGGCCTTCACGCGGGTCGAGGAGCTGGGCCGCCCGGACGGTCCGCTCAACCTGGCGCGCGTCTACCTTGCCCAGGGCACGGTGCGGGACGACGCCATCGCGGCGCTGGAGCGCGCGGCGGCCTTCGATCCGCCGGCGCCGAGCTGGTCGGTCGCCTGGTTCTCGGGCCTGGTGAACCTGCAGAACGGCGCGATCGACGACGCGGTCTCGAACTTCCGCTCGATCCTCGAGGCGGACAGCGAGGAAATGCGCCGGCGCGGTTTCGACTTCAGCCGCGACGTGCGGCTGCACAACGAACTCGGACTGGCCCTGTTCGAACGCGCCAAGCGGGAGCGCGGCCCGGCCCGGGCCGATGCGCGGGCGGATCGGCTGCACGAAGCCCGCGAGTCGTTCGAACGGGCGCTCGTCATCGACCCGGAGAACGTGACGGCGCACTACAACCTCGGCCTGATCCACGCCCAGCTCGGCGACGCGGACAGCGCAGTCCGGCACCGCGAGCTTCACGCGCGCTACAAGCCCGACGACAACGCCCGCGACCGGGCGATCGGCATCGCCAGGCGCGCCGACGCCGCGGCCGATCACGCCGCGGAGGCGATCGTCATCTACGACCTGCACCGGCCCGAGCGTTTCGAGGGTAGCCGGGCAGCAGTTGCCGGAGGCGGCGGTTGAGGCCGGATCGTCCGGACGAGGAGCCGGAGGAGTTCGGGGAAGGGCCGGGGGCCGGGGAACCGGTCCCCGAGGAGGAACTCGCGCCGGAAGACGATGCGGTCATCGGCCGCGTCTTCACGCGTTCCCTCAAGGTCCTGGCGGCCCTGGCGGCCGCCGCGCTCATCGTCGTGGCGCTCCGCTACGTGTTCCGGTCCGGGCCGGAGGAAGCGGTCGAGATTCCCGTGGCCGCGCCGCGCGCCGTCGAGGCGGCGCCGCGGGACGTGCCCGTCGTGCCCTTCACGGACATCACCGCGGAGGCCGGCATCGACTTCGTCCATGTCAACGGCGCCGCGGGTGAGGCCCTGCTGCCGGAGACGATGGGCGCCGGCGGGGCCTTCCTCGACTTCGACCGCGACGGCGACCAGGACCTCCTGCTCGTCAACTCGACGACCTGGGACGCAGTTCTCCCGGACGGGGAGGTTGGGCCGAACACCGGACCTACGATGTCACTGTATGAGAACGATGGCGCCGGCAGGTTCGCGGACCTCACGGCGGGCTCGGGCCTGGAGGTCAGCTTCTACGGCACGGGCGTCGCGGTCGGCGACGTCGACGGTGACGGCTGG
>VXUF01000048.1:151578-158223 GCA_009837085.1 Holophagales bacterium
GCGGTCGGCCCGAACCGACTGTTCCGTAACGTGGAAGGAGGCCGTTTCGAGGACGTGACGGCGGCCGCCGGCGTCGGCGGCGCCGAGACGGAATGGAGCAGCAGCAGCGCCTTCTTCGACGCCGACGGGGACGGCGACCTCGATCTGCTGGTCGGGAACTACGTCCGCTGGTCGCGGGAGATCGACATCGAGGTCGGCTACCAGTTGACCGGCGTCGGGCGCGCCTACGGTCCGCCGCTCAACTACGGCGGCACGACGATGGACCTCTACCGGAACGACGGCTCGGGCGCGTTCACCGACGTCTCCGAGGAGGCCGGCCTGCACATCCTGAATCCGGCCACGGACACGCCGGTGGCGAAGACCCTCGGACTGGCGCCGGTGGACATCGAGGGGGACGGCGACATCGATGTGGTGGTGGCGAACGACACCGTGCGCAACTTTCTGCTGGTCAATGACGGCAGCGGTGCGTTCAGCGAGGACGGGGAACTCTACGGACTCGCCTACGGTCGGGACGGCGAGGCGACTGGCGCGATGGGCGCCGACGCCGCCGATTTCCGCAACGACGGCGAACTCGGCTTCGCCATCGCGAACTTCGCGAACGAGATGACTTCCCTCTACGTCTCCCAGGGCGACCCGACCCTGTGGAGCGACGAGGCGATCACCGCCGGCATCGGCGCGCCGAGCCGCCGCGTGCTGAGTTTCGGGCTGTTCTTCTTCGACTACGACCTGGACGGTCGCCTCGACCTGCTCCAGGTCAACGGCCACCTCGAGGACGACATCGAGGTGGTCGAGCCCAGCCAGCAGTACCGGCAGGCGCCGCAGTTGTTCTGGAACGCCGGTCCCGACGCGCCGGCGACCTTCGTGCCGGTCGAGCCCGCGCCCGGCGACGGCCTGACGATGGAACTGGTCGGCCGCGGATCGAGCTACGCGGACATTGACGGCGACGGCGATCTCGACGTTCTGCTGCTGCAGACGGGTGATCGGCCCCTGCTGCTGCGCAACGATCAGGAGACCGGGCACCGCTGGCTGCGCTTCCTGCTCCGCGGCGACGGCGAGCGCGTGAACCGGGACGCCGTCGGCGCCTGGGTCGAGGTCGAGCAGGAGACCGTGGCCGGACCGGTCGTCCAGCGTCGACGGGTCATGCCGACCCGGAGCTACCAGAGCCAGGTCGAACCGGTGGTGACGATTGGCCTGGGCGAGGTGGCGTCGGTTGACGACCTGACGCGGGTCGAGGTGCTGTGGCCCGACGGTTCGCGGCAGCCGGTCGAAGTGGGCGGTCTCGACAGGGTCGTGGAAGTGACGTACCGGCCCTCAGACTAGCGGAGCCGGCCACACCTCCGATGCGACCGTGTACAGTAGACGATCCGCATCCCCTGAGATGAAAACGCTCCGAGTTCGTTTGGTTCGGGCGCTGCCGATACTCCTTGCCGGCCTGCTGCCGGCCGGCCTCGCCGCGCAGACGATCGTCCTGACGAACGTCAACATCATCGACGGCAACGGCGGCCCGGTCCAGGAGGGGATGACGATCGTCATCGAGGGCGCGCGGATCGCCTCGATCACTCAGGGACCCTACGAGTCCTCGGGCGGCGACGACGGCGCCGATGTCCACGATCTCGACGGCGCCTGGGTGCTTCCCGGGTTCTGGAACATGCACGCGCACCTGAGCGTGATGTTCCCGGACAACCCCGCCCTTTCCGGCGAACGGATGCCCTCCAAGGTCATCCGCGCGGGGCTGAACTCGATCGACGGGCTGCGCCACGGCTTCACCAGCGTGCGCTCGGTCGGCGAGGAGGACTACATCGACGTCGCCTGGCAGCAGGCGTTCGACCATGGCTTCTTCCTCGGTCCACGGGTCTTCGCCAGTGGCGCGCCGGTGAGTCCGACCGCGGGGCACCGCGGCTACGTCGAGGAAGGCGCCGACGGTGTGGCCGCGATCCGCAAGGAGGTACGGAGGCGCGTCCAGAAGGGCGCCAGGGTAATCAAGCTGTTCAGCGTCGAGATGCTGCCGGACGAGCTGGAGACGGCGGTCCAGACGGCGCACAGCCTGGGCGTTCACGTGACCTCCCACGTCCGCGAACCAGGGGCGCTTGCCGCAGTGAAGGCGGGAGTGGACTGTCTCGAGCACGGCTACGGCCTGACCGACGAGACGATCGAGCTGATGGCCGAGAAGGGGACGTTCTACACCCCGACGATCATCTGCAACCTGAGCGCCGGGTACATCGCCGAGCGCGAGGCGCGGCTGGCGGAACTCGGATACGCGGACGACGAGGAGATCGTGCGGTTGCGGACGATGGTCGCCTTCGCCGACGAACGGTCGCCGGAGTTCGCACGCGAACAGCGGCGCATCCTGAAGAAGTCGGCCGAGGCGGGCGTCAAGCTGCTGATCGGCTCGGACTCCATGCCGGTCGGCGAGATGGGATTCCTGGAGATGGAGCAGTTCGTCATCTCCGGAGTCAGCGAGATGGACACGATCATCGCGGCAACGCGGAACGCGGCCGAGGTACAGGGTGTGCTCGACGTGCTCGGCACGGTGGAGGAAGGGAAGCTGGCCGACCTGGTCGTCGTGGGGGCCAACCCGCTCGAGAACATCTCGAACATCCGCGAGACGGTCATGGTGCTCAAGGGCGGCGTGATCGTCGACCTGGACGGGCAACTCGGAACGGCGACCTACTGGGACTACTACGGCTCGATGGAGTTGCCGGAGGGCTTCCTTGCTGAGTCCGAGGCGGCGGCGGGCTTCCAGCGCGGCAACACGGCATCGGATCAATAGCGCGATCGGTACATCGCAGGAGGGCAAGGGATGAAGCGGAACACAAACAGGACCCGCGGAGTTCTCTCCGCGACTCTGGTTCTACTGCTGCCCATCGGGGCCGTCGCCCAGACCACTGTCCTGACCAATGCCACAGTCATCGACGCCACCGGCGCGCCGCCGATCGAGGACGCCGCGGTGGTCATCGAGGGCAACCGGATCACCGCGATCCACACGCCGTCGTCCTCCGCGCCCGACCCCGGCGATGACGGCCGCGTCATCGACCTGGGCGGCGCCTACGTCCTGCCGGGGCTGTGGAACAACCACTCTCACCTCGGCGACCTGCTGCCGGACCCGAAGGGTCTGCTCGAGGACGAACCGCTGCCGCGGGCCATGATCCGGGCCGGCCGCAATGCGATCGACGCGCTGAAGGCCGGCTTCACGACGCTGCGGATAACCGGCGACCGCGACTTCATCGACGTCGCCTGGAAGGAGGCGTTCGATTCCGGCGCCTTTGTCGGGCCGCGGATCGTCGCCGGCGGCCCGCCGCTCTCGACCGACGGCGACACGGACTGGCTGGTGCGGACCGGCAAGGGGCCGGAGGGGATCCGGGCGATCGTCGCCGACAACATCGCGAACGGGGTCCAGCTCATCAAGTTCCTGGGCAGCCGGATGCCGCCGGAGGAGTTGATCGCCGGGATCGAGGAGGCGCATCGGCACGGCGTTCCGGTCACCATCCACGGCGGGGACAGGACGGCCCGGATCGGCGCTATGGCCGGCGCCGAGAGCATGGAGCACGGCAACGACCTCTCCGACGACACGATCCGGATGATGGCCGAGGCGGGGATGTTCCTCGACCCGACGATCCAGTGCAACCTGAGCGACGAGTTCATCGTCGAGCGGGAACGGCTGATTGCGGAGGCCGGGTACGTGGCGCCACCGGAAGTCATCGAAGGCCGGGTGCGGGTCTCCCGCGCCGACGAGCGGAGCCCGGAGTACGCGAACCACGCGCGCGACGTGATCAACAAGGCCTACGCGGCGGGCATCCGCCTGACCACCGGCAGCGACTCGAACCCGATCTCGGAGATCGGCATTCTCGAGATTGAGCAGTTCGTCTTCCACGGCATCCCGGCGATGGGCGCCATTCAGGCGGCGACCCGGAACAGCGCCGAGATGATGGGCATGCTGGACGACCTGGGCACGGTCGAGGTCGGCAAGCTCGCCGACCTGATCGTGCTCGAGAGGAACCCGCTCGAGCACATCTCGCACCTGCGCAGCCTGTCCATGGTGATCAAGGACGGCAAGATCGTGAACCGCTCGGAGGACGAGGGTCAGGCCAGCTTCTGGGAGCTGTACCTGCAGGACTGAAGGGGAGGCGCAGATGAGGCTGATTCGGATGTCGGCTCTGATCGCGGTTGCGGTCCTTCTGCTGGCCTCCTGCGCCCCGCGGGAACTCGTCACCCTGCCGGGAATCGACACCTCCGGCTCGCCCGACGGCATCGTCGACCTCCCGGCCGACGTGCCGGAGGTGTTCCACAAGTACTTCAACCGGTACGCCTACCACGCGACGCCGGACGGCAGGCGGATCCACTTCCTGGTCTCTTCCGGCTGGACCCGCGACCAGATCAAGCACGGCCTGAACGTGATGGAGCACCTGCTGGCGGACCACCCGGGCTCGGTCTACGGCGACGACAAATCCGGCATCGCCGCCGCGATGGCGGACCGCAAGGCGACGATGGTCTTCTTCGACACCGAACCCGACATGCGCCAGGCGATGAGCGAGGGGTTGCCCGAGGCGACGGACCTCAGCATGCAGGACCTGCGGGCGAACGAGTGTCCGGCCCCTGGCGACGCGGACTACATGGGTCACGTCACCAGGGACGCGGCCTACGAGGAGATCTGGCACCTGATCCACGACTACGGGATCAAGCCGACGCTGCCGGAGATGCTCGCCGAGATGAGAACGGCGAACGACGCGGCGGCGGAGAAGGGCTGGTACGCATGGCCCCGGGAAGTGACGGACGACCATCCGAACGAGTACGTCGGCGCCCTGATCGACAACTACTACGACCTCTGGACCGTGCCGCCGACCGTGTACGAGGGGCGCCCCATCGAGCCGGACGAGATTCCCGAGGGCTACTCTCACTTCGGGCAGTACTTCGCCGGCAGCCGGGTGGCTATGCCGGAGAAGGACCCGCCCGGCTACGCGCTGGTCACGGGGTTCGTCGGGCCGCATCTGACCTACACGCCGGAACTGCCGCTGGACTTCAGCGGGACGTTCTCGATGACGTTCGATCCGGAGGTGCGGTACACGATGAAGACGCAGCACCTGCGAAACGTCACGCTGACGGGAGACGGCGACGCGGATCTGCGAGGCAACGCTCACGACAACGTGCTCACCGGCAACGGCGGCGCGAACGTGCTGGAGGGCGGCGGCGGCAACGACACCCTGGACGGCGGCGAAGGCAGCGACACGGCCGTCTTCAGCGGGCCGGCGGCCGACTACGAAGTGGCCACCGACGCGGACGGAACGACGGTGACCGACTCGCAGACGGACCGGGACGGCGTCGACACTCTGCGGGGCGTGGAGTCCCTGCAATTCAGCGATGGGACCGTCCAACTGGAACAGTAGGAGAGACGGGTGAAGTCGACTCGCACAGGCGTTCTGATTGCTCTTCTGGCACTGCTGGCGGTCTCAGGCGCGCCCCGGGAACTCGTCACCCTGCCGGACATCGACACGTCGGGTTCACCCGACGGGATCGTCGACCTTCCGGCCGACGTGCCGGAGATCTTCCATGAGCACTTCAACCGGTACGCCTACCACCCGACGCCGGACGGCAGGCGGATCCACTTTCTGATCTCGGAGGGCTGGACCCGCGACCAGATCAAGCACGGCCTGAACGTGATGGAGCATCTGCTGGCGGACCACCCGGGCTCGACCTACGGCGACGACAAGAGCGGCATCGCCGCCGCGATGGCGGACCGCAAGGCGACGATGGTCTTCTTCGACGACGCGCCCGACCTGCGCCAGGCGATGAGCGGGGGACTTCCCGACGCGGCCGACCTCAGCATGCAGGACCTGCGGGCGAACGAGAGCCCGGCGCCCGGGGACGCGGACTACATGGGCCACGTCACCAGGGACGCGTCCTACGAGGAGATCTGGCACCTGATCCACGACTACGGCGTCGTCCCGACCCTGCCGGACATGGTCGCCGAGATGAGAACGGCCAACGACGAGGCGGCGGAGAAGGGCTGGGTGGGCACGCCGGAAGACGAGCCGGAGAACCACCCGAACGAGTACGTGGGCGTCCTGATCGACAACTACTACGACCTCTGGACCGTGCCGCCGACCATGTACGAGGGCCGCGACATCGAGCCTGGCCAGAACCCCGAGGGTCACTCGCACTTCGGGGAGTACTTCGCCGGCAGCCGCGCTTCGATGCCGGAGAAGGATCCGCTCGGCTACGCGCTGGTCACGAACTTCGTCGGGCCGCACCTGACCTACACGCCGGAACTGCCGCTCGACTTCAGCGGGACGTTCTCGATGACGTTCGATCCGGAGGTGCGGTACACGATGAAGACGCAGCACCTGCGAAACGTCACGCTGACGGGAGACGGCGACGCGGATCTGCGAGGCAACGCTCACGACAACGTGCTCACCGGCAACGGCGGCGCGAACGTGCTGGAGGGCGGCGGCGGCAACGACACCCTGGACGGCGGCGAAGGCAGCGACACGGCCGTCTTCAGCGGGCCGGCGGCCGACTACGAAGTGGCCACCGACGCGGACGGAACGACGGTGACCGACTCGCAGACGGACCGGGACGGCGTCGACACTCTGCGGGGCGTGGAGTCCCTGCAATTCAGCGATGGGACCGTCCAACTGGAACAGTAGGAGA
>VXUF01000048.1:158233-183481 GCA_009837085.1 Holophagales bacterium
GGCGTGGAGTCCCTGCAATTCAGCGATGGGACCGTCCAACTGGAACAGTAGGAGAACAGATGAAGCTCATTCGCACATGCGTTCTGATTGCGGTTCTCGCGGTGCTGGCCGTCTCATGCGCTCCGCAAGAACTCGTCACGCTGCCGGAGATCGACACGTCGGGCTCGCCCGACGGCATCGTCGACCTGCCGGACGACGTGCCGGAGGTCTTCCACGAGCACTTCAACCGCTACGCCTACGTGCCGACGCCGGACGGGAGGCGGATCCACTTCCTGGTCTCGGACATCTGGACCCGCGACCAGATCAAGCACGGCCTGAACGTGATGGAGCACCTGCTGACCGACTTCCCGGGCTCGGAGTACGGCGACGACAAGAGCGGCATCGCCAGCGCGATGGCGGACCGCAAGGCGACGATGGTCTTCTTCAACACGGAAGAGGAGCTGAATGAAGCGATGCGATCCGGGCTGGGGTGGGCGACCGATCTCAGCATGCAGGATCTGCGCGCCAACGAGTGCCCGGCCCCGGGCGACGCGGACTACATGGGCCACGTCACCCGCGACGCTTCGTACGAGGAGATCTGGCACCTGATCCACGACTACGGGATCAAGCCGACGCTGCCGGAGATGATCGCCGAGATGCGGGCCGCGAACGACGTCGCCGAGGCGAACGGCTGGCGCGGCTGGCCCGACGACGAGCCGCAGGAGCACCCGAACGAGTACGTTGGCGTGCTGATCGACAATTACTACGACCTGTGGACCGTGCCGCCGACCATGTACGAGGCAGTCGACATCGAACCCGGCGAGATCCCCGAGGGGCAGTCCCATTTCGGGCGCTACTTCGCCGCCAGCCGATCCCGGATGGAGGAGAACGACCCGCAGGGCTTCGCCCTGATCCGGAAGTTCGTGCCGCCGTACCTGACCTACACGCCGGAGTTGCCGCTCGACTTCAGCGGCACCTTCTCGATGACCTTCGATCCGGAGGTGCGGTACACGATGAAGACGCAGCATTTGCGGAACGTCGCCCTCACCGGCAACGGCGACGCGGACCTGCGCGGCAACGCTCACGACAATGTGCTGACCGGCAACGGCGGGGCGAACCGGCTCGAGGGCGGCGGCGGCAACGACACCCTGGACGGCGGCGAGGGCGACGACACCGCGGTGTTCAGCGGCCCGGCGGCGGACTACGAAGTGACCCAGGACGGCGACGGTGCGACAGTGAGCGACTCCCAGCCCGACCGGGACGGGACCGACACGCTGCGAGGCGTCGAGTCCCTCCAGTTCAGCGACGGCGTCGTGCAACTGGACCAGTCGGAAGAGTAGGGAGCGGGAGAGGGGTTGGATACCGTTGCGGGATGCAGGAACGAAATGGACGCCTGGCGCAGCAGATGCGCTTTCTGGTCGAAGTCGACCGGCTCAAGCAGGTGCTGCGGCGCACGTCGATCGTCGGCAACGAACGCCTCGAGAACTCCGCGGAGCACTCGTGGCATGTGAGCTTGATGGCGCTGGTTCTGTCGGAGCACGCGGCCGCTGCGGGCCTCGATCAGCTCAAGGTGCTGAAGATGCTGATCGTGCACGATCTGGTCGAGATCGACGCGGGCGACACCTTCGTCTACGACCAGGCCGGTCTGAAGGACCAGGAGGAGCGCGAACAGCGCGCCGCGGAGCGGATCTTCGGACTGCTGCCGGGGGAGAGCGGGGTCGAACTGCGTGCCATCTGGGACGAGTTCGAGGCTCGGCGGAGCCCCGAGGCCAAGTTCGCGAGGGCGCTGGACCGCCTGCAGCCGATGGTTCTCAACTACGTCAACGGCGGTGGCCCCTGGCAGGAGCACGGCGTCCGGGCCGACCAGGTACGCGAGATCAACGGCTGCATCGAGGACGGCGCGCCCGAGCTCTGGCGCTACGCCGAGGAACTGATCGAAGACGCCGTCCGGCGCGAACTCCTGGCTCCGTAGCTTCCAGGTCGTCGGTGCGGCAACGCTGCAAGGAGGACGAACCATGAAGACGACTGGGTGCGCCGGCGTCCCCGCCGGCTGCTGCCGAAGGCAGCGAAAAGAACGCGCCGGCCAACGGCCGGCACCTTTAGCTCTGCTGTGCAGTCTGATCGTCGTCGCCTGCGCCGCCCCGCCCGACGCAGGCGAGCCAGCGAACGAGATCGCCTGGGTGAAGAAGGTGATGGTCCACGGTGTTCCGATCTACGCCACGAACACGACCGGCGACGACAAGCTGCTGCACGCGGCGGGCGTCCTCGCCCAGTTCCTCGACAACGACGAGGACGGCGAGATCGACAACCCGAAGGTCCACCAGGCGATGCTGGACACCGGCGGCACGATCGTCATGACCGGCACCCAGGACGAGGCGCACGAGATGGACTGGAGGAACGCGCCCCGGGGCCAGGGTCTGTACGACGAGGAAACCCAGATCGACGCCCGCGCGCGCGGCGTGTTCGACGCGGCCCTGGAAGAGATCTGGCACATGGTCACCGACAACGGCTACGGCGTGGCCTACCCCGACGTGTTCGGGACGGAGCCGGGGACCGCGCTCACCGACGCGATGGACATCGCCCGCGGCGGCGCCTTCGACGGACCGCCGGACGAGTACCCGGAGGGCGCCTGGTACACCTACGACGACGAGACCTGCGACTACGGTTGCATGGCGTCCGAGTACATCTACTGGGTCTACACGTCGATGATCGGGGCGCAGGACCTGCCGGGCCGGCTCGACCAGATCGGCCAGGAGTGGCCGCTCAACACGCCGGAGAAGCTGCGGGAAGGCGAGCCCGTCCTCTTTGGAGTCCTGAACGATCCCGAGTACCGGATCCCCATGGTCATCCCGGACGGGAACTACGAGGGCGCGCCGCTCGTGATCGAGCCCTACGAATTCCGCTCTCCCTACGAAGCGGCGAACCGGAAGATCCGGCGCGACAAGTTCGATCTCGTGCTCCCGGAGATCATGAGGGAGCGCGGCGTCGACATGTGGATCCACGTGATGCGGGAGTCGATCCCCGACTCCTTCGGCATCGATGAACTCGGCAGCGCCTCCGGCGTCTTCGTGTTCACGGACCGCGGCGGCGACCGGATCGAGCGGGCTGTCCTCGGACGGCGCTGGGGCGCCACCCAGCGCGGCTGGGGCGAGACGGACTACCGGTTTGTCGAAGAGAGCGGCGCCTACGACATCGTGGCGCCCGCGGTCCGCGTCCAGGAGCCGGTCGGCGGCCCGTTGACGGAGTACGACTACCGCTTCGAGGGCCTCCGGGACTTCGTCGCAGAGCGCGACCCGGACGTCATCGCGGTCAACTTCAAGCACGAGCTGGGCCCGTGGCCGACCTACCGGGGCGAGATCGACGGCCTCTCGCACACCGACTACCTGTTGCTTTCCGAAGAACTCGGCGACAGGTACGCGAGGCGGCTGATCTCGTCCGAGTGGCTGATGATGGACTACATCAACCACCAGGTGCCGAGCGAGGTCGAGCTGCTCAAGCGGCTGCGACGCGACGAACTCTGGCTGTTCGAGGACGCCCTGGACGCGATCGAGCCGGGCGTCACCAGGATCGACGAGACCGAACTGACGATCATGCGACGCATGCGGACCGGTCAGTCACAGCGCGGCCGCAGCGAGGGTTGGGAGGACGCCGTCGTCCAGGGCGGCGACATTCTCACGAACCCGAGCATCGGCATGTACGCCTACGTGCTGCGCGACGGCGAGACGGAACCGCCGCCGGAGATTCAGGATCTCTGGGCCGAGTACCTGCGCGTCGAGGCGATCCTGGCCGAGACGATCAAAGCCGGCCTGACGCCGCGCGAGATCATTCGCGACTACGAACGGATGTTCGAGGAAGCCGGCATCGTCGTGCGCGACAACCAACTCCACATGGTGACGCCGAAGAACGACTTCCCGGCCTACGCCGCCGGCTTCGATACGTCGAAGACACACATCTCCATGGACTCCCACGGACAGACGTTGGGCGCTCGGCCCGCCTCGGTCGAGACCTACTTCGGCCCCCGGATCGGCTCCCTCGGCCCGGACTGGTCGAAGGACATTCCGCTCGCGCCGTACCACCACTTCGTCATCGAGTACTTCTTCTACTTGCCTTCCCCGGCCCCGGAGGGCGAGGACCAGTACCTGTTCTGGTGGGCCCACGAGGAGGCGCTCGCCGGCGAGGACGGCATCGAGTACCTCTCGCCGCCGCAGACGGATCTCATCCTGATCCGGTAGCCACTGGGTGCGCCGGCGTCCCCGCCGGCTGCCGCCGTAGGCGGCCAACTGGACGCGCCCCGACGGCCGGCTCCATCCCTTACACCAGGAGCTTCTCCAGCCGCGCCGCCACCTCCGGCTTCGCGGCCGCGATGTTCTCGTCCTCCCAGGGGTCGGCCTCCAGGTCGTACAGCTCCTGCTCCTCGTAAAAGCCGTCGACCAGCTTGTAGCGGTGGTCCTGGACGACGCGGAACTGCCCGCTGACCGCCTTGCCCGTCCTGAGGGCGGAGCGGACGTGCTCGCGGTGCTCCCCTCGGCCCGTGTCCAGCAGCGGCCGCAGCGAGCGGCTCTGCATCTCCTCGGGGACGTCGACCTCGGCGTAGTCGAGACTGGTCGCGGCTAGGTCCATCAGGGAGACGAGTGCGTCGCTGCGGATGCCGGCAGCGATGCCCGGCCCTGCCATGACCAGGGGAATCCTCCACGAAGCCTCATGCGGAACGCCCTTGCCCCAGTAGTCGTGGTCTCCCAGCATCTCGCCGTGGTCGCTCGTGTAGATGACGATCGTGTCGTCCAGCTCACCGCGTTCCGTGAGCCGCTCTTCGTAGAGGCCGATCCAGCGGTCGATGTTCTCGATCATCGCCGCGTAGTTCTGGCGGATGCGGACGTGGTGCTCCGGCGTGAACGGGGACGGTGGCGCGCGCAGCTGTCCGCCCCGGCCGATGCCGTGGTAGTTGTACGGTTGCGGGAAGTTCTCGATCACCCGGTCCGGCCCGCGGTACTGGCGCTCCATTTGCTCGGTGATGTCCATCGGCGGGTGTGGCCCGTTGAAGTTGACGATCAGGAACCAGGGAGTTCCGTCGGGAACCTCGTCGAGCAACTCCATGCCGGTGCGAGCGGTGTAGTTGTCCTTGTAGGCGTGGTCGCCGATCGGCGTGGGATCCGTCATCCCCCACCAGTTGACGTGCCGGGGCTCTCGCCGCCTCTCCATGTCCTCGTCATGGAGGTCCTTCAGAGGAGGGTCGAGCGAATCGAGCCAGAGCCCGTACGGCTCGCCGCGTCCGCCAGCCCTGCCGCCGGTGATCTCCATGTTCGTGAAGCCCCACTCCTCCATGTGGAGCTTGCCGTCGGGGCGGCTGCCGTCCGGACCCTTGTGCAGGTCGATCTTCCCGCAGGCCATCGTGTGGTAGCCGCTGTTCTGGAGATGGCTGTAGAACGTCGGCCGGAGCGCCGCGTTGTACTCGTCGCGGTTCCTTGCGACGGTGCAGTTCTCGTACTCCATGCCGGAGGCGAGGCACGAGCGGGACGGTCCACACACCGGCGACGGCACGATTGCCCGGGTGAAGTCGGCGCCGCGGGCCGCGAGAGCGTCGAGGCGCGGCGTGGGGACCGGAACGTCCGGGTTCCGTCCCATCCAGTCGAAGCGGTGCTGGTCCGAGATCAGCAGCAGGATGTTCGGCCGCCCGATGGCGCGCGGTCCCGGGATCCGGGCGTCGCCGCATCCGGTGAGGGCGGCCGCGGTCGCCGCGGCGCCGGAGGCGAGAACCTCACGTCGGGACAGAAGGCGGTTGCGGGAGGTCATGGCACCTCCTTGCCGACCCGGCCGACTTCTCCTCTCGAAGTCAGAACCGTGCCGGTCAGCGGGTCGTGGACCGCGATCACCCAGGTGTGGTCGCGGCGCCGGAACACCAGGTCCGTCTCGTAGTAGAACACCTGGCCCGGGCGCGGCTTCGCGGGGCCGGCGATCAGGATCCTCTCCCTCGACATCTCGGACCGGTTGCCGTCCAGGTCCATCGCCGTCACCCGGACCTCGAGCTCGTTCCGCCAGCCGCCGGCTACCGGCATGAGCTCGACGTGGTCGAGCGGAATGACCACTTCGACGGCCATCGACATCCTCCGGCGGCCGGCGCGAACCGGATCGGAGAAGCGCACTTCGAGCGGCCGGGCATCCGGGGGAATGCCGAACCGCATGGCGGCGTCGACCGTCATCGACACTTCGCGGTCGCGGGACATGTCCACGTAGCCCTCGCGGGTGCGCACGCGGAGGTCCGGCCGGCCGGCCAGACGCACCTTGATGTCGTGAAAGGCCTCGTCCTCGCGGCGCCGCGGCTCGAAGCCGATCCAGTAGTAGGAGCGGGTGTCCTCGACCGCGGCGGAAAGCGCCTGGTCGCGGTCGGCGTTGATCATCGACACGCCGCCGGTCGAGTCGGCCAGCAGATCGAGGGTGCTGTGCAGCATGTCTTCGCGCTCCAGCGCACCGGGGCCGGCGTCGGGCTGGGCGCTGGGCCCGAAGCCCAACGCCGCGTCGCCTGAGAAGCTCGCGCTCAGGCCTGGCAGGTCCACGGGGTAGAGCGCGTAGCCGATCAGGTTCGCGGCTGACACCAGGGGTCCGTAGAGTTCGTCTTCGCTCATCAGCGCACCGTCGGCCGAGGCCGCGAAGCTGCTCGTGTCCCCCTTGCCCGCCACGGTGAAGAGCGCCGCGGATCTCGGCCAGCCGCCCGCTAGCAGCAGCATCACCTTGCGGCCGGGCTGGTTGGCCAGGCTGCGCATCGTCGCCATGGCCGCCAGCACGGAGAGCTCCAACTGGTCCTCCAGTCTCTGGGCGTACCGGAGTTCCTGAGAGGAGAGAGAGGTGCCCAACAGGTCCTTCAGCGCGGCGGCGTCCTCCTCGGCCAGGGTCTGCGCCCGCATGGCGACATCGTTACCGGTCTCGCCTTGCTGGGCCTCCGCCGCGATCTGCTGGAGCTCGGCGGCTTCCCTCAGGTCCGGGGCGAAGGCCTGATCGGCGACCGCCTCGAAGATCGCCTGGCTCTCCCGGTTCGCTTCGCTCATCCTCAGTTCGCTCAGCCGCTGCAGGCCGTAGGCGGTCCGCCGGCGTGCTCGATCGAGCGCCTGCTCCATCACGCTCGGGTCGTTCGTCCACGCGGTCAGCATCTCCAGGCTGTCGCCATCGAACGCGACGGCGGCGACGCGATCCACCGGACCGAGTTCCCGCAGGTCCTCTTCCAGGCTGTCGAGCACGCGGTTCCGGTCGCGTTCGATGGAGAAGAAGTCGTCGATGAAGATGAGAAAGTTCGTGCCGACCGGCGCGTAGGGGTTCAGGTCGGGCACCCCGGCCACGGCGCCTGTCGCCGCCCCCTGCGCGAACCCCTCCGCGACCTCGGTGAAGTAGCTGATCGGCATCGGCTCGCCGTCGACCAGGAGTTCGAAGTCGGCGGCCGTCAGACCGTGGACCCGGTTCCCGTCCCGGTCCGTGACGACGACCTCGGCGTTCACGACCCGGACGTCGATCACCTCCGAGAAGACGGCCGGCTCGTCCTGTTGCTGGGCCGTCGCCGCGGCCGGCAGAAGCAGGGTCCCCAGAAGGGCGCCGTGGCGCGCGAGGCTCATCAGCCGTCCCCGACGCAACCGGTCCATGTGAGCTGCGTCTTCATCCAGCCCGACGTGTTGTGGAAGTCGGACACGGCGCTGCCGGGCGGCACCAGCGCATCGCAGGCGGCAGCGATCCCGGGATCGAGCGTCATCTCCTGCACCGCGACGAGTTCATCGACGTGCTCGAATCTCCGTGGGCCGATCAGCGGCGCCGTGATTCCCGGCTGGTCCTTGCACCAGAGGATCGCAAGCTGGGCCGGCGTGATCCCGGCCTCGGACGCGAGCTTGCCGAACTCGACGCCGACGCGGACGGCGCGCTCCGTGACCCGACGCGCGTAGTACTTGCCGAGCAGGTCGGCGCGGGAGCCTTCCGGGTACTCCGCGGAGTCCGAGTATCGGCCGGCCAGCACCCCCATCCCGAGCGGCGCCCAGGCGAGGATGCCGAGGCCGTGCCTGCCGCAGAGCGGGATCAACTCGTTCTCGATCCGCCGGTCGAGCAGGTTGTAGGGCGCCTGCTCGGACGAGAAGCGCACGTAGCCCTTCAGCTCGCTCACCATGAGCGCTTCCATCACGCCCCAGGCGGGGTAGGTCGAGCAGCCGATGTAGCGCACCTTGCCGGCCCGGACCAGGTCGTCGAACGCGCGCAGCGTCTCGTCGATCGGGATGCCGAAGTCCGGCCGGTGGGTCTGGTACAGGTCGATGTGGTCGGTCTGCAGCCGGCGTAACGCGGCGTCGCAGGCGTTCAGGATGCCGGCCCGGGAGAGCCCCTGCTCGTTCGGACTGCGGCCCGGCACATGCTCCGCGCGAGCCAGACCGGTCTGATCGTCGAACTCACCGGGATAGACCTTGGTAGAGATCAGGACCTCGTGTCGCCGGCCGGTCTGCTTGAGCACGCTGCCGACGATGCGTTCGGCGAGACCGTCGCCGTAGATGTGCCCGAGGTCGATCAGGTTCACGCCGGCGTCGAGAGTCCCCTCGATGATCCGCCGCGCCTCGTCCTCCGGCGTCACGTCGCCGAAGTTGCTCGTGCCGAGGCCGAGCGGCGAGACCTTCAGGCCGGTGCGGCCGAGGGTGCGGTACTCCATGTCAGCGGGCAGCCTACCTACATGCGGTCCGCTAGCTGCAGGGCCGGATCGAAGACGCGGTTCGGCACGTCATCCTCGCCCAGGAGGAACCGGATCTCGTCGTCGTAGCCGGTCATCTCCCAGCGGATCAGCGAGATCGGGATGATGCCGCTGGCGAGGAACTCGTCGATGAAGTCGCGAAGCACGAACTCGTCGCCGAGTTGCATCGCCCGTTCGCGGAAGAGCTTCATGAAGTGGGCCTTGCCGACGACGACTCCGGTATGGAAGCCGGGGAAGCGCAGGTTGGACTCCATCTCGTACCAGACCATGCGCTCGTCCGGCTTGGACCAGCCCTTGGACATCAGCGCGGCGCAGAGCGCCCGTGACTCGTCGAAGGTGATCAGGTTCGCGTGCATGGCGAGGTCGGGGAGCGCCAGGCTCATGTGCGAGATGTTCATCAGGTACTCGACCTCGCGGCCGCGGCGGGGTCGTTCGTCGAGGACGCCGGCCTGCATCGTGAGTTCCTCGAGGGCGACGGCCCAGCCCTCCATTCGCATCCACTCCATGTTGAAGCGGCGGTCGGCGCCGCGGATCGGCCGGTCGTCGCGCTGGCGCCGCTGGTCGTCGAGCATGTGGCCGACGTACTCGTGGGTCTCGCCGGGCAGGATCTCGCGCTCGCGCGCCTTGTGGTCGATGCTCGTGTCGGACGGCAACGGCTCCGGCGGCTCGTCGGGGTCGCTGTAGTCGTGCGGGTCGACCCAGTCCGGCACGGTCATGACCTCGCCGTCGCGCAGGAAGTCGACGACATAGCGGAGCGCCTGGTGCAGACTGTCGGCGTACTTCTCCGGCGTGTCGGCGATGTCGAACGGCGGCAGGTCGCGGTTGCGGTGCTCCTCCAGCGCCAGGAAGGTGACGAGCCGGTTGTACTCCTGCTCGACGATCATCCGGCTCTCCTCCCAGCCGTAGGGCGAGAGGTGGACGTTGCGCAGCCACCAGTCGTAGTTCTCCTTGCCGATGCCGGCGGCACCGCTCCAGGAGGGCTTGTTTTCCTCGACCCAGCCGCCGAAGGCCAGGACCGCGTCGCGGGCAGCCTCGGCGTCCGGGACGAGTTCCGGGTGGTGCTCGGCGAGCTGTTCCGCGATCTCGTCGTAGATGCGCGCCTCCCGCGGAGCGGCCCAGATCGCGATCCCGCCGAGATCGGGCACGGCCTCGGTCAGATTGGACTTTGCCTGCTCGTAGACCTTCGGCACCGCCTGGAGGGTCGTCCGGTAGTCGGCAAGCTCCGTTTCGTCGAAGGGCGGTTCGAATCGGAACAGCGACCGGAAACCCGACATCGCCGGCCCGGCGCCGCCCTGGGACATGAGGTAGAACGCCGGGTCACGCGACCAGGGCCGGGTGACGCGATGATGGAAGTCGAGCCCGTTCATCTCGGCCCGGACCAGGTGATGGTCGATCTGCTCGGAGACGGTCCAGTCGGAGATGTCGATCGCGTGGAGCCGGTGCTTGTAGTCCTCGAGGCCGTCGCGCTGGCGAGCCATGGCGTCCGCGGTGTAGTCCGGCACCCCGTCGACGATCTCCGGCTCCTGGAAGACGCGGAAGTCCTCGAAGAGTTGAAGCAGGTCGTCGTGGGTGCCGGGCGCGGCCTCTTCGGCGGGTGGCGCCGCCGGGGCGCAGGCGATCGCCAGCGCGAGCAGGAGGGTCAACGGAGCGAACTTCAGTGGAATGTGTCGCATCGTGGTGCTCCTCTATTCGGGGATGTTGACCAGGGTGTAGTAGGCCTCCGGGTGAAGCAGCGGCTCGCCGTCGCCGCTGCGGACGCCGTCGAGATGCAGTTCGTGGACGTAGCCGGCGCGCAGCGGATCGAGGATCAGGCTGACGCTCATTCCGTCTTCGGCCACATCGGCCGAGCGGACGGCGATCTCCAGTTTGTCTTCCTCGGGTCCGCCGTAGTTCTCGCTGAGCCGGTAGGTGTAGCTCGCCATCCGGTAGGACGCAGGATCGCCTGCGGTTTCCGGATCGACGGCCCTGGTGAACGAGAGTTCGAAGCCGTCCGTCCGCGCCCGCATCTCGTGGACCTCGAACGGTGTGTCGCCGGTCCAGACGATCCGCTGGAGGCCGTGCGACTTCGGACCGATGCTGCCCCAGCCGCGCTCGGACAGGCCCGTGAAGAGCGACCCGTCGTCGGCGAATGCCAGGCGGATCACGCCGCTGTCGAGGCCGCGCCGGAAGTTGAACGCGGCGCCCTGCCAGTGGCCGCCGACCTTCTCCAGGAACACCCGCATGACCATCGCGTGGTGCTGGTCGCCGACGAAGACCTGGCCGGCGAAGGGGCCGAAGCGCCCGCCAGTCGTGTCCCACTTGAGGCCGGACGGCGACTGGCCCATCTTCACGTAGGGGAACCAGACGGAGGGCATGCGGAAGTTGGGGATCAGTCCGGGAAGGTCCTTCATGAACGTGCCGCCTTCGGGCTGCCCGTCGGGCGGCGGCTCGACCAGGGACTCGGGCAGCAGGGTCGAGGCCATGCCGTGCGGATGGCCGTGGAAGTCGCCGACCTCGATCAGCGAGAGCTTCGAGGCGTTGTTCCACTCGCCCTGGTTGTCGGTGTAGAAGACCTCGCCCCCGGGGCTGACCTCGACGCCGGCCGGGGAGCGGAGCCCCGCGGCCACGAACTCGGTGGTGCCGGTCGCGGGATCGACCCGCACTGCCCAGCCGCGCCAGTCGACCGGACCGTACGGTTCGGCGCCGAAGGGAATGTTGAGGGTCATCCAGAGCCTGCCGTCCGGCGTCAGCCGCGGGCCGAATACGTACTCGTGGTAGTCGCCGCTGGTCTCCCAGGCGTCCGACACGGTCTCGAAGACATCGGCCCGGTCGTCGCCGTCGGTGTCCCTGGTCCGGGTCAGTTCACCGCGCTGGGACGTGTAGATCCAGCCGTCGAGCTCCAGCAGGCCGAGCGGCTGCCCGAGCCCGAAGGCGTACTGCTTGAAGACGGGCGCCGGCGGATCGCTTAAGGCGTTCTCGACGATGAAGATCTCGCCGCGCCGGGTGGCCGCCATGATGCGGCCGTCGGAGAGCTGGAGCAGGCCGCCCACCTCCATCGACATGCCTTCGGGCAGGGGCATCGTCAGGACGCGGTAGTACTGCTCCTCGGCGGCGGTCTGCGAACCGAGCGCTTCCCGCTGGCTGGCAAGCAGCGCCTTCTCCATGTCTCGCCGGTCTTCCTCGTCGGGCGGCTCCTGGGTGGTCGCCGGCAGCGCGAGCAGCGCCGCGAGAAGTGCGGTGGCGGCGGCGTGGCCGGCCTTCGTTCGGTGGCAGCGGGGGAACATCACCAGGACAGGATCACATCCAGTTCGAGGGTGCCGTGCGGTTCGAGCTCGATCCGCTGCAGAAGTTGCCGGACCCCCTGGGAGTCGCGGACGATCGGCGCGAGGTCCTCTTCGGAGGCCAGGGAGACGTTGAGCGTGCCGTCCACCGACCATGTGCGTTCCGGGCCGGGCACGATCTTCTCGCCCTCGGCCAGGAGCAGGAAGAGCGGGCGCGGCTTGGTGCCGGCGGCGAGCCGGAAGCGACGGACCAGGTTCGCGCCGCCCGCTCCCGGCAAGGGGATCGGCGCTTCCTCGATCACGACGTCTCCGAGCCGGTAGCGGAGGGACGGACGCCCCAGATCGTCCAGCCGGTAGCCGAGAAACCGGCCGCCGACGTTGCGGTCGTAGCGGCTCGTCGCCGGCCAGGGGCTGTCGACGTCGTCCAGATCGGCGAAGGCCGGACCCGCCGGCAGGTTGAGAACGTCCGTGCCGTACGGGCCGAAGAACTGCCCGGCCCTTCCCTGCCAGGTTCCCTTCGCATCGAAGAAGGCGCCGCGCCAGATCTTCGCCAGGCGGACGGTGTTCGCGTCGAAGGCAGCGTGGACGTTCTCCGGGTAGCCGATCGCGATCGCCCTGGGGCCGACGTCGATCATGTGCGTGCGGAAGACGAGCGGGCGCTGGTCCGGAACCAGGACCAGCTCGGAACCGATGTTCATGCCTTCCGGCGCCGGCATCGAGGCGCCGAGCGACAGGAAGCCCCAGATCGCCTCGATCTGGCCCCCGGTCGTGCCGCGGCCGAGGTGCGGGAAGTTCGCCTCACCCTCCGGCCAGTAGGCGGGCATCCTCGTTCCCGGCCGGATCGCGGCCGGATCGCGCAGGAACCGCTCGACCCAGCCGGGGCGCAACCGGTCGTAGGCCGTCGCCAGGTCGATCGTGGAGATCCCGGGCGCCGGATGCACGTGGATGTCGTGGCAGGTCACGCAGCCCATGCCACCCGTGCCGATCAGTTCGAGGCCATCTTCCGTGGCGTTGGCGGAGAGAGGCGGCTCATCCAGATCACCGGGCAGGGCGTCGACCACCTCCAGCGCGTCCGCGAGGCGCTCGGCCGGTCCCGCTGGGAAGCCCGGCATCCTGACCTCCATGAAGTCGCGTCGGACGTGGAGCCGGTCATCCGTGAGGATGGAGCGCAACGCGCCCGACTTGAGCTTGCCGCCGACGCCGTGGAGAGGTGGGGGCAGCCGTCCCTCGTCCCCCAGGTCCTGGTCGTCGACGACCCGGAAGTACCTGGCCCGCACCGGATCGGGACCGCCGACGTCCACTTCGCCGACATGGCGCTGGTGGCACGCGAAGCAGTTGAAGCTCGCCATGGTGAAAGTGATCTCGTCCTCAGGAGGGCGTTCCCGTGGCGGGTCCGCAAGCGTCTCGAGGGCGGCCCGGATGGCCTGCTTCTGGTGGCTGGTCAACCGGTACCGCGGCGACGTTTCGCCGCTGTGCATGGCCGGTTCGGCGAGCGCCTGTTCCGGATCCAGGGTGTGGAGATCCGGGGCCCTGGCGCGGGACACCGCGTAGGAACGGCCCCGCTCGGGATCGACGCCGGGCGAGGTGTGACACGAAGAGCAGCCGTAGCGTGCGAAGAGGATGCTCCCGTCCTCTTCGTAGCGTCGCTGGGGCGCGGCAGGGCCGTTCGCCGGCCGCAGGCGGACGTTCTCGTGGCTGGTCATCTGGTGAAGTGGCGTCGGCTCCGGCAGTACCGCTCCGTCGAGCCGCACGTCGACGAAGGGTCGGCCGGTGCTGCCGCGAATGAAGTAGGTCACCTCCACGGGATGGTCGCCCGCCTCCAGTTCGGCTGTGACCTCCGTTTCGCGTCGGCTGAAGGGGGGCTTGGTGGCGGTGATCCCGTCGCCGATCCGCAGCGAAGAACCCGATCGCCGGTCCGACGCGAGGGTGAGCGTGTACTCCCCGGCGGCGGGTAGTCGCAACAGGCCGCTGAAGCGGAACGCGTGGTTGCCGCTGTTCATCGGGATCGGCAGGCCCAGCGAGAGCGTGGCGATGCGGCCGACCCCGGACGGGCGCATCGCGTCAAGGTCGGGCGCCGGGCGGTTGAAGAAGCCGGGTACGTCTTCGTCCTGTTCCGGATCCAGGTAGTACTCGAACTCGAAACCGCGTCGGCGCTCGGTCACCAGGGGTGTCTGGCCGCGCAGCAGGTAGACCCCGATGGCCTCCGCCTCCTCCCGCTCCAGGTGGAGCGGCGGCATGCGGCCGGCCGGCCGCGCGGCGCGGGGATCGAGCAGGAACGCGGCCAGCGCCGCGACCGACGTCTTCGTGTTCAGGTCCGGAAGCGGCACGGAAGGGACCGCCGGCTCGCCTTCCGTGGCTTCCGGTGCGTGGCACGCGACGCAGCCGACCGAGTGAAAGAGCCTCCGCCCCCGCTCGACGGTGGCCTGGAAACGGTGGACGGGGAATTCACCGAGGATGACCTCGTCCGGAGGGCCGTCCTCCGGCTCCGTGTCCGCTCCACGGTGCGCGAGGTAGCCGGCGAGCGTGCGCACGACGTCTTCCCGGTCGTCCGGCTCCAACGAATGAAGAACCTCGGGCATCACCGAGCCCGGTTTCCGCGCGTTCGGAGCTGTCAGGTAGTCCGTGAGCCATCCGCCGGTGGCGCGCTCGGCAATCCGGTCGAGGTCGGGCGCTGCGCGGGCAGGGATCCGCCGCGCCACGGCCGGCGTCGGCTCGTGGCAGGAGAGACAGTTCAGTTCGCCGAGCAGAAGCTCGCCGAGTTCTGCGTCGCTTGCTGCGCCGGCCAGGCGGAGGTGCTCGTAGCCGGGGACCACGGGTGCCGACGTGTTCGAGGCTGCCGTTTGCGCACGCACCGGATCGCCAGGCGCCGAGGCCGCGATCACGATGAGGAGCGGCGCAGTCCGGAAGATCGCGCTAGAGCCGCTGTACTGCATTCGGTTGGTGCGAATCACACTACACGCTGACGCCTTGGACCGTCGACAGTGCACACTGGGTGCGCCGGCGTCCCCGCCGGCCTCTGAGGTGGACGCGCCGCGGAGCGGCGACGTTTCTGCGGCGCTAGGATCAATCAATGAACGGCTCGGCTCGAGCCTTGGGTGTGTGCGTTCGTTCGATCGCGGTCGTCCTCCTGCCCATGGCCCTTCTGGCCTGCGGTCCCGGGCCCGACGAGCCTCCCGCGTCTCCGGCCGAGCCGACAATCCCGCACCCGGAGCTCGCCGAGCTCGACCCCCCTCTCGCCCGTGAGCTCGAGGCCCGGCGCGCCGGCCTCGACGCGCTTCTCGCGGACCAGGAAGCCAGCATCGCCGACCAGGCCCAGGCCTTCGGCAGCCTGGGCCGGCTCTACCAGGCCCACCGCTTGCTGGAACCGGCGCTCGCCTGCTACCGGGAAGCCCACGCGCTGGATCCCGAGTCCTTCGCCTGGGCGTACTACCTCGGGGTTCTCGCGGCTGGCGCCGGTGACATCGAAACCGCGCGTCCGGCATTTCGCCGCGCCCTCGAGCTGCGAGCCGACGACGCGCCGACCCTTGTCCGGCTCGCCGACCTCGAACTCGAACATGGCCAGGTCGACGAGGCCGAACTTCTCTACGTCCGGGCCGCGGTGGTGGACGACTCCGCCGCCGTGGCCTATGGGATGGGTCGGGTCGCCGAAGAGCGGGGCGAGTACGCGGAAGCCATCGCGCAGTTCCAGCGGGCGCTGACGCTTCAGCCGCGCGCTTCCGTCATCCACTACAACCTCGGCCAGGCCTATCGCGAACTGGGCGAGTTCGACCGAGCCGAGGAGGCGCTGGCGCGGAGCGGGCCGAACCGTGTCGCGATGGCCGATCCGCTGATGCACGAGTTGACGACGCTCGCGATCGGCGCCTTGCCCCACCTCGACCGGGGTCATGCCGCTGCCCGTGAGGGCCGGCTGGCCGATGCGGAATCCGCCTACCGGCAGGCGGTGGCGGCCGACGCGGCGAGCGTGCGCGCGCACGAAAGCCTGGCGACGCTGCTCGTTCGCCGTGGCGATCCGGAGGGGGCGATCGAGCACTTCGGCGTCGCGGTGAGGCTGGATCCCGAGAATGCCCAGGCCCAGTCGGACCTCGGCTTGCTCCTGGCTGAACTGGGACGAAACGACCGGGCCCTGGAGCATCTCGGTCGGGCGGTCGAACTCGATCCAGGGAACGGCGAGGCCCGCTTGGGGCTTGGCGCCGTGCTGGCGCAGACGGGCAGCTTCGAGGAGGCGGTGGTCGAACTACTGGCTGCCTTGGGCCAGGTCCCGGAAAGCAGGCGGACGCCCCGGCTTCATTTCGGCCTCGCGGAGGCCCTGGTTCGCACCGGCCGGCTCGAAGAGGCCGTCCCGCACTATGCGCGGGCGCGCGAACTCGACCCCGGCCAGAGTCTCGCCTGGCTGCGTGAGGCGACCGTGCTGATGGGCCTGGGGCGTTTCGCCGACGCCAGGGCGACGCTCGACGAGCGGCTGCGAGTCGACTCGACGGACGGCCGGGCCGCTCACTCCCTGGCGAGGCTCCTCGCCGGCGCGCCCGATCGGACCCTCCGCGACGGTCCACGAGCGATGGCAATCGCAGGTGCACTCCTCCAGGCCGATAACGCCGCGCCGAACGCGGAAACCGCCGCGATGGCTCTGGCCGAGGTGGGCCGCTTCGAGGAGGCCGTCAGCATCCAGCGCACGCTCGTTGCGGAGGCGCGCCGGCGAGGCCGCACCGGCGAAGAGCGGCGGCTCGCTCGCAACCTGGAACGGTACGAACGAAGTGAAGCCTGCTGCGCGCGTGTAGCGGACGCGTTTCCGCCGTATTGAGAACTAACCCGGTCTCAGACCTGTATCGACAAACTCCCGGGGTGAGACGATGCGGACGCCTTGTCTGGCGCTGTCCGGAAAGTGCCGGACGTTGCCGGTGACAAGGTAGTCGACCATCGAGGCAACCGCGACCTCCAGGAACGGTTCATCCGCTGGGTCGGGCAGCCGAATCGGTGTCGGCGCCGCAAACGTCAGTTCGCCACCGGCTTCGACTTGTAGAAGGAGCGCGCTGACGTCCTCTTCAGAGAACGGGAATCTTGGTCGGCGCAGGACTTCGGCGTACTCGGCGAGGATTCGCGCGTCGTAGCAGAGGCTTAGCCTGCTCGCGGCGATCAACCCGACTACGGTGCCCGGCGGTCCGAAAGGGGAGAGCAGCCCGGACACCAGGACGTTGGTGTCGACGACGATTCTCACTTGCGGCGTTGCCGCCGCGCTTCGTTGATCTCAGCGTTGACTTCTTCGAGGCTCCACTGGTCAAGACCGGCCTCTTGCGCTCGGCGCTGCATGTTGATCACAGCCAGTTGGGCCCGAGCCTGTCGGAGCGCTGCCAGCGTTGCATCGAGGGTCGATGGGGTGGCGGCGGATAGGACCGCTACGGGCTTGCCGTTGGACGTGACGACGAGGTCCTTCGCTTCGGCCAAGGACTCCCAGATTGCCGCGGAGCGAGTACGTAGATCGCGGATACTGACGAAGTCCATGAGTACCTCTCTTGGCGAGGGTCACAATCGGGTACACGAGAGTGACACGATAGTGTGTACCAGTCAAGGCCCGTCCATCGGCACGGCAGGCTATCCAACGTACTGAGCCGGCGCTCTACGTCCAGAGTGACGGTTTGGTGTTGCTTCCGCGACAGGAGAAGGATCTTCTCCTTCCGGTCTGGATCCATAGTACGATCCGGCCCTTCAACTTCCAACCAAAGGAGCCTCGCTGTGAGTGCAACCGAATCCCGCACTCAAGAACTTGCCCGCCAACACCTCGACATCGGAAGGGACCTGGATCTCGACGCCGGCCTCCTTTCCTCCGACATCTCGTCGCTCGACGCGGTGGCCTTCGTGAAGAAGGTCGGGGAGGCGTTCGGCGTTGAGGTTCCCCCCGAGGAGGTTGCCAACTGGAAGAACCTGCGGGACTTCGCCGCGTTTCTCGATTCCAGCGCCAGTTGAGCGCCGCCGGCGGCGGAGCCTGCCTCGATCCTCGGCTCTAGGCAGGCACCGCGCCGAGCCCTTCCCGGTGTTGAGTCGTGCGATTCACAGGTCCGGTCGGGTCACCGTCGTGTACGTCGACCTGGGACCTTCTGCGGCCCGGGAGCGAGAGGCCCTGACGTGGCTTGACGGCCCGGAGCTGGCCCGGCGGCGCCAGTTCGCGCGATCCGGGCCGCGACGCGAGTTCACTCTCTGCCGCGCGGCGCTTCGAGCGTTGCTCTGCCGGGATCTCGACTGCGCCAATGAAGAGCTTTCCTTCGGAACCTCCGAACATGGCAAGCCGTTCGCGCTGGTCGGAGGGCTTCCCGCGCCCGTTTCCTTCAACGTCAGCCACAGTGGCCGGCATGGCCTGATCGCGATCGCGCCACGGGGGCGTATCGGCGTGGACGTGGAAGACCGGAGAGCGCGCCGCGACATGGACGACGACATCCGCCTCCTCTTCGCGCCCGGGGAACAGGCGGGGCTCGCATCCGCCGAAGGAGACCGCAAGGCCGAGCTGTTCTACAGCCTCTGGACGATGAAGGAAGCGCTGGTCAAGGCGGCCGGCGTCGGCCTGAGGATCGACACGACGAGCTTCGAGATCCCCCCGGCGATGAGTCGGGGCGCGACGAGTTGTCTGGTGCGCCTTCCCGTGGGGCCCTCGGTCAGATGGCGGCTGGAGAACCTCGGCAACCGGCGCTACGCCGCGGCGCTCGCCGTCGAGGACCCGCCGCCGGACGCCGGGGACAGCCTCGAGCCGCAGTTTGCGTAGACGCGAGCCAAGGCGGTAGCCCGTTGACTGTCTGGAAGGTACCTGAGCCCCTGGCCCTGGACGAGGTGCGGCTCGATGAGGAGACGGTCACGACGGTACGGCGGCATGGCCGGCCGGACGCACCGCTTCGTCTGGTCCTGAGTCATGGCAACGGCCTCGCCATCGACGCCTATTACCCGTTCTGGTCGCTCCTGGCGGACGAGTTCGACCTGGTCGTCTACGACGTCCGAAGCCACGGCTGGAACTCCGTCGGCGAGCAGACGAGCCACAACATCCCGACGATGATCCACGACCATGACGTCCTCGCCGGAGCCATTGCCGAGCGCTATGGGGACAAGCCGACCGTCGGCGTGTTCCATTCGCTGACGACGATCGTCGCCATCCTCTCGTTCTCCGACCCGTACTCGGCTCTGGTGCTGTTCGATCCGCCCTTCTGCAAGCCCGCCGCGAGTGAGACGGAGTTCGACGACGCCGCCGACCGCGCGACGGCGCTGACCCGGCGGAGGGCGTCCTACTTCCAATCCGAAGAGGAGTTCTCGGACCTTCTCCGGTACTCCCCGGTCTATGCCCGGGTGCTGCCGGGCGTGCGGGAACTCGTCGCGGCGACGACCCTCAGGCTGGCGGAAGACGGCGAGGGCCGCGAGCTCCGCTGTCCGCGGGAGTTCGAAGCGCAGGTCTCGGAGTACGTGAGGAGCTTTGCCCCGCTGCTGGATCTGAGCCTGCTTTCCTGCCCGACGAAGGTGATCGGGGCCGATCCGACCCTGCCGTACGCGTACTTGCCGAGCTTCGATCTCGCGCACATCCGGAACGTGGACTACGACTTCATCGCGGACTCCAGCCACTTCCTGCAACTGGAGAAGCCGGCGGAATGCGTCGCCATGCTCCGGGCTTTTCTGCGTCAGACCGGTTTGCTGGGCGGGTCCACCCAGTGACGCCGGCGTTCGAAGGGATAGCCGGGTAGCGAGATCCGGCGGCGATTCTCGCCGGCGAAGAGGCCCGCGAAGGAGAGCGGCAGTCCGGCCTCGTAGGCGGCGGCCGCGGCCTCGAGGAACCCGCCGCCGGAGCGGTCCTCCACGGCATCGCCGGACGGCGGCCGCAGGCTCGCCAGCGCTAGCGGGGCGCTGTCGGTTCCCGCGTCGCCGGCGGCTTTCGCGTCGGACGTCGGCCACGCGTCGGCGATTGCCGGAGCCACCGACCGACGCGGGCCGATCTCCAGCACGACCTGGACTCCGCGGTCCGCCAGAGTCGCGGCACATGCTTCGGGTTTGGCGGGCGCCTCGTCGCGCTGTAGCCAGAAGGAGGCGTCCAGCGCCTCGTTCGCCGCCAGCGGGCGACCGTCGGCGCCGCGGATCATCGTGAGGGAAGGGCGTTCGAGGACCACGGGTCCTTCCGCCGTCGCCGACTCCCCCGCGGCTGCCGCCAGGCGGAGGCCGTCTTCCAGGCTGAAGATCCGGGCGGCGTGAGCCGCCGCGAACTCACCGGCGCCGAAGCCGACGACGACGCTCGGCCGGATGCCGATGCTCGACCAGAGGGCGGTCAGCGAGCACTCGAGCGCATAGATGGCCGGACAGGCCCAGGCCGGATCGTCGAGATTGCCCGAGGCGTCCGTTCGCCCGAACATGACCTCCAGGAGCGATTCGCCGCGTTGCCTCTGGAGCACCTCGTCGCAGCGGTCGAGGACCGACCGAACCACCGGCTCGGTCCGGTAGAGCGCCTCTCCCATGCCGGTCCACGGGCTGTCCCGGCCGGCGTAGACGAAGGCGACATTCGTCGCTTCCTGGGGCTTCGGTGCGCCGTTCGCTTCGGCGAGCGCCCGGAGGCCGGAGGCGAGCGATTCTCCGTCGCGGAACACGACCGCGGCGCGGTGCGGGAAGTGGCTGCGGCCGGTGCCGGCGGTCCATGCCAGGTCGGACAGGAGCGGACCGGCCGCGCTGTCGTCGGACTCGAAGGCGCCGTTGTGGCCGTCGACCCAGCCGAGGAAGCGGCCGGCGAGCGACCGCAAGGCGGTCTCCGACTTCGCGGAGAGCGGCAGGATGCGGGCCTGGCGTTCGCCCGGCTCGGAGTCGCCATCCGGCGCGGCGTAGCCCTCCACGACGACGTGCACGTTCGTCCCGGAGAACCCGAAGGCGCTGACTCCGGCACGGGCCGGACGGCCGTTGGCCGGCGGCCAGTGTGTTCGTTCGGACGTGACCCGCACGGGCAGGCGGTCCCAGTCCACGCCCGGGTTCGGCGTCTCGAAGTGTAGGTGCTTCGGAATGACTCCGTGACGCATGGCGAGAACGACCTTGATCAGTCCCGCGATGCCCGCGGCCGATTCGAGGTGCCCCATGTTCGTCTTCGCCGTCCCGATCAGCAGCGGGCGATCCGCGTCCCGCTCGCGGCCGTAGACGGCGGCGGCGGCCTGCACCTCGATCGAGTCGCCGATCTCGGATCCGCCGCCGTGCGCCTCCAGGTAGTCGACGTCGGCGGGCGCGATGCCGGCGCGAGACAGCGCCTCCTCGATGACCTGTTCCTGGGCGGGACCGCTCGGCATCGTCAGTCCCGCGGCCGTGCCGCTGTGGTTGACGGCCGAGCCCCTGATGACCGCCCAGATTCGGTCGCCGTCGGCCTCCGCTTCGCTCAGCCGCTTGAGGAGAAGGACGCCGCATCCCTCGCCGCGAACATAACCCTCCGCCGAAGCGTCGAACGTGGCGCAGCGTCCGGTCGATGTCAGCAGGCCGTGCTCGAGCAGGAGCCTGCTGAAGTTGGGCGAGAAGATCGCGTTGACGCCGCCGGCCAGCGCCATGTCGACCTCGCCGCGCTCCAGCGCCGTGGCCGCGGCGTGGACCGCCGCGAGCGACGCCGCACACTGCAACTGGAAGGGCAGGGCAGGGCCCATCAGACCGAGCGTGTAGGCGACCCGTCCCACGGTGGTGCTGGACATCGTGCCGACGGAACCGCCGTCCGAGCCACTGGCGATCATCAGGTCCCGGTACTCGCTCGCGTTCAGCCCGGCGAACACGCCCGTGCGGCTACCCCTGAGATCCTCGGGATCGATCCCGGCGTCCTCCAGGGCCTGCCAGCTCGTCTCCAGCAGCATCCGCTGCTGCGGGTCCATCGCTTCCGCCGCGATCGGCCTGAGGCCGAAGAATCTGGCGTCGAACAGTTCGAGACCGCCGACATAGCCGCCCCAGCGATAGGCCGGGTGCTCGGCCTCGGGATCGCCGACGCGGTCGAGCCAGTAGTCGACCCCGGTGCGTCCCTCCGTGACAAGGTCGGCTCCCGCCAGGAGCTGCTCCCAGTAGGTCGCCACATCCGGGGCGCCGGGGAAACGGCAGGCCATGCCGACGATGGCGATGCCCTCCTGGTCCGTTGCGGTCGTCTGACGGCGGGGCTGTGCGACCGGCTGCTCGGGAACGCGGGGCGCGCCGGTGAGAGCCTCGATCTCCCCGGCCAGGTGGCCGGCGAGTTCCGCGCTGCTTGGGTAGTCGAAGACGATCGTGTTGGACGTCGTGTACTCGCCGGCGAAGGCGCGGTTCAGCCGGTTCCGTAGCTCCACGGCCATCAGCGAGTCCATGCCTACGTCGAAGAAGCCGACGGTCGCCGAGGGCGGCGACGGGAGGTGGAGCACGGACTGCAGCTCCTGCTGGATGAACGCCTCCAGCAGATTCCGTTTCTCTTCCGACGGCGCCTCCCGTAGCTGGGCCATCAGGCCGCTGGCGGCGGCCGGTTCCTCCGTCGGCCGGCGCCGGACCTTCCTCGTGGCCAGCAGTTCGTCGAAGAACGGCGGCGGTGTCCCGAACTCTTCGGCGACGATGGACCAGTCGGTCGCGGTGACCATTGGCGCGGTCACGTCCTGCCTGACCAGCCGGTCGAGGGCCTCGATGCCCTGTTCGGGAGTGATCCACTCCGCGGCGGTGTGGTCGAAACGTCTTCTGATTCTCTCCCTCTGCTCTTCCGCTTCCCCGATGCCCGACCAGGCCCCCCAGGCGATCGATTGGCCGGGGAGTCCCAGACCGCGCCGGTGGGCGGCGAGCTGGTCGAGGAAGGCGTTGGCGGCGGAGTGGTTCGACTGCCCGGGGTTGCCGACCACGCCGATCCCGCTGGAGAACAGGACGAACAGGTCGAGCTCTCTGGTCCTGGTGGCCTGGTGGAGATGCCAGGCACCGAGGATCTTCGGCCACAACACCTGCTCGAAGCGGTCCCAGGTCTGGTTCTCGATGACGCCGTCCGAGAGGACGCCCACGCTGTGGATGACGCCTCCGAGCGGCTTCGGACCTTCATCGATTCGGGCGAGCAAGTCGTCGACGGCGGCGAAGTCCGTGACGTCGGCGATCTCCACCTGCACGTCGGCGCCGGCTTCCCGGAGCTCGCGGATGACCGCTTCCGCCTCCGGATCGGGTTCCCGGCGGCCGTTGAGAACGATGGCGCCGGCGCCCTGCTCGGCCAGCCAGCGGGCGACCGCGCAGCCGATCCCGCCCAGGCCGCCGGTGACGAGATAGGCGCGGTCCGGCCGGAGGTCGCCCCCGGCGAGCGGCGGCATGCGGAGGACGTTCTTGCCGATGTGCCGGGCGGCGCGCATGGCGTCCATCGCCGACTCCATCTCGCAGAGCGGCCAGACCGTGTGCGGCAGGGGGGACAGTTCGCCGGCGGCGAGGCGATCCATGATCCGGGTGAGGGAGGCACCGGCGCGCACCGGATCGGTCCGCTTGAGTTCATCCACGTCGAGGACGGAGTACGCGACATCGGGACGCGACGCCGACATCTCCTGTTCGCTCCAGATGCCCCGCTTCCCGATCTCGACGAAGCGGCCGCCGGTGCCCAGACAGGCGAGGCTCGCTTCGATGAAGCCCTCGCTGGTCAGGCTGTTCAGGACGACGTGGACGCCGTCGCCGTCGGTCGCCCGCAGGACCTCGTCGCCGAACGCGGTCTCCCGGCTGTCGAACACGTGGGGCACGCCCAGAGAGCGGAGAAAGGACTGCTTGGCGGCGCTGGCGGTGGCGAAGACCTCGGCGCCGGCGGCCCGAGCCAGTTGAATCGCGGCGAGGCCGACGCCGCCGGCCCCGGCGTGGATCAACACGCGTTCGCCGGCCTGAAGATCCGCCGTCCGGAACGCGAGATCGGCGGTGACGAAGCAGATGGGCACGGTCGCGAGGGCGGACGTGGAGAGCCCGGCGGGAGCGGGCGCGACGAGCGCCGCGTGGGTGACGATCTCCGGGGTGAACGAACCGAACCCCATCCCGGCCACCAGGTCGCCGGTTGCGAGGCCTTCGACCTCTTCGCCGGTCTCCACGACGCGGCCGACCAGTTCGCGGCCGATCTCGCCTCCGGTGGAAACCGCGCCGATGCTCATCAGCGCGTCGACGAAGTTGAGGCCCATTGCCTCGACGGCGACCCGGACCTCGCCGGGTGCGAGATCGGGCCGGGGCCGGGGCTTCGCCCGGAGGGTGGTCAGGCCGGCCTCCGGATCCTCGGGGCCGACGACCCAGTCGGGGTCCTCCGGCAGGGCGAGCCGCGGGTCGTCGGCGCCGGGCCGGATCAGGCGCGCGGCCCTACGGACGCCTCCCCGGTGGGCGATGAGGGTCTCGGAATCGGCGAACAGGAGTTCCTGGGCGAGTTCCGGGGCCGCCGGCGTTTCCTGGGAGGGGTCGAGGTCGATCAGTTTCGGCTGAAGGTGGGACGCTTCCCAGGACATCGTCTTTCCGAAACCCCAGAGGGCGGCGCCGGCGAGTTCGCCGGACGTTCTGCCGAGGAGGTCGGGCTCGAGGACCTGCGCGCCGCGGGTCACGAACCAGACGCCTTCGGTCGGGCCGACGCCGGCGTCGATGACGCCCTGCGCGAGAGCCAGTGCCGTTGACGCGGCGTGCGTGACGTCCGCCGCCATCTCGTCCGTGGATGCCGACGCTCCGTGTCCTTCCAGGGCCAGGAGGTGGACGAGGCCTCTGAGAGGCGGTTCCTCGGGCAACTCCTCCAGCAGCGATCGCCAGGCTTCGCGGTCCGACGGTTCGAGGGCAGCCGTCGTGACGCCGGGAACCTCGGGCGGGGGACTGCTCGCATCGCCTTCCGCGCGGACCAGAAGGACCGTCTGGTCGCGGGAGGCCAGCTCGGCGGCGAGTTGCTCCGCCGTGCCGTCGCCGTCCGCCGCGAGGACCCAGGCGCCGGGCGCCGGGGCGACTTCGGCCGGGCCCCGGGCGAGGATGACGCTCGAACTGAGGTGTTCGTCGGTGTCCGGATCGCGGGTTCCCAGGAACTCCACGTCGGAGAAGCCGGCGTCGCCCAGTGCCCTTCGCCACTCGGGCGGTCTGGCGAAGGCATGCTCGGTCCGGTAGATGTCGGTGAAGCGCCACCACCCGTCGAGGAGCCCGAAGGTCAGGTCCTGCCAGGTCCGGTGCCGCAGACCCTCGAGGGCGACCAGTTGACCCGACGGGGCGAGCAGGTCGCGGCAGTGCGACAGCGTCTCGCCCAGGTCCCGGGTTGCGTGGAGCACGTTCGCGGCGATGACCAGGTCCCAGGCGTGTGCGTCGAAGCCCTGTGCCGCCGGATCCGCCTCGATGTCCAGGCGCCGGTACTCGATCGGC
>VXUF01000163.1:0-3812 GCA_009837085.1 Holophagales bacterium
TCGTCGAGGCGGGCGACCGCATTCTGCCCGGGTACCACCCGGCGCTGGCGCGGCGCATCGAGGCCGCGGCACGCGAGCGCGGCCTCAGGACTCTGGTCGACACGACCGTCGCCGCCGTCGACGAGGACTGCGTGCGGCTCGAAGACGGCAGGAGGCTCGACTCCGACCTCACCTTCTGGGTGACCGGCGCCGCCGCCTTGCCGATCTTTCGGGGCTCCGACCTGCCCCTCTGCGATCGCGGCTTCGCCCGCACCCGGCCCACCCTGCAGGTGGAGGGCCACGACCACATCTTCGCCGTCGGCGACTGCGCGACCCTGATCGACCAGCCGAACCGTCCTCGTGCCGGCGTCTACGCGGTGCGCATGGGGCCCTACTTGATCGAGAACCTGGAGCGCCTGAGAACGGGGCAGCGACTCCGCCGCTACCGACCGCAGGGCGACTTCCTGGCGCTGCTCAACCTCGGGGACGGGCGCGCCGCCGGCGCCAAGTGGGGCGCCGCCTTCGAAGGTCGTTGGGTCATGCGACTCAAGGACCGGATCGACCGCCGCTTCATGGAGCGCTTCCAGGCCCTCGACCCGGAAGGCGCGGCGCTGCCCGCTTTCGGCGCCATGAGGGCGGATCCCGATGCGCACGCGGCGAACGGTGGGCCTCTGTCGACCCCGTTGTTCTGCGGCGGCTGGGGGGCTAAGGTAGGACCCGACGGGCTGGGCAGGGCCGTGGCAGGGACTGGCCTGGACGCTCGGCCGGAGGCCGGCGACCAGGTCATTCTGGACACTGGGACGCCGGACGATGCGGTGGCCTACCGGACGCCGGCGGGAGATCGCATCGTCGCCTCGCTGGACGCCTTTCCCGCCTTCACGGACGATCCCTGGCTCGTGGGCCGGGTAGCCGCCGTCAACGCCTGCTCCGATCTCCACGCCACCGGGGTAACGCCCCGGTTCGCCCAGGCCCTGGTCACGCTGCCCCAGGAGGCCGACGGCGAGACCGCCGAGGAACTCCTGATCCAGGTCCTGGCGGGCGCCCGTGCGGCACTCGACCCGGAAGGCGTACTGCTCCTGGGCGGCCACACGAACACCGGGCCTGAACTGGTCGTCGGCTTCCATGTCGAGGGTGTACCGGAAGACTGCCGTGACCTGCTGCTCAAGAGTCGGGGCCGGCCCGGCGACGCGCTGGTCCTGACCAAGCCACTCGGCTCCGGCGTACTGCTCGCCGCCGATCGGATGGGGCTCTGTCCCGGTCGCTGGCTGCGGACCTGCCTCGCCTCGATGCAGACGAGCAACCGCGGCGCGATGGAGGCGGCCAGGCGAGCCGGCGTGGCAGCCGCGACCGACGTCAGCGGCTTCGGCCTGGCCGGTCACCTGGGCGAAATGGCGCGGGCGAGCGGCGTGGTCCTCGAGGTCTTTGTCGACGCCCTACCCGCGCTTCCCGGCGCGCTCGAGCTGCTGGACCGCGGTGAGCGCAGCACGAGCCACGACCAGAACACCCGGCTACCGGTCGAGGTCGAGCGCCCGGCCGCCCCTGGACCGCGCCTGGACCTGGCCTTCGATCCCCAGACCTCTGGCGGGCTGGTACTGGCGGTCTCTCCGGAGCGCGCCGACGGCCTCTTGAGCGACCTGAAGGCCCAAGGCCTCCACGCGGCCACGGTCATCGCGCGGGCACGAGCCGCGGCTTCCGGGAACCCGCGCCTGATTCTGGCCTGACGGCCGCAAACAGGGCGTAAGTCGTGGTAGGCTGCGTCCCTCGTGAACGTCTCCGACCGTTCCTCCGACCGCCGGGAGAAACCCCGCAAGGCACCCTCCGGAGCAGTGCGCGGCCGCGGCGCTGCCGCCAACCCCCGCAACCGCTTCGAACGAATCGATGTCGATTTCGAACCGGGCGAGAGCGTGGCCGAACGCGGCAACGCGCCGCCGACCGAGTTGTTCCGGGACCACTCGAAGACGATCCTGTCCCGAAACGACTCGCCGGACATCGGCTTCGAGTACAGCCTGAACCCCTACCGCGGTTGCGAGCACGGCTGCATCTACTGCTACGCGCGTCCGACCCACGAGTATCTCGGCTTCTCCGCCGGGCTGGACTTCGAGAGCCGGATACTCGTCAAGGAGCGTGCGCCGGACCTGCTCCGGAAGGCGCTCCTGAACCCTCGCTGGAAACCCCAGGTCATCGTGCTCTCCGGCGTCACCGATCCGTACCAGCCGATCGAACGAAAGCTGCGGATCACCAGGCGCTGTCTGGAAGTCCTCGCCGAGTTCCGCAACCCGGTGGCGATCATCACGAAGAACCACCTCGTCACCCGTGATCTCGACCTGCTCCTGGAACTCAATCGCTTCCAGGCCTGCGGCGTCTACCTTTCGATCACCTCGGTCTCCGCCTCGCTGTCGGCGCGAATGGAACCCCGGGCCTCGACGCCGCGGCGGCGGTTCGAGGCGCTGCGTGAACTGAGCGCCGCCGGCATTCCCTGCGGCGTGATGACCGCGCCGATCATCCCAGGCCTGAACGACGACCAGATCCCCGCCATTCTGGAAGCGGCGGCCGAAGCCGGGGCGAGCCGGGCCGGTTACATCCTGGTGCGCCTGCCCCACGGCCTTCGGGAGCTCTTCTCCGACTGGCTCGCGACCCATTTCCCGGATCGCCGCGACCGGGTGCTGAACCGGCTGCGGGAAGCGCGCGACGGCAACCTGAACGACCCCCGCTTCCACCACCGCATGAAGGGCGGCGGGGAGTACGCGGAACAGATCGGCAGACTGTTCGAGACGGTGCGCCGCCGGGTCGGGCTCGGCGGCGGCGGAAACGGGCGCACCGGGAGCCCGTCCACGGCGGCGTTTCGGCGTCGCACGGACCAGCGGAGTCTCTTCGACGAAGCGACCGAGACGGAAGCGCATCCCTGAAACCAAACGGGACCGGATGCGGGCTTGGGCCGGCGGCGACTCGCTGCTACAATCCGCGCTCCGCTGCAGGCGCCAGCCAGCCCCGGCCAGGCGACCAGGGGCCACGAACCCGGTCGAACCGACCCATCGGCAAGAGAGACCGGCCCGGTGCCCGCGCGCGGATCGAGCGGCGCAGAACCCCTTAGGACATTCGGCACAGGACATTCGGAGATACACCACGTGAAGTTCAACGGGCCCAAGGTCAAGCTCTCGCGCAAGCTGGGCATACCACTGACGCCCAAGGCCGCGCGCTACATGGAAAAGAAGGGCCATCCGCCGGGCATGCACGGCCTCAAGCGGCGGCGGCGCCAGAGCAACTACGGGCGGCAGCTGCTCGAGAAGCAACGGCTGCGCTACCAGTACAACGTCAGCGAGCGTCAGCTCCGCAACTACTACAAGCGGGCGTCGCGGATGAGGGGCGTGACCGGCGACAATCTGGTCGGCCTGCTCGAGACCCGTCTCGACTCGGTCGTCCATCGGGCCTTCGCGCCCAGCGTGTTCGCCGCGCGCCAGTTCGTCGGCCACGGCCACATCCTGGTCAACGGCCGGCGTGTCAACATTCCGTCCTACGGCGTGAAGGAAGGCGACGTCGTCGAGGTGCGGGAGAAGAGCCGGAAACTCCGCTGCTTCAACGAGCCGCGCGGCGTGACGGTGCCCACCTACGTGGAGACGGACGAGACCGGCTATCAGGCGACCCTGCGCAGCACACCGGTTCGGGACGAAGTCCCGATCGTCTGCGAAGTGCCCCTGGTCATCGAGTTCTACTCCCGCTGACGTCGAGGAGACGACGACCGATGCCTTACCTGCGCGTGCGCCGCTCAGGCCCAGTCGTCGCCGCCTGGACGCTGGCTGCCATTCTCCCGGTCTCCGGCGGTCCCCCCGCCGCGG
>VXUF01000163.1:3822-17833 GCA_009837085.1 Holophagales bacterium
CTACCCGCTGCGCATGGACGCCGACCCGAACTGCGCCGCGATGTACGAAGGGAAACGCGTCCTCTCGCGCGACAGCCTGGTCGGCGACGACGGCACGGTTCAGAACGTCTTCGTCTATCTCCGGGAGGCGCCCGAAGACGCTGCCGGCGACAAGCCCGCGGAAGCCGTCCGGCTGGAGCAGCGGGGCTGCCTCTACACGCCGCGGATCATCGGCGTGCGCGTGGAACAGAACATCGAGATCGTCAACGACGACCCCACTCTCCACAACGTCCGAGCCCTCGCCAGGGCGAACCGCCCGTTCAACATCGGCCAGCCCGCGCGCGGCACGAGGACGAAGTCCTTCCGCGTGCCCGAGAAGCCGATTCAGGTGAAGTGCGATGTCCATCCCTGGATGTCCGCCTACGTCTTCGTCATGGAGCATTCCTTCCACTCGACTACCGGCCGCGACGGCAAGTACCGGATCGACGCGCTGCCGGCCGGCTCCTACGAACTCGTGTTCTGGCACGAGAAGCTCGGCGAACAGACCGTTGAAGTCGAAGTCACCGCCGACGTCGAAGGTCTGAACCTCACGTTCGAAGGCAGCGAGTAAGTGAAGACGCCCTTCCACTCCGTAGGTTGATGCCCTACGGCGTCCGGAAGATCGGAGGCGTCGGTCCCGCAGTTGCCGCCAAACTGGCGAAGGCCGGAATTCGGACGACGGACGGTCTCCTCGCAGCCTGCCGGGACCGCCGGGAGCGCCGGCTCCTGTCGGAACGCACCGGACTGCCTGAACGCCAGATCCAGAGGTTCGTCAACCGGGCGGACCTGATGCGCATTCGCGGCGTCGGCGGCGACTTCGCGGAGCTGCTCGTCGCCTCGGGGGTCCGCACCGTGCGCGAGTTGAGCCGCCGCCGACCCCTGAACCTCGCGCTCAAGGTAAGCGCCGTCAACGCGGAGAGGAAGCTGAGCCGCCGCGCGCCCTCGGCGTCGATGGTCGAACGCTGGATCGCGAACGCGACGGAGCTGAAGGAGGCGGCCGGCTGAGGTCGCACACGGTGCCTGCCCAGCGAACTCTCGGTATCGGCTTCGTCGGCAGCGGCTTCATCAGCCGCTTCCACATCCGTTCCTGGACTGCCGTCCGCGGTGCCGATGTACGGGGTGTATGGAGCCCGAACCGCGATAGCGCGGAGTCCGCGGCGGCGCTCGCCGCCGAGCTGGACGTCGGCGACGCCAGGACCTACGAGTCGATCGCGGCCATGGTCGCGGATGATGCCATCGACGCGATCTGGATCTGCGGCCGCAACGACCACCGGATTGCCAACATGGAGGAGATCGCCGAGGCCGTCACCGGCGGTCGTGGCCGTCTGGTTGGCATCGCCTGCGAAAAACCGCTCGCCCGCAACGCTGCCGAAGCACTGCGGATGGTCGAGCTCGCGAGCGAGATCGGTGTCCTGGACGGCTACCTCGAGAACCAGGTGTTCAGCCCCGCGATCGTGCGGGGCCGCGAGCTGGCCTGGGAGCGCGGCGCCCGGGCAGCCGGACGTCCGTACCTGGCCCGTGCAGCCGAGGAACACTCCGGTCCGCACAACGCCTGGTTCTGGCAGGGCGACCTCCAGGGCGGCGGCGTGCTGAACGACATGATGTGCCATTCGGTCGAGGCGGCGCGCTTCCTCCTCACGGAACCCGGCAAGCCGCGCAGCAGCCTGACCCCGAAGCGTGTTCACGCGCAGATCCACTGCCTCAAGTGGCAACGTCCCGAGTACGCCCGCAAGCTGCGCGACCAGTATGGAGACGCAGTCGATTACGCGCGGCGGCCCGCCGAGGACTTCGCCCGGGCAATGGTCGAGTACGAAGACGAGAAGGGCACGCCCCTGGTGGTCGAGGCGACGACCTCGTGGAGCTACGTCGGCGCCGGCCTGCGCCTGTCGATGGAGCTGCTCGGGCCGGAGTACTCGATGCGGGCGAACAGCCTCGACACCGAACTCGAACTCTTCTTCAGCCGCGACCTCGAGCAGCACACCGGCGAGGATCTCGTCGAGAAGCAGAACGCCGAGATGGGCCTCATGCCGGTACTACCAAACGAACCGGCTGCCTACGGTTACGACGCCGAGAACCGACACATGGTCGAGAGCTTCCGGCGCGGCGAACGGCCACGCGAGACCTTCGAGGACGGCCTGGAGGTCACCCGCCTGCTGATGGCCGCCTACATGAGCGCCGAACTCGGCCGGGCCGTCGACTACCCGCCGGAAGGTCTCGACGAGTTCTTGCCTGCCGTCGCCCGCGGCGAATGGAACCCCGCCCAGGCCTAAGCCTCCGCGTCGGCTAGTCCTCCACTTCGTAGTAGTCGACGAAGCCGATCATCATCTCGTCCGTCGTCTCGCGTCCCCAGGAAACGTCCCGGGTCGGATCGGGGTTCAGCGGATTGTCACTGCTGTTGTCGTAGGTCGCCGTGCAGCGAAGCCGCGTGCCGGCGGGAAGCAGCCTGGGCTCGGCGAACCGGTAGGTCGTCTGCCAGTTGAAGTCATAGCCGGTGACGAGGAGCAGAGTCTCGGAGGTTCCGTCCGCGTACTCCGCCCGGAACTCGAAAGTGTCGCCGCGCAGATGCATGTGCGGCCTGAGCGAAAGCAGGCGGGTGGCGCGCGGGAAGATCAGGTCGGCCTCGAACTGGACATCCCGCTCGCCCGCAGGAATCCACAGGAAGGGCGTCGAGCAGAGCGCCGTGAGGGATTCGTGGCGAGGCGGCTCGGCCGCCAGGATCAGGCCGATCCGGCTCCGGTCCGTCTCTTCCCTTCCCGTCGGCGTGTAGTGCATCTCGAAGTCAAGCACGGCGCCGGCCGAGAGCCGGCGGCCGACCCCCGGCGGCATGACGAGGGGTCCGGTTCCCGGCGCGTAACCACCGAGATCCCCCGCCGTGCGCGGATCGCCGCCCGGGCTTTCGCGGATGGCGCCGGCGCCAGGGAACGCCTGCACGATGATGTGGTGGACCACGGCCGGGTTGCCGGGCTGCGTCTCCGCCGCCTGGATCCAGATGTCCTCGCCCAGACCCGTTTCAACGCGGTAGCCGTGGTAGGGAACCTCGCCGGCCGCGGGTACCGTCACGTCTTCCGGCAGTTCGAAGATGAGATCGGGAACGCCGATGCTCCAGGAAGGGGCGGGCTGTTCCACTGCCACCGCCTCCCGCGACGCTGACCCGGGCAGGCTGCCCCCATCGATCCAGGCCAGCAGCTTCGCCTTGTCCGACGCCTTCAGACGCCGGTCGTTCGCGAACTCGCCGTAGCGCGGGTCAGCGTGCCATGGAGGCATTGCTCCCGAGGCGACGGCCCGGCGGATCGAGGACGACCAGGCCCGCGCCTGCTCGAAGGTCCGCAGCGCGAACGGCGCCGGGCCGCCCTCCGTGTGACAACCGGAGCAGCGGTTCCGCAACACCTCCGCTACCGCGTCGAAGTCGACCGCGGTCACCGGATGGGCGAGCGCCGTCAGGCCGAACCAGAGCGCAGCCGCGCCGGGCCCGGCGCTCAGGGTCCGCTCGCGCCGCCCGCCTGGCTCGTGATCCGGTACAGCTTGCTCCGGGTTCGGAAGTAGAGGCTGCCGTCGGCGATCGCCGGCGTCGACATGGCCATCTCGTCGAGCGAGTTCTTGCCGACTACCTTGAACTCGTCGCCGGCCTCGATCACGAACGTGTCGCCGTCCTCGCTGAGAACGAAGACCCTGCCGTTGTAGGCCCAGGGCGATGCCGTGAAGGCGCCCGATCCGCGTTCGATCCGCTGCTTGCCGTAGACCTCGGCCCCGGTCTTCGGATCGTGGGCCGTGAAGAAGCCCCGGTCGAGCAGGGTGTAGAAGCGGTCGCGGTAGATCAGCGGCGTCGGGTTGTACGCGCCGGCCTGTGGTTGGTACCAGACCACCCAGCGGTTGCTCTGCTGGTCCTTCTCCAGCGTGATGTCGCCTTCGGCGCCCGGCTTGATCGCGTAGACTGGACGAACCTGGTCGCCGATGTAGCCCGACGACACGTAGAGCAGGCCGTACTTCGAGAACGGCTGCGGAATCGCGATGGACGACATGCCGCCGAAATGCCACAGGAGGTTGCCCTGCTCGTCGTACGAGCGCACCTGGTCGGTACCCGGCGTGATCACCTCCGTACGAAGTTCGTTCTCCCACACGAAAGGCGTAGCCCAGTTGCTCCCCTCTTCACGGGCGTCGCGCCACAGCTCCTCGCCGGTCGCGGCGTCGAGGGCCATGAGGAAGGACTGGTCCTCGTTGTCGTTCACGACGTAAAGCTGCCCGTTGTGTACGACCGGCGAGGCCGCCGTACCCCAGCCGAAACGCGTCCTGACCACTTCGAAGCGCTGCTCCCAGAGCGGCTCGCCGTCCAGCGTGAAGGCGAAGACGCCGACGTTGCCGAAGTAGGCGTAGATCCGCTCGCCGTCCGTGACGGGAGTCTCCGAGGCGTAGGTGTTCTTCAGGTGACGCGGGAAGTCCGGCGCCCCGACCAGCACCTCGCGCTCCCAGCACTTCTCTCCAGTCTCCACCTCAAAGCAGTAGACCGACCAGTGGTGCTGGTCCGCGGACGGTTGCATCCGGTTTCCACCGAGGTAGAGCCCTTTCTTCGGCTCCTCGACCTCGCCCTCGCTCCAAACCGTGGTCACGTAGACGCGATCGCCCTGCACGATGGGCGAGGACCACCCCAGGCCCGGCACCTCGACGACCCAGGCCACGTTCTCCTCCGTGCTCCAGGTCTCCGGCAGGCGCGGGTCGTCGTCGGCGACGCTCATCGCATCCGGGCCGCGGAAAGCCGGCCAGTTCTCCGTGGCCGGCGGCGCGGCGAGGGCGGCGCCGGCGAAGAGGAGGGCGGCCGTGGCCGCGGTGAACAGGAGTCGAGGTGTGCGCATCCGGAATCTCCAGGTGGAGGTCAGTCTGGCTGGGAAGCTGCCTACGAAGTCGCGCGCGAGCTTAGCACCGGCGAAAGCTGTAGCTGCCTGCCGGCCACCCGCTGTTCCAGGTCCAGCAAGGCCCGCTTCGTCGGCAGACCGCCGCCGAAGCCGGTCAGCCGGCCGTCGCTGCCGATCACCCGATGGCAGGGCACGACGACTGGCAGCGGGTTGCGGCCATTCGCGGCGCCAACGGCCCTTGAGGCCGACGGCTTGCCGATCCGCGCCGCGAGTTCCCCGTAGGAGATCGTCTCGCCGAACGGGATGCGCCGCAGTTCGGCCCAGACGCGACGCTGGAATGCGGTGCCGTGGGGATAGAGCGGCAGGTCGAAGTCCCGCCGTTCACCGGCGAAGTACTCCTCGAGCTGCCGTTTCGCTTCCGCCAGCGCCGCCGGAAGCACCTCACTCGAACGCCTCCAGACCGGATCCGGTGGTTCCGCCGCCCGGTTCGGCAAGTCGATGCAGTCGATCGAGTCCTCTCCGCCCACCAGGCGGAGGGTGCCGATTGGTGTGTCGAAGGCGTGGTAGAACGCGGTCATCGGCCCGATTCCGTTCGGGTTCAGCCTACCCGCCGCCGGCCCGGCGCCACAACAGGATCGCGGCATAGGCACGCATCGGACGCCAGGCTTCCGCCATTGCCTCCAACTCGGCGGCGCCGGGCGGCTGCTCGCGGTCGATCGCCTTGCGCAAACCCAGGTCGCTGGCGGGAAACGCGTCGCGGTCGCCCAGGGCTCTCATCGCGATGTACTCGACCGTCCAGGGGCCGATGCCCTTGATGTCGAGCAGTCGGCGGCGGACCTCATGCGGGTCGGCGTCCAGCCTCAACGCGCCGGCCGCGACCTCCGACGCCAGGTCACCCAGCGCCCGGGCGCGGGACCCGGGCAAACCGATCGTCCGAAGGTCGAGGGACGCGACCTTCCCCGGACCCGGGAACGTCCGCTCCAGCCCGGGCTCTCTCAGCCCCGCGGGAAGCTCCCGGCCCGCAGCCGCGACGAGGCGGCCGGCCAGGGTCCGCGCGCCAGCCACCGAGATCTGCTGCCCCAACACAGCCCGCACCGCGGTCTCGAAGCGGCACCAGGCGCCGGGAATCCGCACGCCGGCCGGGCTCTCGCGGCCCGAAGCCAGTTCGGAGGCCCGACGCAGGCCGGAGCGAATGACGCCCGGGTTCGCGTCAACGTCGAAGAGTCGCCGCAGTCGGCGTTCGACGTCTTCCTCAAGATGCGATTCGAGGCGTCCACTCGCGGCGCCATGTATCTCCGCACTCAGGCGGGAGCCGCCAAACTCGACCCGAAGAACGCCGAGCCCCGGACTGCCTTCCGCCGCGCCCGGCGACATTCGCGCGAGGTCGATCGTCCGGCAGTAGAGCAGGCGTTCCACGTCCACAACCTCGACGCCCGGCAGGGCGCGGACCGCGAAGAACTCGAGCAGGCCCCGAACGTCGAACGGCTGCCGGCAGGACGCTTCGAGGGAGCAGACGACGTGCGGCATCCAGGGCGGGAGCATAGTCGTCCGTCGCGCCCGAGCCGCGATAGCCTTCGCCGCCGCTCACACCTCAACCGACCGGAAACCGATCATGACCGAACTCCCCGCCAACGGCCTGGCCCTCCACTCCACGATTCGCTCCGACGACCAGGGCGGCGGCACCGTCGAACTGGCGCTGGTCAGGGTCCCGATGCCGGAACCCGGACCGGATCAGGTCGTCATCCGGGTCGAGGCGTCGCCCATCAACCCCTCCGACCTCGGCGTCCTGTTCGGCCCGGCCGACGTCTCCACCATTCGCGCTTCCGAAGGCGAGCATGGCCCCGTGGCCGTTGCCGACATCCCCAAAGGACTCGCGCGGCTGGTCGCCGGCCGCCTCGGCCAGTCGATACCGACCGGCAACGAGGGTGCCGGCGTGGTCGTCGCCGCCGGGTCGTCGCCGGCCGCCCAGGCCTTGATCGGCCGCACGGTCGCCGTCCTCGGAGGCTCGATGTACGCGGAGTACCGGCTGGCCGAGGCCCGGCAGTGCCTGGCGCTGCACGAAGGCACGACGCCCGCGGAAGGCGCCTCCTGTTTCGTCAATCCGCTGACCGCCCTGGGCATGGTCGAAACGATGCGCCTTGAGGGCCACACCGCCCTGGTCCACACCGCCGCCGCCTCCAACCTCGGCCAGATGCTCCAGAAGATCTGCACCGCGGACGGCGTGCCGCTGGTCAACGTCGTCCGCCGGCCGGAACACGAGGAACTTCTGCGCGGCATCGGCGCCACTCATGTCGTCAATCTGAGTACCGAGACCTTCATGGCCGATCTGATCGCCGCTCTCGCGGATACCGGCGCCACCCTCGGCTTCGACGCCACCGGCGGCGGCAAGCTCGCCGGCCAGCTCCTGACCGCGATGGAGGCTGCGCTCTCCGCCAACGCCCCCGAGTACAGCCGCTACGGCTCGGCGACCCTCAAGCAGGTCTACATCTACGGCGGGCTCGACCGCAGCCAGACTGTCCTGACCCGCAACTTCGGCATGGCCTGGGGGCTGGGCGGCTGGCTGCTACCCCACTTCCTGCGCCGCATCGGTTACGAGGCCTCGGAACGCCTCCGGCAGCGGGTCGCCGCGGAGATCAAGACGACGTTCGCGTCGAGCTACGCGAAGACGGTCACCCTGCGGCAGGCGCTCGACCCGGCGTCCATCGCGGTCTACGCGAAGCAGGCGACCGGCGAGAAGTACCTGGTGACGCCGCAGGGCTAGCTCCGCAACATCGTCGCCGCCTCGCGGCGCATTTCCTGGCCGCCTCCGGCGGCAGCCGGCGGGGACGCCGGCGCACCCAGTGGGCAAGTACGTGCCCGCCTTCTACACCCGCCGGTAGGCCAGGTCCCCCTCCATGTAGGTGAGATAGAAGCGAGCCGGCTCGACACCGCTGTTCGGGTTGCGGAACCAGAGCGGACGCCGGTAGAAGACCTCGCCCCCCAACGACTCCGTGGCCCGCGACAGGCCCTCTTCCGTGGTCAGGACGGTCGCCTCGGCGCAGCCCTCCCGGCCCAGCCGTTCGAGGATGGCGAGAAGCGCCAAATCCGCATCCTCGTCGAGAAAGGGCATGTGGACGATCCGGCCGGTCGGCGGATCGTTGGCCCGGTTGACGTAGAGCAGGACCGGACCCACCGGTTCCCCGTACCGTTCCAGGGTGAACAGCAGTCCGTCGTGCTCCGGACAGGCCGCCAGCCACGCCAGGTGGTCCGGCTCGGCGAGATTGGCCAGCGTGTCTCGAGGAGCAGCCGGGCCGGCCGCGGCAGGATCGAAGTCGGCCAGCGCCAGGCCGGTCTGCCTGGCCGTGGCGACACCTGCCGCCGCGGTGCTCAGACGCACTTCGAGGGCCTCGCCGGCTTCGCGAAAGCCGCGCATGACCAGCATGGCCTTGGTGGCGGCGGTGCCGCCGAGCACGACCTCGAAGTCCGTCTCGGGCGTGCGGCCGGCAAGGGGGACGCCGGCCCTGCCCCTCGCCGCGTGTTCGACCATCCAGAGCATCCGGTGAGCACCCGTCACCGTTCCGCCATGGAGCCGGTAGCGGCAGTGCAACGAAGCCACGTGGCCGACGACCCGGCCGTGCCGTTCGGCGACGAGAGACTCGACCTCCGGCCCCGGACCGCGATGGAAGAGAAGCCACCGCAGTACCTCCGGCTCACGCCGAACGCCGTAGACCACCTCGGTCAGTTCGGAGAGACGGGGGAGTTCGTGCTCCGTACTCGGGCGCAGCAGGACGTCCCGAACCGTGCGCACCCGATCCATCGACCCGAAGGCTACTTCGACCCGCCGCGCGCTGCCCGAAACGCCTCGTCCCGTTCGGCCCGCAGGCGCAGCCCCTCCCGGAAACGTTCGACGTTCGCCTCGGCGCGGCGCCTGAGCCGGCGGTACTTGAACTCGGCCTCGAGCAACAGCAGCTCGTCCCAACCCAGGCCCTCCTCCGTCCAGTGGTACTCGTGGGTGAGGAGCTGGATCCGGTCGTAGCGGTCGAGCAACGACGTCACTACGCCCTCGCGCCAGGCCTGGGTGCTGTCGGAGAGGTACTTGATCCGCTCGAAGTAGAGCGGATCGTAGGCGTCGACGATGCCCGGAATCCGTAGCGTCCGGCCCGACCGCATCGGCAGGTGGGGGCTGGCGGCCCGGATCCGCGTGCCGAAGAAGCCCTCGATCAGGTCGATCGCCCGGCCGGCCAGCGCCACCGGGTCGCCGCCCGAACGCTCCAGCAGTCCCAGGTCGTAGTGGAAGCCGAGGTCGTGGCCGAGGTCCAGGACCTCTTCGACCGCCTCGGCGCCATCGGCCTCGAACAGGTTGTAGTCGGAACCGATCTGCACGAAGAAGGTCGAGCGCACGCCGGCGTCGTGGTCGGCCCGCGCCATGGTCAGCGCGGCGTCGAGACTGAACTCGACGTCGTGCCGCATCAGGACGAAGCGATCCACCTCGAGTAGCGCCTCGCCCATCGGCGCCGCCTCGCCGAACGAGAAGGTACGGTGGGTCGAGGTGATCCGGGCCAGGATCTCCCGGTAGTGATCGAGGGTGAAGTCGAGGTCCGGATCGGCCGGGCGTGCGTGCGGGCGCTCGTTCACGTCGGCCGCCACGAAACTTCTCTCCATATGTCCGTCGCAAGGGCGCCGAGCGGACGCTCGGCGCCGCCGTCGATCCAGTCGATCAGGTGGCGGGTCACATCCGGATAGTTCATGGGAGCCGGCTCGGGGGTGTCCATCCAGGACTCGATCCGCTCCAGCGTCAGCCGCTCGACGACGGTGCCAAGCCCCAGCGCCTTGAGCGCCCGGCCGTTGAGGAACTGCTCCGGATGGCGGCGAATGGGCTGCACCAGGAGACGGCGACCCAGGTGCAGCGCCTCACTGGCGAGCGAGAAACCCGCATTCGTGATCACTCCCGCGCAGTCGACCAGATCGGCCACGAAGGCCTTGCGGTCGTAGGGGCGAATCGAGATGTTGCCGCGCTCGACCGGCTCGGGCACAGGCCGGTAGGCGACGAACCGCCGCTGCGGCAATCGCCCCAGAAGATCCACGATGCTCTCTTCGCTCTCCGCGGGCAGGTAGACGAGGAACCGCCGGACATCGCCACGCGCGGAACCGTCCGCGGCCGCCGCGACGAGGTCGGGACTGATCGTCGGCGGCAGATTGGCGCCGCCGAATCGATGCCAGTGAAGGCCTACCGCGGTCCGGACCGGAGTGTAGAGCGGGGCGAACAGCCGGAGTGCCCACCGCGCCGGCCCGGTCCGCCCGGGCAGTCGCAGTCTCCGGTGGAATGCGTACAGATGGCCCACGCCGATGCTGGGCCGTCTGCAGCGACGCGCGATCCATGCCGACACCGGCTCGTAGTCGGTCAGCACGAGGTCGAAACCGGACGCGTCGAAGCTGCGCACGTCGCGCAGAAAGCGAACCACCCGCAACTGCCGAATGGTCTGGAGCAACCGCACTCGCCCGCCGGCAGCCTGGCCGGTGAACCCCTCGAGCAGCGTGTGGCTGGCCCGGATCTCAGGGTCGGCAAACGCCGCCGAAGACCGCCCCGTCAGCAGGCAGTGAACGTCGTGTCCGCGGCCTCGCAGACCCGCCACCATCGCCGCCGACCGCACCAGGTGACCGTGACCCGTGCCCTGCACTCCGTAGAGAATCCTCATGACGGGGTGGCGGGCGGTCCTGTTCCCGACCAGAGCACGAGGGCGGAAGGTAGCACCACGGGACCTTACCCGTAGCGTTCGGTAGTGTCTCAGTTTGACGCCGACACCGTGACCACCAGCACTCCGCTCCGATTCCGGAGCAGGTAGCGCGACACACCGCGGTTGCACCGGATCTCCCGGGTCTCCAGCGAGAAGGACGAGATCGACGCGCACCTGTGCCCGTAGAACTTGGCGACGTCGGCGAGCAGCTGTGCCATGAAGGCGTCGTCAGCGTTACCAGAGAAGCCCGGCTCGATCGCCACGGGCAGTTCGCGCCCGAACTTCGCCAAGGTCTCCGAATACCACGGGAGGGTTCTGTCGTGGCAGGTTCTGACTGGTTCGCCGGCTTTTAGGCATCCAGCCAACGCTCCTGTCGGGCCGCCCATCTGTCCTAGCTGGACTCCCAGCTGCAGCATGTCGGCGGGCTTGCAGAGGTCCTTGGCGGCGTCGGCCAGCGGCAGCTTGCAGAGTTCGCCGGCTCTGGGGGTGTCGGCGCCTAGCGCTTCCCCCATGGCAGTAGCCCAGGCGACCCGTTCCCGGTTGCAGTCGAGTCGATTCGAGCGCTCGCACCGCTCGGCGGCCACCACGGCCTCGTCGGCGGCGGGGAACACCTGCGCGCTCGCCGGCGCGGCCGCGGCCAGCAGGAGGACGAGAGATACCATCCACTTCATGGGACGGCCTCCTTTCGCTGAAGCCCGATCTCCCAGAAGTGGCGTCGGGCCCTTGCTACGCGCCGTGCACGCGGGCACGGTGTCCCGCGTATTCGCCGAGCGCAGGGAGCTACCCCACACCGTCAACCGGCTGTTGTATTCGGCGGGGGACCCGACAGAGGGTCACCCGCGTGCCCAAAGGCGCGTAGCGCGTGTCAGCGTAGCAGACGAGAGGTTGTCGAGTATGGGGCCGGTGATAGTGTTTTCTGCGTCGATTTCAACCATCGGAGGATGTCGACAGTGAACTTGTATCTGGTCGTAAACTCAGGCGACGCACTCAATGACGAGTACATCAGGGATCGCTTCCCTGACGCGGTCACACTGGACGAAGGCCACACTTGGGCCGTCGTCACCGAGGCACATAGTGTCCATGAGGTTGAGCGGCAGCTAGAGCTGAGCAGGTCGCGCCCCGGTTTGGTCTTCGACGGTGCCGTAGGAGCCGGATACGCACCCACTCGCCTGATCGACGAAGTCAAGGACCTCCTCTCCGGTGACGCAGTTTCTCCTTCGGCCGTCGCTAACGCATGAGTGACCCAGGGGAGGTTGGCAGTTGGGGCGCCGTAGAAGCGAGAATGTCCTATCTGGCCACGAAGGACGAGCTGCAGAAGGAGATTCGCCAACTCGTCGAGCGAGTCCAGGCGGTGGAGACACGAGCTGAGAGCCTCGCTACCAGCAAGGACTTGGCGGATGTGCGAACCAAGATCTCCGAGGAGTCAACGACCATGCTGAAATGGGGCGTCGGTATCTTGATCGGGACCTCTATCAGCCTATCCGCTCTCGTCTTCGGAATCTTCGGCTAGACCCCGTGAAGCAGTCCAGGACCATCGGACCCAACGGCGAGAAGCGACCCGCGAGCGCGGCGGCCTGTGCTCAGCACGTCTTCAAGATCATGGTCGGCGAGCTGCCGAACGACACCCCGAAGAGGAAGGCGAAGAAGCCTGCCAAGACGCGCCCGGAGGAGTCGATACCGGCCACTCAGAACTCTCCGTAGAGCCAGCAACTTACGCCCTTTCTACGTCTCAAACTGATACAGTCGGTGAGTGAACCGGCTGCCTCTCAGGAAGCGCGCCAAGATCCTGGGAATGCTGGTCGAGGGGATGTCGATGCGCGGCATCACGCGCCTGACAGGAGTGTCGATCAACACGGTCTCGAAGCTCCTCCGCGACGCCGGTGAGGCCGCGGTCGCCTACCACGACGAGAACGTCAGGGGCATCCGCGGAGAGCGCACGATCCAGTGCGACGAGACGTGGAGCTTCGTGTACGCCAAGGCGGCCAACGTCGCCGAGGCGAAAGCCGCTCCGGACGGCGCCGGCGATGCCTGGACCTGGGTAGCGCTAGATGCCGAGAGCAAGCTGATCGTCTCGTACCTCCTGAGCGGAGCCCGGGACGACTTCTCGGCGGTGCTGTTCATGCGCGACCTGGCCAGCCGCCTCGAGAAGCCGCCGATCCTCGCGACGGACGCCCTGGCCTCCTATCGCATCGGGATCAAGTGGGCGTTCGGACACCGCGCCGGCCACATTCCGAGCAAGGGCGGCACGTCCTACGTCGAGAGGCAGAACCTGACGATGCGGATGGGGATGCGGCGGTTCGCCCGATGCACCAACGGCTTCAGCAAACGATTCGAGTACCACCTGTGCCTGATCGCGCTCCACAGCCTCTACTACAACTTCTGCCGGATTCACTCGACGGTGAGGTGCTCACCGGCAATGGCGGCCGGGATCGACGATCACCTGCACGACCTCGAGTGGATCGTCGGGCTGCTGCCAAACTGAGACACTACCTAGCGTTCCGCCGTGCAAGCCCCTAGAATCGACTTCCCCGATTCCTCGCGGAATCTTCCCGGTTCGCACCCGAGACCGCGGTCTGATCCCCGCACAGTGCAACAGGGGGTGACATCACGCGCGTTCTCATAGCAGGTATCGACGGCTACCTCGGCTGGCCGTTGGCGCAGTACCTGACTGCCCGCGGTCACGAGGTTTCCGGCATCGATGCCGGCTTCCGCCGCGAGTGGGTCGCCGAGATGGGCGGCCATTCCGCCTTGCCGGTCGCGTCCGTCGAGGCACGCCTCGACGCCTTCGAGTCCGCCTACAACCGGCGTCCGCACCTGGTTCAGGGCGACCTGACCGACAAGGACGCGGTGTACCGGCTGTTCGAGGACGTCCGGCCTGAGGCGATCGTCCACCTGGGGGAATGCCCCTCAGCGCCCTACTCGATGATGGACGCGGACCACGCGATCTGGGTGCAACGCAACAACATCGAAGGCACGATGAACGTGCTCTACGCGATGCGGGACCTGACGCCCGAGGCCCACCTGGTCAAGCTCGGCACGATGGGGGAGTACGGCACGCCGAACCTGGACATCCCCGAGGGCTTTTTCGAGATCGAGTACCGCGGCCGCCGCGACCGCCTGCCCTTCCCCCGCCAGGCCGGCTCCTGGTACCACTGGAGCAAGGTCCACGACAGCAACAACGTGATGTTCGCCTGCCGCATCTTCGGGCTCCGGGCCACCGACGTGATGCAAGGCGTCGTCTACGGCACCCGCTTCTTCGGTAGTTCCGCCGACCACCCGGCCGACCCCGCACTCCACACCCGGCTGGACTTCGACCAGGCCTTCGGCACCGCGCTCAACCGCTTCTGCTGCCAGTCGGTGATCGGCGAGCCGTTGACCCTGTTCGGGCTAGGCAACCAGCGCCGCGGCTTCCTGCCGATCTGCGTCGCGAGG
>VXUF01000062.1 GCA_009837085.1 Holophagales bacterium
CCCGAATGCCGTCCTGGTAGTACGCCAATGCAGCGCCACCCTGCGCGGCAGGTAGTGCGGAGGGATCCAGAAGCCCCATTTCCAGAGGCTGGAGAAGGAACCCGGAGACCGCCTCGAGTTCCTCGTGGAGGCCGATCGCCGCCTCGCGGTAGAGATGGCCGAGGAAAAAGCCGGACAGGAGGTAGGCGGCGACGATGACCAGCACCAGGCTGAGCAGGAACGGCAGCAGACCCAGCAGCACGTAGCTGAAAGCGAGTCGCCGGCCCACCCGCCACAGCAACCGGCGTTGCAGCCAGACCAGGAGTGCCCAGCCGACTGCACCTCCTATGACCGTGATCAGGGTCCACGCGAGCAACTTGAGCGCCAGAGACGCAGCGAGCGACACCGTGACGATCGAGAGCGCCAGCGCGAGAGCCACCCCGGACAGCCAGGCGGCACGCCGCCATGGCCTGCTTCGGCTCGCTTTCTTTTCGCGACTGGGCACCTGGGGTCCTCGCCGATGCGCGGGGCAGCGTCATGGTACTATCTGCCTCCAGACTGTCCCGCGGACGGAGCCCGCAGGCGCGGCGGCGGGCAGAGGTCCCGCCCCCGTAAGCGCCCGGCTGCCACATCCCAAGAACCACAATGACCCTCCCGATCGCAGGGCAGACGGATGCCGGCAAGGCCGCTGAGGCGACCGTCTCCGATGTCGTCATTCGCTTCGCCGGCGACTCGGGCGACGGCATGCAGCTCACCGGGACCCAGTTCACGAACACGTCGGCTCTGATCGGCAACGACCTCTCGACCCTGCCGGACTTCCCAGCCGAGATTCGGGCGCCGGCCGGGACCCTGCCTGGGGTCTCCGCGTTCCAGGTCCGAATCGCCGACCACGACATCCACACCCCCGGCGACGCGCCGGACGTGCTCGTCGCGATGAACCCGGCGGCCCTCAAGGCGAACCTCCGCGACCTGCGGGACAACGGCGTGATCATCGTCAACACGGACGAGTTCACGCCGCGGAACCTGAAACGCGCCGGCTACGAGTCGAACCCGCTCGAGGACGACAGCCTGAACGCCTTCCGTCTGTACCAGGTCGCCCTGACGACGATGACCCGGCGGGCACTGGAGGAGAGCGAGCTGGACGTCCGGTCCAAGGACCGGTGCAAGAACTTCCTCGCCCTGGGGATGATCTACTGGCTGTTCAGCCGACCCCTCGAACCGACGGTCGATTGGCTGCGCGTCAAGTTCCGGCGCCGGCCCGAGATCGCCGAGGCCAACGTCAAGGTGATGAAGGCAGGCTGGAACTTCTGCGACATCACCGACGCCTTCCAGGTCCGGTACGACGTGGAGCCGGCCAAGCTCGAGCCCGGCACCTACCGCAGCATTCACGGCAATTCGGCGCTGGCGATCGGTCTGGTCGCGGCGAGCCGCCGGAGCGGACTGCCCCTGTTCCTGGGCGCCTACCCGATCACGCCGGCAAGCGACGTGCTCCACGAGCTGGCGACCTATAAGCACTTCGGCGTCACCACCTATCAGGCTGAGGACGAGATCGCCGCGGTCTGCGCCGCGATCGGCGCGTCCTTCGGCGGCGCGCTCGGCGTCAGTTGCTCGAGCGGACCCGGCATCGCGCTCAAGGCCGAGGGCATCAACCTCGCCGTGATGGTCGAGCTGCCGCTCGTGATCTGCGACATCCAGCGTGGCGGCCCGTCTACTGGTCTCCCGACGAAAACGGAGCAGGCCGACCTGCTGCAGGTCATGTTCGGTCGCAACAACGAGTCGCCGCTGCCGGTGATCGCGGCGTCCTCGCCGGCCGACTGTTTCGACACCGCGCTCGAGGCGGTGCGCCTGGCAACGACCTACATGACCCCGGTCGTGCTTCTGTCGGACGGCTACATCGCGAACGGCGCCGAGCCCTGGCGCATCCCCGAGGTCGAGGAACTCCCGGACCTCCGGGTCGACTTCCACCAGGACGCCCAGGGCTTCATGCCCTACATGCGGAACCAGGAGACGCTGGCCCGCCCGTGGGCGATCCCGGGCACTCCGGGGCTCGAGCACCGTATCGGCGGTCTCGAGAAGGAAGACGTCACCGGGAACGTGAACTACGAACCCGAGAACCACGACCACATGGTGCGGCTCCGCGCCGAGAAGGTCGCCCGGATCGCGAACGAGATTCCCGAGATCGAGATCGAAGGACCGCAGAGCGGCAAGCTTCTCGTCCTCGGCTGGGGCAGCACGCTGGGCGCCATCACCGGCGCCGTGAACCAGGCATGGGCCGACGGCCTGACGGTCAGTCGCGCCCACCTGAAGCACCTCAACCCCTTCCCGCGCAACCTGGGCGACGTGCTCGATCGCTTCGAGCGCGTCCTCGTGCCCGAGATGAACCTGGGCCAGTTGGCCCTGCTGCTGCGCGCCCGCTACCTGAAGGACATCGAGACCTACTCCAAGGTCGAAGGCAAGCCCTTCACGCGGGACGAGATCCTCCATCGGATCCAGCAGATGGCCGGAGCTTGACGTGGACATGCCGACGACCGAAGCAACTCCCCTGACCAGGAAGGACTTTCAGAGCGATCAGGAGGTCCGCTGGTGTCCCGGTTGCGGCGACTACGCCATCCTCTCCGCCGTCCAGCAGGTGTTCCCGGAGCTGGGAATCCCCCGTGAGAAGTTCGTCATCGTGTCCGGGATCGGCTGTTCCAGCCGCTTCCCGTACTACATGAACACGTACGGCTTCCACTCGATCCACGGCCGCGCGCCGGCCGTGGCGACCGGGATCAAGATGACCCGGCCGGACCTCGACGTCTGGGTCGTCACCGGCGACGGCGACGCCCTGTCGATCGGCGGCAACCACCTGATCCACACCC
>VXUF01000020.1 GCA_009837085.1 Holophagales bacterium
AAAACACCACCTTCAGCTTTCTGGGGCACATTGGCGTGGCCGCTGGCCGGGACTATGCCGACGTTTCTCCCACACGGGGGGTGTTTCAGGGTGCCGGGGATGCGCGAATCGCGGTGGATGTGATAGTGAATGCAGTTGATCAGACGCGACTTAGCGGAAGAAACGGCAACGGGAGGCAGAGAGTATGAACGTCCAGGTGGAGAATCACGACAAGGTTCTTGTAGCCAAAGTCGAGGGCCGGGTCGACAGCTCGAACTCCCAGGACTTTGAACGCCAACTGCAGGGGGCGATCGGTGAGGACGTCAAGGCCGTGGTCGTCGATCTCGGTCAGCTCGCCTACATCAGCAGCGCCGGCCTGAGGGTCGTTCTGCTGGTCGCCAAGACCCTCGGTCAGCGCAACGTGAGCATCTCTCTCTGCGCGCTGAGCGATCCTGTTCAGTCGGTCTTCGAGATCAGCGGCTTCAACCGCATCATCCAGATCTACGACACGCAGGCCGACGCCCTGGCGGCGGCGGGGTAGAGGGTTCGAGCGCGGAAGGGGTTGGGCCAGGTGGGTGATCGGGACAAGCCCGACTACAAGATCCTGGTCGTCGACGACGAGCCGGATCTGGAGCGTCTGGTTCGCCAGCGCATGCGGCGCCACATCCGCAGGGGCAAGTACGGCTTCGAGTTCGCCGGCAACGGCGTCGAGGCGCTGGAGGTCCTGACGAAGAAGAAGGACATCGACATCGTTCTCTCGGACATCAACATGCCGAAGATGGACGGTCTGACCCTGTTGCAGCAGATCCCGGAGGTGAACTCGGATCTCCGCTCGGTCATCGTCTCGGCGTACGGGGACATGGAGAACATCCGCACCGCGATGAACCGCGGCGCCTTCGACTTCGTCACCAAACCGATCGACTTCACCGACCTCGAGGTCACGATCGAACGGACGCTGCGACATCTCGACGAGTGGCGCGCCGCACTCGCCTCGCGCGACAAGCTGGTGGCGATACAGAACGAGCTCGATGTCGCGACGAAGATCCAGCAGTCGATCCTGCCTGACAAGTTTCCCCATGTAGACGGGTGTGAGGTCTACGGTTGCATGCACGCGGCACGCAACGTCGGGGGAGACTTCTTCGACGTGATCAACCTCGACGCGGGACGGATCGGGCTCGCGGTAGCCGACGTGTCGGACAAGGGCGTGCCGGCGGCCCTGTTCATGATGTCGAGCCGGACGCTGCTCAAGGGGGCGGCAGTCGGCGTCGAGGATCCCGGGGCGGTCCTCCGGGAAGTGAACGATCTGCTGAACGAGACGAACGACGCGGCGATGTTCGTCACCGTGTTCTACGGCGTCTACGATCCCTCGACCAGGGTGCTCACGTTCTCCAACGGCGGCCACAACCCTCCGCTGGTGGTACACCCCGACGGGAGTTCGGAGGAACTCGAACTGACGGGCGGCCTCGCCCTCGGGGCGATTCCCGGCTTCGAGTACGGGCAGGCCAGCATCCGGCTGAGCCCGGGCGACCTCGTCGTCTTCTTCACGGACGGCGTCACCGAGGCGATCAACGTGTCGAACGAGGAGTTCGGCCTCGAGTCGCTTCAGGGTCTCTTCGGCGACGGCCGGACTCCGGCCGCCCGGCAAGCCGCCGAGATGATCCTGGAGGCCGTACAGGACTTCGCCGGCGAAGCGCCACAGTTCGACGATCTGACCTGCATGACCCTGCGTGTCGCCGACGAGTGAGCTCTACCCTCCAGCTCCGTGTTCCGAACCGGATCGAGGAACTTCCGGGTGTCTCGGAGGCGGTGGAGACGCTCGGGCAGGAGGAGCGTTGGGCGCAGGACGTGATCTACGCGATCGTGCTCAGCCTGGAAGAAGTGGCGACGAACGTCGTGCGTCACGGCGGCAGTGAGCCTGGAAGCAGCGAAATCGAGATCGAGGTCACGTCAAGCGACGACGAAGTCCGGGTCGAGGTTCGGGATGGCGGAAGGGCGTTCGACCCCTTCCACGAGGCTCCCGAACCGGACCTCGACGCGGCGGTTGAGGACCGGAAGATCGGCGGCCTGGGGGTCCACTTCGTGAAGGTCCTCATGGACGAGACGTCATACAGCCGCGAGGGCGGCCGCAACCACGTGACCATGGTCAAGCGCCGGAGTTGAACCGCGGCGCGGGACTGCTGAGAGCGATGCGCGCACGTGCTGCTCGAACAGCTCTGACCGCGTCAGCCTGGGCCGCGGCGGCGTTACTGGCTACGACACCGTCGCCGGCTCAGCCCGAAGCGTCGCCAACTGAGCCCGAAGGGACGCCGGGCGTTTCGGCCGACCGCATTCTGTTCGGGCAGTCCGCCGCTTTCAGTGGTCCGGCTGCCGAACTGGGCAGAGGGATGCGGCTCGGCATCCAGGCGGCGTTCAAGGAGGCCAACGATGCCGGCGGCGTGCACGGCCGGCGGCTGGAGCTGGTGACGGTGGATGACGGCTACGAGCCGGAGGCCGCGATCACGAACACGCGCCGCCTGATCGAGGACGAGGGCGTGTTCGCGCTGGTCGGCGGTGTCGGCACGCCGACCTCCCGCTCGGCGGTACCGGTTGCCGAAGAGGCGGGTGTGCCGTACATCGCTCCGTTCACCGGCGCGGGGTTTCTCCGAAGCGAACCCCACGTGATCAACCTCCGCGCCTCCTACGCTCAGGAGACGGAGGAAATGGTGGAGCGACTGACCAGGGATCTCGACATCGAGCGGATCGCGGTCGTCATCCAGAACGACTCTTTCGGGCGTGCCGGCCTGGCCGGCGTTCGTGCCGCGTTCGACAGAAGGGGCATGGAGGCGGTCGCCATAGGCGTGTATCCGCGGAACACGACCGCCGTCAAGACGGCCATCGTCGACATCGAAGTGGGGCGGCCGGAGGCCGTCATCATCGTGGGCGCCTATCAGCCGGTGGCCAGCCTGATCGCCTGGGCGCGGCACATAGGCCTGGATCCGGTGTTCATGACCCTGTCCTTCGTGGGCAGCAATGCCCTCGCGGAAGAACTCGGTCCACGAGGCGCCGGCGTTTACGTCACCCAGGTCGTACCGTTTCCGAGCGCACGGAACTCCCGAGTCGCCACCGCCTACCGGCGCGCGCTGCGCGCCCATACCCCCGGCGCCGAGCCCGGCTTCGTCTCGTTCGAGGGCTACCTTGCCGGACGTCTCGTGATCGAGGCGCTCGAACGCTCCGGGACGGCCGTCGATCGGGATGGCTTCATTCAGACTCTGCGCGACGCCGGTTCGATCGATCTGAACGGCTTCCGCCTCGTGTTCGGCGACGGGGACAACCAGGGGTCGGACGCCGTGTTCCTGACCGTGATCGACGAGAGTGGCCGGTACCGCCCCGCGACGCGTCTTGAAGGCGCGACAAGGCAATGATCGGCTGGTTTCGAAAGCTGACCGAAGCGCGGTTCAGGATCGCCACCCAGCTCTACGTTGGCATCGGCGGCGCGGCTGCCTTGACGCTAGCGGCCAGTCTGGTGGCGCTGTTCGCCTTCGCTCAGGTTGGCGATTCGCAGAACCGGGTCACCCAGGGAACGGTGCCTGAACTGGCGGCCGCGTTCGGCGTCGCCCAGGGCAGCGGAACGCTGGTGGCGGCGGGACCCAGGCTGACCGCGACGGCGAACCAGGACGAACTGACTCGGGCAGTCGTCGAGATGGCGCCGGCTCAACGGGCCTTCGAAGAGCAACTCGAGGACCTGATGAGCCGGGGGATGGAGTCCGAGGAGTCGCTTGGCGGCGACGAGGAGATCGTGAGCATCCGGACGCGCGGCGGGGAGCTCATCGGCAACATCGCGGCGATCCGGGAGTCGGTCTCGGAGGGCTTCGAACTGAGCGCGGACAGCGAGGCGTTGCGGCTGGAACTGGAGTCGCTCCATAGCCGGATCGAGGTGCTTCTCGTGCCTGCCCTCGATGACCAACTGTTCTACGCGATGACCGGCTTTCGCTCGTTCGAGCTTGCCCCCGCACCCCGCGACCGGCACTTCTCGGAGCCGGAGATCGACCGCTACCGAGTGCTGATCGGACTTCAGCAGGACGTCACGATCATCGATCAGCTCCTGAACAGTCTGGCAGTGCTGACGGACCGGCCGCTGATCGAGCCGGTCGAGGAGCGGTACGAGTCGGCAGCGACGAGCATCGAGCGCGCCCTCAGCGCGATCGACGAAACCGCGACCTCGGACCGGTTGCAGGCGCTCTTCGGTGAGATGCTCGCGAAGAGCCGTACCGCCTTCGACCTGAGACGGCAGGAAGTCGACGTGCTCGACCGGCAGCAGGCACTGCTGGCGGAGAACCAGAATCTGGCCGTCGAACTCGGTGGCGACGTCGAGAGGCTGGTCGCCGCCTCCAGGACCCGCACCGATGCGGCGACCGACGCCGCGTCCCAGGCGATCAGAACCGGCCGCGCACTGCTCCTGGCCCTGAACGTCCTGAGCATCGCTGGAGCTGTCTTCATCGGTTGGTTGTTCGTTGGTCGGCTGTTGGTGCGTCGGTTCGAGGCGCTTTCGAGCAGCATGCGGGAAATGGCGGGAGGCAATCTGGAAGCCGAGATCGGAATCGGCGGCAAGGACGAGGTGGCGGACATGGCGGCTGCTCTCGAGGTCTTCCGGCGTCACGCGCTGGAGGTACAGCGACTGAACCTGGTCGAGAAGCTGGCGGACGAACTGAAGGACAAGAACGAGGAGCTGGAGGTCGTGCTGGTCGACCTGCAGAAGGCCCAGGACCAGATCGTGATGCGCGAGAAGCTCGCGGCGCTGGGCGAGCTGACGGCCGGAGTCGCCCACGAGATCAAGAATCCGCTCAACTTCGTCAAGAACTTCTCCGAGGTGTCCTCGGAACTCCTGGAAGAGGTCGACGAGATCATGAAGGAGAACGAGGACGGCAGCCTGAGTGAGGACCAGCGGGAGGAGATCGGGGAGATCTTCGAGGACCTGAGCGGCAACCTGAAGCTGATCCAGAACCACGGCGAGCGCGCCAACCGGATCGTCACCGACATGCTCAAGATGGGCCGGGGTGCAGCCGGCCGTGAGGAGGCGGATATCAACCGTCTCGTCGATGAGCACATCGGGCTCGCGTACCACAGCGCCCGGGCTTCCGACTCGGAGTTCAACCTCACCATCGAGAAGGACTTCGATCCAGACCTGGGCACCCTGGAGGTCGTGTCCCAGGACGTGGGCCGGGTGTTTCTCAATCTGGTCGGCAACGCCTGCTACGCCACGAACGAGAAACGGCTCACCACCGACGATGAGGCCTACGAGCCGACGCTCACCGTGACGACGCGAAGGATGGACGACGGCGTCGAGGTTCGGATCCGGGACAACGGCAACGGAATCCCGCAGGACATCGTGGACAAGATCTTCAACCCCTTCTTCACGACCAAGCCGACCGACCAGGGGACGGGCCTTGGTCTGGCGCTCTCGGCCGACATCGTCCGCGAGCACGGCGGCATGATCCGGGTCGATACGGTGCCGGGCGAGTTCACGGAGATGATCGTCGAGCTGTCCGCGGCGCCCCCCGACATCGAGCTGCCTTGATGGCGGTCCAGGCCCCGGCAGCGCCGCCGCATCCCGCCCCGGTCTTCGCCATGAAGGGCGTGACGAAGGTCTACGTGATGGGCGAAGTCGAGGTCTATGCGCTGCGCGGCGTCGACCTGGAGCTCCACGAAGGCGAGTTCACGGTCCTGCTCGGACCGTCGGGAAGCGGCAAGTCGACCCTGCTGAACATCCTGGGCGGGCTCGACCGGCCGACCGCCGGCCGGGTGACCTACCGTGAAGGGGATCTGAGCGAGGCCGGGGAACGGGCCCTCACCCGCTACCGGCGCCGCCACGTCGGCTTCGTGTTCCAGTTCTACAACCTGATTCCCTCGCTCACCGCGCGCGAGAACGTCGCCCTCGTGACCGAGATCGCCGGCGATCCGATCGCTCCCGAGGAGGCCCTGGCGCTGGTCGGCCTGAAGTACCGCCTCGACCATTTCCCGTCGCAGATGTCGGGCGGCGAGCAGCAGCGCGTGGCGATCGCCCGCGCCATCGCCAAGCGTCCGGACGTGCTGCTCTGCGACGAACCGACGGGAGCTCTCGACATCAGCACGGGCATCGCGGTCCTGGGGGCTCTCGAGAGGGTGAACTCCGAACTGGGCACGACGACCGCGGTGATCACGCACAACGCGGCGATCTCCGCGATGGCGGATCGGGTAATCTCTCTGGCAGACGGCCAGATCACGAGCGACGTCCGCAACGCGACCAAGCAGCCCGCGGCCACGATCGAGTGGTAGGAGGATGAGAGCCCTCGACCGCAAACTCCTGCGCGACCTGTGGAACGTGCGGTCCCAGGTGCTGGCGATCGCCCTGGTCGTCTCGTCGGGGATCGCGCTCCTGGTCATGGCGCAGGGAGTGTTCGGCTCGCTCCTGACCACCCGCGACGCCTACTACACGCGCTACGCCTTCGCCGACGTGTTCGCCGGCGCCAAGCGCGTCCCCAACTGGGTCGAAGAGCGGATCGCGGCGATCCCGGGAGTCAGGCAGGTCCAGACCCGGGTGGTCGTGAGCGTCTCGCTGGACGTGCCCGGAGTCACCGATCCCATCAATGGACGCCTGATCTCCCTGCCGGATCGCGGCCGGCCGGCGCTCAACGACGTCGCGCTGCGCCGCGGGCGGTTCCTGGACCCGGACCGGGCGGAGGAGGCCCTGGTCGGCGAGCGCTTCGCCGAAGCTCACGGCCTCGATCTGGGCGATCGCCTGTTCGCGGTCATCAACGGTCGCCGCCAGCCGCTGGAGATCGTCGGTGTCGCGCTCAGCCCGGAGTTCGTCTACGGCATCGGTCCGGGAGAACTGGTCCCGGATCCGAAGCACTTCGGCTTCCTGTGGATGACCCGGCGGCATCTGGCCACCGCGTTCGAAATGGAGGGCGGGTTCAACGACGTCGCCCTGACGCTGACCGACCGCTCGCCCAGCCTCGAGCGCGCGGTGATCGTCGAGCTCGACGCGATTCTCGATCCGTACGGTGGTCTGGGCGCGATTCCGCGTGCCGACCAGACCTCGAACTGGTACCTCCAGAACGAGTTGACTCAGCTCGAGAACATGGGACTACTGGTGCCGTTGATCTTCATCGCCGTGGCCACGTTCCTGCTCAATGTGGTTCTGCGGCGAACCGTCGCGGTGCAGCGCGAACAGATCGCCGCGCTCAAGGCTCTCGGCTACTCGAATCTCCGGCTCGGCGTCCACTACGTGCAGTGGGCCGTCGTCGTGGTGGCCCTGGGCGCCCTGCTCGGGATCGGCGCCGGCCTGTTGCTGGCCGAAGCGATGCTCGGCCTCTACATGGAGTACTTCCGCTTCCCGCTCCTGATCTACAACGTGTCGGCGTCGAGCATTCTGATCGCCGTCGGAGTGAGCCTCGTCGCCGCGACGGTGGGCGCCCTGGGGGCGGTGCGCAGCGTCGTCTCGCTGCCGCCCGCCGAAGCCATGCGCCCGGCGGCGCCCGAGACCTTCCGGGTCTCGCTGTTCGAACGGCTGGGCGCCCGGCGATGGTTGTCGCAGCCCGCGCGGATGGTGCTGCGCAACCTGTCGCGACGCCCGGTGCGCGCGGGCTTGTCGATCGTGGGCATCGCCTTCGCCGGCGCGATCATGGTCGTGGGCTCGGCGATGATGGACTCGATGGACGAACTGCTCGAAGTGCAGTTCAACATCATCCAGCGCCAGGACCTGTCGGTGAGCTTCTTCGAACCGGTCGAACGAAGCGCGGTGCACGAACTCGCGGCCCTCTCCGGCGTGCTGCAGGTGGAGCCGACGAACGGCATCGCAGCGCGGCTGCGGAACGGCCACCTGCAGAAGCAGACGGCGATCCAGGCGCTGGCGCCCGATGCCAGGTTGCAGCGCGTGGTCGATGTGGACTATCGCGCCATCCGGCTCGACCGGCCGGGCCTCGTCCTGTCCACGCTGCTGGCGGAGCAGTTGCAGGTCGAGCCGGGCGACACGCTGATGGTCGAGATCATGGAGGACGGCAGGCCGGTGCGCGAGGTCGTGCTGACCGACACCGTCGACGACCTGCTCGGCGTGACGGCGTACATGGAGCAGGAGTCGCTCCGGCGGCTGGTGCGGCGCGACGACACGATCAGCGGCGCGATGCTCAAGATCGACACGCTGGCCGAGGAACGGCTGTTCGGCCTGCTGAAGGCGATGCCGGCGGTGGCCGGCGTGACGTTGCGCAGCGCCGCGCTCGAGAACATCCAGACCTACATGCTCGACAACATGTCGATGATGATGAGCGTCAACCTGCTCTTCGCGGTGATCATCGCCTTCGGGGTGATCTACAACACGGCACGGATCTCCCTGTCCGAGACCAGCCGTGAACTCGCCAGCCTGCGGGTGATCGGCTTCACCCGCGGCGAGATCTCCTCGATTCTGCTGGGCGAGCTCGGGATCCTCACCGTGGCCTCGATTCCACTCGGTCTGCTCCTCGGCTACGGCATGATCGCCGGCGTAATGAGCGCTTTCGAGAGCGAGCTGTTCCGGTTGCCGGTCGTGGTCGACCCGAACACGTTCCTGGTTTCCGCGGCGACCGTTCTCGGGTCGATGGCCGTCTCGGCCTGGACGGTGCGTCGTAAGCTCCACGACCTCGATCTCGTTGCGGTGCTCAAGACTCGCGAGTAGCAGGGAAGGAAACGATGAAGAATCGACGCTGGGTGTTGTGGGGAGTGGGGCTGGTCGTGGTCGCGGCCGCCGCGTTTCTCGGCACGCGCCCGCAGGCGGTACCGGCGGAGCTGGCGCAGGTGACGCGAGGGCCGCTGGAGGTGACGATCGACGAGGAGGGCGAGACCAGGGTCCGGGACCGCTTCGTCATCTCGGCGCCGCTCGCCGGCCGCGTGCTCCGAATCGAACTCGAACCCGGCGATGCCGTGGTCGCGGGCGAGACGGTGCTCGCGATCTTCCTGCCGTCCGCGCCGGTGCTTCTCGACGCCCGCAGCCGGGCCGAGGCGGAGGCGGCGGTGGAAACCGCGACCGCCGCGCTGGGCCAGGCGGAAGCGAACTACGAGCGGTCGGCGGCCGAACTCGTCTACTCGCGCTCCGAGGCGGGACGCTACCTGCGGCTGAGCCAGGAGGGAATCGTCTCGGTCGAGACGATGGAAAGCGCCCAGCTCGACCTCGACACCCGGCAGGAAGCCGTGGAGGCAGCCGACTACGCGGTGCGCACGGCCCGCAGCGAGTTGCAGGCGGCGCGGGTCCGCCTGCTGCAGTTCAGCGCCGAGAGCGCGGAGGACATGAACGGTACGGCAATCCGGATCGTGTCGCCGGTTTCGGGCGTCGTGTTCCGTCGCGTGCGCGAGAGCGAGTCCGTCGTGCCGGCTGGCGAAGCCCTGCTCGAGGTTGGCGATCCGGCGCAGATCGAAGTGGTGACGGACTATCTGTCGAAGGACGCCGTCCGCATGCGCTCGGGACAGCGTGTGCTGATCGATCGGTGGGGCGGCGATCGCCCGCTGCAGGGCCGGCTGCGGCGGGTGGAACCGTCGGGCTTCACGAAGATCTCGGCGCTCGGGGTGGAAGAGCAGCGGGTGAACGTCGTCATCGACATCGTCGATCCGCCTACTGTCTGGGCCGGCCTCGGTGACGGATTCCGGGTCGAAACCCGGGTCGTCGTCTGGGAGAGCGGGGACGAACTGAAGGCGCCGACCGGCGCGTTGTTCCGGCGCGACGAGAACTGGGCGGTGTTCGCGGTCGCGGGAGGCCGCGCGAGCCTTCGGGAGATCGAGGTCGGCGAGCGGAACGCGCGGGAAGCCCAGGTTCTTGGCGGCCTTGAACCGGGCGAACAGGTCGTGGTCTATCCGAGCGACAGCCTGAGCGACGGTTCGCCGGTCGCGGCCGAACTCTGACCGTCGCGCCGGGTCACGAGGAAAGGGGGCCGATGACGCCCTCCGCGAACTCGTGGAGCATCGCCATCTCCTCGTCCTGCTCGAACCAGCCGACGTGGTGCCACAGGAAGAACTCGTCGATGCCGAAGGTCTCGTTGAGCCGCCCGACGTGGTCGAGCACCTGCTGGCGCGACCCCATCCACAGCCGGCCCATCGGTACGTGGTAGGGAGGGGCGTTGTAGGCGAAGTTGAACAGCCACTCGAAGCCTTCGTAGAGCTTCTTCGTCTCAGCCGGATTTCGTCCCATGATCAGGTGTCCGCCCAGCGCGAGCATGTCGTTGGGGCCGATGATCCGGCCGTGTTGCAGCGCTTCCTCCAGGCAGATGTCCAGTGTCAGGGGGATGAACTCCTCCTTCGATTCGTTGAACATGCCCATCATCTTGCCGCCCTCGCGGGCCCAGAACTTCGCGGTCCCCATGCTGTAGCTGAATGGCGCATAGACCGGGGGGTGGGGGTCATTCTGCAACGGACGGGGAACGATCCCGATCTCCTTCAGCGTGCCGTCGTGAGTAACCGAACCGGGCGACCATTCGTTCGTGGGCGCAAAGCTCCAGTCCATTGCCGGCGGCGCCTGCCAGAACTCGCCGGAGATGCTCACCACCTCCTGCGTCCAGAGCGCCTTCACGAGTCGCCAGTTCTCCTCGAACGCGCGGCGGTTGCGTCGGTCCACTTCGGACTTGTCGGAGTGCGTCGCCGTGATCCCTATGTGCTGGCCGAACGTACCGGTCCACCGTGGCGTGTTGCCCCTGGTGAAGCCGGCGAACATGCGGCCGCCGGTGAAGTGGTCGAGCATCGCAAGGTTCTCGGCCAGTTGAATCGGGTTCACGGCGGTCAGGTTCATGCCGAGCTGGCCCACGCGAATCCGCTCCGTGTGCTGGGCGACGAAGTAGTCCCAGAACAGCGGATTCGTCGTCGTTTCGATCCCTTCGACCTGCAGATGCTGCTCGGTCATGCAGAAGCCGGTGTAGCCGACGGACTCGGCGAACCTCATCTGCGTCCGGAGATTCGCCATCAGCGCCTGGAACCGGTTCGGGTCCGATCCTGCGCGGCCGACCTGTTCGCCGAGGCGTCGCATGTAGGGGATGGCGAGGATGACGAACTCCATCAGCCGCCCACCTTGCCGGCATCTCCGTTCAGGTAGTCGAGCACGCTCTGCTGGAAGTGCATGATGGGCGACTCGGCCCCGAAGCCGGCGGCCATGGGCCCGACCCTGAACTTCGGGGAGCGCAGGTTGCGTTGGATCATCTCGCAGATCCACATGTCCTCGAGCTGGAAGTTGCCCGACTCCATCGGATGTCCTTCCTGGTTGGCGAGGCTGATCAGCGTGGCCGCCTTGCCTGCGTCGGCGCGGGAGGCCGATCCGTAGGTTGTCCAGCTCTGTGTCCACATCATGGTGAGGTCGGGAGACTTCGGTTCCAGCAACGAGACGTGGAAGCCCCAGGGGCTCGGCGACAGGATGGTCAGCGGGAAGAGCATGACCACGCCCGGATAGAAGCTCTCCTCGTGACCCGGCAGGCGGGTGGCGCCGGCGGCGTCCGCCATCTCCGCCGACAGCACCGTGGTTGACTGCGGATCGCCTTCCCGTTCGGTGGAGTACCAAACCGTGTGGCGTCCCACCGGATGCCAGACGTTCCGGTCCGGGTAGGCGGCGCCCAGGGTCTTGTTGTGCAGGTAGCCGAGGTGGTAGCCGTCGATCGCGTTCTCGTAGAAAACCTTCCAGTTGCAGTGCATCTCGTAGCGCACGTCGCCGGCGTAGCTCAACGTCCCGTCGCCCAGGTCATGCGGCCAGGCGTGCTCGTCGAGCCCCGCGATCCACTGGTCGAACGGCTCGGGCGGATCCGGGTCGGGATTGACGTAGACCATGCCGCGGTGGGCGCCGACCGCGGCTCGATGGAGCGACAAGCTCTCGCGGGGTACGGCGCCGAAACACTCCGCTTCGTTGGGCACGCCGTGCAGGGCGCCGTTCGTCTCGTAGGTCCAGCGGTGGTACGGGCAGCGGATCGTGCTGCCCAGGTTGCCGCTGCCTTCGACGATCTCGCAGCCGCGGTGGCGGCATACGTTGTGGAAGGCCTGGAGCTGCCCGGTCTCATCCCGGAGCACGAACAGAGAGTGGTTCATCGCGCGGCAGGCGCGGAAGTCGCCGGGTTCCTTGAGGTCCTCCTCGGTGGCGGCCCAGAACCAGGAGCGGTCGAACAGGCGGTCGACTTCACGGTCCAGCCAGCCGGACTCGAAGTAGGCCTCGGGCGGCAGGAGTTGACGGGGGTGGTCGAAGCGTGTACTCACGGCTGCTCCTCCTTTCCGAGTCCGTGCAGCAGGGTCCTGGTGGCCAGGTTCGCCGCGTCCGCCGCGGCGACGCGGCCCGAGGCGACTTCGTTCCAGGCGGTCCAGATGAGTTGGTCGATCTGCGCGACCACCCAGGCCGTCGGCACGTCAGCCGCGACGGCGCCTTCGGCCTTGAGTTCGCCGACCAGCGTTCCGACCCGGTCGAGTTGCCGACGGTACCTGGCGGTTGTGTGTTCGTCGCCGATCTCCGCGCGATAGAGAAAGCTGTAGCGGTCCCCGAGGGGGATGACCGCCTCGAACATGCGTTGCAGTTGCCGGCTGGCGCTCGCGCTCTGGTCGATGGCCGCGGCCACTGCTTCGTTCGTCTCCTCGATGCAAATCTCGGCCAGCACCGTGAGCAGGTCGTCACGGGTCCTGAAGTGCCGGTGGAGGGACGCGCGCCCGACTCCGGCATGACGGGCGACCTCGCTGAAGGTCGCCCCGGGGTTGCGCGACCAGAGGCGGATTGCGGCGCCGATGATCGCGTCGCGGGCGGTTGGACGTGGGCTGGGATTCAGGGCTGATCTCATGGCCTACCTCGATGAGAGCGTCTCGCAGGCATCGCCGATACCGTCTGCGTCGGCGTCGCCCTGGTTGCGGTTGAAGACGGCGGGGCAATTGTCCTGACCGTCGAGGATCGTGTCGCGATCGCGGTCGATCCCCATCCGTCTGCCCGAGCCAGGGGGCGTGCAGGTGTAGGTGACGGGAGTAGTGTCCGTGGCGAGGGTCCGCAGCCGCGACGGCGTCCACCTCTCGCCCACATCGTCGAGGAAGTTGCCGTTCGGGAGTCGAACCCATCCGCGCGGTTTCCCCGCCACAGTTCCCTTGGCGATCAGGTCGCACTCCGTGACCGAGCCGCCCAGGATGGCCGACTGGAAGGAGACCCTGGCGCGATGGGTCAGCAGCTCGACGCGCGGGTTGGCCACCGGGCCGTTCGCGGCACCGAGGGTGACCTGCTGTCCGACGATCGGCGCCAGGTCGGTGTCGAACTCCATCAGGTAGTCGACGAGGCCCTGGCGCACCTTGTCGTCCGGGATGCCGATGTCCATGCCGTCGCTGAAACCGCAGCCGAACACGTCGCGCCGGCCCCGGCCACCCGGCAGGCCGAGGTCGTCGCAAGTGGACGTGCCGTCGTCGAAGACGGCGCCCTGCAGGAAGTTGAAGAGCTTGTCGGTCGCCCCGTCGTGGAGAAAACCGAAGCCGCGGATCTGGTCGCCCTGGTGGGCGTCGGTCGTCGAGGGCAGGAAGTACTCCCGGTTCGGAAGGCCGAACATTCCGACCTTCTGGTAGAGGTTCCGCAGGTGTGGCACCTTGAGAATCAGCACCTCGCCGCCGTGGGACGCATCGCCCGCCGTGCCGAAGAAGCCCCTGGAGGGATCGTGTCGATGGCAGCCGGCGCAGTTCCGCCCGTCGACGGCCGCACCGTTCCGGTTGTTGGGCAGGTCGTAGGCGGCGTCGACGCCGTCGGCGCGGCGTGGTCCGTCGAAGAAGGCATCTCCGATCCGGGCGGACGGACTGTGGGCGTTGTCGAGCGGCTTGATCGGATTCGGAGGTAGCTGCACGGCCAGCATGAAGTCGGCGAACTCGTCCACATCGCGCTCGAGCTGGATGACGTCGGCTGGTTTGGCCGTCGCGGCGGAGTCGGTGAGCACGACGTCCAGTCCGAGCAGGCTCTCGAAGGCGACGATGAAGTTCTTGAACGAGAACTTCTCGTCCAGGGTCTTCTGATCGTCGCTTCCGAAGTAGCCGGTGGCCCGGTCGCCGCGCCAGTGCATGTGGCCGTGCGTCGACATGCCCCGCATCGTCTGCGTGAACATGGGCCCCTTCATCGGCGAGAAGACGAGCTGGTCGCCGTTGCCGTTCACGTACGGCACCGCCTCGCAGCCCGGGTAGTGCCCGAAGATCTCGCAGGACAGCCAGAAGTCGGAGAAGGTCGGGAAGGGCTGCGGGTTGGCGGTGTTGCCGTCGTCCGGATTGCTCAGGTTCCAGCTCAGGTGATCCGAATCGCCGAACACATGGCAGGTCGCGCAGGAGGATTCACCGTTGGACGAGGTCCGGTTCGCGTCGTAGAGCACGCGGCGTCCGCGCACGATTGCGGGCGGTTCGGGGTTGTGGACGGAAGCCGTCTGCCGCACGTCGCCGGTCACCGCGTCGACGACCTTGACGCTGCGCTCGAAGTGGGCGAAGACGTAGAGCTGCCCGTTCGGGCGGTTGTGCGCCTCGTCGAGCAGGAGTCCGGCGGGCCCGCCCGTCACCTCCAGATGGTTCGCGCTCAGGGAGGTTGGGTCGAACTCCCTTCCGTTGCCGTCCCACAGGGAGTCGTCCTCGAGATCGGCGGTGTCGAACACGCCGATCCTGTCCGAGCCCAGGGCGGCGACGTAGAGCGTCGTCCCGTCGGAGCTGATCTGGAGCTCGAGAGGTGTGGAGAGACTGTGCCGGCGGACGGCGGTCGTCGACTTCAGGACGGAGTAGTCGATGTGGCGGTTCAGGTGCCGCTTGCGGACGGTACCCGTTTCCGGGTTGATGACAGTGATCTGGGCGCGAGCGATGTTCCCCTGAACGGTCGAGCCGCCGCGGACTCCCGGCCCCTCGAAACGCACGTGGTTCCGGGCGTCCGTGTTGGCTACGTAGATGCGTCCACTCTTCGGGTTCGTCGCCATGTTGAACAGGGTCGTGCCGACGTGAGCGAAGTGGTCCTTCTCGGAGAGGGTGGCGGCATCGATGGCAAAGACGTCCTTGTCGGGCAGGAAGAAACGGATGCCGTTCGAGTAGTTCAGGCCGCGGGAGTCGCGCCACTCACCCGACTCCTCGTCCCACTTCACGATCATCGCGGTGAAGGGCGCGTGCTCGCCGTCCGCGCCGGTGCTGGGCAGGGGGCGCCCCATGGGCAGGGTCTTGTCCGCCGGGCCGTTTGGGGACGCCGTCGCGTGCAGGGCCGGCAGGTTGCCCGTAACACAGGGCTGATCGCCGCGCCTGCGGTCCCACGTGGCGCCGACGAAGAAGCCGCGCGGCGTGTCCTCGAAACCACGGCACATCACTCCCTCGTGGATCACGCTCGTCTGGTTGCCCGAGTGGAAGACCGCCGCGTACACCGTGGAGCCGTCCGGGCTCACCGCCAGCGCCCTGGGCGTGTCGCCGAACAGTTCGACGATCTTGAGGGGCGTACCACCGACACCTTCGCCGGGATCCTCCGCGTCGAAGACCCAGACGTCCGCCCGGCCAACGCCCGCGGTATGGAGTTGGGGACTTCCGGCCCCGGGGACGGCCGCGATCGATGGATGGGTTCGGTGCTGACCTCGATGGGCGGTCGTGACGAAGGCACGATCTCTGGCGAAGACGATGTCCCGGGGCTCGTCGCCGACCAGCAGCGTGCGGTTGACGAAGGCCGCACCGCTGGTCGTCGAATCGGCGGCCAGCAGGGGCCCGATGTCCACGATGCTGACGGAGTCCGAGAGGTGGTTCACCACCCAGACCTCCGAGGCGCTGCGCGCGGCGACGGCGACCGGCTCCATCCCCACGGGAACCGACGCCAGGTGGACGAGCGTGCCGGAGCTGTTGATGTTGAAGACCTCGAGATGATTGTCCGGCGTGTTCGTGACGAAGAGCATGCTGCCGTCGGGGGACAGGGCCAGCGGCCGCACGGGGCCGGATTCGAAGGCGATGAAGTCCGCCGCCTGGGCTGCGGCCGCCGCGATCACCAGCACCGGGAGGGCAAGCCAGGGGTGTGCCCGTCGTCGACTTCGGTCGTGGAGTGATTCGGACGGCATGATGTGCGTTTCTCCGGCTCGATCCCTGAACTGGAGCAATGATACATAAATGTCTCATACGATGCAAGTATCGTTTCACATGATTCTTATCTCGCTCGATCAACCCTGATCCTCTGCCCCAGCGAGCATGGCGAGGTTCTCCTGGTGCCGGTGGCGACTCAGCCGGTAGTAGCGGAGGGCGAAGATGGCGGCGAGGTAGAGAAAGGCGAGCACCGGGCCGTAGAGCCATCCCAGGCGGTCGACCATCTCCTGGTCGATCGCGGAGACCTCCGCGTCGGTCGGGAACTCGATCGCGGTGAGCAGGAGGCCCCCGATCCAGATGCCCAGGCCAGTTGCCACCTTACCCGTGAAGGAGAGAACGGAGGACACGAGTCCCTCTTCCCGCCGGCCGGTGGCCACCGCGCGGGCGTCGACGATGTCCGCCACCATGGAGGCGCCTACCGTGCTCGTCATGACGATCAGTGTCACCTGGACGACGCCGATCGCGACCATCAGCGGAAAGAGCGCCGAGTGGTCGACCGGAGGAAACGCGCCGAGCAGCGCGAGGATGACCGGGCCACTGCCGGCCAGGAGCGACAGGACGGAGAGCCGGATCAGCACCGCCTTCTTGTCGCGGCCGCGACTGGCGGCCGGCAGGAGCAGGACGGCCAGGAGCGGCGATGCCAGTTGGGCCGCCAGGATCGAGCTGGTCTGTGCGCTGTCGAAGCCCCAGAACCAGGGTTGCATGTAGGCTCACATCGCGGTCGCCGTGCCGCTGGCCGCGGCGGTCAGCGCCGTCGAGGCGACAATCGCGGCCAGACTGGCGTCTCGCAGGGTCGCCAGGCTTTCACCGAGGACCCGCCGGGCCGAGGCTGCTC
>VXUF01000140.1 GCA_009837085.1 Holophagales bacterium
GTCTGTCACCCCGTCGACGTTCCACACTGGGTGCGCCGGCGTCCCCGCCGGCTGCCGCCGAAGGCGGCTTTGAAACGCGCCGGACGTCAGGCCGGCTCCTTTCCTCCGCACCACCACCGAAGTGCACAAACCCCGGCAGCAACCGCACCGCCCGGCCCCAGGCGCACACCAGGTCGACGGCGCCCGGCGGCTTGAGGTCGCCCGGCATCGGCGCGGTCTTCGGCCGCCTCACTACGTCGACGACGTCCCGCCCCAGAACACCGGGCAGACGCGGCCAGAAGCCGCGGCCGAGCCGCCGCGCGAGGACGAGCAGGCGGTTCGCATAGACCCGTCGCGTCCTCCGCCGGGCGGCCCGCGGACTCCGGCTCGACAGCGCCCCGGCGTGGACCGCGCGCGCCGCCGGCACCAGCAGCGCGCGGTAACCGGCCCCGCGCAGCCGGTCCGCGAGCTCGACGTCCTCGTAGTAGCTGTCGAGCCGTTCCTCGAAGGGCCGTAGCGGATCGCCGCCGCCGCTCACCTCCGCGAGCGCGGCGCGGCGATAGATCGCCGCGGTCGCGGACACGCCGTAGACGTCGAGCACCGACTCGTGCTGCAAGTCGCACACTGGGTGCGCCGGCGTCCCCGCCGGCCGCCGCCGAAGGCGGCCAGGAGACGGGCCGGCCGTCAGGCCGGCACCGCTTGCCGGCTCCCCACGGCCGAGCTGGACCGCCTGCCAGCGCCGGTTCCACGCCAGCCCGGCACCGTCGATCCGTGCACCGTCGCGATCGTCGTCCCCCTCGTCGCCCCCAGCCACCACATTGACTCCCTGCACCGCGGCCACGCCGGAACCGGCCGCCACCGCCTCGAGCAGCCGCCGCGCCCACCCGGCCTCCAGCGCCACGTCGTCGTTCACCAGCGCGACCCAGTCGCCGGTGCTGACGGCGATGCCGTCGTTCACCGCGCGAGCGAACCCGGCCGGTCGCGGCAACTCGACGATCCGCGGCGCCCCATCGATCGCACCCGGCCGCGCCGCGTCGAGCCGCCGGCACAACTCCTTCAGCGCCGCCGCCCCGCCACCGTCCCCGGCAAGCGGCGCCTGCCAGACGACGACCAGCTCGGGCGGCGAATCGAGCCGTCCGCCGTCCCGGTAGATCGACTCCAGGCACTTCGCCAGGTGCGCCGGGACGCCGATCGTCGGTACGACATAGGAGAGCGACGGCGTCGCTGCTTCGCTGTGCGATCCGCTCAAGCGTCGGGTTTGCCGAGTTGAAGGGCGAAGAACAGCGTCAGTTCGACGTGCTCCGGCAGCCCGGGGTCCCGGACGACGATCAGGCTGCCCTTGCCGCAGAAGGGCGTCAGGTCGACTTCGGCCCGGTAGCGGGTGCCAAAGAACGGTCCGCCTTCGCCGGCGGCGACCCAGTGCAGCCAGGGCTTCCGTCCGGCGACGTCGCCGCTCGCGCGGGCGGACCACTCGCCGGTGTGATGGCCGTGCCGGAGAACGGCGGCCTCGGGGCGCGCGCCCGTGCCCCCTCCGGCGACGCCCACACGCGCCACGGGCGCGCCGGCCGCGACTCCGCTGCTGTTCGCGACCGCCGTGTCGAGGATCAGCTTCTCCCCGCAGTCGCCGTCCGGGGCCGTCCAGCGGGGGCTGTCCGCCGTCAGGACCTGGCGCGGCGAACTGAGCAGCGTTCGCCGCTGCTTGAAGGCGTCCCACGCCCCGAGCGCCGCCGTCGTCAACAGCACGGCGGCCAAGGCAAGGACCAGCACCCGCGGCGCCGGCGTCCTGCGGACCAGCGCGGCCGACCCGTGGGCGAGCAGGAGGATGCCGGCCAGAGCGGACCAGTGTTCGAGCCCGCCGCCGAGCCCGAACGCGCGCAGCCGATCCTCGAGATGGGCCGGCTGCAGCCAGGGATAGGTCGCCGACAACGTAGCGAACGCCAGCAGGCCGCCCTGCAGGCAGTAGCCGAACACGGCGGCGTCGCCGCGGAGTGCGAGGCTGTGCCAGGGCCCGACCGGCGGCGGGTCGTCGGCGGACAGGTCGTCCGATCGCGACGCATAGAGCACGGTCCACAGGGCGATGCCCGCCAGCAGCGCCTGCTGCGGCGGCAGGAACCGCAGCCCGGCGAGCGTTAGCAGCACCGCCGCGGCGACCGTCTGCAGGTTTCCCCGGCCGATCAGGCTCGGCGCCGCGATCAGCACCAGCGGCAGTCCGGCGAACACGTCGGGCCAGGGCGCACCGGTCCCGGCGGGCTGCCACACCGTCAGGGCGCCGGCCAGGACCAGAACGATGGCGAAGGCGAAGCGGCGCAAGACGATCGCCGCGGCCAGGGCGGCGATGAGCACCCCGAACGCGGGCTCGCGAACCAGCACGAGACCGACCACGGCGCCGAGCGCCAGGCCGGCTGCTCCGGCCGCCGCCGGCCAGCGCTGCTCCAGGGCGCGCGCGACGGCGTCGGCGCAGGCCACCGCCGCCAGCACCAGGACGACGTTGGAGCGAACGCCTCCCGCCGCGAGAATCAGAGCCGCCGTTCCGGCCAGCGCCGGCGCGCCCAGGCGTGCGAACAGCACCAGCGCGATTACCGTCGCCGCGGCCGGGACGGCGACCAGGACGACCAGCAGCCGGAGCGTCGAGCCCTCCAGAAGGTCTCCCTGTCGCATCAGCAGATTGAGGCCGATGAGCGCCGCCGCCAGCAGGACGCCCAGCCGCAACAGGCGGGCCGGTACGAGCGAGCCGGCCGGCTCGAGCAGCTCGGCGCGCC
>VXUF01000057.1 GCA_009837085.1 Holophagales bacterium
GGTCGCTGCGCTGGTCCTCTTCCTAACCGCCCCAACCGCCGCCGCCACCAACGCCCCCCTCGCCGACGCCGCCGAGCATCTCGACACCGCCACGATCGAGCGTCTCCTCGCGGCGTCCCCGGCTTCCGACGCCATCAACGCAGCCCAGGTCGATGGCATGACCGCCCTTCACTGGGCGGTCTACCACGACCGCGCCAACCTCGTCCGCCGCCTGCTAGACGCCGGCGCCGACGCCTCCGCCACGAACCGCTACGGCGTCATCCCGCTGTCCCTGGCCTGCGCCAACGGCAACTTCGAGATCGTCGAAGCACTCCTGGCCGCGGGAGCCGACCCCAACGCGGTGCTCGCGGGCGGTGAGACGGTGTTTATGACCGCGGCGCGGACCGGTCGGATCGAGGTCGTCGAAGCGCTCTACGAGGCCGGCGCCGACGTCCAGTTCCGCGAACCGAAACGGGGCCAGACGGCGCTCATGTGGGCGGCCGCCGAGGGCAACCTGGAGGTCGTCGAGCTGCTGCTCGAAGTAGGCGCCGATCCGAATGCCACGCTCGATTCCGGCTTCACGCCGCTTCTGTTCGCGGTCCGCGAAGGCCGGATCGACGTGATGGAGGCCCTGCTCCGCGCCGGCGTCGACGTGAACGCGCCGACGCCGGGCAAGGCGGTGAAGCGGGACCGTCCGCTGCCGGGTGGCCGCTCCGTCCGCCCCGGATCGACGCCGCTGCTGGTCGCGGTGACGAACGGCCACTTCGAACTCGCGGCGCGGCTGCTCGATGCGGGCGCCGATCCGAACGCGGCCCACTCCGGGTACACGGCGCTCCACATGCTGGCCCGGGTGCGCAAACCGGGCGCCGGCGACAACAACCCGCGGCCGGACGGTTCGGGATCGATGGACGGCCTGGACTTCGTTCGCGACATGGTCGGACACGGTGCTGATCTCGAGGCCCGGATGAGGGTGAGGGCTCGCCTGAACAACACGAGCTACAACGAACTGGGGGCGACACCATTCGTGCTCGCGGCGCTCGTCGCTGACGCCGACCTGATGCGAACGTTTGCCGACCTCGGCGCCGATCCGCTGACCCGAACCGACGACGGCTCGACGGCATTGATGGCCGCCGCGGGTCTTGGCACGCGGTCGCCCGGTGAGGACGCCGGCACTGAGGAAGAGGTGCTCGAGGCCGTGCAGCTCGCACTCGATCTCGGTGCCGACATCAACGCGGTCAACGACAACGGCGAAACGCCAATGCACGGCGCCGCCTACAAGAACCTGCCGCGCGTCGTCCACCTCCTGGCCGACAGCGGCGCCGACATCGAGGTCTGGAACCAGCGGAACAAGTACGGCTGGACCCCGCTGACGATCGCGCGCGGCTATCGCTTCGGCAACTTCAAACCGTCACCCGTCACCGTCGCCGCCATCGAGACGATCATGCTTGGCGAAGGGCTGCGGCCGCCGACCGAAGAGGAAGAGGACGCCAAGGCGGTCGACATCTACGCCAAGCCGGCGCCGAAACCGCCGGAGCCCGAGGCCAAGAAAGACGAAACGAAGAAGCCTCCGGCGAACTGAACGGTCTCGGATGCAACTAGCTACCCACTGGGTGCGCCGGCGTGTCATCCCTGCGCCCGATGACGGGCTCAGGGACTGTGACGCGGGTGGCGCGGGATCGCGCCACCCGGGTTCCCGCCGGCTTCTGGGGAATGCGCGCCGCGAAGCGGCGACCACAAGGCGACTGATGGCGTTCTCGCTTGCCTCCGCTACGGTCCTGGCCGCCGCGTCGATCCTCTCGGCCCAGGAGCCTCCGCGGCCGGTTCGCAACGACATCGCCCGCGCCGGCGAGGAGTTCCTCGTCCTTCGCCACCAGAAGCTCCAGAAGGGGACCCACGAGCGCTTCTTCGAGCTGAGCCGCGACGGCGTCTGGCCGATCTTCGAGAAGATCGGCAGCCGGGTCGTGGGGCAGTGGCAGGTAGTCCATCCGGACGGCGGCGGCAGCGCCGACTTCGACGAGGGCTACCGCCTTGCCCGCTACCGCAGCTACAACCACTGGGCCGCCACCCGGGCCGCGGACCGGCTGGGCGGTAACGGCGAGGACTGGCAGGCCTTCCGCGAGGCCCTTGCCGCCAGACGCGAGTTGGAGCTGGGGTCGGACGGTCCGATCTATCTCGCAGGGGACATGGCGCCCGGCGGGCCGTACTACATGCCCGGTCTCGACGAGGAGTACGAGATTGCCAAGCCCGAAGGTGAGGCGGATGCCCGCGCCGAACTCCCGGTGCGGAGCGCCCGAGCCCGTCGGGGCGAGGAGATCATCACGCTGCGCTACTTCCGCATCCGCAAGGGGACCTTCGAGGAGTTCAGCCGGCTGAGCCGCGAAGGCGTCTGGCCGTACTTCGAGAAGAACGGCGCGCGGATCGTCGGGCAGTGGCGCCGGGTGTATCCGGCGCCCGAGGAGCTCGATCGCAGGGGAGCCGAAGTCGGTGCAACCGAAAGCACCGACTTCGACGAGGTCTACATGATGGCTCGCTACGCCAGCTACGAGCACTGGCAGGCGACGCGACCTGCCGTCATGGCGCGCCTGGGCGGCAACGGCCCGGACTACGAGGCATGCGTCGAGGCGCTGGAGCGCCGGCGCGACCTCACGCTCGACACCTCGGTGCGCTTCCTGCGCGGGTACTTCTACGGCAGTCCGCCGGTCTACCTTCCGGCTCTTGACGAAACGTACCGCCGCGTCCGGTAGCGGGGCGAATCCGAGTCGAGAGCAAGAATCGAGGTGCAATACTGCGCCGGTCATACGAGGATTCTCCCTATGGCACGTAGCCGCCCGAACGAACGGCCTCTCGCTGAACGGCATGCGGAGGTCGTGGCAGCGGCCTGCCGCGCGATCGAGGCGGCGGTGGAGCCCCCGGATCTCGACGCGCTGGCGCAGGCGGCGGGCATGAGCCGGTTCCATTTCCACCGGGTCTTCAAGAGAGTCACGGGCGTCACGCCAAGGGCATACGTCGCCGGCCATCGGGGCGACCGGGTGCGCGAGGCGCTACGGACCTCCCGAACCGTGACCGACGCGATCTACGACGCCGGCTTCAACTCGAGCGCCCGGTTCTACGCGGCGTCGTCCGAGCTGCTCGGCATGGCGCCCTCGACGTTCCGGCGCGGCGGCGGTGGAGAGAGGATCCGGTTCGCGGTAGGCGAGTGTTCGCTGGGCTCGATTCTCGTCGCGGCGACGGAGAAGGGGATCTGCACGATCCTGCTCGGCGACGAGCCTGACCACCTGCTGCGAGAGTTAGAGGACCGCTTCCCGAAGGCGGAACTTGCCGGGGGCGAGCCGGAGTTTGAGACGTTGGTGGCGCGGGTCGTCGGCCTCATCGAAATGCCGGCCGTCGGCCACGACCTGCCGCTCGACATCCGCGGGACGGCGTTCCAGCAGAGGGTCTGGCGGGCGCTCCGGGAGATCCCGGCCGGCGAGACCGCCAGCTATGGCGGGATTGCCGCCGCGATCGGATCGCCAAAGGCCTCCCGGGCGGTTGCGAGTGCATGCGCCGCCAACCCGGTTGCCGTGGCGATTCCCTGCCACCGGGTGGTTCGCAGCGACGGCGCGGTCGGCGGCTACCGCTGGGGAGTGGAGCGGAAGCAGGCCCTGCTTGCCCGTGAGGCCTCCGGCGGTGTAGTTGAATGAACCGGCGGTGGCCTGACAAAGAGCGACGCCTCGAGCATTCTTTCCGATGACCGAGATGAACACCGATCCGAACGGTTCACTGTTTCCCGACCATGATTCCCTGACCGTAGCAGACCACAGGCTCACCGAGCGCCTTGGCGCGGCGCGACGTCTCATGCCGTCGCGCGACGTAGTTCCCGACGGCCCGTCCGGCAAGTGGCTCCGGGAACTGCGAAGCATGGGCTTCGACCAGCCCAAAGAGCTGGCGGGATTAGTGGAATGGGTGATCGAGGGGCTCGAAACCGGCACGGTACAGGTGACGCATCCGGGCTATCTTGGCCTGTTCAACCCTGCGCCGACGTTTGCCGCCGAGTGCGCCGACCGCATTGTCTCTGTATTCAACCCCCAGATCTGCGTCCATTCGCATGCGCCGGCGGCGGTCGAGATCGAACTGCACGTGATCCGGGAAGTAGCACGCAGGGCCGGCATGCCGGATGGCTCGGGCGGACACTTCACAAGCGGTGGATCGGAAGCGAACTTCACGGGAATGCTCTGCGCTCTGCAAGCAGGAGCCCCGGCCTACGGTGATGATGGCTTGTGTGCATTCGCCCGTCCGCCGTGCATTTTCGTGTCGGAGGAGAGCCATTTGGCATGGCTGAAGATCGCTCACGCCGCGGGCGTCGGGCGCAACGCTGTCCGGCTGATTCAGACCGATGGGAGCGGACGCATGGATCCCGAGGCGTTGACCGAAACGATCGAAACTGACGTCCGCAGTGGCAACATGCCTGTGATGATAGCGGCGACGGCTGGCACCACCAACGCGGGCATGGTCGATCCGTTGACCCGCTGCGGCGAGATAGCCAGAAAGCACGGCATGTGGTTCCACGTCGACGCGGCATGGGGCGGTGCGCTGATTGCCAGAGATACCGGCGCTCTCAAGGGCATCGAACAAGCGGACTCGATCACGATTGACGCACACAAATGGTTCGCAACGACCATGGGGGCGGGCATGTTCCTGACCTCCAGACCGGATCTCGCCGCTCAGGTCTTCCGCATAGATGCGAGCTACATGCCCAGGAGCGACACGGCCAAGGACTTCTATGTCAATTCCAACCAGTGGTCGCGACGTTTCGTCGGACTGCGGATGTTTCTTGCACTCGGAACAGCGGGATGGATGGGATACGCGGACCATGTAGAGCGCGCCATTCGATTGGCGGACAGACTCGCATGGCTGTTGCAGCGCGAAGGTTGGTCGCTCGTGAACCATTCTCCCATGGCCGTTGCATGCCTCGTGCCACCCGAAGGCCATGAAGCCGTTCGAAACTACGTCGATGCCGTTCGCAGGGACGGCCGGTTCTGGGTGTCAACTGCAATCTTCGAAGGCAAGCCGGTGGTGCGAGCCTGCATAACCAACGGACGAACGAGCGAACGCGATATCGATGCACTCGTCGAAGTCCTGGTCTCCGTCCGGGTTTGATCACGACACCAGCGCCCCGTTGCGATAGAGCCCGCAGAGTCTTTTTGGGGTCCGAGAAGTCTTAGGTTAGGAGGCCAAGCTCGTGAACGTCAAGGAACGTCTTGCGGAAGACCGCTGGTCAGGCGGGCTCGCACTCATTGTCGAGTCGCGAGAACCGGACTTGGTGGTGGCAACAATGACTGTCACCGATGCGGCAAGGAACGCATTCGGAACGGTTCACGCCGGAGCATTGATCTGGTTAGCCGATATCGCAGCGACGCTTTGTGCGGTCGGCGATCCGGACAGTGTGCGGGAAAACGGTGAAGGCTTTCCCTTGGCCGTGGACCTGCACACAGTCTTGCTCGGTAATGAACGCGACGGCAAGCTGACCGCCCGGTCGACGGCAGTCAAGCGTGGAAGGAAGCTCATTGTTGTGCGGACCCTCGTAACGGGTCCAACAGACCGACTGCTGATAGACATGACGACGACGCACCTGCGAGCAGATTGAGGTCTTAGGGGCGCCCTAGGCGCCTCCGGACAAGAACTGGCTAGAGTCGTCCCTTTGAAGCGGTCTATGTGCCGGAGCCCGAAGAAAACGGTTCCCGTCGGCCTGACGATCCTTCTCGTCGCGACGGCGGGCGCTGCCGCCGGCACGGATCGTCCGAACGTGATCTTCATCCTGGCGGACGATCTGGGATACGGAGACCTCGGCTCGTACGGCCAGCAGGTGATCCGGACGCCCAGTCTGGACCGGATGGCTGCCGAGGGGATCCGTTTCACGCAGTTCTACGCCGGAGCGACGGTGTGCGCACCGTCCCGCAGCGTGCTGATGACCGGGCAGCACACGGGCCACACCCATGTCCGCGGCAACGCCAGGGGAACCGCTCAGTCGCTGCGCGACGAAGACGTCACCGTTGCCGAGGTCCTGAAGTCTGCCGGCTACGCCACCGGCCTGTTCGGCAAGTGGGGCTTGGGCGAAGTCGGCATGGAAGGACATCCGCTGGAGCAGGGCTTCGACGCGTTCTTCGGCTACCTCAACCAGGTTCACGCCCACAACTACTATCCCGAGTTCCTGTGGCGGGATCTGGAGAAGGTGCCGCTCCGGAACAAGGTCGAGAGGACGCCGCGCCCTTATGGCGGCTTCGAGGGCGGCTGGGCGACGGAGCGGTACGAGTACTCCCACGACCTGATCATGCGCGAGGCGCTGGCATGGTTGGAGAAACAGAAGGACGGGCCCTTCTTTCTCTACCTCGCCCTGACGATTCCGCACGCCAACAACGAAGCCACCCGCGCCGTCGGCGACGGGGCGGAAGTGCCGGAGTACGGCCTCTACGACGAGGAGAACTGGCCGAACCCCGACAAGGGCCAGGCGGCGATGATCACGCGCATGGACCGGGACGTGGGCACGTTGCTCAGGCGGCTCGCGGAACTCGGGATCGACGACAGGACGCTCGTCATGTTCTCGTCGGACAACGGGCCACACAACGAGTCGAACCACGACCTGCTCCGGTTCAACCCGTCCGGCAACCTGCGCGGCATCAAGCGGGATCTCTACGACGGCGGTATCCGAGTGCCCTTCCTGGCGTGGTGGCCAGAGACGATTCAACCTGCACAGGTCTCCGACCACATCGGCTACTTCGGCGACCTGATGGCCACGGTTGCTGAACTCGTGGACGTCGAGGCGCCACCAAACATCGAGTCGATCAGCTTCGCGCCGACGTTGCGGGGACGCGTCGGCGAGCAGAGAGCCCACGACTACCTGTACTGGGAGTTCTATGAAGCCGGATCATCGCAGGCGGTTCGGATGGGGCAGTGGAAGGGCGTCCGCCGGCCGATGCTGACGGGCCGCCTGGAGCTCTACGATGTCCTGCGGGACGAGGGCGAACGGTACGACGTGGCCCGCAACTACCCGGAGGTGGTCGAGGAGATCGAGGGGATCATGGAAGAAGCCCATGTGCCTCATCCGAATTGGAAGCCGCCCGGCAGATAGCGGGCTGCTAGGGTGCCCCGCGTGAAAGCCACGCTGTACACACCAATCGTCGTCGCCTGCCTCGCGCTGGTGGCCACCCCCGCGCTGAGCGCTCAGGAGAGGAAGCCCGTGGATGTCTCGACACTCGGACCGCAAGTCGGGGAGCGGGTCCCCGACTTCGCCCTTCCCGACCAGCACGGACGGAGCCGGACGCTCGACTCGATCATGGGCGAGAAGGGGGCGATGATCCTCTTCCACCGCTCGGCCGACTGGTGACCGTACTGCAAGGCGCAGCTCGTGGAGCTGCAGGAACGGTTCGAGGAGTTGCAGGCGGAAGGGCTGGGCGTCGCCGCCATCAGCTACGACTCGGAGGAAGTGCTGGCGGCCTTCGCGGAGCGCCACGGCATCCGGGACGTGCCGCTGCTGTCCGATGGCGACTCCGCGGCGATTCGGGCGTTCGGCATCTACAACCACGTCGCGGAGGAAGGCCTCGGTCCAAACGCTGAAGATCCGGGGGTGAAGGCCGACGTGCTGCGGTATGTCGCGGTGTTCGGCGCGCTGCCGATCGCCGTCGGCACGCCGTTTCCCGGGACGTTCGTCGTCGACCGGCAGGGGCGGGTGACGGCGCGTTTCTTCGAGGAGTTCTACCGCGAGCGGAACACCGCCGCGAACATCATGCTGAAGCTCGGCACGCCGATTTCCGGCATCGCCGGCTCCAGGGGCGAGACGGCGCATCTCGAGATCAACGCCACCCAGAGCGATCCCGCCATCACGGTGGGCAGCCGCTTCCACCTGGCGCTCGACGTCATACCCCGGCCCGGCATGCACGTCTACGCGCCGGGGGCCGACCATGGCGGGTACCGTGTCGTTGGATTGACCCTGGACCTGCCGAGTTTCTTGCGCCTCCTCCCGGCGGAGTATCCAGAGTCGGAGATCTACACCTTCGAGCCGCTCGACGAGCGCGTTCCCGTCTACCAGGAGCCGTTCCGCCTGGTGCAGGAAATCGTGGTGGAAGGCGACCGGGAATCCTCGGCCCAGCTAGCCGAGATCGACGCGTTGACCCTGACCGGGCGCCTGGACTATCAGGCATGTGACGACAGGATCTGCTACGACCCTGCATCGGTGCCGTTGACCTGGACGCTGACCGTGTCGCCGCTCGACCGGCAGCGGGCGCTCGCGGCGAGCCGGTAGATGGCCGGCGGCGGCATGTTGTTAGAGTAGTTGGCCTTAGAGGCGGGCGAGTTGACTGGGAGGTCGACCCTGGTGCCCTGACCGCCGGTGCGTGTCATTCCGAAGAGGAACACTGGCCCCATGATCTCGAAGCCGGATCGACCTCCACTGAGTCCCCACAATGAACTGCCGCCTTTCCCCGAGGGCTGGTACCTCGTAGCCAGCCGCGAGTCGATTCAGCGCGAGAAGCTGATCGAGAAGACCTGGTTGGGGGAGGAGATCGTCGCCTGGTGCGACGACGAGGGCCGGATCTGCGTGGCCGATGCCTTCTGCCCGCATCTGGGCTCCCACATGGGGCCGACGGTGGGCGGCGTCGTGCGTGACGGTTGTCTCGTCTGTCCGTTCCACGGCTTCACCTTCGATTCGACCGGCCGGTGCGTCGCCACGCCGAACGCCCCGGCGCCGAGCGCCGCCAAGCTGAAGGTCTACGCGACCAGGGAGGTCCTGGGCATGGTCTTCGCCTGGTGGGGATACGCGGGCAGGCCCGCGCACTGGCATCTGCCAGAGGACCCGCTCGCCGGGCCGAAGTGGAGCGAACTGCGTTCCTGCGTCCTGCGCTTCCGGGGTCATCCACAGGAAACGACCGAGAACTCCGTGGACATAGAGCATCTTGGCTACACGCATGGCTACAGCGATGTGCGCCCGGTGGGGTCGACCCTGGTCCAGGGCGCCTACCTGAGGAGTTGCTTCGATTTCAAGGCGGTGCGAAGAGTCGCGGGCCTCGTGGACGTGGTCTCGGAGGTTTCGGCGGTGACACATGTCCATGGCCTGGGTTACTCCTTCGTCGAGTTCCACGAGAAGACGATCGGCATGAAGTCGAGACTGTGGGTGCTCGCGACGCCCGTCGACGGCACAGTCGTGGATGTGACCCTGGTCAGCCAGGTACGGGAGATCCGGAAGCCGGGACGGTTCTTCGTGGGCTTCGGATTCCTGCCGGTGAGCCTGCGCCACCGGCTGATGAATCGCCTTGTCCTACGCGAGGAGAGGCGGTTCGTCCAGCAGGACGTCGTGATCTGGGAGAGGAAGCGGTACCAGGCTCCGCCCCGGCTAAGCCAGGCCGACGGCCCTGTCGGCAAGTACCGTCAGTACTCCCGGCAGTTCTATCCGGAACTCGAATCCCAGCGCAGGCCGGCCCTGAGCGTCGTCTGAGGTGCCGAGACCGCCTTGGTAGTCAGGCTCTCGCCTTGCGGAACCTCCAGCCGTGGAGAATGCGCCCGTAATGGTTGAAGGCCCGCCGGGCGCCCGGGTCGTCGAACGGGTAGTCCGCACCGAGTTGCCTGGCGGCGGCCAGACCGGTCACGAAGCAGGTTTCCTGGCTGTTGACCAGGGTGTGCGCGCCGCAGTGCCACGTTCGTCTCCTGCCCTGAATGAACTGGAAGAGCGGGACGAGGAAAGCGATGTGGCGCACGTCGTGGACGACGTGCTGGAACCACCGCCGGTGGACGATCTTGCTCTCGTCGATCTTGCTGATCGGGTTGTAGGTCACCAGACAGGGCTTGTCCGACCCGTGAGCCCACGGCTGCTGGTTGTGCATGATGTAGGTGATCTCGTAGTTGTCCGGCCGGACGCCGTACTGCTCGATGTGGTTGCTCCGCGTCTCCAGCGGCCTGACCTCGTTGTCGGGAAGAACCGAGGAGTCGCTGTGCACGATCGTGTGATTGTGCAGTTCGCTCTCGTAGCGAATTGACGACAGGAGGTAGCGCTCCAGCATCGTCGGGCGGTCGAGCATCATCAGCGTCTGGTTCGCGTTGCAGGCGAAGATGACGTCGTCGAACGTCTCCCGGACGCCGTCCTGATCCTCGACCGCAACGCCGTTCGACTGCCGGTACACCTTGCGCACCGGACGTCCGAGACAGACCCGGTCCCGGAAGCCCGCTGACAGCGCCTCGTAGATCCGCCGGGTTCCCTGGTCCCAGGTCCTCATGGGCGTGGCGCGCTCGATGTCGAAGAACTCGAGATAGCGGGCGAACAGCGCGGCCGGCATGTCGAAGACGTTTGTCGCCATCAGGAAGTTGACGAACATCGGCTTCAGGACCTTGTACCGGAAGTCGCCGGACAGGCCGCACAGATTCAGCACCGTGCCCATGCTGATGTAGTTGTAAGGGTTGAGGGCGTTCAGCACTCTGGACCGGGCTCTGGTCAGAAAGGCGAATCGCTTGATTCTCTTCAGGACGCGCTGGAACTTCTCGATCTCGTCCTGAAGATCCCGTCGTATGTCCGAATCGAAGTCGTGAGCATAGACGCCGTCGCCATACCGGACGCTGTAGCTGAAGCGGGTCTCGAGCAGTTCGATGCCGAACTGCTCGAGAAGCAGTACGACGTGGTCGTAGACCGAAGGAATGCACGCCGTGACGGAGATATCGAACGGGATGGAACTGCCGTCATCCTGCGGCATGTCGGCGGTCACCGCGTTGCCGCCGAGCCGGTCCTGCGCCTCGTACAGGAGGAAGTCGAAGCGGTCGGGACTCTGGCTCAGGGCCCAGGCGGCGCCGAGGCCGGACATGCCTCCGCCGACGATGGCGATGCGTCGCGCGGCTGCCGCCGGTCGAGAGGGAGGCGTCAGGCAGGCACCTCACGAAGCCGTTCGACGATTCGGAATTGCAGCTTCGCGCGAGGCTTCATGTTGGGGATCGGATTGAACCGCAGCTTGTAGTCCTTGGGAACGACTTCGAATCTGAAGTGGCGGGCGATCATCAGGACGTTGACCGCCAGTTGCAGCTCCGTCTGCCGGAAGCCGAGACACCTGTGGGTGCCCAGGCCGTAGGGCGCGTAGCCGGGGCTGCGGTGCTCCGCCCGATCCGGCAGGTAGCGGTCGATGTCGAAGGAGTGAGGATCCGGGAAGACCTCCTCCATGTAGTGCGGCGCGGTCGAAGCGATGAAGAGCCTTGAACCGACCGGGATCTCGTAGCCCTCGATCACGCACGCGTTCATCACGTTCCGGATCGCCATGGGGACGACCGGGTACATCCTGAGCGTTTCCATGAGGAACCGGTGCGTGACGTCAATCGTGGAGGGGTTGATCGCCTGACCGTCCGGATCGCCGTTCTCGAAGAGTGCGTCGGCTTCGGCGCGGATCTGCTCCCGCAGCTCCGGCTGCGTCGCCATGCCGTAGAGCGCGAAGCTGATCGCGTCGCCCACGTAGACGCTGGCAACCAGCGCCGCGGAAAGCTGGAAGCGCAGCATGGTCTCCGGCACGAACTGCGGGTCGCTCGCGTGGAGCCCGAGCCAGTCGTCCGCCAGATCTCGCGGCTGGTCGATCCGCTGGGCCGGAGTATGTGAAGTCTGGATGCGTTCCAGGAGCCTGTCGACGGTCCTGGCCTTGCGCTTCATGCCGGGCGTCTTCATCATCATCTTGGGCAGGGCCCGCATGATGTGAACGGCCAGGGCGCGCTCCTTGTAGGAGACGAGGTCGTCGATGAGATCCTGCGAATCCACTCCGACGAAGAGGGGGGAGAGGTGTGCGTTGATCAGGAGACGGCACGACCGGGCCGGTATGAGATCACCAACCTCCCAGTTCGCAAGATACGTTCGGATGTAGCCGTAGAGTTGATCGAGTTGTCCGGCGAGCCTGCCGCGGGAGAATCCGGGCGACATGGCCTTGCGGAGTCGGAAATGATCCGCGCCGTCCAGGGAAGGCAGGACACCGGACGCGCCGTAGATCTTCTCGAAGTCGTTGAAGTAGTCCTTCGTTCTCAGGTACGTGCGCCCGCGCTTGTTGACCCACTGATTCACCTCGGTTCCCGCCAGGCAGATCATGCGCTCGCCGATGGGTGGGCGGAGCTCGAAGACAGGCCCGAACTCCTGGGCAAGACTGGCGAAGAGGGCGGGAACGTTGCCGTTGCGGGCGTACGGGTTGCGCAGCAGCTTCCGGAATGGGATGCTCGGCATCTTCTTCGTCAGAGCGGAGTGCCGGCGGATTGGCTCCGCGATGTTCTGGGCGACCGCCTCGGCGATGGAACGCCCGATCAGGTCCATCTTGCAGACCAGCTCGATCCGTTCCTCGACCTCTTCGTCGATCTGGAAGATGAAGCGCAGAACGTCGCAGGCGTTGACGATGGAGAGAACGATGATGTCTCGCGGATCGGGGATTTCGTCGTTGAAGATGACGTCGGCGATCCGGTCCCGAATGAACTGGCTCACCGTGCCTTCTTCGGATTGGCCTTGCGCGTCCGCCTGCCAGCCGGTTCGCGGAAGGGTCCAGAAGTCGCCGTCGTGGTGCTGGAGGATGTTCCGCTCCACCAGGCGGTCGAGGGTGAGGTCGATGACGGCTTCGGCCTGTGGCGCGAGCCGTTCGATCCAGTAGCGGGCCGTCCGCTGGTCCGGCGCCTGGGCCAGCTCCCCCAGAATCGGATCGAGAGCCGGGTCCCCGGTCTCCGTCGCGTCGACGAGATAGAGAGCTTCCGGGTCCGTGTCGATGCGCGACTGCAGGGAGAGCTCGGCAAGGACCGCGCCGGCAACGGCGCAGTGCAAGTGCCAGCCCGGGACCTGATGAAAGTAGCCGTTCTCCTCGTTGAGAAGCATCAGGATCAACTCGTCCGTGAGAGTCAGCGCCTGGCTCGCGGAAGTTGCGGGGGTGGGAGTCATGAGTGCATCTTACCGGGCCTTGATCCTCAGGCCCGAAGGGGTTTGCGGGCCAGGAAACAATACAGCGGCGTGAAGATGCCGGTCTTGCCGCCCGCGACGTAAGCCTCCGCGGTTCGATCAAGGAGTCGGACCACCTCCGCCGAGCCGTTCGGAAGGAGCCGCAGTACCTCGGCCAACTTCGACCCCGCGATGAACGCCTTGCGGCCCCAGGGAAGCCTGCGCAGCGCGTTCCCCAACGTCCCATGGCGACTCTCCATGGGCTGATACCAGGGCGTGGAGGGTCCTTCCCGGACGTCCCAATCGCTCCCCTCGATGACATGGAATCCCGCGCTCTCGAGAGCGTGATTCACTTCCCCGAACGTGGCGATATCGTGGAGCGCAATACCGCGCATGAGGTCCCGCTTGATCGTTCGGTGCCGGCCGTCCCGCGGATCGAACCGGTCCGTCAGGCACATCTCCTGACCCCAGAACAGGGCGCCCGGCTTCAGCACGCGGAATATCTCCGCGAAAGCGCGTTGCTTGTTCTGCGCATGACACGTTGACTCTATGGCGTAACCCCCGTCGAAGCTGTCGGCCTCGATGGCGCTCATGTCCGCGAAGCTGCACTTCCTCAAATCGGTCATGCGCTCCAGCCCCGCCTCGGCGTTCAAGCTCTTCGCTTCCGCCAGTTGGATCTCATTGATGTTGATTCCCACGACCCTGACGTCTGCTTCACGAACGACGCGGCGCATGGGGCCGCCGACTCCGCAACCGACATCGATCACCTTCATGCCCTGTTGTAGCTCCAACTGGGAGATCATGGCCCGCTGGTGCCGGACCTTGGACTCCTCGAGGCTTTCGTTGGGCGTGAGGGGCGCAAAGTGCAGGGATTCGCCCCAGCCAAACACCATGAAGCCGTTGCAAAGCTCGTAGTAGTCTCTTACCGTTTCCGCGTGATCGTAGGCGCCCGCGCCCGGAGCCTCCGGTGCCGCGCGGTCAAGCCAGCCGTTGAAGCGACGGACTCGATGCGCGACACCCAGTCCCGCGTGCGCATCTCTCAGCGCTTTCGACAGTCTGCGCAGTCGCATTAGCGCGCATTCATCGGTTATGGCGTTGCCGTAGCCGACGCGCCTTGTCCGGCGCTCGCAAGCGAAGGACGCCGCGTCGGCGCGAAGCGCGGATGCAACGTGCATAGCGCCGGAACAACCATCATGAGGATGGCCGTGAGAAAGAGAATGCCGCAGCCGAGAGAAGCGGCAAACGGTATCAGGAATTGGGCCTGAATGGCGCGCTCCAGGATCAGCGGCGTGAAGCCCAGGAACGTGGTCACGGATGTGAGCATGATCGGACGAAAGCGTCCCTTGGCACCTTCGATTATCGCGGTTCTCAGCGGGTTGCCTTCCCGGAGTTTCTGATCGATGAAGTCGATCATGACCAGGGAATCATTCACGACGACCCCGCTTAGACCGAAGATCCCCATGAAAGACACGGCGCTCAGGGCTACTCCCAGGATCCAGTGGCCCAGGATCACGCCGATGAACCCGAAGGGAATCACGGCCATGATGATGAACGGCCTGGTGTATGAACGGAGGGGGATGGCGAGGAGCGCAAAGATCATGATCAGGGCCACCGCGAAGCCCCGGTAAAGGGCGTCGATGGACTCCAGTTGTTGCTGCTGTTCGCCCCCGAACGTGTAGGTCAGGTCCGGATGCTCCGCGGTCAGGTCCGCGAGGATCGAGTTGGCCAGGATCTCGTTGGCTTCGTTGCCGGAGATCACCGAGGCGTCCACGTCGGCGGTGACGGTGACGACGCGCTGGCCGTCCCTGCGCCGGAGGGCCGACGGCGAGACGCCCGGGCTCAGCGAGGCGACACTCATGATCGGCACCTCGTCTCCGCTCGGCGTACGGAGCAGGTAGCCCTCGAGATCGGTAAGCGAACTTCGCTGTTCCGTGGGCAGCCGTACAAGAACTCGTACCTCTTCCCGGCCGCGCTGCACCCGGACGGCCTCCGCGCCGAAGAACGCGGCTCTCGCCTGTCCGGCCAACTCCTGCACGGTGAGGCCGAGGGTTCGCGCTTCGGGCCGCAACTCCAGCTGAACTTCCGGGATGCCCGGGGTGTGATCCGACCGAATGTCGAAAACGCCACCCACGCCGCGCAGTCCGTCGACCACCGAGTCGGCGATCCGGGCGAGGCGCTCGGGGTCCGGATGCGACAGTACGGCCTCGACCGGGTTCCCCAGGGTGAAGATCTCGCCGCTGAAGGTGATACCGCGCACGTAGGGCAGCACACCCACCTCCTCTCGCCACGCCTGCACGACTTCTCCGGTGGAGATCCGTCTCTGCTGCGCACTGAGGAGTTTGAACTCGATGGTGGCGATGTTGGCCTGTGGATTGACGGTGGGCTGCGGGTTGAGTCCGCCCTCGATTCTCGATCCCAGTCCGACGGTGACCGTGACGCCAGTCAGCAGCGGTGGTGCGTCTCCGGGCCGGCCGCGCGAGAGTCGTTCGATGACCCGGCGGCCCGCAGCCTCCAGCTCTTGCGCCACTTCGTACGTTCTCGGAGCGGTGGTCCCATCGGGCATCTCCAGCGCAACCGTCGCGAAATCACCCTCCACGTCGTCGGCCAGCGTGGTGGGGACGATTCCCGCGGGCACCAGGGAGATGCTCAGCACGAGCATCCCGACGGCCCCCGACATCGTGATCCCGGGCCGGGCCGTGGCAAACCGCAGCGCCCGGTCCAGGGGCCCCTGCACGAACCGCTGCAACTGGGCGTCGACACGACTCTGGAGTCGCGAGAAGAAGCGGTCGAAGGCATTGCCCGGCACCCACTCCGGACCGGGCAGGTGGGACAAGTGGTTGGGCAGGACGAACAGCGACTCCACCAGCGAAATCAGCAGCATGGCGATGATGATGATCGGCAGGGCCTGCCATACGTCACCGATGCCCCCCGGGATGAACAGCAACGGGACGAAGGCCACCGCCGAGGTCAGGACCGCGAACGTCAACGGCGCCTTGATCCGCCGGACCCCGCGGATGGCCGCCGCCACCCCGGGCGTTCCCCGATTGCGCTCGTACTGAATGTGCTCGGCCACCACGATGGCGTCGTCAACGACGATCCCGATGGCGAGAACGAAGGAGAAGAGGCTGATCGTATTGATCGCCACGTCGAGTGCCATCATGACGGCGAGGGCGCCTACACCCGAAACGACCAGGCCCACGGCAACCCATAGGGCAAGCCGAACCTGGAGAAACAGGCTAAGTGCGACCATCACCAGCAACAAACCCAGAATTCCGTTCTTCAGAAGAAGATCGGCGCGTTCCTCGTAGGCCTGGGATTCGTCGTTCCACAGGGTGATGACCACACCTTCCGGCAAAGCCGGGATCACCTCGTTCGTCAAGTGCTCGCGGACCGTCGTGGCCACATCCATCACCTGCTCGCCATCGGCCCGATAGACCTCCACGAAGGCGGCGGGCCGGTTCTGGTACCGGACAATCAGGTCTGTCTCCTGGAACCCGTCGCGGACCTCGGCGATATCGCCGAGGCGTACGAGCGTGCCGTCGCGGCCGCTGAGAAGGACGATCTCCTCGAAGTCCTGCTGGTTGTAGTTTTGCCCGAGGGTCCGCACTCGAACCTGGGATTCCTGGGTATTGATGCTGCCGGCCGACAGGTCGAGCGAACTGCGGCGGATCGCGCCGGCAACGTCGGTAAGCGTCA
>VXUF01000105.1:0-2716 GCA_009837085.1 Holophagales bacterium
CCGACCATCTTCCCCTGGATGCCGGGAAACACGAGCCCTCGACCCCGGCCACGCAACCGGTCCGCCCGCTCAAGGACCACAAGGGCGGCGCTGGAGAGGGGAACCCGGTGCTCACGTCGCGCCTTCATCCGCGAGGCGGGAACGGTCCACGTGGCCGACTCCAGATCGATCTCCCTCCACCTCGCTCCCCGAACCTCGCCGCTGCGCGCCGCCGTCAGCGCCAGGAAGCGCATCGCCAGCCGCGTCCCGGTCCATGCCCCGGACGCCTGCACCTTGACCAACGCCTCGCGCAGTTCCTCGGCCGGCAGATAGCGATGGTGCTTCCGTTTCCTCCGGCCGGCCGGCAACACCGCCGAGAGAGTGGTCGTCGGGTCGTCGGCCCGGTAGCCGGCCGCCACGCTCCACGCCATGACGCCGGCGATCCTCTGCCTCAGCCGCTGTCCGGTCGGCCGCTGCCGTCGCCACAACGGTACCAGGACCCGCATCAGGTCGGCGGTCTGGATCTCGTCCACCGGCAGGTCTCCGAGGCTCGGGAACGCATGGCGCTCCAGCAGCCGTCTGACGTGCCGTGAGTGCTCCTCTCCCCAGTCGGGAGACTGGATCTCCAGGTACAGCGTCGCGGCTTCCCTGAAGGTCGGGGCATCGGTCGTTACGGGCGCTCTGGGATCGCCTCCCAGTCTCGCCGTTCTCGTATGCTCGAAGGCGACTTCCCGAGCCTCCTTGAGCGACCGGAACCGCGTCGATCCCATGCCGACCTCGATCCGCTTCCCCTTGACGACGCCTCTCCAGACCCATCGGGCCTTGCCGGCGGCGGTGACTCTGACCATGAGTCCGTCGCGGTCGTACTTCTTGAAAGGTCTGCCGGTGGGTCTGATGGCGTCGAGTTGTCGTTGGGTGAGTGGCATGGCGGGATCGTAGCAGAGACGGTCGTATAGTAATCCCTCACAGTGTCCCCCATTCCTGCTTCTACAGCCATGGACTGTCACCCGCTTTCGTGGCCTTCGATAACGTGTCGCAAACCCTCACAAGTGACCATGATTACTGTAGTTTGTCGCTATGGATCGACTCTCAAGGGCGCTCTTAGGACCTCATGGGATATCGCCCGAGATGAGCTCACTCCACTCCGCTCGCTCCACAGCGACGTTGGTTCCTGAAGCGCCGTCGGGCGTCGCTCGCTTCGAGTCCGCTGGGACCCCTCCCCTCGGCCCCGGACCGGCTGGACGGCGTCGGGCGCTGGCACCTTGTCGCAGCGTTAGCCGCGGAACAGGCAGGGAGCTTGGCGCCTACTCAAGAGCCTCGGTCGGCACTACAGCGGTGTGTACGCCCCCGTCTCTCCAGGCGAAGATCAAGCGGTCGACGTGGCGTCCCAGCTTGGGTACGCCGACGGCGCTACGACCGGCGGGCACGGGCGCTACAGTGAGTGCTGTGCCGGTGCTTCCGGCTTCGCTGACACGGCGGACTCGCAGCTCGAAGTGACCGGCCTCTGAGCGCTCGACCCAACTGACTGCGGCGCTGCCGTCGTCAAGCGTCGTGACGCCGGCCCAGCCGCGCGGGGAGCCGTTGTCGATGCGGATCGGATCGTCGAACCGTTGCTTTCCGCTGTTCCAGAAGGCAGCCAGTACCTTCGACTCGCCGCCGGCGGCGGTGAACCAGGCGACTGCCGGACCTGTTTCGCCCGAAGCGACCGCCGGGCCGTTCGTCGGGCAGCCCCGGATGTGCCAGCCGTCGCGGTGAACAAGCTTCGGAGCGCTCCACCGCTGGTGCTGGAGGCGAGCAAAGGAGATGTCCCGGAACTCGCCTTCCCGGCGGTCGCGGAAGGCCAGGAACAGGCCATCCGAACTCGGCGCCATCGCGGTCGTGCAGCAACTGCAGACATCCGCGTCCACCTGGCGGTCGTCCACCAACCTGCCGGCTGCGTCGAAGCGCGCTGAACGAAGGGTCATCCGCGGTTCCACCTCGCCGTGTCCGGCCAAGGCCGGCTCCGCGTTGTCGTCACCAACGGTGGCCAGGTAGGCCATCTCGAACCCGTCCGCGGCAGGGGCATACGCCACGAATCCGGCGTACCCGTCGGTGCCTTCACCAGTCGCCCGGAACACCTCTCGCCAGGTCGCGCCCCGGTCTTCCGAGAACACCAACCGGATGCCGTAGCCGTAGTCGCCATCTCGATCCTCGTCGTGAACCAGCCAGTGCGCCGCCAGCCGCTTGCCGCCCACTGGAACCACTGCGGGGTGGTCGATCCAGTTGACGAACCAGCCTTCGCCCGTGGCGATGGTTGTCGCGTCGCCCCACTCGTCTTCGTGTAACTCCGCGAACCGCAGCGCATGACCGCCCTCGCCCAGGCGCTCAACCCAACTGAGGACGATCGTCCCATCGGGTCCCGCGTTCAGGGCATAGCTGCTGCTCTTCTCCGCAGCAGGCGTGTCGAGCAGCCGCACCTCAGCGAGCGCGGCAGTGGCAAGGACACTGACCACGAAGGCAAGGACGAAGACGTGACGACTCATGAGCCTGATCGTCTCAGACGCTGGCCACCAAGGAGCGAGGCTTCGCCTCGCCGCTACCCCGGACGCCACCGCTCCGCGGCGTCGCCCGCAAGGCCGGCGAGGACGCCGGCGCACCCAGTGTGGAACGACGGCGTGCAGCCAGCCGACGACGTCCAGCCCGGCCGGGGAGCGGGTCGGGGGGGGGCGGGGGCGGGGGGGGGGGGGGCAAGCGCCCA
>VXUF01000105.1:2726-16455 GCA_009837085.1 Holophagales bacterium
CCCCCCCCCCCCCCCCCGCCCGCCCCCCCCCCCCCCCCCCCCCCCCCCCCCCCCGGCCGGGCGGCATAAACCGCCGGCGCCACCGACTACTTCCAGGTGACCGCCATGGCGAAGAAGTGGTCGAAGACCTCGCGGTTGGGGTGGTTGGCGTCGTTGTTTTCGGGGCTGCGGATGTAGAAGTCGAGTTGCTGGGCCGCGGGGTTGACCGCTCCGGCAGGGCCCTCGGTCGGCTCGAGCTGCACCTGGAGCGTTTCGCGGTCGCGCATTCCCTGCGTGACCATGAAGTGGATCTGGTAGTCGCTGTACAGTTCCTCGCCGTTGAGCGTCGCACGGCCGTAGCCCCAGCCGGCGACGTAGAGGAGACTCTTGGGCCAGTTCGAGTCACCGCAGCCGGCGTCGCCGTGCTCGAACAGGTAGGCCGCGATGCCACCGTCCTGGCAAGGCGAGAACTCGTGGAAGCGGTCCAGTTCGACGACGTACTCGCCTTCCGGAAGCTGCAACTCGGCGCGGAACGTGCCCGTGTTGGCGATCTCGTCGACGTCGATCAGGATCTCGCCGCCGACGGACGCCACGTTGCTCGCGTCGTCGCCCATGTGGTCCCAGGGAGACTCGTCGTCCAGCCGGCCGACCTGGTGGACGGCGGTGCCCACGATGACGAAGCGGCCGTCGTACAGCTCGTGCTGCTCCGGCTCGTAGAGGCCCATGCCCGTGCCGGGCTGGTTGCGGGCGGTCACCGGCTCGGGTTCGGGCTCCGGCGCTCCTTCGCCAATGCGCACCGCGCAACCAGCCAGTAGCAGGGCCGAAGCCGGCCACAACATCATCACCGATCGGCCCATCTTCATCGCTCCGCACCTCCTTCAAGTCACTATAGCCCCAGGGGAACCGCCACCCGGCTAGAATCCGGCCCGTGCTGGACATCCTCCCCGACGTGGACCGCTGGCGCGCGGACGGCCAACGCGTGGCCGTCGCGACCGTGATCCGCACGGTCGGCTCGTCCCCAAGGCCCCTGGGCTCGAAGATGGCCGTCTCCGATGCGGGCAGCATCGCCGGCTCGGTCAGCGGCGGCTGCATCGAGGGCGCAGTGATCGAGGAGGCCCAGTCGGTGCTGGAGGACGGCCTTCCGAAGCGGCTCAGCTACGGCATCTCGGACGAGCAGGCGTGGTCCGTCGGCCTGACCTGCGGCGGGGAGGTCGAGGTGCTGGTCGAACGCATCGACGGTTGAGGCGGGAGGCTCGCCCCGATGGGTTTCGAGTCCCTCCGCCGGTCCCTGCTCGCGGGCGAACGGGTGGTCGCGTTCACTCGCGCCGACGGCGCCGGACTCGGAGCGCGCATGCTCGTGTGGCCGGACGGCCGGGCGGAAGGAGAACTGGGCGAGGCCGACCTGGACCGGAAAGCTCTGGCCCTCGCCACGGCGGAGACTCTGCCGGCCACGGGCCTGCGCGAGATCGAAGGCGTCGAGGTGTTCGTCGAGACCTTCGAGCCGCTCCCCCAGTTGTTCATCGTGGGCGCCGTCCACGTTGCGATCCACCTCGTCCACTTCGCGCGCCGTCTCGGCTTCCGTAGCGTCGTCGTCGACGCCCGCTCGGCCTTCGCCAACGCCGAGCGGTTTCCCCACGCCGACGAGCTGATCGTCGAGTGGCCGGCCGACTATCTGGCCCGCGTGCCGCTCCACGCCAACACCTACTGCGTCTTCCTCACGCACGACGAGAAACTGGACAACCCGGCCCTCCAGGTCGCTCTCGAAGCCGGGGTTCGCTACGTCGGCGCCCTGGGCTCCTCGCGCACCCACGCGAAGCGGGTCGCGGCACTTCGCGAAGCCGGCCTGGCGGATGGGCTGATCGACCGGATCCACGCGCCGATCGGTCTCGATCTCGGCGGCCGCAAGCCCGAGGAGATCGCGATGGCGATCGCCGCCGAACTCGTCGCGGTGCGAAACAGGCAGGCTGGCGGAGAACGATGATCGGTCCGGTTTCCGGCGTCGTCCTCGCCGCCGGGCTCTCGACAAGATTCGAGACCGGCGCGGACAAGCCGAAGCAGCTCTACCGGATCGACGGCGAGAGCCTGGTCCGCCGAACCTGTCGCGCGGCGCTCATGTCCGCCCTCGGGGAAGTGATCCTCGTCACCGGCTACGCGACCCGGAGAGTGCGGTCGGAGATTGCCGACCTCGACCTGCGAAGGGTCCACAATCCGGCCTACGCCGAAGGCCAGAGCGGATCGGTCCGTTGCGGCCTGGCCGCCGTCGCGGATGACGCCGAGGGCGCCATGTTCCTGCCGGTCGACCAACCCGCTCTCGACGCGGCCGTCATCGATCGGCTGCTCGGCGCGTTCGGCGGACCCGGCTCGATCGTCGTGCCGACCTTCCGGGGCCGCCGCGGCGCCCCGGCCACCTTCGGCCGCGACTGGTTCGCCCGCCTGAAAGACCTGCGAGGCGACGAGGGTGCGCGCCCCCTGCTGCGCGAACTGGCCGCGCACGTCAAGGAACTGGAACTCGACTCGGAGCGGCCGCTGGTCGACATCGACACGGAAGCCGAGGCCCGCTCGTGGATCGAAAGGTCCGGCCCACCGTGACGCCGCTCGACCGCCCTCTCCGGCTTCTGCCGCGCGTCCGAAACTACGACTGGGGCACGTCCGACTTCATCCCCCGCCTCTGCGGCCGCGAACCCACGGGTCGTCCCGAAGCCGAACTCTGGTTCGGGAGCCACCCGGACGCACCGGCCGATGTCGTCCTCGGGCCAGGCGACGCCGGCTCGATCCCGCTCGACAGGTTGATCGCGGAGCGGCCGGTCGAGGTCCTGGGCAGCGACTCCGCGCTGCCTTTCCTGACCAAGGTCCTCTCGGCGGGCAGGCCGCTGTCGATCCAGGCCCATCCGAGTCGAGAGCAGGCCGCTCGCGGCTTCGCGGCCCAAGCCGGTCGCGCGCTTCGCAACTACCGGGACACGAACCACAAGCCGGAGCTGCTCTATGCGCTGGTTCCGTTCTCCGCCCTCTCCGGCTTCCGGCCGCCCGCGGAAGCTGCCGCCCTGCTCGGCGCCCTCGGTCTGGCAGAACTCGAACCGCACGTTCAGCGTCTCGAGGCAGAGGGGGCGGCCGCCTACCGGCCGCTGCTTGCGTCCTTGACGGAGCGGACGGGAGTGGATCTTGCCGCCAGGGTCACTCACGCCGCCAGGCTCGCCACCGGGTGCGCCGACCCGGAAGGACGGGACGCGCTGCACTGGATCGACCGGATCGCCGCCTGCCATCCCGAAGATCCGCTGGTCGTCGCGCCCCTGATCCTGCGGTTGATCCACCTCGAGCCGGGGCAGGCGCTCTTCACCGGACCAGGCGTGCCTCACAGCTACCTGGAGGGCTCGGGGGTCGAGGTCATGGCCAACTCCGACAACGTCCTGCGCCTCGGGCTGACGTCCAAGCGAGTGGACCCTGGGGAGCTCCTCGGCAGCCTCGTCTATGAGGCCGCGGGAGACGCCAACCTTGAGCCCGAAGTCGAGGAACATCCCTGGGGCCGGCGCACCGCCTTCACGCCGCCGGTGGCGGACTTCCGGCTCGACGTCCTGGACGTCGCGGGCCGCGGCCCGGCGCCGCTTCCCGCCGACGACACCGTGCGCATCGCCCTAGTGCTCGAGGGCGACATCGAGATCCGCAACGCCGCCGGCGCCGAGAGCCCGCGCCCGGGGCAAGCGACGCTGCTTACTGCCTCCGCCGGAGCCGCCATAGCGGCCGGCGCCGGCAAGGTCGCCGTGACGATGCCCAACCGTTCCGACGAATAGCTCGCCCCGTCAATCGCAGGTCAGGAAGGCCGCCGTGTCGGACACCGGCACGAAGAGCGTGCCGAGTTCGTTGACGTAGGTCCTGGTTTCCTCCGCCTCGACGTCCTCGATGTCGACCTCGACCCGCACGTCGGTCAAGCCTCCGATGAAGACCCAGTAGGCGCCGTCGCCGATGCCACAGCCGTTCAGTACCTTGATCACGACCTCGACGTTGTCCTCGCCGAAGAACCAGAAGTACCCCGTGTCTCCGGTGAGTTGGACCGCCTGACCGTCACCAGAGTCGCCTGCCGCGTCCTCCCAGCGCACGGTCACGCGAAAGCGATCGTCGTTCAGGCAGAGGCTCGTGCCGTCGCCTGTGCACGACCCTTCCGGCTCCTGAGCCTGGGCTTCAACGATTCCGGACAGCGCGGCCAGAACGGCCAGGAGCAGGGACCCGCGCACGACCCAAGCCTAGCTGGCTGACGCCTTCTTCGCGTCCCTGTCCGCCGCCCGGCGGCGGCGCATCTGGAACGCCACGCCGATCACGATCAGCAATGCGACACCGGCATGTGCCGGCATCCCTTCGAGGCCGACCGCCGCGACGATCAGCAGGGCGCCGACGAAGGACGAGACGACGATCAGCGCGGTCTCGAAGACGACACGCAGCACCCACGCACCGAGCACGGCGGCCGCCGCAATCACGATCCACCACAGGATGTCCCATTGGGCGCCGTAGAAGCTGATCGCCCAAAGCGCCGCTCCGGCGCCCAGCAGGGCGCCCGCGAGGGCCACGGCAACCTTTCGCACGATGAAGGCAAGCAGCGCGGCGAGGACGCCGACGCCGACCGCCATCAGCAGCCGCATCTCGCTCGCCAGGGGAAGCAAGTCCTGCGGAACGCCGTAGACGACGAAGAAACCGACCAGACCGATCAACGCCGTGTAGAGCTGACGCCCCAGGAGGAGCAACAGAAGGCCCGCGACCACCCACAACCAGGGCGGGCCGAGCGCACCCTCGCTACCGAAGCGGCCGAGACTGACTCCCTCGCTCCAGAGGCTGATGTTCATCCGCCATCCCTCTCGAGTTCCGAGACGATCCAGGCCAGCGCCGCCTCGCGTGGTTCGTCCCTTCCGGCGAGAAGCCCCTCGCGGGTGTACCTCACGGGAGATTCGGGCTCTACCGGCCTGCCCTCGACTCGTTCGCCGCTGGGCCGCTCGAAGTCAGCGATCGCGTGCATCAGCAGGTCGCCGTTCGGCATCCCCTCGATCACCGAGGGCAGTGCCGCCGCGGCGCTCGGCTCTCCGAACAGACGCGCCCGACCATGGTCCTGGAGGCCCGCGACGAAGATCTCGCTGGTGCTGGCACTGCCGCCGTCGATCAACACGGCGACTGGACCTGCGAATCCCTCGATCTTCGTCCCGGCGCTCGAGATCTTCCGCGGGTGGACGACCAGATTCAGCTCAGTACTCCGATTCTTCATCCTGCCCAGAACGACCCTCTCTTCGAGCAGGTAGCCAGCGACACCGACGGCCGTCCCGGCCACACCGCCGGGATTGCCGCGCAGGTCGATCAGTACGCCGTCAACGGTCGGCGCGCCTGCCGCGGGTTCACCGTACAGCGCCGCTTCGAATGCTCCAACCACGGGAATCAACCAGACATTGAAGCGCACCGCCAGGACACGACCGGCGCCGGATTCCAGTACCTCGGTCTCGAACAGGTACCGCATCTTGGGCAGGTTGCCGAAGCCCATCTCGACCGCGTCGGGATGGTGGGCCCGTTCGAGTTCGAACATGGACTGATCCCCTGACCCGTCCGCGAACTCCACACCGACCGGATCATCCTCGTCTCCATAGAGCAGGCCCTCGACGGCCCGCAACCGCACCATCTTTGCGACCCACGGATCGAGGGAATCGAGTTCGAGGCAACCTTCGAGCGCCGCCAGGTTCTGATTCTCGACCCGAACAACCTCGAGTCCGGTCCGCAGGCCCTGACGGTCCGCGGACGAACCGGGTTCGACCCGGCTCACAACGGGCGTCGAATCGACGAAGCGGATGTCGAACCCCGGACCCGCGTCTGACGCCGCGGAGCCGCCGGCGCCCGCCACGGCCCGGATCAACGCCCGTGTGCAGCCACTCGTCTCCTCCGAGTCGTCAACCGGCAGCGGGCTGCCGATCGAACCCGTCCCCGGCAAGACGCCGAAGTGGGACTGACCCAGCCGCGAGAGCATGTCCTGCAGAACGAGACGCAGCTCGGCATTGTCCGCCGCCTCCCGGGCACGGGGCCGTAACTCGTCGCCTACGGCCTCCCAGTCCACGCCGCCCATCGACTCATCCCAGAACGTGTCGGCGATCTTCCGCCAGGCGAAATCGAACGTCTCGACGTTGAGGCTTGCTGCCGGGCTCGACGGCTGATCCGTTGGCTGCGCCCCGGCAGCCGCAGCTGCCGCGAAGCCGAGAAGGGCGAGCCACACCGCCCGGCGCCATCGATCCACACCCTGCATGGTCGCGGAATGCTACAGGCCCGTACTGCGCGACGGCGCGGCGAAAGCGCCCGGCACGGTGCTAGCGTCGCCCACCGTGCGCGTTCTCTACGTGCTGCGACACGCGAAGTCGGACTGGAGCGCCATGTACGGCGGGGTCGACCACGAGCGGCCTCTGAACTCCCGGGGTCTCAAGGCCGCCCGGACCATGGGCCGGAAACTCGCCCACCGGCAGGCCCTGCCCGACCGGATTCTCTGTTCGTCCGCGGTGCGCACGCGGCAGACGATCGAACTGGCGGTGGCGGCGGGCAACTGGAACCGCACGACGATCCTGGAGCCGGCGCTCTACCTCGCCTCCCCCGGCAGCGTGGTCGACCTCCTGCGTGATCAGGCCGACGAAGCGAACTCGATCCTGATCGTCGGCCACCAGCCGACCTGTGCCGAACTCGTCCGGAGGCTCACCGGCGATGATCCGCCCCGCTTCGTCACCGCCGCGGTGGCGTGCGTGCATCTCGACATCGCGTCCTGGAGCGAAGTCGAGCCGTACTGTGGCCGGCTGGCCTGGTTCAGCACGCCCCTTTCCGAAGACTAGGGCCGCCTAGCGGTTCGGACCGCGCTCCATCGGCACCGGCTGCCAGCGTTCAAGCTCCACTCTCGGAAGCACCGTCGGATTCACGCAACTCATCGGCCAGCGCCCGGAGAGCGCCAGGGCGACCTCACGACCGACACGCCGTCGCGTCTCGGGCCGCATCCGGGTGGTGGCCGAGGCAACGTGCGGCGTGAGGATCACGTTGTCCATCGCCAGCAGGGGGTTGTCCGCGGCCGGCGGCTCCCGTTCCAGGACGTCGAGAGCCGCAGCGGCGATGCCGCCGGATTCGAGAGCCTCGATCAAAGCCGCTTCGTCGATCGTTGGTCCGCGGCCGGCGTTGATCACGACCGCGTTCTCCTTCATCACCGCGAACTCCCGGGCCGAAAGCATGTGCCGGGTCTCCGCGTTGAGCGGCGCGTGGATCGACAGGTAGTCGGAGCGTTCCAGCAACTCGCCGAAGCTGACCGGTTCGACGCCTTCCCCCGTCATCTTCAGCTCGCTGACGTAGGGGTCGTGCGCGATGACCTGCAGACCGAAGGGCTTCGCCCGCCGCGCGACCGCCCGCGCCACGTTGCCGAACGAAACGAGGCCCAGGGTCTGACCCCAGAGTCGCGGCACCTCGTTCAGCAGAGGCCGCCCCTGGAACCAGTCGCCGCGGCGAACCATGGAGTCCATCTCGCGCATCCGCCTCGCTCCGGCCAGAAGCAGCGCCATCGTGTGGTCGGCCACCTCCTCGATGAACACGTCCGGCACGTTGGTGACGACGATGCCGGCTTCCGTCGCCGCCTCGACGTCGACCATGTCGACGCCGACGCTGCCTACACCGATCACGATGCACTCGTGGAGGCCGGCGACCACCGAGCGGCTGATGCGAAAACCCCAGGAGGTGATGACGGCCGCCGCGTCCGATGCCTCGGTCAGGAACTCCTCTTCCGACGTCGCCGCAACCTCGACCAGTTCGGCCACCGGTAGGAGCGCCTCCAGTTCGAAGGAGTACCGCGTATCGACGGCACCCGCCTTGGCAATGCCCGGCAACTGGACGACGACCTTCTGCTTCGCGGGCGTGTTCACCGGGTGGCCTCTCGCGTCGCGAGTTGACCGACCGCCCACTCCCGCAGCCCGTTGTAGTCGGCCTTGCCGTTTGCCGCCCGACCCACCGTGTCCCGCACCAGGACCCGCTTGGGCGCCTTGTAGGACGCCAGTTCCCGCTTCACCCAACCGATCACGTCCGTCTCGCTGAACTGTCCGGGACGGTCCAGTTCGACAACGGCCGTGACCGCCTGACCGAAGCGCTCGTCCGGGACACCTACGCACACGGCGTCGCGGACCGAGGGGTGGGTCTTCAGCACTTCCTCGACTTCTTCGGGGAAGATCTTCTCGCCGCCGCTGTTGATGCACACGGAGCCGCGGCCATAGAGCTTGAGCGAACCGTCCGCCTCGACGGTGGCGTAGTCACCCGCCATCGAGTAGCGGACGCCGTCGACTTCGGTGAATATGGCCGCCGTCTTCTCAGGGTCCTTGTAGTACCCGACCGGAATGTGACCGGCCACGGCGATCCGCCCAAGCACCCCCGAGCCCGGCTCGACCTTGTTGCCGTCGTCGTCGATTACGCAGGCGTTGTCGCCGAGCACGAAGGAGGCCGTTTCGGTCGCCTCGCCGGCGGTCGAGTCCGAGCGGCCCATGCCGATCGACTCGGACGACCCGAGGCTGTCCGTCAGGATCGTCTCCGGCGGACAGAACCGCAGGAACTCGCGCTTGACTTCGGCGCTCCACATCGCGCCCGAGGAGACCACGGCTTCGAGGCTGGACAGGTCGAAGCGATCCGGGTCCGCCTCGAGCGCGCGCACCATCGGCCTGGCGAACGCGTCGCCGACGATCGCCATCCCGTTGATCTTCTCCCTGGTGATCGCCTCGAGCGTGGCCACCGCGTCGAAGCGCCGGTTGGCCAGGGTGATCACCGTGCCCCCGTTCAGCATGCCGCCGAGGGCGGTGAGGAAACCGGTACCGTGCATCAGGGGGCAGGCGGGAAGGGAAACCCGCCGCATCAGCAGGTCGTCGAACTGGGGCACGAGGCCCTCGACGCCGCCCGAGAGATCGAACGGCTCGGGCCGGCCTTCGTTGCCGAGCAGCCAGAGATCGTCGAGCCTCCACATGACGCCCTTCGGCATGCCGGTCGTGCCGCCGGTGTACAGCAGCCAGAGATCGTCGCCGCTGCGCGGCCACGGCGCCTCGAAAGTCAGCGAGTCGTCGGGCGCCGCGGCAGCGGCCTGCTCGTAGGGAATCGCCCATTCGGGACAGGGACCCGAGCCGTCGTCGACCCAGAGCCACGTGTGGATTCCCGGCACCTTCGATCGGAGATCCGCGATCCGCGACGCGAAGCAACCGTGGAAGACGACCGCCACGACGTCCGCGTTGTCCCACAGGTAGAGGAGCTCGCCCTCCACGTAGCGGTAGTTCGTGTTCACCGGCACCAGGGACGCCTTGAAGCAGGCGAGCACCGACTCCAGGTACTCCGGCACGTTGTAGAGGTACTGCGCCACCTTGTCCTGGCGCTTCGCTCCGCGCGCGATCAGCGTGGCCGCGACGCCGTTCGCGCGGCGGTGCATTTCGGCCTGCGAGTAGCGGCGCGCCGGTTCGCCGCCCAGGGGATCAACGAAGGCCTGCGCCGGCGCCTCCGGCTGATGCTGGGCGATCGCTTCGAGAATGTCCGCGTGATGCCAGTCGCTCATGGCCGCGCAATCTAGCAGTCGCTATCCTTCAGAAGAAACAGGTACAGATCCACGCAGCGGCCCGGTTCCCCCCAGAGCCTGGTGCTGGAAAGCGGGCCATGGAGACAGGAGGCTGACCATGCCGATTTCCTTCGTATCGATCCGACGCAGCCACGGCGTCCTCACGGCGTCCTGGTGCGCTAGCTGGACGGTCGCCTTCCTGCTGGGCGCGGCGCTGCCCGCCTCCGCGCAGAAGAACAACGTCATCCTGTTCGTCGGCGACGGCATGGGGGTGTCGACCGTCACTTCCACTCGTATCGCGACGGTGGGCGTCGACGGACAACTGGCGATGGACCGCTTGCCCTATACCGCCATCTCCCGGACGGCGTCGGCCGACTACATCACCCCCGACAGCGCCGCCACGATGTCGGCGATGATGACCGGCGTCAACACGAACACGGGCGTGATCGGCTTCGGTCCGACGACCGAGTACGCGGACTTCAACGGCAACGGCGACGGCCCGCGGTTGACCAACATCGGCGAACTGGCGACCTCGATGGGCTACGCGGTCGGGATCGTCACGACGACGCGTGTCACCCACGCGACGCCGGCGGCCGTGTTCGCCCATGTCAACAACCGGAACATGGAGAACGAGATCGCCGCCCAGATGACCCCCGGCGGAGGGGGTTACAACACGCGGCTCGGGGAGGGGCTCCACGTCATCTTCGGCGGCGGTCGACGGCACTTTCTCCCCACTTCGGCATCGGACGACGACGGCGTTCCGGGCCGGCGGTCGGACGGCCGCGATCTGCTAGCCGAGCTGCGGCAGCGGGGCTATCGATACGTCTCGAACCGGCAGGGGCTCAACTCGCTGGGCGGTTCGGGCCGCACGATCGGTCTGTTCGCGTCGAGTCACCTGGAGTACGAAGCGGACCGGGACGGCGGCGAACCGAGCCTGGAAGAGATGACGAGGAAGGCGATCCAGATCCTCGGCGCTACCGGAAAGCCCTACTTCCTGATGGTCGAAGGGGGCCGCATCGACCATGCGCACCACGAAGGGAACGCCTATCGCGCCTTCATCGACACCCGGATGTTCGATCGCGCGATCAGCGCCGCACAGCGCAGCGTGAATCTCAACAAGACCCTGATCCTCGCGACCGCGGACCACAGCCACGTCTTCACCATCGCCGGCTACCCGATGCGGCCGCTGTCCGATCTGCGCTACACCCCACGCTCGGTGCCAGCGTCGTTCCGCAACCAGCCGCACCACGGCATCCTGGGGACGGTCCACGGCATAAGCACCGGGGGCACGATCTCTGAGAGCGGAGACTCGGGAGGTGTTCCGTACACCATCCTGGGCTACGCCAACGGACCGGGACATCGGAGCGGCTCGCGCGTCAATCCGAACAGCGACAGGACTGTCGGCTATGGCGGCGCCACTCCCACGAGCACGAGCCACACGGCGTACCGGCAGGAGGCAACGGTCCCGCTGGCGATAGAAACGCATGCTGGCGAAGACGTGATGATCTACGCGGTCGGGCGCACGGCCGAGAACGTGCGCGGCACCGTGCCCAACACGAAGGTCTTCGACTGGATCAAGGACGGTTTCGCCGGGAGGGGCAGCGCGCCGCGCCCCGGGCCCAGCCCCGACCCGCCTCCGGATCCGGGACCGGCCGAGGACCCGGTCGGGACCTGCACGCCCACCACCGTTGTCCTTCAATTCGACGGCGGCTACGAGGTCAGCATGTGCTACGTCACGCAAGACGGCGAGTCAGGTCCGGTCAAGGCCGAAGCCTGGTCCAGCGAGGCAGGCATTCTGTGGTTCTTCGGCCGCAACAACCCGGAAGTCCTCGTCAAGGTGCTCGACGGTTGTGGAGTCAACGGCCACCGCTGGGCGTTCGTGGCGCCGGTGACCACCCTGGACTTCAACCTGTGGATCACGGGACCCGACGGCAGCCGCTGGACTCACGGCAACCCGCAGGGCGCGACCGCCAGCACGAAGTCGGACATCACGGCGTTTCCGTGCCAGTAGCAGCGGAGTCCGACTGAGGGCTACATGCTCCGCCGGTACTCGCCGCCCACGCGGTAGAGCGCGTCCGAGATCTGGCCGAGCGAGCAGTGCTTGACCGTCTCCATCAGTTCCTCGAACACGTTTCCGCGTCGTCGCGCCACGTCCTGGAGCCGATCGAGGCACGCCGTTGAGTGGTCGCCGTGGCGGCGGTGGAAGGCGGCCAGACTCTCGATCTGCTGCCGCTTCTCGTCGTCCGTCGAGCGGATGAGCTCCGCCTCGACCGTCTCGGCGAAGTCCTGGCCCTCGGCGAGGAAGGTGTTCACGCCGACGACCGGCAGGCTGCCGTCGTGCTTCTTCGCCTCGTACTCCATGCTCTCGTCCTGGATCTTCGAGCGCTGGTACATCGTGTCCATCGCCGCCAGCACGCCGCCCCGCTCGGCGAGGCGCTCGAACTCCAGGTAGACCGCCTCCTCCACCGCGTCGGTCAACTGGTCCAGGGCGAAGGAGCCCTGCCAGGGGTTCTCGCTCCGGTTGAGCCCGAACTCCCGGTTGATGATCAACTGGATCGCCAGCGCTCGCCGCACGGACTGTTCGGTGGGGGTCGTGATCGCCTCGTCGAAGGCGTTCGTGTGCAGGGAGTTGCAGCGGTCGAGGATGCCGTACAGCGCCTGCAGCGTGGTGCGGATGTCGTTGAACTGAATCTCCTGGGCGTGGAGCGAGCGGCCGGAGGTCTGGATGTGGTACTTCAGCATCTGGCTGCGCGCTGAGGCGCCGTAGCGCTCGCGCATCGCGCGCGCCCAGATGCGCCGCGCCACCCGGCCGATCACGGCGTACTCGGGGTCCATCCCGTTCGAGAAGAAGAAGGACAGGTTGGGCGCGAAGTCGTCGATCGCCATTCCCCGCGCCAGGTAGTACTCGACGATCGTGAAGCCGTTGGCGAGCGTGAACGCCAACTGGGTGATCGGGTTCGCTCCGGCCTCGGCGATGTGGTAGCCGCTGACCGAGGCGCTGTAGTAGTTGCGGACGTTGTGGTCGATGAAGAACTGCTGGACGTCACCCATCATCCGTAGCGAGAACTCGGTCGAGAAAATGCACGTGTTCTGGGCCTGGTCCTCTTTCAGGATGTCCGCCTGGACCGTGCCCCGAACCCGGCTCAGGGCGTCGGCACGGATGCGCTCGTAGACGTCGCGCTCGACCACCTGGTCGCCGGAGATGCCGAGCAGCGCCAGTCCCAGGCCGTCGTTCTCCTCCGGCAGCTCGCCGCGGTAGACCGGCACGTCGCCGCCGGACCGCCGGTCGATCTCCGCGCGCGCCCGCTCCAGGCCGCCGCTTTCCCGCAGGTGACGCTCGACCTGCTGATCGACCGCGGCGTTCATGAAGAAGGCGAGGATGGTCGGCGCGGGACCGTTGATCGTCATCGAAACGGACGTCGCCGGGTCGCAGAGGTCGAACCCCGAGTAAAGACGCTTCATGTCGTCGACGGTGGCGATCGAAACGCCCGAGTTGCCGACCTTGCCCCAGATGTCGGGCCTGAGCCCCGGATCCGAGCCGTAGAGCGTCACCGAGTCGAACGCGGTGGACAGACGGTTCGCCGGCTGCCCGCGCGACACGAAGTGGAATCGCCGGTTCGTGCGCTCCGCGATCCCCTCGCCCGCGAACATGCGCGTCGGTTCCTCGCCCCGCCGCCGGTACGGGTAGACGCCGGCGGTGTACGGGTAGGCGCCCGGCAGGTTGTGCTTCAGCAGGAAGCGCAGCAGGTCGCCCCAGTCCGAGTACTCGGGCAGCGCCAGCTTCGGCATCCGCAGGTGGCTCAGGGTGGTGACGTAGTTCTCGCCCGTGACCTCGCGGCCGCGGACCGGGTAGCTGTACTCGTCGGCACGGGCGGCGTCGACGCGCCCGGGCCAGTCCTTCAGCAGCTCAGCCGCGTCGGCACCGACTTCAGCCAGCGCTTCCTGGTACCTCCGGCGCAGCCGCGCCAGCGTCTGGTCGGGCGCCGTATCGAGCGCCTCGGGCGCGTACCCGGCAAGAGGCTTCGGAAGGTCCGGATCGTCCAGCTCGGCCAGAGCCCGGTAGCAGCCGTGCGCCTTCGAGGCAGCGGCCGCGCGCCGCCCGGCGTCGGCCTCCGCCGCGCGGCCCGCCTCGGCGATCTCCGCCAGGTAGCGGTTGCGGTTGTCCGGGATCAGGACGGCCGCCTTCGGCTC
>VXUF01000060.1:0-6848 GCA_009837085.1 Holophagales bacterium
GAGGCGCCGGTCGTAAGTGATCGCTCTCGACACAAATGTCCTCCTTCGGTTCTTCCTCCGGGACGACGAGGAGCAAGGGGAAGCGGCGGAGAAGCTGATGCTGCAGTTGACGCTCGACGAGCCGGGGTTCGTCAGTCGAGAGGTTCTGGTCGAGCTGGTTTGGGCACTGGAGTACACCTTCCGTTTTGGGCGAGAGCGGATCGCAAGCTTCCTCGATCAACTCGTCCACGTTGCGGCGGTCGAGATCGAAAGCGCGAGCGACGTAGTGGAGGCCACAGGCGGCTATCGTCGTGGCGGCGCCGACTTCGCCGACCGGATGATCGCGGCCGCGGCGCGGCGGGCCGGGGCGGTGCCGCTCTACACCTTCGACCGGAAGGCGGCGCGGCTGCCGGGGGTCACTCTGCTCGAGCCTGGCTAGCCCGTTTCTCGTTGGTCCGCGCGTACTCGAGGATGTTCAGCAGGCCGTAGTTGCCCTCGTGGCAGGCGTACTCGAAGATCGCCTGGTCCGACTTCTTCATTTCGACGCGGGCGCTCCAGCGGCGCTCGAAGGACTCCGGGTCATCGATCGTGTACTCGTAGAGGAGGGTGTCCTCGTCGTAGCGGGTGAAGCGTTCGGTCAGGAGCATGTTGCCGCCCGAGCCCGCGAAGCTGATCCGGGGATCGAAGTTCCGGGTCTCGACGACCAGGGTCTCGCCGTCCCAGTGGCCGCGCGAATCGCCCTTGAACTGGCGCAGGTGTTCGGGCAGCCGGGGCTGGTCGTCGAGGGGGACGATCCGGGTGTCGTGGACCATCTCGTTGAGCAGCGCGACGGTGTCCGGCGTCACCAGGATCAGCACGTTGTTGTTGTAGCCGCCGGGGTTCATCGGCGGTCCGGCGTTGAAGCCCATCAGGCAGCGTTCCCAGAGGTTGCGATCCTCGGGACCGCCCGGCGGGCTGGCGCGCAGGTCGCGGCGTTTCTCAGCTCGGCGCCGGCCGTCTTCGGTCATCGGCGGGATGCGGCCGTTCGGCGGGTCGAAGATCAACGAAGTGCATCGTGACGGTTGCACGTTGCGCCCGTGGTCGAGCCAGTACGGGGCGTGGACGCTCGGGCTCCGCTTCTGGGCCTCGGCGCGGCGCGCGATCGTGTCGCGTTCGAACTGGGCCGCCTCCTCGACGGTGAAGTACTCCTTTTCGGCATGGGCCGCGGGTCTCTGAAGCGGTGTGGCGGTGGCGAAATCCCACAGCCCGTCGATGTCGCCGGGCGGGGACCAGGCCGAGCCCGCCTGGGCGCAGAGCGGGGCGCTGGACACCGCGGCCAGTACCAGGGCGGCCGGGAAGAGATCGCGCTTTCTTCTGGTGGGGGACACCGGCGTTCAGAATAGCGCCTGCACCGCCTCCGTCAACCCGGTTGGGTGTAGGCTCCGCCGCCCATGCCGCAAGCGCTCACCCTCGTCATCGGCAACAAGAACTACTCGTCGTGGTCGCTCCGGCCGTGGGTCCTGATGACCGAACTCGGCATCCCGTTTACCGAGCGGATGTTGAAGTTCGACTCGGAGGACTGGGAGGCGAACATCGGTCGCCTGTCTCCTACGCGCCTCGTACCCGTGCTCTGGGAGGGCGATCCGGGGAGCGGCTTCGCCACCTTTGACACCTCGGCGATCGTCGAGCGGCTGGCCGACCTCTATCCGGACCGCGGCCTCTGGCCGGCGGATCCGCGAGCCCGGGCCCGCGCCCGGTCCCTGGTCGCGAACTTCCACTCCGGCTACGCGGCGCTGCGCTCGGCGATGCCGATGAACATCCGCTCGCACCACCCGGGCAAGGGACACGAGCCGGAAGTCATCGCTGATATCGAACGGCTGACCGCCTTCTGGCGCGATACCCGAGCCGAGTTCGGGACACGGAGTCCCTACCTGTTCGGCAACTTCTCGGCCGCGGACGCCTACTTCCTCCCGGTGGCGTCCCGCTTCGCGACTTACGAGCCGCCACTGCGGGCGGAGGCCCAGGACTACTGCCGTGCCCTGCTCGACACGATGGCGATGCGCCAGTGGAGCACGGCTGCCCGGCTGGAGACGGAGTTCGTGCCCGAGGACGAACCCTACGCCGATCCTCCCTGAGGAGACGCTTCGCCGATCAGGGAAGAACCAGGGGGCCGAGCACCGAGCCCCACAGGGCAATGCCGAGGGCCACTCCGAGCAACGGCGGCACGACGGCGCGCAACCTCTGGCCGCGAGGAGACGCGGTGACGAGGAACCAGTAGCTGAGCACCAGGCAAATGAGCCCGGGCAGAACGGCAAGCGACGCGGGGACTCCCGTGATCGCAGCAAAGTTGGCTTCGTCCTGGTTTCCCGTGAATCCGCCGCCAAACAGGTCGATGACGATCACCGGAATCGCCGCCATACCTTGCAGGGGAGCGACGAATCCACTTCCGAGAACCAGCGAAAGGGGACCGGGACCGTATCTCCGGACCCAGAGCACGAAGCCAATGGCCGTCAGGTAGGAGACGATCGGCCCCGCGGCGGCGCTCAAGGCCACCTGCCACGGTTCGGCAATCGCGGCCGCCGCCTCGACATCTCCGGCGCGCCAGAGCCGGCGGAACTCGCTGGATCCTGTCCAACTGACCGAGGCGTAGCGCAGAACGTTGTCGGGGAATCCACAGGCGACGTTGACGGCGAAGTGCCCCAGTTCGTGAAGCTGGATCCCGATGGGAGCGGCGATCGCGCCACCGGCCAGCCCGGCCAACCACTTGCCGCCTCGCAACCACTCGCGGAACGGGATCTGCGCTGTTCCCTGGGGCTCCGTGTCCGGCACGGTTCCCCTTACAGAGACCGGTCCAACTCAAGCACAAGCGCCACGACCAGGTCGTGAAGGTGGTTCATCGCAGCTTCACTGACGTGCTCGATTGTGTCTCTGCTCGAGTGGATGATCCGGAAGACCTCGGGCACGAAGCCCTCGCGGAGCCCCGACTCAGCCCCCGCGTTCAGGGCGAGCCACATCTGATGCGACGCCGCGGCACTGTTCATGGCGAGCGAGACGTTGGGGATTCCCGCGGCCTGAAAGGGGCGATCGTCGCTTGGGGGGTAGCGGGGGAAGGCCATGCATGTGATCTCGCTCGCGGCGCAGGCGACGCGCAGGCCGCGGTAGATCGTGTCGTTTCCCTCGTGGGAGGTCGGCCCGTACATCAGCGTGTCCTCGCCGACGACCACGTCGACGTTCACCATCGCGGCGACACGGGCGGTGTCTTCCGCCTGGACGTAGGCCTGAGAGCCGAGGAGCCCGGCTTCCTCGAGGTCGAAGAGAACGACCCGGACGCGGTGGCTCAACTCGTGTCGTTTCAGGGTCTCCGCGACCCTGGTCAGGACGACCGAGGCCGCGCCGTTGTCCACGGCGCCCCCGACGACCGTGCCGTCCGGGAGCCTGGCCACGTCGTAGTGCGCGCCGACCACGATGTCGCGAGGTCCTTCACCGACCGTGGCGACCAGGTTCCTCCCCATTTCTCGCGGTTGCTGCTCTGTTGCCGTAACCGGAAACTCCTGTTCAAGAGGTTCGAGCCCGCGCTCCTCGAGTATGCGAAGCAACTCGTCTCCGCGATCCACCGTCTCGCGGCCGACGATCCGACCCAGATCGTCGAGCAGGCCGGTCAGCGGGCCTTGCCGCGGTTCTGCCGGGATCGGCGGGCTTTCCGGGCCCGGGGCGGCGATGTTGGAGCACGCCAGCGCCATGCAGGCGCACAGCGCGGCGCATGCCTTCCGGCGGTGGCGGGCGCGGTGGCCGCCGGGGTGCGCTGCGCTCATGAGAACCTCCCGTTCCGCGGTCGTCAGGCGCCCTCGCCGGCGATCACCTCGACCTGGTCCTGCGGTGCGTAGAAGTACGAGCCCGGCCGGAAGTCGTAACCGAGATCGCCGAGCAGGCGGCGCTGCCGTGGCGTGCAGCGTTCCAGGACTTCCGGCGTGGGCTCCGGATCGTAGGTGCGCAGGAACAACTGGCAGTAGTTGTAGAGGATCGTCTTGCGGGCACGAGGCGACGCGTTGACTGAAGGGCCGTGCCACAGCGAGTGCGGGAAGAGGATGCAGTCGCCGGCCTTGCCCTTGAGCTGGACCGCGCCCGGCGTCTTCGGCCCCGGGGCGGGGTAGGGCCGGTCGGGGAACGGCCGCATGTGGCTGCCGGGGAAGACGGTGAAGTTGCCGCAGTCCTCGTCGGTGATGTCGGAGAGCAGGTACATCCCCTTCATCGCCAGCGGCAGGCTGGTTTCGGTGACCCGGATGCGACGGAGCGCCTCGCCGCCGTCGGTGTGGGTGTAGCCGGGCCACCTCGGATTGACCGGCCGCACGATCGCCTGGCTCATGCTGAGCACGACGTATGGACCCATGATGTCGGTGACCAGGTCGAAGACGGGCGAGGCGTCCATCAGGTCCAGGAACGCCTGGTCGTAGTGGAGCAGGACCCGGCGGTCCATAAAGCCCTCGGGGTCGCGGTCGACGGCGTGGTCGAGCCAGGCGTAGTGGCCCAGCGGTCCGTCCGGGCTCGGCTCCCAACCCGGTAGTTGGCGGACACGGTCGAGCTCGGCGTCGAAGAACGCGACCTGCTCGGCGGACAGGGCCCGCTCGACGCGGATGTAGCCGTCGATCGCCCACTGCTCGCGTTGCGCCTTGGTCAGTTTCTGCATGTCCGGTGTCTCCTGCCGGGTCCCTGGCGGTCTCGGTTCGCTTCCCCTGTTGTAGTCCTGTGGCTTCTGAGGATATGCGGCCCGTCGGTCGTCGTCACTCGTCGCCCTCGGCGCTGTCCCGGGCCTGCGCTTCGGCCTCCTCGGCGTTCCGTGAGCGTTCCTCGGCACCGGGATGGCTCGAAGACCACACCGGCATGCCGGCGGTTCCGCTCATCCTCTCCAGGCGCCGCAGGATGTCTCCCAGACGGGTTGGCGGTATGCCCGCCTGCCCCAGGTAGTCGAAAGCGAAGCGATCGGCGTCGCGCTCGAAGTTGCGGGAGTAGCTCTGGGCGAGCAAACGGTCGGGCGCGAAGATCGACAACCCCGCGACCGACACGTCGCCCGTGAACGCGGTCCAGACGACCAGCATCGAGGACGTCTGGGCGAGGCGTCGCATCACGTGGCGGCCTTCAACGTGCCCGAGTTCGTGGGCGAGCACGGCGATGATCTCCTCGTCGTGCTCCGCCAGTTCGACGAGTTCGTCCGTGACGACGACCGTTCCTCCCGGCAGGGCGAAGGCATTCGCGCCGAGGCGTCTGCCGGAGTAGAACCGGAGTTCAGTATCGGCGACTCCGGTGTCTTCCTTCATCTCGGTGAACGCCGCCAGAAGCTCGTTTCGCCGGTTGGGGTCGAGTTCGGAAGGCTCGATGATGTTGAACTGGTCGAAGAGGGTGAGCACGTTGGCGCCGATGACGGCCTCCACCTCGGGAGGCGTCGCGGCCACGACGACGCCGGCCACCATCGGTGCGCCCCACTGGGTGAACGAGTACAGGAGCGCGGCAGTAGTGGCCAGCGCCGCCGCGGCTCCGCGCCAGGTGCTGTCGAGCGCGTGGAGCAGGCGTTCGAAACGGCGGCCAGCCGGAAGAGGGTCGCGTTCTGCGCGGGCCCGCATCGTGTCCAGGGAGTCGTTGTCGCGCACCTCGCAGACCGCGCCGTCCGGGAGCAGGAGATGCCGAGGCGTGTCGGCGATGCGGCTGGGAATCCGGACATCCGTGAGGTCGTGAACCCGCCGCGACTCGATGCCGACGATGGCGACGACGACACTGCGGTCGGGCGTGATCGTCAAGGTCGCCTCGCGGGGCGCCGACGTTCGCCCGTCGAAGAAGCGGCAGGGAACGGCGGTCATATGCCGATCTCCAGGCCGAACTCTCCGGCGGCCTCGGCGCCCGTGGCGCCCAGGCGTTGGGGTTCGCCGGCTTCCACCGTGACCTCGCCGACCGCTTGCATGACCAGGAACTGGTCCACCACATAGCGCAGCACGCGGATGCGCGCGAACGGCGCGAACAGGCCGAACGTGCACACGATCGCGACTGCATTGCTCAGATAGAGCCAGAGCATGGTTCCAAACGAGAGCTGGAGGATGAAGTCGCTGTCGCCGAGTTGCGTGTTGCTCCAGCGGTAGCTGAGCAGGCGCGTGCGGATGTAGACCACGGAGAGCAGGCTCGCCGCGAACACGAACGCCAGCGGCAGGTAGATCGCAGCCGGCGAAGGCTCGGAGGGCTCGGTGCTCAAGGTGCTGACGGCGGCGATGCAAGTCAGGAAGAACAGGAACACGCCCGCGACCCAGACCGTGACGTAGACGCCATAGTAGGGCCCGGGTTCACCGTTGAACCGGAACGGTTTGTTGCCGAAGCGGGACTCGTCGACGAGGTAGCGGTCGCGGCCGAAGATTCTGAACGGCCAGGCCAGGCCGAGGGTCACGAAGGAAGCGATCCACGTCAGCGGGTACCAGACGGCCGCGTCCCAGTACTTGCCCTGAAAGTCGAAGGCGATGCCGCGGTACCTGGAGTTCCGAAGCTGGAAGGTACGGGCCCGGACCACAACCCACGGCACGAGGGGCATCATGACGGCGAGCGCCGCGTAGTAGTACCAGAGCGAGAACAGGTTGGCGAACCACAGGATCGTCGCCACGATGGCGACCAGGATCCGGCCCCGCAGGATGGCGACGGGGTTCGCCGTGTAGTCGAAGGCGGTGTCGCCAAGCCAGATGTGGCCGTACAGGTAACGGCGCGCCCGCACCTTCGCCCAGGCCGAGTAGATGCCGAGGGTCAGGAGCGTCAACGCGACGTTGACGATCCAGATGCGGAAGTACTCCCAGCCGTTCGCCGTGAAGCGAAGCCGCCTGGACTGGGAGGAGGTTTCAACTACGCTCTGGTCAGGCGGGGAC
>VXUF01000060.1:6858-16391 GCA_009837085.1 Holophagales bacterium
GCCCGGATCGACTGGCTCAACGTCGACGCTCATTTCGGGCAGATTACTAGCTGCCTGCCGGGGCAGGTCGTCGTTCGCGGTCGGCGATCGCCAACGCACTCGAGCCTCCGACGTAACTCCTTTTCCGCCAGGAGTTTGCGAGAACTTCGCAAACGAGTATGCTGGCTTCCGGAGGGCTCGTCTGCAACCTCTTTCGCCAGTCCGGTTCGGGGTATCATGCCGGCACAGTTTGGGGCAGCGAGCCGCCCTGGCGCCCACCGGCGGAACTCGCGGCGGATGGCCAGCGGAGGATGAGATGAAGGGATCTGCACCGATCGGCTCGGCGGCTCGTGTACGGATGGCTCGCTGCGTGACCGTTCTGGCGGTTGTCCTGGCGGCGGCGCCTGCCTGGAGCCAGGAGGAGGCCGAGCCCAGCGAACTCGACCGCGTTCTAGCCGTCCACTTCGAAGCGCGCGGCGGGCTCGAGCGCCTGCGCGCCGTCACCGGTGTACGCGGTGCGGCCACGATGTCCATGCAGGGAATGGAGGCGTTGTTCACCGTGCTCCTGCGGGCGCCGAACCAGGTGCGGATGGACGGCGATTTCGGCGGCATGGCCCTGATTCGGGCCTTCGACGGCGAGCAGGCCTGGGCTCAGCAGCCCGGGGACATGAAGCCGGTACTGCTCGAGGGAGACGTGGCGGCCGTCGCGGCGGCGGACGCCGACGTCAGCGTGCAGGGCCTGGTCGACCTCGAAGAGCGCGGCTACCGGATCGAACTCGCCGGTCGCGAGGAGATCGAGAGTGGCGAGGCGTGGAAGCTCCTCGTCACGGCGCCGAGTGGTGTCGTCCAGCAGGTCTTCATCGGAGTCGAGGACGGCCTGGAGAGGAAGCGCGTGGCACAGGTGGATCTCGGCTTCGGCCTGCAGGAGACGGCCACCCTGTTCGAGGACTTCCGCGAGGTCGACGGCCTGATGATCGCCCACCGGCACACGATGATCAGCCCGATGGGGGAGATGCCGCTCCAGTTCGAGTCCTTCGAGATCGATCCGGAGATCGATCCCGACGTCTTCTTCATGCCGGGGCAGATGGCCGACGCGACGCTCGGCCTGGACGACGTGCTGGCGCGTTACGGAAGCGCCCGCGGCGGTTCGGCCGCCGAGGTCGAGACGCTGAGCGCGGTCGGCACCGCAGTCATGCTCGGCTTCGAGGTGCCGATGAAAGCGGCATTCGCCCGCCCCAGTTCGTTCCGCATCGACATCGACCTGCAGGGACTGTCGATGATCCTGGCCTACGACGGCGAAACGCCGTGGACCCTGTCGCCGATGCAGGGCGTCGTCGAGCCCGCGCCGTTGGCCCAGGAGACAGTCGGAGCGGCGGAGCTGCTCGGCGAGTTTCTTTGGGGGCTGCTCGCGAGCAGGGAGGAGCGTGGCCTGGAGGTTTCGTTCGGGGGCGTCGGAAAGGTCGCGCGCGACGAGACGTACCGGCTCGACATCGTGACCGCGGAGGGCGAGGCGCGCACCCTTCACCTGGGCGGCGAGGACTTCCTGGAGCGCCAGGTCGTCTTCGACGGGGCGCTCCTGGGTTCCACCGGCGAGATCGATGTGACGCTCGGCGACTACATGGACGCCGGCGGGTTGATGGTGCCGGGGACGATCCGGATCGCGGTGGAGGGCCAGGTTGCCGCCGAGTTGAGGATCCGGGAGGCCGATACCGGCGCGGACGTCGACCCCGCATCGTTTACCATGCCCGCTCCCGCCGACCCGGAGACGCCGGGTCCGGCCGCCTAGGAGCTTGTGCATGTTCACTCTGACTGCCGCCTCGATCACGCGAACACCGGCTGGGTCCGTTCGCGGCTGTTTCCTCCTCGCCTCCGTGTTCGCCCTGGCGCTGACCGCTTCCGCGGCCTTGGCCGGGTCGGGAGCTGACGACGCCGACGGCAGCGAGCCGGTCGAGGAGCCCGCCCTCGCCGAGACGATCGTCGTCACCGCCTCCCGGGCCGAACAGGAACTCGGCCAGGTAACGTCCAGCGTGTCCGTGCTCTCCGGCGAGGAGCTCCGGGCCAGCGCTTCCCTGGCGCTCGACGACACGATGCGCCGGGTGCCTGGCTTCAGCCTGTTCCGCCGCAACAGCTCGATGGTCGCTCATCCGACCAGCCAGGGTGTCTCGCTTCGCGGGATCGGACCGAGCGGCGTCAGCCGCACCCTGGTACTGCTCGACGGCCTGCCGCTCAACGATCCGTTCGGCGGCTGGATCTACTGGGGGCGCGTCGGTCGCGAGAGCCTGGACCGGATCGAGGTCGTGCGCGGCGGCGGTTCGAGCCTCTGGGGCAACTCCGCCCTGGGCGGCGTGATCCATCTGGTCACCGCGACTCCGTCGGAATCGGGACCCGGGTTGAGCCTCTCGGCGCTCGCCGGCGACCACGGCGTTCTGTCGGGCGACGCCTGGTTCGGGCAGGGGTTCGAGAAGGCGTCGTTGACCCTGTCGGCGAGGAGCTTCGACATGGACGGTTACCCGGTCGTGCGGGATGACCAGCGTGGGCCGATCGACGTCGACGCGTTCTCGGAGCAAACCAGCGTCGGCGGCCGGCTGGCGTTCTCCGCCGGCGAGTCGGTGCAGTTCAGCATCGGCGGCGACAACCTCTCCGAGGACCGCGGCAACGGCACGCCGCTCACCGGCAACGACACCGATCTGACGTCCTTCCGCTTCAGTGCGGATGTGGTGAGCGGCCGGGGCGATACCTGGACGGTCCGCGGCTTCACTCACGAGCAGGAGTTCGCCAGCCGGTTCAGCGCCCAGCAGGTCGACCGGTCGTCCGAGCGACCGGCGCTCGACCAGTTCCTGGTCGACTCCGAGGCCACGGGCCTCGGTGCGCAGTGGGAAGGCGAAGTCGGATCCGGCCTGTGGGTCGCCGGCGCCGAGTGGCGCAGCGTGGATGGCGCGACGAACGAGGATTTCTTCTACACGACGCAGTTCAATCGGCGCCGAATGGCCGGGGGTGACCAGTCGATCACGGGTGCCTACGTGCAGCGGCGGGCAGAGTTCGGTGAGCGTTTGACGCTCGAACTCGGGGCTCGCGTCGACCGTTGGCAGACGGGTTCGGGGAGCCGGCTGGAGATCAACAAGGCCGACGGCTCGATCCGCCGCGATGACATGTTCGAGGACCGGGAAGAGACGGCCGCGTCGCCGCGGATCGGCTTCCTCTATGCACTCGACCTCGGCTGGAGCCTGCGCGGCTCGGTGTACGGGTCGTTCCGGGCGCCGACCGTCAACGAGCTGTACCGCCCCTTCCGGGTTCGCAACGACATCACGGAGGCGAACGAGGCGCTCGAGCCGGAGCGGCTCTCCGGAATCGAGTTCGGCGCCGTCCGTTACCAGGGCGGTTCCAGGCTGTCGCTGAACGCCTTTCTCAACAGGGTCGAGAACCCGATCGCCAACGTGACGTTGGCCTCGATCGCGAGCAGCCGGTTCTTCCGGCCCTGCGGCTTCGTGCCGGGCGGCGGGTCCTGCCGCCAGCGGCTCAACCTGGACCGAACGCGCATACACGGACTCGAGGCGGAGTTCCGCCAGCGGCTCGGCGACGATTGGCGGCTCGATCTCTCCTACCTCTACAGCAACGCTGAGGTCGACAGCGCGGCCGAGTTCCCTCAACTCGAGGGCCAGCGCCTGGCGCAGACCCCCGAGCATTCGGCGAGCCTCGGCCTTGAGTACTCGAATCCAGACCTGCTTCAGGCGCGGCTTGGACTCCGCTTCGTCGGTGAGCAGTACGAGGACGACCTGAACACGAGGCCGTTGCCCAGCTTCGCCGTCGTGGATCTGAGCGCCGCCCGCGCGCTCAGCAGCCGCTGGCATGTCTTCGCCGGTCTCGAGAACCTGCTCGACGAGGAAGTGCAGGTAGGCATATCCGGCACCGGTCTGGTCACGATCGGCGCACCCCGCATGGTGCACGTAGGGGTGCGCCACGTTCTGAACCCCTGAACCGAAAGGGGCAGCCTTGGCGAAACGAGTCACAGCCGAGACCCTCTCCCGCCGCCAGCGGGAGATCTCGGTTTCGGAGTTCTTCGCCAAGAACCGCCACCTGCTCGGCTTCGATTCGCTTCGCAAGGCGCTCCTGACGACCGTCAAGGAGGCGGTCGACAACTCACTCGACGCCTGTGAGGAGGCGGGTATCCTGCCCGAGATCCGGGTCGAACTCGACGCGGCCGAAGGGGAGAACCGGTACGTCGTGCGGGTGACCGACAACGGTCCGGGGATCGTCGAAGCGCAGGCGCCGAGGATCTTTGGGCAACTGCTCTATGGGTCGAAGTTCCACAGCCTGAAGCAGAGCCGCGGCCAGCAGGGCATCGGCATCTCGGCGGCGGCGATGTACGGCCAGTTGACGACCGGCAAGCCGGTGTCGATCGTGTCGCGGACCGGTCCCCGGTCGTCCGCCTATGCGATGCAGGTCGTCATCGACACGAACACGAACAAGCCGAAGGCGGTCGGGAAGAAGAAGCTCGACGACTGGGATCTGGATCACGGCACGCGGGTCGAGCTCGAGCTCGAGGCGCAATACATGAAGGGCCGCCAGTCGGTGGAGGAGTTCCTGCACCAGGTGGCGGTGGCGAACCCCCACGCGACGCTGCACTACAGGGATCCGCACGGCGCAGAAACGGACTACGTCCGGGGCGTTCAGTCGAACCCGGTGGCGCCCAGCGAGATCAAGCCGCATCCGCATGGCGTCGAACTCGGCGTGCTGATGAAGATGTTGCAGTCGACCAGGCACGCGACGATCAGCCAGTGCCTGTCCCGGGACTTCAGCCGTGTCTCGCCGCAAATGGCGGTGGGGCTCGCGAAGCGGGCGGGGATCGATCCGAAGGCGCGTCCGAACACGGTCGTCCGCAAGGCCGCCGACAAGCTTTACCAGGCGCTGAACGACTCCGCGACCCGCATCCGGCCACCATCGACCGACTGCCTGTCGCCGATCGGCGTGCAGGAGCTGCTGGCCGGCCTGACCCGGGGCATCCGGGCGGAGTTCTATGGGGTCGAGACGCGCCGGCCGGCGGTCTACCGCGGCAACCCGTTCCAGGTGGAGGTCGGCCTGGCGTGGGGCGGCGACCTGCCCGCCGACGACCTGGCCAAGGTGCTGCGCTTCGCGAACCGCGTTCCGCTGCAGTACCTGGCCGGCTCCTGCTGCATCACCAAGGCCGTGATGGACGTCTCCTGGCGCAACTACGGCCTGACCCAGTCGCGCGGTGCGCTGCCGTCGGGCCCGCTGATCGTCCTGGTCCATCTCGCTTCGGTCTGGGTTCCCTTCAGCTCCGAGAGCAAGGTCGCGGTGGCGGACTACGACGAGATCCGCAAGGAGATCAAGCTCGCCGTGCAGACCTGCGGGCGCCGACTCGGCCAGTACGTCAAGCGCAAGGCGCGAGCGAAGAGCGAGGCCCGTCGCCGGGAGGTGTTCAACCTCTACATCGAGGAGGTCGTCAACTCGGTGGAGGCGATCACCGGCAAGGACCAGAAGCTGTTCCGCGATCGACTGCTCGCGATCAGTCGAAAGAAGACGGAGCTGGCGGGAATGCTCGAGGAGCAGGAGGCCTCCAGCGATGAGCTGGAAGCCTCCGAGAACGTCCTCGTCGTCGATCCGAACGCCGAACCGACTGTTGCCGAAGACGCTGAAGCGGCGCCTGCGGAGCACTTGCCGCCGCCGCTTCCCGCGGAAGCCGAGCGTGATCCCGGGTCGCAGCTGGAGCTGGTATGACGGCTGACCGGCTGAAGATACCGGCCAGTCTCGACGCGAAGGCCAAGATCGAGCACCTGGCGAAGAAGACGATCGCGATGGCGCGCCGCGAGGTCGATCCCTACGTCGACATCCCGTCGCGGACGCTCTCGAACGTCACCTTCTCGAAGCGCAAGAAGATCATCGAGATGGGCGACGCGACCCAGCGGCGGTCGCTCTTCAACCTGAACCAGGCGCGCAAGTACATGCAGACGCTGCTGGTCGCCCGCGGCTGCTCCCAGCTCCTGGACGAGCAGAAGACGACGAGCATCCGCGACCTCTACTACATGAGCAAGCACACCCTGGCCGACGGCAAGGAGAACACCTTCGAGGGCCAGGAGGAGTCGGACCCGATCATCGAGGACCTGGAGGTCACCCTGGGCGCCCTGCGCGAGGAGCTCCACCTGTTCGCGGCGAAGCGAGGCTCCGTCGTCGGCCCACTTACCCTCGTCGACGCTGGCGACGTGATCGACCTCTCCCGAATGGGCTCAGGCGGCTGGTCGGTTCCCGGGATCGTCGAACCGGACACGATCCGCTTCGTCGGTCACGGCGCGAAGTTCATCCTCCTGGTGGAGAAGGAGGCGGTCTGGGCCCGGCTCAACGAGGACAAGTTCTGGAAGCGCCACAACTGCATCCTCGTGACCGGTCAGGGACAGCCGCCGCGCGGTGTACGGCGTCTCCTCTACCGCATGGTCCACGAGCTGGATCTTCCGCTGTACGTCTTCGTCGACAACGACCCCTGGGGCTACTACATCCACTCCGTCGTCAAGCAGGGTTCGATCGGCCTCGCCTTCGAGTCCAAGCGGATGGCCGTTCCCAAGGCCCGCTTCATCGGCCTCTCCAGCTTCGATCCCGCCGCCTACGACCTCTCCGAAGACGTCAGCATCCGCCTGAACGACCAGGACCGCTCCCGCGCGAAGGAGATCCTGAACTACGAGTGGTTCAAGGCGAAGCCCTGGCAGAAGGAGATCAAGAACATGCTCAGCGCCGGCGTCAAGTGGGAACTCGAAGCCCTCTCCAGCAAGGGCCTCTCCTTCGTCACTGAGGAGTTCCTGCCGAAGAAGATCGCCGACCGCGACTGGATCTAGCGCCTCCTTACCACCCCCCTAGCTCGACCTCCGGCGTCTCCGGCAACTCCTCGGCCAGCAGCCAGCGGGCGAAGAGAACGCCCTCGTTGTAGCCGGCGGTGCTGATCCAGTTCTTTGGCGCCTCGCGGTGGCTCAGGTAGACGACGTAGCTGCCGTCCGGCTCAGGTACCGCGGTCTGCTTATTGACGCACACCGGGAAGTCCTCGTAGTTCATCGACTGCATCAGGTAGTTCCACGTCTGGAGGCCCCAGTAGCACGCTTCCGGTGACCGGAAACGCACCTTCAGGTACTCGTTCTCCTGCAGCCGGAAGCGACAGAAGCAGTAGATGTTGTCGACGGTCCCCCAGCCGCCCTGCTCCGGGTCGAACTCCCACGGATCGCAGAACTCGTTGAACGGCAGGTGGACGGGCAGCGGCGCGATCCAGGTCGTGCACATGAAGAACATCGCCATGCTGCGGATGCGCCGCGCCAGTTCTGCGTCGTCCAGCGGCAGCGCGGGCGGCTGCGGTGAGGCGTTCTCGATGCTGAGGATGCTCTCCTTCGACGACGCGCGGTCGAGGAAGTACTCGCGGGTGAAGAGCGACACCGAGTCGGGGTCGATCCGGAACTCGTTCGGGCCCTGCGGATCGGGCGTCAGCCTGATCTCGAAAGCCCCGTCGTCCTCGAACGCGATGTCGCGGTGGTTGACGTTGAGCGTCACCCGGTCCGCCAGCTCGCCGTTGGGGTCTCCGCCGTAGAGGCAGAAGCTCAGGTAACAACTGCCGAAGTGCCGCCCGCGGATGACGTACTCCTGGTCTCCCCGGACCTGGGAGAAGTAGTAGACCGAGTCCACGTTGTCGCCGTAGAGCTTGCGGGTTCCGTCGGTGAGCCGCACAAGCCGGGGCCGCAAGGGGTCGTTGTGGAGGTAGAAGTCGACGGTTATCTGCATCAGGTGGAACAGGTGCTGGTAGCCGTCCACGTGCCCCTGGTGGTCGAGTTCCTTCTCGGGGTCGAGGAACGTCTGCTCGGCGTTGCGGATCACGTCCAGGAACTCGTGCAGCGCCTGCCGGCTCTCGAAGTCGGGTTCGCTCATCGCTGTGTCTCCAGGCTCATCTCTGGGTTTCCAGAAAGGTGAGATAGTGGGCGTACTCGTTCTCGATCTCGGCCCGTGTCGTGCCCATCTGGTCCAGCGAGTACTCGTGGACGCCGTGCTTTCCCCGGCGCTCCTGCTGCAGGAATCGCTCCATGCGGCGCCGGTCCTCCGGTTGGAGGTCCCAACCGAAGCGGGCATAGATCGCGTCGACGACCGACATCTGGTCCTTGACGAAGTCGTCGAAGAACACGTCGACCATCTGTTCCTCGCGGTCGAGCTCCCGGCGGTCTCGCAGGAACCGGGCGAAGTAGTCGGCCCAGGTCAGGAGTTGCTCACGCGCCGTTCGCGGCGTGTCCTCGTGGTCCGAGTAGAACGACCGCATCGACGAGATCAGGCTCCCGACCGACGGCACGACGTCGACCGGGTGACGGTGGGTCACGATGACCCGGGCATCCGGATAGACCTCGAACAGAGCCCGCAGCCGCATCAGGTGGACGGGCGACTTCATCAGCCAGCGACGGGAGGGAACGCCCCCTGACTGCAGGAACTGGAGGAAGCGCCGGTGCCAGCGCAGATTCCGCACCTGGTCGGCCTTCGCGAACCAGTCGAGGTACTCCGGCAGCCAGGCCATCGCGACGTACTGGAAGCTCGTGAAGTTGAGCGCCGTGATGCCGATGCATTCCTGCGGCGAGTCGGCCGTCATGTAGTGCTTGCGGCGGAAGTCGGGCACGAGCCGGAAGATCTGGTCGAACTCGCGCCGTACGGTCTCGATCCGATCGTTGTCTTCGTAGTCGCCCGGATTCGGCGCCGGGTGGGGCAGGAGGCACTCCCAGGACAGTGGCGCCCGGTGGTCCCGGTCCAGGTGCAGCAGAGCGTGGAGGATCGTCGTCCCGCTCCGCGGCATGCCGACGATGAAGACCGGCGCGCGGACCTCTTCGTCGCCGATCTCGGGGTGTTCCGAGAGCGCTCGCTCGACTTGGGAGCGCGAGTCGGCCGAACGCTGCACCGTGCCGCGCGCGGCCAGCCGACCGAACGTGCTCAGCCGCGCCTGCGTCTCGAGCCCGTGCACGAGGCGTTCGACCCCCTCCAGGAACATCCGGTCGCGCACCTCGAACCCGCTGGCCCGGCGGGCGTTCTCCAGGATCCGCTCGGGCGTCAGCCTGAAGGGCGTCAGTCCGCAGCGGCCGGCAACCGCTCCTACACGGTTGACGGCCCTGAGCGCGACCGGCTGCCGGATCCGGATCGACGGGTTCGCCAAGCTCAGGTCAGCTTCTTCAGCTTCGCGGCAATCGACATGTCGCCCTTGACCTTGATCTTGCCCGAGGCGACGGCCATGAACGGCTTGATCTCCTTGCGCTGCAGCTTGCCGAACGTGTCGATCGACATCCGCACCGTGCAGTCCGTCTCGACCTCCTGTCCCGACACCTTCGAGACGACGTTCGCCTCGCCCGTCCCGTCGATCAGCATCTGCTCGTCGTCGAGCAGGAACAGCAGCCTCTTCCCAAGGGGATCGATACCCCCCGCCTTCACCGCCATATCGGCAACGAACTCATCGATCGTCATCACACCTCCCAGTCGTCGGAGCCGCGGATCCTAGCCGAGGCGTGGCAGCGCACGGCGGCGTTGCGGCGGTGCTGGGG
>VXUF01000150.1 GCA_009837085.1 Holophagales bacterium
TCGCTACCTTAGGACCGTTATAGTTACGGCCGCCGTTTACCGGGGCTTCAATTCAGAGCTTCGCGAACCCGAAGGTCCGCTAACACTTCCTCTTAACCTTCCGGCACCGGGCAGGCGTCAGACCCTATACGTCGTGTTCGACTTAGCAGAGTCCTGTGTTTTTAGTAAACAGTCGCCTGGGCCATTTCACTGCGACCCCCAGCAGCTCAGAGGGCAAGCCTCATCACCGCCGGTGGCACACCTTCTCCCGAAGTTACGGTGTCAATTTGCCGAGTTCCTTCACAGGGGATCACTCAAGCGCCTTGGGATTCTCTCCCCGTCTACGTGTGTCCGTTTGCGGTACGGTCGCCCCGCACTCTGCTTAGGGGTTTTTCCTGGCAGCATGGAATCAACGACTTTGCGGGCCGAGGCCCTCGGGATCACGTCTCAGCGTTAACGGAGCCGCGGATTTTCCTACGACTCCCGCCTACACGCTTCAACCTACACTTCCAATCGTAGGCTCGTCTATCCTCCTGCGTCACCCCATCGTCGTAACGAGAGCGGAACGGTACAGGAATGTTGACCTGTTTCCCATCGACTACGCTTTTCAGCCTCGCCTTAGGGGCCGACTAACCCTGAGCGGATTGGCCTTCCTCAGGAAACCTTAGACTTACGGCGAGCAGGGTTCTCACCTGCTTTGTCGCTACTTGTGCCGGCAGGGTCTCTTCTGAGCGCTCCATCGGTTCTCACGATCCGACTTCAGCGCCCTCAGAATGCTCCTCTACCACCCGGCGGGCCCGCAGGCCCGTCGGATCCGCAGCTTCGGTGATCAGCTTAAGCCCCGTTGAATTATCGGCACGGAGCCACTTGACCAGTGAGCTGTTACGCTTTCTTTAAAGGATGGCTGCTTCTAAGCCAACCTCCTGGCTGTCTGGACGTCTCCACATCCTTTCCCACTTAGCTGACACTTGGGGACCTTAGCTGGCGATCTGGGTTGTTTCCCTCTCGACCACGGAGCTTATCCCCCGTAGTCTGACTCCCGCGGTCCACATTCACGGCATTCGGAGTTTGGTTGGATTCGGTAAGCTTTTGGGCCCCCTAGTCCATCCAGTGCTCTACCTCCGCGATGCAATCCGCGAGGCTAGCCCTAAAGCTATTTCGAGGAGAACGAGCTATAACGAGGTTTGATTAGCCTTTCACCCCTACCCACGGCTCATCCAAGCCGTTTTCAACCAACATTGGTTCGGGCCTCCACTGAGTGTTACCTCAGCTTCACCCTGGCCATGGGTAGATCACCTCGTTTCGCGTCTACCACCGCTGACTGGATCGCCCTGTTCAGACTCGCTTTCGCTACGGCTATGCAAGACGCTTCGCCTTGCCAGCGACGGTAACTAGCCGGCTCATTATGCAAAAGGCACGCGGTCGCGCGGGACCCGCATACACGGGCCATAGCGCTCCCACTGCTTGTAGATGCACGGTTTCAGGTACTCTTTCACTCCCCTAGGCAGGGGTACTTTTCACCTTTCCCTCACGGTACTGGTTCACTATCGGTCGCAGAGGAGTATTTAGCCTTGGGTGATGGTCCACCCGAATTCCCACAGGGTTTCTCGTGTCCCGTGGTACTTGGGAACATCGCTCGGGAGTCGCTCGCCTTTCGCCTACGGGGCTGTCACCCTCTATGGCGGTCCGTTCCAGGAACTTTCGACTAGACGACCGATTTCTTACTCCCTGATCCCGCTGCAACAGGATCGTGCGATGCCCCACGACGCCAGGCGGACAACGCTTGCAGGCTTGGCGCCCGCCTGGTTTGGGCTGTTCCGCGTTCGCTCGCCGCTACTGACGGAATCGCATGTTGCTTTCTCTTCCTAGGGGTACTGAGATGGTTCACTTCCCCCCGTTGGCCTTCACGGAGCTATGTGTTCACTCCGGAATGGCGGAGCATGACCTCCGCCGGGTTCTCCCATTCGGAAATCCTCGGATCAAAGCCTGTTTGCAGCTCCCCGAGGCTTATCGCAGCTGGCCGCGTCCTTCATCGCCTCTCTGCGCCAAGGCATCCACCGTGCACCCTTAGTAGCTTGACCAAAGTCAAAGATTGCACACTCGAGACTTCGACGCTTAGGTTTCTTGCCGCCCTCCGCCTGGCCGTGGCCGGAGAGAGCGGCTGCTTGAATCCTTTACCCTTTCTTGGATTCGATTCAGTTTTCAAAGACCGCGACACCGCCGGAGTTGTCGTCTGCCGACCGTCCTACGGCGCCATGAGTCTCTAGGAATCGAGAAAGGCCGCGAGCCTTCCTCTGAGGATGCCTGGTGGAGCTGATCGGAGTCGAACCGACGACCTCCGCCTTGCAAGGGCGGCGCTCTCCCAGCTGAGCTACAGCCCCATACCCGTGGGCCGATCCAAGCGTCCGACCGTGGTGGTGGGCCTAGGTAGACTTGAACTACCGACCTCACGCTTATCAGGCGTGCGCTCTAACCAACTGAGCTATAGGCCCAGCGTCGCCATCCAGGCATTCCAACCGATTCCCTGGAAACTGAATAGAGGAAGGTCGCGTATCGACCTGGACTGCTCGGATCGGCGAGCGAGAACGCAACGCCGCCCGGGCATTAGCCCTTAGAAAGGAGGTGATCCAGCCACAGGTTCTCCTACAGCTACCTTGTTACGACTTCACCCCAATCACCA
>VXUF01000139.1:0-29292 GCA_009837085.1 Holophagales bacterium
GATCCCCGCCACGCGGCGGATCTGGATCTCCTCGGAGCCTTCGGTGATCCGGTACCGCCGGTGGTGGCGGTAGATGTGCTCGAACGGCATGTGCCGGGTGTAGCCGATGCCGCCGTGGGTCTGGATGGCGCGGTCAGCGGCGTTGCAGACGAGGCGGTTCGCCCGGTAGTTGCACATGGAGACCTTGTCGGTGACCTCCATGTGGTGCTGCTGGTCGAGCTCCCAGGCGGTCTTGTAGACGAGGTTGCGGACCATCTCGCACTCCGTCTGGAGTTCGGCGAGCGGGAACTGGATCGCCTGGTTCAGCCATAGAGGCTTGCCGAAGACGATCCGTTCACGCGCGTACCTGACGCTTTCGTTGATGCAGAACTGGGCCGCGCCGACGCCCGAGGCGGCCTGGCGGATCCGGTTCTCGTGGACGAAGGTCTGTGCCAGGGCCAGGCCGCGGCCCTCCTCGCCCAGGATCGCCTCGTTCGGCACCCGAACATCGGTCAGGGACACCTCGGCGTGATCGGTCGGCATGTTGAAGGTCCACCACATGAAGGGGACCTCGAAGCCGGGTGAGTCGGTCGGCACGATGAAGCAGGTGACGCCGTCCGCCTTCCCCGGATCGCCCGAGGTGCGGGCGAAGATCAGGTCGTGGGTGGCCGCGTGCAGGCCCGAGTTGAACCGCTTGGCGCCGTTGATCACCCAGTCGTCGCCATCCCGGACGCCGGAGGTCTCGAGCCACGTCGCGTCCGAACCGTGGTCCGGTTCGGTCAGCCCGAAGCCCATCCGCACCGCGCCGGTCATCATGCCCTCCATGAACCGCTCCTTCTGGGCAGGCGTCCCGAAGCGGTGCATCATGATGACGGTCGGGAAGTTGCCGACGATCGAGGACTCGTTCTGCAGGTCGTTGTGGAGCCCCAGGCCCTTGGCGGCAAGGTGTTCCCGGATCACCGCCATCGCCAGGTTCGAGCCATCCTGGCCGCCGAGCTCCTTCGGCAGACCGAAGCGCAGGTGGCCGGCGGCGTCGGCGCGGCGCTTCATCTCTCGCAGCAGCGTCTCCCACTCGGGCCGCGGCTTGCCGTCGTTCTCGAAGTCGGTACGCGCCCACTCACGGCGCTGGTCGAAGAAGCGGACATTGTCCTCCTGCTGCTCCAGCGGCTTGATCTCGCGCTCGATGAAGTCGTCGAGCTCGGCCAGCTTGTCGCGGATGTTCTGGGGGATCTCGAAGTCCATGGTTCTCCCGTTACCCGGCTTCCAGGTAGGCGTCGATGATCTCGCCCAGCCGTTCCGGCGCGTCGAAGTGGACCATGTGGCCCGCCTCGGGGATCTCGACGTGGTGTACGTTGCGGAACAGTCGGGCCCTGCGCTCGATCTCGTCGGGCGCCGCGGGCGTGTCGTGGTCGATGCCGCCCCGGCCCCGGTAGAACTCGGCGGAACGGCCTCCGGTGACGACGAGCACCGGGCAGGAAACCCAGGGCCAGCGCTCTTCGGACAGCCGGCTCGACATCGTCAGCCCCGTCGTTTCGACCTGCGGGTCCCACTTCCACTGCAGGCCGCCGTAGGGGTGTTCGGTCGTGCCGATCTCCACCAGGTGCCGCGCCAGATCGTGGTCGAGACCCGGATGGAACCGGCAGTACAGCCGCCAGGCGTCGTCCAGGTCCATCATCGGCCGCTTGTGGCCCCCCGGCCGCAGCAGACCGGTGTGGCCGTTCTGCAGGCGAAGCTGGCGGTTCTCCACCGGTATGTCGCTCTCGCGGAACGGCGCGCCGACGCCGTCGATGTTCACGATCACGCCTGGCACGTCATTGAACACCGCCGCGTAGTGACTGACGATCTGACCGCCCAGGCTGTGGCCGACCAGCACGGGCCGCTCCAACTGGAGCTGGAAGATGACCGCGTGCAGGTCCGCGATGAAGTGCGGCAAGGCGTAGACACCGGGCTTGCCGCTGTCGCCGTGGCCGCGGAGGTCGAAGGAGACGACCCGGTAGCGTTCGCGGAACCGGTTCGCCAGCGGCTCGAAGGCCATCGCCAGATCCTGCATCCCGTGCAGCAGGACGAGAGGCGGGGCGCCCTCGTTGCCGTAGTCGTAGACCTGCAGTTCGATGCCGCCCGCACCGGGAAGGCGGAGACTCCGGGGCTGGGCTGAGTCTGTCGTCATGGTGCGCGGGAGGATACGCCAAGCCCGGCCGGTTATCCTTGACGACTTACCATCACCCGCCCCGGAGAGGAAGACACGAAATGAAGGGAACTCAATGGATGGCAGTTGCGGCGGCCGTGTTGCTGCTGCCGGCGGCAGCCTCGGCGTCCGACGACCTCACCGCCGAGAAGGCGTTCGAACGGCTCAAGGCGCTGGCCGGCACCTGGGAGGGATCGGCCAGCGGCGAGGGCGCGGAGGCCGCGGCCGAGGCCGACGCAACCGGCCAGGTCGTCCACGAGTTCGAGGTCACCGCCAGCGGCCACGTGGTGATGGAGCGCATGGGGCCGGACACCGACTACGAGATGGTCAACATGTACCACCTCGACGGCGGCGACCTCGTCCTCACCCACTACTGCTCGAGCGGCAACCAGCCGCGGATGAAGTTCAACGCCGCCACCAGCGCTCCGAACCGCCTGGTCTTCGACTTCGACGGCGGCACGAACCTGGACACCACGCCCAGTCACATCCACTCGGCGGAGATCCGGCTGGACGGCAAGGACCGGCTCGACAGCGCCTGGATGGTCCACGAGGGCGACGAGGAAGCCGGCACGATGACCTTCCATCTCAAGCGGCAGTAGCAGCCCACCCGGAGGTACGCAACGGATGAGCGAGTCGCAGAACGGCAACAGCGGCAACGGCCTCTACGGCGCCCACGGCCGTGCGCTAGTGGTCGACCTCTCGACCGGCGAGCACCGCGTCGAAACGATCCCGGGAGACGTCTTCCGGCAGTACCTCGGCGGCTACGGTCTCGGTGCCTGGCTGATGTGGAAGCACTTCCCCGCCGGCGCCGAGGCAACCGCGCCGGAAGCCTGCTTCGCGCTCGTGTCGGGCCTTCTGACAGGGCTCCGCACACCGTTCTCGGGCCGCATCCAGATCGTCGGCAAGTCGCCGCTCACGGGCACCTGGGCCGACTCGAACTCTGGCGGCAGCACCGCGATCCACCTGCGCCACGCCGGCTACGACGCGCTGGTGGTCCGCGGCCGCGCCGCCGAACCCTCCGTTCTCGTCGTGCGGGAGAACGGCATCCGGGTAGAACCGGCAGGCGACCTATGGGGCACCCAGATACCCGAGGCGTTCGACGCCCTCCAGGAGCGCTACGGCACGAAGTTCCGCGTCGGCGTCTCGGCGATCGGACCGGCCGGCGAGGGCAAAGCCCTCATTTCCTCCGTGATGAACGACCGCTACCACGCCTTCGGCCGCCAGGGCTTCGGCGCCGTCTTCGGCTCGAAGAACCTGAAGGCCGTGGTCGTCGACGGCGGCGAGAACACCGGAAGAACGGTGCCGGTCCGCGACGAGAAGCGCTTCCGGTCGCTCTGCGAGGACGTGAACCGCGAGTACCGGAGCGACATCAGCCTGCCGATGCGGCTCGTCGTCAAGATGGCGGCGCCCAGGAAGCACCTTGGTTTCCTGTACCAGGCCTTCGCGAAGTTCGGGATCAAGATCGAGTCGCCGCAGCCGGCGATGCGGCAGATGTGGGCGGACCGGGGAACGACGGCCGCGGTGGCGCTCTCGGTCGAGAACGGTGACGCGCCGCTCAAGAACTGGACCGGCGTCGGCGCCCGCGACTTCCCGCTCGCGAAGAACGGCTGGAAACTGGACGGCGCGGAAGTCGACAAGCTGATCACGAAGAAGCTGAGCTGCGGCGACTGTCCCGCACCCTGCAAGGGGATCGTCGGGGTGAAGAAGCGTGGCCTGTCGGACGTGCGCCGCCCGGACTACGAGACGATCGTCGGCTTCGGCGCCAACATCCTGAACGACGACCTGGAACTCGTGACCGCCTGCCACGACGCCTGCAATCGGTACGGGATGGACGCGGTCAGTTCGAGCGCCACGATCGCCTGGGTATGCGAGGCCGTCGAGCGCGGCGACATGACCGCCGACGACCTCGACGGGATCGACATGCGCTGGGGCAACGGCGAGGGAGCCCTCGCGCTCACCGTCAGGATGGGTGAAGGCGAGGGCTGCGGAGAGTGGCTCCGCCACGGCCTCGCCTCCGCGTCACGCCACGTCGGCCGCGGCACGGACGCATACGCGGTCCACGTCGGCGGCCAGGAACCCGCATACCACGACCCGCGCTTCACCTCGCTGATGGGCGTCACCTACATCGCCGACCCGACACCGGGCCGCCACACGGCCGGTTCCGCGTCCTGGAACGAGACCTTCGGCGCCGCCTTCCCGCTGCCCGAGGCGGTCGACCGGGATGAGGTGACGATCGCCTGGAAGGGCACGAAGAACAAGGGCGTTGCGCAGGCGCACTACAGCAACGCCCACCAGACGCTGAACGGACTGGGGCTCTGCATGTTCACGGGCCTGACCGGCGGCCTGCCCTGGGTCGACATGGTCAACGCCCTGACCGGATGGGACGTAGACCAGAAGGAGCTGCTGCTCTGCGGCGAGCGGATCCAGAACCTCAGGAACGCCTTCAACGTCCGCGAGGGCGTAGTACCCGCGGACTTCAAGCCGCACGCGCGGATGATGGGCGAGGGCGACGGACTGCTCGATTCCGGGCCGCTGGCCGGCGTCCAGGCGCCGCTCGAGCAGTTGAAGCGGGACTACTACGAGGCGATGTCCTGGGACCCCGAAAGCGGCCGGCTCAACCGGACGCGGGCCGAGCAGCTCGGCATGGACGACCTGCTGGAGGCGCACCTGGCCTGATCGAGGCCGGTCCTCTGCCTCGATGGGCCTGCTGCGCCGTCTGACTCGAACCCGCACGGAGCCGAAGATCCAGGTCCGGGTGCTGATCCGGGGCCGCATCGGCGCCGGCTGGCATGACATCGACCGCACCTTCCGGCTAGTACCCGGCGCCACGCTGGCGGAGCTGCTGCCGCTCGCGGACCGGGCGGGCGTCCCCCTGACCTCGGCGATCGCGGAGTCTCCCCACCTGCGCGACACGCTGATGATCAACGGCGAGCGCTGTCCGCTGGAGAGCAACCGAGACCGGCCGCTCGAGGACGGCGACGAGATCTACCTCCTCGCTCCCGTCGCCGGCGGCAGCGGCACCACCTGGGCGCCGGACAGCTTCGAGGCGCGACTGGAACGGGTACTTCGGCGGGAGATCGACGGCTGCGAGCGCCTGACCGCCATCGAGCGGCTCTCGGGCGGCGCCAGCCAGGAGACCTACCGGCTCGAGGTCGAGGCGCCCGGAGGCCCTCGCCCGCTCGCGCTCAGGCGATCCCCGGGCGGCAAGGGAGAAGAAGCCAAGGCCGTCGAGCGCAGCGCGCCGGGCCTGCGCATCGAGGCGAAGCTGATGCAGGTCGGCCTCGAGAACGGCATCCCCGGTCCCCAGGTGTTCTACGTTCTGGAGCCCGCCGACCGGCTTGGGGCGGGCTTCGTCATGGAGTGGCTCGACGGCATCGCCCTTGGCGCGCGGATCGTGCGCTCCCCCGACCTCGCCGGGACGCGACCGAAGCTGGCCCGGCAATGCGGCGAGATCCTGGGCCGGATGCACACGATCGACCTGGAAGGCCACGGCCTCGACCGTGATCTGGCGAGCCTCAGCGCGGTCGACTTCATCGAGCAGACCCAAGGCCGCTACGAGGCTCTCGACACGCCGCAACCGATGATCGACTTCACCGCGCGCTGGCTGACGGAGAACGTGCCGGATTCGCCGGATCGGACCCTGGTTCACAACGACTTTCGCAACGGCAACCTGATGGTCGACAAAACGGGTGTCATCGCGGTGCTCGACTGGGAGATCGCCCACATCGGCGACCCGATGCGGGACCTGGGCTGGATCTGCACGAACTCCTGGCGCTACGGCGCCGGACCCGAGCTTCCGGTCGGCGGCTTCGGGACATACGAGGACCTGTTCGCCGGCTACGAGGCGACCAGCGGCAAGGCGGTCGACCTGAAGCGCGTGCAGTACTGGGAGGTGTTCGGCTCCTTCTGGTGGGCCGTCTCCACCCTCGGCATCACGCAGCACTACCGCCAGGGACTGGACCCCTCGGTCGAGCGCGTGACGATCGGACGCCGCACCACGGAGTGTCAGGTCGACTGCGTGAATCTTCTGATCCCCGGACCGGTCGAACTCGTCGGGGCGCCCGACCAGCTCCCGGACCCCGACATGCCCCGGCTCGAGGAACTGGTCGGCGCGACCCGGGACTTCCTGCACGGTCAGGTGCGGGAGGAGACGACCGGACGAACCCGCTTTCACGCCCTGGTCGCCCGCAACGCGCTCGACATCGTCTATCGCGATCTGCACCTCGGAGCCGAGCATCGTCGCCGGGAGCACGAACGCCTCCGCGACCTGCTCGACGCCGACGGCTCGCTGCTGCAACTGCGATGGAAACTGGTCCACGCCATCCGCGAGGACCGAATCGCACTGGACGACCGTAGGCTCCACGAACACCTGCGCGCGACGGTCGTCAACCAGATCGCGATCGACCAGCCGAAGTACTCGGGCTTCAAGACCGCCGCGGGCCTGTAAAGTGACCCGCGACAAGGAGGATCGACAATGAACACGCAGACTCTCCGCAGGACGGCAGCGGTGGCGATGGGCCTGGCTCTCGTCGCCAGCGCCCTCTCGGCTCAGTGGACGCGCCGCGAAACCGGGCCCAGGATTCCGCCGGTTGAAAGTGTCGAGAGCATCAACCTGATCCGTACCCTCTCCCATCACCCGCCGCTGATGGAGGCCTGGGGCCCCTTCGGCGGCTACATCCTCCGCGGCAGCACGCTTCCCGACCGGGATCGCGAAATCGTCATCCTTCGCACCGCCTGGCTCAACGAGGCCGCCTACGAATGGGGCCACCACGCCCGGGCGGCAAGGGCGGCTGGCATGACGGACGAAGAGATCCGCAACGTCGCGGTTGGCGAGAACGCCGGTCCGTGGACCAGCTTCGAGCGCTACCTCCTGCGCGCGGCGACCGAACTGCACCGCGGGTCGGCGATTTCCGAACGGACCTGGGCGTTCCTGAAGGCCCGCTACAGCGATCAACAGATGATCGACCTGATCTTCACCGTCGGGCAGTACCGGATGGTGTCGATGGCGCTCAGGAGCATCCGCGTCGAGCCGGACGAGGGCCTCGAGCCCTTCCCCGAGGACGTGCCGCGACGCTAGCGCCAGGTTAGCCGGCCAGCCGTTCGCGGACTTCGGCCAGCCGTCCGATCGACTGCAGCACCCGCGCCGGGTCCTGCACCAGGTGCCGCACGACGACCTCGTCGTAGCCCATCTCACCCAGTTCGGCGAACGAAGCGGCGACCTGCGCCGCATCGCCCACGACCAGCGCCTCCCGCGGAAAGCCGCGATAGCCGCGTGAAATGACTCCGGTCGCCGCCTGCTCCGCTTCCGCCGCCGTCTCGCCGACGTAGATGTCGCGCCGGATCGCGCCCACACCGACCGGGCGACCGTGGCGACCGCAAGCCTCCCGGTACAGGCCGAGCTGCCCGGCCGCCTCCGACGGCGCCAACCCCGGCGCCGCCAGCCAGCCGTCGCCGAGCCGCGCCGCGCGGTCGATCGCCGGCGGTGCCGAGGCGCCGATCCAGACCTCGACCGGCTCCGGCGGACACGGCGAGATGCGCGCCTCGCGGAGCCCGAAGCGGTCGTTCTCTCCTGCGGTGGTCACCGTCTCCCCAGCCCACAGCCGGCGCAGAATGGAGAGCGACTGCTCGAACCGCGAGGGTCGCTGCCGGACCGGGACGCCCATCGCTTCGAACTGGTTGTCGGCCGGACCGATCGCGCACTGAAGGATGAACCGGCCGGGGATGAGACTGGCCAGCGTCCCCACCTGCTCGGCGACGATCAGCGGATGCCAGAGCGGCAGCAGGTAGAGGGCGCCGGCCGGTCGATCTCCCCACTCCGCCAGCATCCGGCCCAGGATTGCCGTGTTCTGGTAGTACGGCAACGCCGTGGCGTGATGGTCGCCCACGAACAACGCGTCGAGCCCGGCCTCCCGCGCCGACCGCGCCCGGTCGATCATTCTCCGCGCCCCCTCGCGGGGGTCGTCTACGTTGTATGCACTCTGAACGGAAATGCTGACGCGCATGGTTCCCTCGTCCCGGTCAATGTATAGGATCGCGCCACCGACATCGCGCCATCAACAACGCATAGGAGCATCCGCCCAATCCCATGCCCGAACTGATCCTCGCAACCGTCCCCTATCCCGCCGGAGGCCTGATCGCCGGCGTTCTCGGCGCCGCTGCCGGCGCGCTGGTCGTCGTCGTCATCGCCGAAGGCGCCAGCACCGAACCCATCAAGCCGAGGACGATCCCGCTCTGGATGTGGATCGTACTCTGGGTCCCGCTCGGCCTCATCCTCATCCTCACGGACATGCCGGGCTGGCTGCGTACGCTCCTCTTCGTGATTCCGTTTGCGTTGACATTGGGGCTGTTCAATCGACGTGCAGCGTGACCGCTGCGCGACCGCGGCCGACGGAGCGCGGCTTCGATATCAGCTGGACGGAAGCGGGCCGCTAGTCGTCTTCACGCACGGCCTCGGCAGCCACCTGGACGCCTGGGAGCCCACCGTCGAGGCGCTCCGGGACCGCTACACACTCCTGACCTGGGACGTTCGCGGCTTCGGCGACTCGGATCGGCGCCCCGACACGATGGCGCCCGAGACCTGGGCCGCCGACCTCGCCGCCGTGCTCGACGAAGTCGGCGCCGATGACGCCGTGATCGCCGGTTTCTCCATGGGCGGCGTCATCTCGCAACGGTTCGCGCTGGACTTCCCTGCTCGCACGCGGGCGCTGATCCTGATCAGCACCTCGAGCGAAGTGAACGAACGCGCCGAAGCCGGTTGGAACGCCCGCGCCGACATGGTCGAGCGGGACGGTCTGGCCAGGGCCCTCGCGCCGACCGGCCCCGCCGTCTCCTATGGCGAGGAGTACCGGGAACGCCATGCCGAGGAAATCGCGGAGGCAGCGCGTCTCTCCATCGAACGGAACGACGCCGCCTGCTACGCAGCCGCCTGCCGTGCGGTCTCGAACATCGACTACACGGCGGATCTGGAGACGTTCGCCTTCCCAACCCTGATCCTCCAGGGCCTCGAGGACGCCGTGACCCCACCCGGCGGCAGCGTCATCATGTCCCGCCGGATCCAGGGTTCTCGCCTGGTCATGCTCGAGAACTGCGGCCACTGGATCCCCACCGAACGCCCCGACGCGTTCCACGCCGCAGTAGACGCGTTCCTGACCGAAGTTCTCTAGCGCGGCCGCGCCGCTACTTCAGGTGGCGGTCGAAGAAGTCGATCTCGGCGTCCATCGCCTTGTCGAGCCACTCGCCGCTGTAGATGGCGTAGTGGGTGATGTCCCAGGCGTGGTACTCGACGGGGACGCGGCCGGAGAGGATCTTGTAGACGCGTTCACCGTGCTCGCGGATGTCGAAGTAGTGCTCCTGCTTGGCGTCGATGATGATCGTGGGTGCCGTGATGAGGTGCGCGTCTTCGACGGGTGAAAACTTGGCAAAGCGCTCGTAGTACGGGCTGCCCGTGAGGCCCTCCGGCTGGTCGGCTCCAACCGGCACCGGCTCGACCTCGCCGCGGGCACGCTGGATGGCGGTCCGGTGGAACCCCTTCAGACCACCCGGTGCGGCGACCAGACCGGCGCGCTGGTCCATCGCGCCGACCTGGGCCGCGACCGCCGTCACACGGCGGTCGTGGGCCGCGCGCCAGATGACGTGGCCGCCACCGAAGCTGGAGCCCCAGATGCCGATCCGCGAGGCGTCCGCGTGAGGCTCCCCCTCGACGAACGAGATCGCGGCGTCGATGTCCTCCTGCTGGTCGAGCGGGTCGACGAGCTGCCGGATCGCCTGCGCCCGGACCGTCACGTAGCCGTCCTTGTCGGGTTCCGGCATCTCGCCGCGGACGACGAGGCGGGAATCGCTCTCCCCCCAGCCGCGGTAGTCGAAGGCAAGCACCAGATAGCCCGCGGCGGCGAAGCGCGGTGCGATGCCGCGATTCAAGTGCGCCTTGGTGCCGCCCCAGCCGTGACAGAGCACGATCGCCGGCAGCTTCTCACCCTCGGCGGTCGCCTTCGGGTAGAAGACGTCGCCAGCCAGCCGCGTGCCGTCGCTCCAGAGCTCCACCGGCTTGCGCACGAGGGTCGGATAGCCCTCGACGTCCATCAGCTTCTCGGAGGCCGATGCCGGTATCCCGCCGATGACCAGGACCAGAATCGCCGCCACGAACGCCGCTGACACGTACCGCACACTCAGGTTTCGTTGCATCGTTTCTTCCTCCTTCGGATCCCTGGATCGTACCCGACCCGCTCCGCGGAACCACCATTCCACCCGGTGCTGAACGATGCCTCAGTAAACGGGTAGAGTCTGTCCCGCCATGAACCGCGTTCGCTCTGCCGCCGGGGCTGCGGCCTGGTTGCTGTGCGCCGTCGCGCCGGTGGCCGCAGCACAGGTCGACCGACCCGCCGCGACAGCCTCGGCGATCGGCGAGGCGCCCCAACTCGACGGCCGCGTCCTCGACGATCCCGTCTGGCAGAGCATCGCACCGGCATCCGGCACGACCCAGACCCGACCCTTCGCCGGCGAGCCCGGTACCGAACGCACCGAAGTCCGCTTCGCGTTCACGGAGGACACCCTCTTCGTCGCGGTCGTCTGCCACGACCGCCAACCGGACGGCATCGTCATCTCGGACAGCCGCCGCGACGCGGCGCTCGACGAAACGGACAGCTTCCAGGTCATCTTCGACACGTTCCAGGACGGGCGCAACGGCTTCGTGTTCGGCACGAACCCCGCCGGCATCGAGTACGACGGCCAGGTAGTTCAAGGCGGCTCCGGCGTGTTCAGCGGCATGGGCGGCGGCGGCAGCCGCTTCCGCGGCTCCCTGTCCACCGGGTTCAACCTGAACTGGGACGGCGCCTGGAACGTCGCCACCGAGGTGGGCGACTATGGCTGGAGCGCCGAGTTCGCCATTCCCTTCCGCACCCTCCGCTATCCCCCGACCGAGGTACAGACGTGGGGCGTGAACTTCCAGCGCAACATCGCGCGCCACAGGGAGGTCGCCTTCTGGTCCGAACTCGACCGAAACCACGACCTGGACCGGTTGACCGACGCGGGCTCGCTCCAGGGCGTCGCACCGCCGCCGCAGCGCAACCTGAAGCTGATCCCTTACGCCATCGGATCGAGCCGGGAGCCGCCGGCGGCCGGCAGCGACAACGAGTCGGATTCCGATCTCGGCGTCGACCTCAAGTACAGCGTGACCCCGAGCCTGACCCTCGACCTGACCTACAACACGGACTTCGCCCAGGTCGAGGTCGACGAGCAGCAGGTGAATCTCGACCGGTTCAACCTGTTCTTCCCCGAGAAGCGGCCGTTCTTCCTGGAGAACGCGGGCCTGTTCACGGTCGGAGCGCGGGGCGGGAGCCGCGCATCGGCCCGGGTCGACCTGTTCTTCAGCCGGCGCATCGGCATCGGACCCGGCGGCGAGTTGATCCCGATCGACTACGGCGGCCGGCTCTCCGGCAAGGCGGGCCGCTTCAACGTGGGACTGCTCCATATGCAGACCGCCGCGGTCGGCGGGCTGCACGGCAACGACTACGCCGTCGCCCGGGTCAACCGGGAACTGGGCGAACGCTCCAGCATCGGCGGCATCTTCGTCAGCCGCGAGGGCGTGGGCAGCCTCGCCGCGCATGACGACACGAACCGGGCCTACGCCATTGACGGCAAGTGGGGCATCGGCGAGCACCACACGATCGAAACCTACGTCGCCCAGACCGACACACCGGGACTCGATGGCGACGACAGCTCGATGCTCCTGAGCTACAACCTCGGCAAGCCTCAGTGGCGCGGCAGCCTCAGCTTCGCCGAAGCCCACGCCAACTTCAACCCCGAAGTCGGCTTCCTGTCGCGACGGGAGTTCCGGAACATCTCCGCGTTCGGCATGCGCACCATTCGCCCGAAGGACCTGGCCGGTTTTCACGAACTCCGGCCCCATGTCTCGTACAGCGGCATCTGGGACTTCGACGACTACCTGGAGAGCGAGTACCTCCATGTCGACAACCACTGGGAGTGGCGCAACGGCATCCAGGTCCACACCGGCGTGAACTTCACCGTGGAGGGCGTCAAGGAGACCTTCGAGATCGTCGAGGGCATCCCGGTCCAGGCAGGCAGGTACAGCCACCACGAGACGCAGACCGTGTTCTCGACGAACCAGGCGAAGCCGTTCTCGGTCTACATCCGCAACATCGCCGGCGGCTTCTTCGGCGGCGACCGGAGTTCGACTTCGTTCACCCTGCTTGCCCGGCGCGGCGAGCGACTGACCTCGGAACTCACCTGGGACCACAACGACGTGGACATCGACGCGGGCAGCTTCCAGGTCAATCTGGGCCGGCTCCGACTCTCCTACTCGATCACGCCGCGAATGCTGGTCCAGGCGCTCGCCCAGTACAACGACCAGTCCGACAACGTCTCCGCGAACCTCCGCTTCTCCTGGCTGCAGGACGCGAACACGGGGCTGTTCGTGGTCTACAACGAGATCGACGAACTCGGCGCCCGGATCCTCTACGAGCGGCCGGACCGCACCGTCATCGTGAAGTACAGCCGGCTGGTCGACGTCTTCCGCTAGTTGCCTTCCGTCAAGTTCACCCCGACTGCCAACAGGACCTTTCGCCGCCATGAACCCGAACGACCTGCGCGTCTACTTCTCCTTCCGCTCCCCCTTCTCGTGGTTCGCCTTCCACCGCATCACGACGACCGGCGTGCTCGACTGGAACGGGATCGACGCCGTGCCGATCTTCCCCTTCGGCAAGGGCGCCAACCTCTCGGCCGGGCGCGCCAAGTCGAGCTACGTCCGCCAGGACGCGGAGCGGATCGCGAAGGCCTACGGGCTACCGATGAACTGGCCGGAAGGCGGTGACGATCCGGACTGGTTCCCGCCGCACCAGATCTACGTCTGGGCACGGGAGCAGGGCAAGGCGATCGACTACGCACGAGAGGCCTTCATGGCCCGGTTCGGGCGCGGCCTCGACCTCGCCAGTGACGAGGTCATGCGTGCCGCCGCGGCCGCCGCGGGCCTGGACGGCGGCGAGGCCCTGGCCGTCGCTCACGATCCCGAGTGGAAGGACAGGATCATGGCCGGCTTCGCCCACACGCGGGAAGACGGCGCCTTCGGCGTTCCGCTCTTCATCTACCGCGGCGAGCGCTTCTGGGGCAACGACCGCCTGGACTGGCTCCTGCGAGAGGTGGCGCGCTCGGAAGGCCGGGAAGTAGCCGACCTCGCGGCGAGCCCGCTGGCGCCGGTCTACTCCGCGTAGCTGCCACCACCCGGCCTGTGTGCTTCAATAGGGAGCCTTGCCCCTGTTCGAGCAGCACCGCGCGCGCCTGGCGCGGGCCGAGTCGCACTGCCGCCGTCTGCCGACCGCATTCGCCGTCGTGGGTGGCATCGCGCTCGCGATGCTGCTCGGCATCACAGTGGCCGAAGTCCTCTGGCGCTATGTTCTGAACGACTCGCTGCCCTGGACCGAGGATGTCTCGACCATGTCGCTCGCCGTGGTGGTGGCCGCCGCGGTCGCCTACGGCGCCGGCGAGGGCTCGCACGTCTGCGTGAACCTGATCGCGCGCTTCGCGGCCAGACGGATCACCAGGGTCACGGACGCGATCGCCCGGCTTCTGGGCCTGGGCGTGACGGCGCTGGCCGCCTACTCGCTGTTCGTCCACGGCAGTTGCGGGCCGCCCTGCGGCGACGTGACCGGCAGCGTCTCGATCCCGCACACGCCGTTCTACTACGCGCTCGGCGTGTCGCTCGCCGCCTACGGATGCCTGCTCGCGTCCCAGATGCTCCTCGGGTTGGCCGTCTGGAACACCGAAGACCCCAACGAGCCAGTCGAATGACGGCCGGAACCGGAATCGCCCTGCTGGGCTTTCTCGCCCTCCTCGCTCTGCTCCTGATCCGCGTGCCGGTGGGGCTGGCCATGCTCATCGTGGGCGCGGCCGGGATCGCCCTGATTCGCCCCGGCGCCGTCGTGCCAGTGGTGGCCGGGGAGATCTTCGCGGTTTCCTCCCGCTACTCCCTCACCATCCTGCCGCTGTTCATGCTGATGGGCAATCTGGCCCTGGTCTCCAGGATGAGCCAGGACCTGTACCGGGCCGCTCATAGCTGGCTCGGCCGTTTCCGCGGCAGCCTCGCTTCCGCGTCGATCGTCGCGTGCGCCGGATTCTCCGCTCTCTCAGGCTCTTCGCTGGCCGCCGCGCTGACGATGGGCCGCGTGTCCCTTCCCGAGATGCGGAGATTCAGGTACGACGATTCCCTGGCTACCGGCGCCATCGCCGCCGGCGGAACGCTTGGCATCCTGATCCCGCCGTCGGCAGGACTCGTGATCTACGGGATCATCACCGAGGAGAGCATCGGACGCCTGTTCATGGCCGGTGTGATCCCCGGGATTCTGCTCACCCTTCTCTTCATTCTTGCCATCTGGATCGTCGTCAGGCGAGACCCGGACAAGGCGCCGCACGCCACCGCGTCCGTTCCGTGGCGGGAACGGCTCAGGGCTACCGGGAGGGCGGCGTGGATTCTGGGCATCGTCGTCGTGACGATCGGCGGCATCTACGCCGGCATCTTCTCCGCGATCGAAGCGGCCGGAGTGGGAGCGTTGCTGGCGCTGGTCGCGGCCTGTGTGCGGCGCACGCTGAACCGAAAGACCGTGATCGAAGTGGCGAATTCCACGCTGAAGGCGAGCGGCACCGCCTTCCTGGTGCTGTTCGGCGCGTTCGTGTTCAAGATCTTCCTCGGATTCACCGGCATCGCCTTCGTCGCCTCCGAGTGGGTCGGCGAACAGGGGTTCTCCGGTGCTCAGGTCGTCCTGCTGGTGCTGATCATGTTCATCGTCCTCGGCACCTTTCTGGACGGATTCGCGATGCTGGTGCTGACCGTTCCGCTGGTGCAGCCGATTCTTGAGTCGCTGGGCGTCGACATGATCTGGTTCGGCGTGATGATCGTCATCGCGCTCGAGATGGGCCTGATCTCGCCTCCGGTTGGGCTGAACATCTTCGTGGTGAAGGGCGTGGCGCCCGACGTGCCGGTGCGCACGATGTTCCGCGGCATCGTTCCGTTCTGGCTCGCCCTGCTCGCCGCGATGCTCCTGATCGCGCTCCTTCCCCGCATCGCCACGTTGCTGCCCGACGCCATGTACGGATGAACACGAAGGGTACGAAGGGCTCGCGGCTCAACGCGGATGACGAGCTGCTTTATGAAGTCGACGACCGGATTCCCCGGCCGCTCGCGGTTGGGCTCGGCCTGCAGCTCGCCGCCCTGGGCCTCAACGGCATGGTGCTCCTGCCGACGATCGCCTTTCGTGCCGGGGGCGCCGGGGATCTGGTGCTCTGGGCGGTGTTCGCCTCCGTCCTGGCATGCGGCGCCGCCACGATCATGCAGGCCGTGCGGGTGCGACGCTTCGGGGCGGGTTACGTCCTGCCTCACGTCAGCTCGGCGATCTTCGTCGCCGTCTGCGCGGAGGCCCTGATCCAGGGCGGACCGGGGCTGCTGGCAACCCTGGTCGTCGTCGCGGCCCTCGCCCAGGTCGCGCTCTCGGCCCGGCTTGCCCTGCTCCACAGGGTTCTCACCCCCGTCGTCACGGGAACCGTGGTCATGCTCCTTCCCGTCAGCGTGATGCCGATTCTCTTCCGCATGATGAACGAGCTGCCGCCGGGAGCCCCCGCGTACGCCGGACCGCTGAGCGCCGGCGTGATGATCTGCACCTTCCTGGGGATCGCTCTCAAGGGGAAGGGGACCGCGCGCCTCTGGGCCCCCGCGGTCGGTATCGTCACCGGCGCCCTGACCGGCGCATTCCTCGGGATCTACGACGCCGGACGCGTGGCAGATGCCGCCTGGATCGGCATTCCCAGCGGCCGCCCGCCCGGATTGGACCTCGACTTCGGCGCCGCGTTCTGGGCCCTCCTGCCCGCATTCCTGTTCGTGACGCTGGTCGGCTCGACGAAGTCGGTCGCCGTCGCGGTCGCCGCCCAGCGCGTGGCGTGGCGCCGGGCCCGCGCGGTCGACTTTCGGGCCGTGCAGCGGGCCGTGGCCGCGGAAGGCGCCGGGAGCCTGCTGGCGGGGCTGGCGGGAACGATGCCCAACACGTTGAACGCGGGCGCAGTGTCCGCGGTGGAGATCACCGGCGTCGCGGCGCGCAGGGTCGCGGTCGTGTGCGGGCTGACCTTCGTTGCCCTGGCCTTCCTGCCGAAGGCGCTCGCCCTCATTCTCGCGATCCCGGCCGCGGTCGTGGCCGCTTCGGTTGCCGTGGTCATGGCGACGCTCTTCACGGTCGGCGTGCGTGAGGTCGCGAGCAGCATGGGGTCGAACCCTCGCAACGGCCTGATCGCGGCCGTCTCCTTCTGGACCGGTGTCGCGTTCGAGTTCGACATGATCTTCCCCGATTACTTCGCCGAGTTCGCGGGTGGCCTGTTGAGCAGCGGGTTGACCACGGGGGGCCTGCTGGCGCTCCTGCTCGCGGCGCTGACCGTACGGCGCAAGAGCCAGCTCAAGGGCAAGCTCGACACGGCCGAACTGCCGCGGATCAGGAAGTTCATTCAGGCGTTCGCCGCGCGCCACGGCCTGGAGTCCGTGGTGGACCGGCTCGAAGCCGCGACCGAGGAAACGCTGCTCACGCTCCTGCAGTCGCGCGCGGAAAGCAAGGGCGAGGACGGCGCGCGCGACGACGAGAGGCCCGAGCTGCTTCTCCAGGCACGTGAAGAGGACGGAGAGGCCGTGCTCGAGTTCAAGGTCGGCGCGGCAAGCGCCGACGAACTCAACCTCCAGGACCGGCTGACGTCCCTCGACGCGGAGACCCGGGCGGCCCGGGTGGAGCAGGAGGTCTCGCTTCGGCTGCTCAGACACCTCGCGTCCTCGGTTCGACACCAGCAGTTTCACGACACGGACATCCTGACTCTCCGCGTCTCCGCCGGCGCCCGGCGTGGATCCTGAGATGGCGAAGCCCAGCCGGATCCTCGTCCTCGGACTGCTGCTCGCCTGCGGCTGCCAGCCGGCCTCCGACACCCGGGAACTGTCTCTGGCGCACTTCCTCCCAGCCGATCACCCCCTGACCGAGGCCGTGTTCACGCCGTTCTCGCAAGAACTCGCGGAGCTTTCAGGCAGCAGGCTGACCGTCCGGCAGTTCCCCGCCGGCGCCCTCAACTCGTCGGCGCCGGCGCAGTACTCGATTCTGCGGAGCGGCGTGGCCGACATCGCCCTCGCCATTCCCGCCTACACTGCCGACCTGTTTCCCAGGACCGACCTGATCGCCTACCCCGGCATCTGCAAGACGACGAGGGACTGCACCGAGGCCATGCTGCGCGCCCGGTCGGTACTGGAACCGGAGTACCAGGCGCGGGTTCTGGCGCTCTGGTCCAACGCCGCCCCGGTGCTGCTCACCCGCAACGCACCGGTCCGGACCCTCGAAGACATGCGCGGGCTCAAGATCCGGGTTTCGACCCGCAGCGCCATCCCGTTCATCGAAGCGCTCGGCGCCAGCGCGGTCATGCAGCCCGGCACGGTCGTCCACCAGAGCCTGGCGACAGGAGTCGTCGACGGCGTCGCCCTCTCCCCCTCCGGGATCGTCACGTTCCAGCTTCACGAGCCGGCTGACTACCTGACCACCTGGCTTCCCGCGTCCGGGCTGCCGTTCGTCCTGCTGATGAATCAGGGGGTGTACGACGGCCTCTCGCCCGAGGCGCGGGGCTGGGTCGACGACGCCGCGGATGTCGCCCTGTCGTTGGCCGGCGCCGTCGCTTACGAACGCGCCGGCGCCGAGGGGATTCGCCTGGCGGAGGAGGCCGGCGTCGAGATCATCGACCTTCCGGAAAGCGAGAAGCACCGCTTCGAACGGGCCATCGCCTCCGTGCGTGAAGCCGGCCTTTCACGCCAGGTGGGCGAGTTGACCGTTGGCGAGGTCATCCGTCGGTTCGAGGGAACCGAGACCGGCCAGCCGCCACGTCGCCGACGATGACGACGCAGGGCGGCCTGATCTGGCCCGCGAAGTCTCCAGCCGCCAATGTCTGAAGGGTGCAGCGCACCGTCCTCTGTTCGGTCGTAGTCGCCCGCTCGACCACTGCCACCGGCGTGGCGGGTCGCCGTCCCGCGGCGATCAGGCCGCGACCGATGCGCTCCAGCCGCCGCGACGGCATCAGGACGACGACCGTGTCGGCGCCGGACAGACCGGCCCAGTCCGGTTCGCCGCCGTCGGCGTTCCGGGCCGACACGACGGCAAAGCCAAGCGAGACCCCGCGATGCGTCAACGGGATGCCGGCCACCGCGGCCGCGGCCACGATGCTGCTCACGCCGGGAACCACTTCGCACGGCACGCCGGCAGCAGCGCACGCTTCGATCTCCTCGCCGCCGCGGCCGAAGACGGCCGGGTCGCCGCCCTTGAGACGGACGACGTGAGCCCCGGCCAGGGCGCGCTCGATCATCAGCTTCTCGATCCGCCGCTGTCTTGCCTGCACGTCGTCGCCGGGACGCTTGCCGACGTCGACGATCTCGGCGTCCGCTTTCGCCTCGGCCAGAAGCTCCGGGGCCGCTAGCCGGTCGTGCAGCACCACGTCCGCCGCCCGTAGCCGCTTCAGCCCGAGGACCGTGATCAGGTCCGGATCGCCCGGTCCGGCCCCGATCAGCGTCACGCGGCCCGGAGCGCTCATCGGCCCGCCTCCTCCGCGGAGACTCCGAGAATCCGCTCCGCCCGTTCGCGAGCTTCCGCCGCCCGGCCGTCGCGGAACAGTTCGAGCACGTCCGAATCCACGAGTTCGTACCAGCGCCGGCGCCGCTCCTCGAACCCGGGCACTGCCCGAGCCAGGGGCGCCCGCAAACGGCCGGCCAGTTCGAGCAGCGCCCCGTACTCGGGCCCCAGCTCCCGCTCGAGCCGCTCGCGGAGACGGACCGCCAGCGCCGGAGCGCGGCCGGAGGTCGAGATCGCGACGACCAGGTCACCCCGGCGGACGAGCGCCGGCATGATGAAACTGCAGTGCTCGAGGTCGTCCTCGACGTTGACGAAGATGCCACGCCGCTCCGCCTCGGCAAAGAAGGACGCGTCCGACGCCGGCTCGCCGGGCTCCGCCACAGCCAGCGCCGCGCCTTCGAGATCGCCTGTCCGGTACGGCCGGGCCAGGTGCTCGATCTCTCCACCCTGAGCCCGTTGCTCAAGCTCCAGGGTCAGCTCGGGAGCGACGACGCGCACCCGCGCTCCGCAGCGCAGCAGGCCGGCAACCCGCCGTTCCGCCACCGGACCGCCGCCCTTGACGACGACCAGCCGCTCGGCGAGCGAGAGGTAGACCGGGTAGTAGGCGGGCGGTCGAGCGTCGCCGCTCAACGCGGCTGCAGCACGTGGAGGCCGCATTCCTTGCCGGTCTGCGATTCCCACCACCAGCGACCGCCGCGGGCCCCCTCTCCAGGCCGCGAAGGACGGGTACAGGGCGCGCAGCCGATCGTCCGGTAGCCACGGTCGTACAGCGGGTGGTAGGGCACTCCGTGCTCATGAATGTAGGCCCAGACCTCATCCTCGGTCCAGTCGAGCAGCGGGCATACCTTGACCAGACGCCCCTTCGTTCTCGTCACCCGGTCGACCTCGACCTTGTTCAGGACATCGCGCGTCGGCGTTTGATCCCGGCGCAGGCCGCTCAGCCAGGCGGGGGTTCGCGCCAGGGCCCGGCGCATCGGCTCCACCTTGCGCACGTTGCAGCAACGTTGCCGGCCCGCGACAGACGTGTAGAAGAGGTTCGGTCCCTCCCGTTTGACCAGGCGCGCCACGTCCGAGGCGCGCGGCGCCAGCATCTCCACCTCCACGCCGTAGTGCAGCCGCACGTGCTCGATGTGCCGAAAGGTCTCCTCCGGCAGTCGGCCCGTGTCGAGCGTCACGATCCGGACCGGCAGACCGAGTTGGTGACACATGTGGAGGAGCACCATGCCTTCCGCCTGGAACGAGGTCGCCAGGGTCAGTTCGCTTCCCCACCGCCCGTGAGCCCAGCGCAGCACCTGCTCCGGCGTCGCGAGCTCCAACTCCATCGCCCAGCCGAGGACGCAGAGATCGCCGTCGGCGGCGGGGCCCGGGAACTCCAGGACGGCGCCGCCCCACTCAGGCCCAGTCGCGGCGTCCTGGCTCGTCTGCTCGCTCATTTGTGACAAATACGATCACAAATGTCTCATGGTTGCAATGGAACGCACGCACGATGGCGACCGCTCCGCCGCCGCGCTGTCAGAAGGACTGAAGTGTGGCCGCCAGCGCGTCAAGGTCCGCACGGTCGTTGTAGACCTGTGGCGCCACGCGGATCGCCTCGCCACGGACGGAGACGAAGATGCCGGCGCGCCGCAGCGTCGCCGCCGCCTTGTCCGCGTCGAGGCCCCGAACGCTGCGGAGACCGAACAGGTGGGCCCCGCGCCAGGCCCGGTCCTCCAGTTCGAAGCCTGCCTCGCGGAAGACCTCTTCGAACGGCTCGAGCAGGTTCTCGCAGTACTCCTGCACGCGCTCCGGCCCCCACTCGAGCACCATGTCGAGCGCCGCGTTCAGCATCGGCACCTGAATCTGGTTGCTCCGCTCCCCGACGTCGTAACGCAGCGCCCCAGGCCGGTAGGACTCGACGTACTCGATCCGGCCCGCGACGAAGCGGTCGCTACCCTCGCGCGCCGCCCACGGCTCCTCCAGCGGCACTCCGTCGTCGAACCGCTCGCCGAACCACGCCAGACCGCTCTGGTATGGCCCGAAGAGCGTCTTGTACCCGGCGACGACGAGCGCGTCGGGCGCCACCTTCTTCACGTCGAAGGGCAACGCTCCGATCGACTGCGTGCCGTCGATCACGAAGGCAGCTCCCACCGAGCGGGCGCGCCGCCCGATGGCCGCCACGTTGAAGCGGGTGCCGTCCGCCCAGTGGACGACAGGCGTCGCCACCACCGCCGTTCTCCGGTCGATCGCCCGGAGCAGCCGGCGGTTCCACGATGCGCCCGGGCTCGGCCTGCCCTTGGCCGATCGTTCGACGACCCGGAGCTCCGCGCCGTTCTCCTCCGCCTTGCGCATCCAGACGTAGACGTTGCTCGGAAACTGCTCGCCGAGGATGACGATGTTCTGGCCACTCTCGACCGGCACGTTGCGGGCGGCGGTGGCGATGCCGTAGGACACCGCCGGGATGATCGCCACCCGCTGCGGGTCGGAGCTCCCGATCAGCCGCGCAAACCGCTCGCGCAGCGCATCCGTCTCGGCGAAGAAGTCAGTTGCGGTGATCTTGGACGGGTCCCGGCGGCGCGCCATTCCACGCAGGCCTGCCTCTTCGACCTCCCGAGCGAGTGGCGCCATGTAGGCGCAGTTCAGGTAGTGGAGGTGCGGCGGCAACTGGAACCGATAACGCTGACAGGGAAGCACGGGGCGGCGATCCTATGGTCGGAAGCAGGGCCTGGCAGCCAGAAGACGTCGCTCGCGGACCGCCCTATGCCGCGGCCAGAGCGCCGTCCAGATCCCGGACGAGGTCGTCGACCGTCTCCAGACCGATCGAGAGCCGCACGACCTCCGGACCGGCGCCAGCGGCAGCGCGCTGTTCGTCCGTAAGCTGCCGATGCGTCGTCGAAGCCGGATGGATGATCAACGACCGGGCATCGCCGATATTCGCCAGGTGGGAGAACAACTCGCATTTCTCGACGACCCGGACACCCGCCTCGTAGCCGCCGCGCACCCCGAAGGTGAACACGGAGCCGGCCCCGTTCGGCAGGTACTTCTCCGCCAGCTCGCGGTACGGACTGGTCGGCAGGCCGGCGTAGGACACCCACTCGACCTTCGGGTGCTCCGTCAGCCACTCGGCGACCGCCAGGGCGTTCCGGCAGTGGCGCTCCATGCGCAGGGCGAGGGTCTCCGTCCCGAGCAGCGTGAGAAACGCGTTCATCGGCGCCATCGAGGCCCCCAGGTCGCGCAGGCCGACCGCGTGCGAATGAACCGTGAAGGCCAGCTCACCGAACGTCTCGCTGAACTTCAGGCCGTGGTAGGCCGGCTCCGGCTCCGAGAGGCCCGGGAAACGCCCCGACGCCGACCAGTCGAAGCGGCCGCTGTCCACCACGGCGCCGCCGATCACCGTTCCGTTGCCGGAGAGGAACTTCGTCGCGGAATGGACGATCAGATCGGCGCCCCACTCGAAGGGTCGGCAGAGCCAGGGTGTCGCGAGCGTGTTGTCGACGATCAGCAGGGCGCCCGCGGCCCGGGTCAGGCCGGCCAGGGTCTCCAGGTCGGTGACGACGCCGCCCGGGTTCGCCAGACTCTCGACGAACAGCGCCTTGGCGCCCTGCGCCAGGACCGCCTCGACCGCGGAGAGGTCTTCCGTATCGACGAAGTCGCATTGCCAGTCGAACTTCGGAAACGTCCGGCTGAACTGGGTGACCGACCCGCCGTAGAGCCTGGTTGAGGCCGCGAACCGCTCTCCCGCTTCGATCAGCGGGAAGAAGGCCAGGACCTGGGCGGCATGGCCCGAGGCGGCGCAAGTCGCCCCGCACCCGCCTTCCAGGCTGGCGATGCGCTGCTCCAGCGAGGCGACGGTCGGATTGCCAAGACGCGAGTAGATGAAGCCGAAGGTCTGGAGGTTGAACAGGGACGCCGCGTGGTCGACGTCGTGGAACGCATAGGCCGACGTCTGGTGAATCGGGATCTGGCGCGATCCCGAAACCGGATCGGGGCCGGCGCCGGCATGGATCATTCGGGTTTCGAAGCCCCAGTCGGAAGCGGTGCCGCCCTCCGGGGCTGGTGTCTCGTCACTCATGGCGGCGGAGTCTACGCCGCCCGCGGTGGCTCGTCACCCCGCGCGCTCGTCTCCCTTCACGGGACGTCGCCAGCGGCTGCTGATCACGCCACGGTCGAACCCGCCCCAGCCCAGCTCGCCCCACAGCCGGCCGTACTCGATCTTCGGGCAGCGGTTCATGATCACGGTGAGCCCGGCGGCTTCGGCCTCGGCGGCGGCCTCGTCGTTGCGCACCCCGAGCTGCATCCAGACCACCTCGATCCGCTTCTCTTCGCGTAGCCGGATGGCCTCCCTCGTGATCTCCAGCGCCGCGTCCGACCCCCGGAAGACGTCGACCATCTCGACCGGCGCCGGCACCTCCGCCAGCGAGGCGCGGGCCCGCTCGCCCAGGATCGACGCTCCCGCCTCCGCCGCCCGGGGATTCACCGGAATCACCCGGTAGCCCTTCTGCTGCAGGTACTTCATCGCGAAGTTCGAGGGCCGCTTCCAGTTCGGCGACGCGCCGACCATCGCGATCGTCCGCACGCGGCGGAGAATGCCGGCGATCAGAGAGTCGCTGTAGCGGAGGGCGGACGCCACGGCGCGGATGTTAGCGCCGGTGGATGGGCGGAGCGTCAGCGGGGTGGATGGGCCGCAAGCCCCTCCTCGTCCGGCTCCGTGCCCCAACCTGGGGTGTCCGGCACGATCAGACAGCCGTCCTCGAACTCCGGCTCGACCGTGAAGATCTCGCCGTCCCAGGGCAGCCGGTCGATGTCCGTTTCCATGATCCGCAGGTTCGGCACCGCCGCGCTCATGTGGGCGTTCATCATCGTCGCGAGGTGGCCGTAGTAGTTGTGCGGCGCCACGTTCACTTCGTGGGCGTTGGCCAGGGCGGCGATCTTCATCGACTGCCAGACGCCGTTCCACACCGCGTCGATGATCGCCACGTCCACCGACTGGTTGCGCAGGAACGGCAGGAAGGCCGCGGGCGTGATCAGGGTCTCGCAGGAGCTGATCGGGTGCGGGCTGCACCGCCGCACGGTGGCCAGACCTTCCGCCGAAGGCGTGTCGATCTCGATCCAGAAGAGATCCAGGTCGGCCAGTGCGCGCACGATCCGGCAGTAGCCCTCGATCTTCGCGTTGAAGTTCAGGTCGAGCAGGATGTCGACATCCTCGCCGGCGCCCTCGCGCAGCGCTTCGAGATGACGCCGGAGTTCCCGGATCGTCCGGCGCTCCACGTTCTGACCCGGCTCGTAGGGCCGGCCGAAGCCGGGCGCCCAGCCGCGGGGCGCGCCGCTCGAGTAGTCGAAGATGTTCGTCTTGAGCGCCCTGAATCCGCGATCCCGGACTTCGGCGCCGAGGGCGACCACGCCCTCGAGGTCGGTGATCGCGTTGCCGTAGTACTGAGGCAGGCCGATCCGCCAGGTTCCGCAGTGCGACCAGTACACCGGCACCCGGTCCCGCACCCGACCGCCGAGCAGGTCGCAGCAGGGGACGCCCAGGGACCTGGCCCAGGCGTCGAGCACCGCGTTCTCGATCGCTCCGATGCCCATCGCCATCACCCCGGACATCGATTGCCGGGCCCGGACCAGGAGCCGCTGGTAGATCCGCTCCACGTCCCTGACCCGGGAGCCGGCGACCCGCTCCGCGAGCTGCTCGATCACGGTCGTCACGCCGACCGCGCCCTGGTGCTCGTCGTACTCGCTCCAGCCGACGACCCCGTCCTCGGTCGTCAGCTTGACGAAGTGGTAGTTCCGCCAACCGGCGTCACAGTGCCGGGTTTCGATGCTCCTGACCCTCATCCGTTGCTCCTCTCCCCGACCGGAACCTCCCCCAGCCACTCCCTGACGACTTCTTCCGTGTTCTCCCCGAGGGCCGGAATCGGCTCGAGCGGCCCGGACGGCCGTCCCTCGAAGCGGACGGCACTGGCCGGCAGCCTGATCTCGCCCAGGCCCGGATGATCGACGGCCTCGAGGAAGCCCCGTTCCCGGAGATGCGGATCCGCGTTGACCTCTGCCAGGTCCCGGACCGGCGCGCAGGGCACGCGGTGCGAGCGCGCCGCCTCGTCGACCTCCGCTCGGGTGAGGCCAGTGGTCCACTCCGCGACCAGCGCTTCCGTCTCGTCCCGATGGGCCACGCGGGCCTCGTTGTTCCGGAACCGGGGATCGGAGATCAGGTCCTCCCGTCCCATCGCCCGCAGCAGGTTCCGCCAGTGCCGCTCGGTGATGCAGATCACGGCGACATGGCCGTCACGGCAGGGATACACGCTGTAAGGCGAGACGCGGCCGTGCCGGTTGCCGGCCCGTCCGGGCAACTTGCCATCGTGGTGCATCAGCCCGAGCTGTGAGAGCAGCGTGGGATAAGCCGCCTCCTGCATCGCCACCTCGACCAAACGTCCGGCACCGGTGCGGGTCCGTTCATAGAGCGCGCTGACGATGCCAGCGTACAGGTGCGTCCCGCCGAGAAAGTCGATGAACGCCGGACCGGCCTTGAGCGGCCCACCTCCGACTTCGCCCGTGATGCTCATCACCCCGGACCGGGCCTGCACCGTGATGTCCATGCCGAGCCGCTCGGAGTCCGGACCGCTCAGGCCGTAGGCGGTGCCCGAGGCGTAGATCAGCCGAGGGTTCAGTTCCCGCAGCGCCTGCCATCCGACGCCAAGGCGGTCCATCACCCCCGGCGCGAAGTTCTCGATCAGTACGTCCGCGACTCCGGCCAGCCGGCGCAGCAGGTCCCGCCCTTCCTCCTCCTTCAGATCGCAGGTCGCCGACCGCTTGTTCGTGTTCAGAAAGGCGAGCGGAAAGGAGGGTGGCCCGCCGTGTAGCTCGCGGCGCCGCAGCGGCTCGCCGCGCGGCGGCTCGACCTTGACCACGTCCGCTCCGGCCTGGGCGAGCAGGAAACCGGCGTACGGACCCTGGTAGACCTGACCGAGGTCCAGAACGCGGATCCCGGCGAGAGGTGTGGGCGCCTTCAATGAAACGAACCGCCGATCACGTCGCGGGCCACGATCAGCCGCTGGATCTCGTTCGGCCCCTCGCCCACGCGCCGGATGCGCAGCTCCCGGTACCAGCGCTCGAGCGGCAGATCCTTCGTCATCCCGTAGCCGCCGTGGATCTGCATCGCCCGGTCGACGACGCGGCTGGCGCCCTCGCTCGCCACCAGCTTGCAGATCGCCGCCTCCGTGCGGAACGGCCTGCCGGTGTCCGCGCGCGCAGCGGCCTCCAGGGTCAGGGCCCTGGCGGTGCGCAAGTCGATCTCGTTGTCGACGATCATCCACTGCACTGCCTGCCGGGTCGACAGGTAGTCGCCGAAGGTCTTTCTCGTCTTCGCGTAGGCAATCGCCATCTCCTGCGCCTTGAGCGCGACACCCACGCAGCCCGCCGCGTACGGGATCCGGTTGCGGCTCAAGCGGTCGTTGGCGATGGCGAAGCCCTGGTTCACCTCGCCGAGGACGTTGCGGCCGGGAACCCGCACCCGGTTGAACTCGAGTTCCGCGGCGTAGTGGGTGGAACGCAGCGTGTGGACGATACGACGCACCCGAAAACCCGGCATGTCCGTGTCGACGAGAAAGCAGGTGATCCCCTTGCGGCCGAGTTCCGGGTCGGTGCGCGCGAAGACGATGCCGAAGTCCGCCTTGTCGGCGCCGCTGATGAACGTCTTCTCGCCGTCGAGGATCCAGTCGTCGCCGTCGCGGACCGCGGTCATGCGGATGGCCCGGGCCGGATCGCTGCCGCCCGAGGGCTCCGTGAGAGCGAAGAAACCACGCTTCTCGCCGCGCAGGACAGGATAGAGGTAGCGCTCCTTCTGGTCGTCGTCCGCCTCGTACAACTGCGCGAGCCCGGCGCCGCCGAACACCCCGTAGCAGGGCGCGTAGAGGCCGGCCCGGTGCTGGGCCATCTCGAACGCCATCAGGGTCCTTGTTGTGAGATCGATGCCGGGTCCACCGTACTCCTCCGGGATGTCGAGGCCGTAGAAGCCGAGCTCCTTCGTCATCGCGACGAGACGTTCGCGATGGTGCGGCGGCAGTTCACTCGCGTCCGGGTCGAGGTCCGCCTCGAGCGGCACGATCTCCTCGCGCACGAAGCGGCGCACGGTCTCCAGGATCAGCTTCTGTTCGGGACTGAGTTCGAAGTCCAAGATCTCATCTCCCGGCGGCGGCGATGCGACCCGCGCCCAACCTTCCGACCCGCTGCTCGCCGCGGTCCGCGTTCCCGGGAGGCAACTCGCCGTGGTCGGCGAGGTAGACGGCGAGCAGTTCCTCGAAACGGCTCCAGTACTGCATCGTCACTTCGTAGCGGAACCTGGCAGCCGATTCGTGCTTCGCCGCCGCCTCGGCGATCGCGCTCCGCAGCCCGAAACGGGAGCGGCCTCCGGCGAATCCCAGCTCCAGGGTGCCGCCTTTCGCGTCCGCGATCTCGTAGATGCCCAACTGGCCGGGCAGGGCGGCGATCGCGGCCTCGTCCAGGTCCAGCCAGGGCTTGGCCAGCCGGACTCCGGTCATGCTGGCTTCCACGCGAACATCCGCGGGATCGTATCCCGCGCTTCAGGGTCCCCGAGCGCTATGTCAGAATCCCGCCGCTCTGTCTGACCAGCTCCTTTCTCCCGACGTCGGCGCCGCCGACACCGCGACTTCCGGCTCCGAAACCGACGGGGCGTTGCTGGACGGAATCCGCGTCGTCGAACTTGCGACGATCGTGATGGCGCCGTCGGCCTGCGCGATCCTCACGGACTTCGGGGCTGAGGTGATCAAGATCGAGGCACCCGGCCGGGGCGACATCTACCGCTACTTCCAGGACCTGCCCGGGATGCCGGACTCGGAGATCCCCTACTGCTTCCTGCTCGACGGGCGGAACAAGAAGAGCGTCGTGATCGACCTCAAGCAGGAGAGCGGTCAGGCCGTCGCGCACCGGTTGATCGGGACCGCAGACGTCTTCCTGACGAACTGCCACAACTCCGTGCTCGATGCGCTCGGCATGAACTGGGAGCGACTGCGGAAGATCAATCCCCGCCTCGTGTTCGCCCATGGCACCGGTTACGGCCACACCGGGCCGGAAGCCGAGAAGCCGGGCTACGACCAGGTCTGCTACTGGACCCGATCGGGGCTCGTTTCCACCTTCTTCCCGGTCGAGGGTCATCTCGGACCGCTCGGTTGCGGCACCGGCGATCATCCGACCGGGGTCACCCTGTTCTCCGCCGTCCTCCTCGGCCTGATGAAACGGGACCGCACGGGTATCGGCTCCTACGTCACCACCTCGCTGCTCGCGGCCGGCGCCTGGGCCAACGCGTGCGCCATCCAGGCCAGGCTGGTCGGCGCCGAGTTCCACGGCAAGCGGCCGCGCGAGCAGACGATGAACTTCGGGCAGCTCTACTACCGCACCCGCGACGACCGCCTGGTCAAGCTGAGCATCGTCGAACAGGACCGCGACTGGAAGCGGTTCTGCCTCGCTCTGGGCAGGGACGATCTCATCGACGACGAGCGCTTCCGCACGACGCCGGAGCGGATCGCGAACATGCCGGAGTTCGTCGCCCTGCTCGACGCCGAGTTCGCACGGCGGGACTTCGAGGACTGGAGCGAGCGCTTCACTCACCACGAGATTCCCTACAGCCTGGTCTCGAATCTCGACGACATAGCGAACGACGAGCAGTTGGAGGCCATCGGCATGTTCCGCGACCTCGATCACCCCGAGTACGGGCGCCTGCGCACGGTCGACAGCCCCGTGTTCGTCGAGGGAGAGGACAAGGCGCAACCACAACCGGCGCCAGCTCTCGGCGAGCACACCGGCGAGTTGCTGCGGGAGCTGGGACTGGACGCCTCGGAAATCGCCGACCTGGCCGACCAGGGAGTCATCTCGGGCCGGCTCTGAACCACACGGCGATCACGCATACAATCTCCCGCTCAGCCCAACCACCGACCACACCGCTGCCCAGGAGACCCTCCATGGACTTTCAGGACTCACCGCAGGAAGCCGCTTTCCGCGCCGAGGCGCGCGCCTGGCTCGAAGCGAACGCAGAAGCACTTCCGCCTGGCGGCACGTCGCGCTACGACGGCCTTCCCGAACAGGACGGACTGGCCGCGATGAAGGAGTGGCAGCAGAAGAAGTACGACGACGGCTGGGCCTGCATCACCTGGCCGAAGGAACACGGCGGCCGCGGCGCCACCTTCATGGAGGGCGTGATCTGGGCTCAGGAGGAGGCGAAGTTCGACGTGCCCGAGGGTTACCTCGGCATCGGCCACGGCACCTGCGCTCCTGCGATCATGGCCCATGGAACGGAAGAGCAAAAGCGCCGCTACCTGCCGAAGCTGGCCAGCGGCGAGGAGGTCTGGTGCCAGCTCTTCTCCGAGCCGGGAGCGGGTTCCGATCTGGCCGGGCTCCGGACCCGCGCCGAGCGCGACGGCGACCAGTGGGTGGTCAACGGCCAGAAGGTCTGGAACTCGGGCGCTCACTACGCAGACTGGGGGATCCTCGTCACGCGGCACGATCCCAGCG
>VXUF01000139.1:29302-32377 GCA_009837085.1 Holophagales bacterium
ATCCCAGCGTGCCCAAGCACAAGGGGCTGACTTTCTTCGTCGTCGACATGAAGTCGCCGGGCATCGACCCGCGGCCGATCCGGCAGATTCCCGGCACCTCGGAGTTCAACGAGGTCTTCCTGCAGAACGTCCGGATCCCCGATCACAACCGTCTCGGCGAGGTTGGCGCCGGCTGGCAGGTGGCGATCACGACGCTGATGAACGAGCGCCACGGTCGCTACAACATGACGCCCGACTGGAGCGACGCTCTTCGCCTCGCTTCAGAGCTCGAGATCGACGGCGAACCGGCGGCGAACCAGAGTTCGGTGCGCGAGCGGATTGCCGACTGGTACGTTCAGTGCCGCGGCGTCGAGCTGACCTTCATGCGCACCCTGACGGCCATCTCGCAGGGCAAGCAGCCGGGACCTGAGAACTCGATCTGCAAGGTGATCACTGCCAGCGCCCGCCAGGACATCGCCTCGTTCGCCGCCGACCTGCTCGATTCCGCAGGCGCCGTCAGCGGACGTGAAGACGCCCCTTCGGCCGGCATGTTCCACTACGCCTACCTGGCGGCGCCAGGCATGCGGATCGCAGCCGGTACCGACGAGATCCTCCGCAACATCATCGCCGAGCGCGTCCTCACGCTGCCCGGCGAGATCCGGGTCGATCGCGACCGGGCGTTCAGCGACATCCCGACCGGGGCGAACTGAAGCCGGTCAGGGACGGTCGCGGCCCGGCCTCCTAACCGCTCTCCTCGCGGTCGTAGAACCGCTTGTAGGAGGCGGTGCCCCCATCGCCGCCGAACTGGATCTGGTTCAGGACGACCAGCTGGCCCTTCTTGTTGATGCTGTACTCCTGAATGAAGAGCGCCTCGCCGCGGCCCCGATTCCTGGTCACCAGCTTCGCCTTCTTCCAGAAGGCCTGGATTTCCCGCCGCTCACCCACTTCGTACCACTCGCGATCCGTCTTGAGAACGAGGGACACTCCGCGAGAATCCGTGATCTGAACGCCACCGTCCAGCATGCGAATGCTGAGTGCCTCCGCACCGACGTTGGCGCCACGGCCGATCCCAGGCGGTCCTCCGCGACCGCCACCGGGCGCTCCGGGACCAGGGCCACCGGCGCCTTGACCGGGTCCCGCACCGCCACCGCCCGCGCCACCAGCACCACCTCCAACAGCGCCACCACCGCCACGACGGCCTCCGCCAGCACGGCCGACGTTTCCGCCACGACCACTGAAGCCGCCGTCACCAGCGCCCCCACGGGCAATCCTCATTCGCCGCATCGCCTGCCGCGGGTCGTCGCTCAACTCTTCGTTGAGGATCCACTCCCCACTGAGGTCCACCGACGGTGCGCCTCCTCGCTGAGCCTCCGCGGGCTCTCCCGTCGCCAGAGACACGAAGACGGCCACGCACGCGGCCGCCCCCATCTGCACCGCAGTCACCAGCATTGAACGAACCGGTCGCACGTCTGTCATGGCGATGCCTCCCTCCGTGGCTCTTTCCCTTAGCTTAGCGCCCGAGAACTAGCTCGCGACCTCGCTCTCGCTGCCCGGGAACAGGAGACGGGCCATCTGGGTCTGGGAACGGTGGACGAAGAGGATGACCTGGTCGTCGGGGCGGAGCATGTTGCTGCGCTCGGGCATGAAAACGCGGTCGCCGCGTACGACCGCGCCGACGATCAGGCCGCGGGGGGCCTGCAGGTCGGCCAGGGTGGCGCCGGCCGCCGGACTCGCCTCGTGGATCACTCGCTGGACGACCTGCACGGCACCGTCGGCGAGAGTGACGAGGTTCGCCTTGTAACCGTTGGCGACGAAGTTGCGAACGTGGTCGATCGCCAGCGAGTGCGGCGAAACGAGCTCCACCTCGCCGACCCGCTTCCAGAGCCGGCTGGTCGTGTGGTGAATCAGCGCCACCACCCGGCGCACGCCGAGCTCCTGCGCGATGAGACCGGCGACGACGTTGCTGTCGTCGTGACTGGTGGCGGCGATCAGCACCTCGGCCCGCCCGAGGCCCTCGCTCTCCATCGTCGCGGCGTCGATCGGATCGCCGTGCAGCACTTCGACATCGGGAAAGGACTGCGCGAAGAACTCGGCGCGGCGCCGGTCGCGTTCGATCCAGCGAATGCGCTTGACCTCGTTCCGCAACGCCTTGACCACCGCTACAGCAGCCGGGCTGCCGCCGGCGATTGCCACGGTGTGGGGATGCTCGATCCGTGAGGCGAAGAGCTCTTCCACTTCGTGGGTCGACTGGGTGCGACAGAGGACCATGGCCAGATCACCGGGCGACGCGCGCAGGTCCGGTCCCGGGATCGACAGCTCGTGCTCTCCATCGAAGTACCCGACGATGCGCGCGTCCTCGGGCAACGGCAGCTCGCTAAGCGGAAGGCGGGCAACCGTGCTGCCGATCTGGACCTGGATCGTGCGCAACTCGAACCGGCCCCGGGCCAGGTAGTCGACCTCGTGCGTATGGTGGCCGAGCACGATGTTGAGGATCGCGTTCGTCGCCAGGCTCTGGGGCGAGAGGAGGAGATCGGCCCCGAACAGCCGCTCGTAGGAGCGGCGGTAAACGGTCAAGTCCTCGGACGTGTCGAGCCGCACGACGCAGCGTTTGGCGCCGAGGTTGCGCGCGATGACCGACGCCACCAGGTTCGCCTCCTCCGAGGAGGACGCGGCGATGAAGAGCTCCGCCCGATCGACGTTCGCCCGCTCCAGAATGGCCTGGTGGGCGCCGTTGCCGACCACGAACGCCGCGTCGAGTTCTTCCTCGATCCGCTCGCTCATGCCCGGGTCGAGGTCGATCAGGGTGAGGCTCCGCCCTTCCCGGCCGAAGGCCTCGGCGATGTGGAAACCCATGTCGCCGATCCCCATCACGCAGAAGTGGCCGTTCGCACTCACCGCCCGTCGAGCATAAGCGAACGGACGACATCGCCGTTGCCGGCAGGCCTGTCGCCGTCTGCTACGGTTGCCCCTTCCGCCCGCGACAGGGCCGTCCGCGGCGCCGGGTCGAACGAGATGGCCGAACCGAAAACGAAGAAGAACGACGCCAGCGTCGAGGGCTTCCTGAGCGGCGTCGACAACGAGCGACGCCGCCAGGAC
>VXUF01000139.1:32387-65859 GCA_009837085.1 Holophagales bacterium
CTTCGTCGTCCTCGAGATGATGAAGCGGGTCACCGGAGAGGAACCGAAGATGTGGGGTTCCTCCATCGTCGGCTTCGGCAGCTACCACTACCGGTACGCGAGCGGCCGCGAGGGCGACTGGCCGCGTATCGGCTTCTCGCCGCGCAAGCAGAGCCTGACGATCTACGTGATGCCGGGCTTCTCGAGCTACGACGGCCTGCTGTCGCGACTCGGCAAGCACCGGACCGGCAAGTCCTGCCTCTACGTCAACAAGCTCGCCGACGTAGACATGGACGTGCTGGAGCAACTGATGCGCAGTTCTCTCGACGCGATGCGCGAGATGTATCCGGACTGAGAGAGGAAGGCATGAGCTACGAACGGATCCTGCTCGAGCGGGACGGCAACCTCGCGATCGTTACGCTGAATCACCCGGAAGTGCTGAACGCTACTGACGGCCAGATGGTCGCGGAACTCAGCGACGCCGTCCTGCGCATCCGCGAACCGGAAAGCGGCGTGCGCGCCCTGCTGCTCACCGGCGCGGGCCGTGCCTTCTGTTCCGGGGCCAACCTCTCGGGTCGGGGCGATCAGCCGCAGGGCGGCCGCAGGCCCACCGCCCGCGAGGGTCTGCGCAACACCTACCACCCTCTCCTGCTCTCGCTCCGCGATCTCGACATGCCGATCGTCACCGCGGTCCACGGCGCCGCGGCCGGCGTCGGCATGAGCTTCGCTCTGGTCGGCGACCTGGTCTGCGCTTCGAGGCAAGCCTTCTTCCTGCAGGCGTTCGCCCGTATCGGACTGGTCCCCGACGGCGGCGCCACGTTCATGCTGCCGCGGCTGATCGGCTGGGGCCGAGCGGTGGAACTCTCCATGCTCGCCGAGCGTCTGCCGGCCGACAAGGCGTTCGAGTGGGGCCTGATCAACCGGCTGTACGACGACCAGGAGTCCCTGATGGAGGGTGCCACGGAGCTGGCCCACCGCCTGGCCAATGGTCCACGCTCCCTGGCGATGATCCGCAAGGCGTACTGGGCGACCTGGCAGAACGTCTACGAGCAGCAGCTCGACCTGGAAGCGCGGCTCCAGGCTGAAGCAGGCGCGACCGAAGACTCGCGCGAAGGCGTCCTCGCGTTCCTCGAGAAGCGACCCGCGGAGTTCAAGGGACGGTGATCGGAGTGCTCGCCCGCACGGCCATCGTCGCAACTCTCTTGAGCGGAGCGGCCGTGGCGGCGCAGGAGACGATCGAGTGGCGCCACTACGCCGCCGACCGCGCCAGCACCAAGTACTCGCCGGCGGCGCAGGTCGACGCCTCGAACGTGTCGGAACTCGAGGTCGCCTGGCGCTGGGTCACACCCGACGGCCGGGTCGAAGCACAGACCCTGGCCGGCGACCTCAAGGGCACGCCGCTGATGGTGAACGACACGCTCTACGCCGTGTCGGCCATGAACCTCGTGAGCGCGGTCGACCCCACGACCGGCGAAGAGCTCTGGACCTACGATCCGAAGGCCTACGAGCGCGGGATTCCAACCCACGGCGGCTTCACCCAGCGCGGCATCGAGTACTGGGAGCACCGGGGCATGCAACGGATCGTGCTGGTCACCGGCACTCATCAACTCGTATCCCTGGACGCGAAGACGGGCAAACCCGACCTCGAGTTTGGCGAAGCGGGCATGGTCGACATGCGCGGCGACATCGGCCGGCCGGACCAGATGCGGGAGACCGGCGCGAACTCGCCCGGCATCGTCTGCGGCGACACCGTCCTGATGGGCATGACGATCATGGACTTCGCCCTGACCCAGGAGATGCCGGCCGGCCACATTCGCGGCTACGACATTCGCACCGGCCGGAAGACGTGGATCTTCCACACCGTGCCCCAGGGCGACGAGCCCGGCGTCGAGACCTGGCACGACGAGTCCTGGCGCTACTCGGGCAACAGCAACGTGTGGTCGTGGATGAGTTGCGACGACGAGACGGGCTGGGTCTACTTCGGCACCGGCACGCCGACCAGCGATTACTACGGCGGCCACCGCCACGGCGACAACCTCTACGCCGAGAGCCTGGTCGCCATCGACACCGCGACCGGCGAGAAGAAGTGGCACTTTCAGGCCGTGCGGCACGGGCTGTGGGACTACGACTTCCCCTGCGCGCCCATCCTGCTGGACATCGAGGTCGACGGGAAGCGCATCGAAGCGGTGGCCCAGGTCAGCAAGCAGGCGTTCACCTATGTCTTCGACCGCAAGACCGGCGAGCCCGTGTGGCCGATCGAGGAGCGCAAGGTCCCCGAGAGCCTGGTTCCCGGGGAATGGACCGCGAGCACGCAGCCCTTCCCCACGAAACCGCCGCCGTTCGACCGGCAGGGCGTGCGCGAAAGCGATCTGATCGACTTCACGCCCGAGCTCAAGGCGAAGGCCGTCGAGCTCTACCGGAAGACGCTCCTGGGAGGTCCGATGTTCACGCCGCCGACCCTGTCCGGTGAGAACCGGAGGGTGATGGCGCAACTCCCCGGTCAGGCCGGCGGCGCGAACTGGGGCGGCGCCGCCGTCGATCCGAACAGCGGAGTCCTGTTCGTGCCGTCGCAAACCCGGTTAGGCACGATGGCGCTGATCCCACCGACCGAGCGCCAGCCTTCCGACCGCGACTACCTGCCGGCGTTCACGTTCCCCGCCGGCCCGGAAGGTCTGCCGCTCGTCAAGCCACCCTGGAGCCGTCTCACCGCGATCGACCTGAACCGTGGCGAGATCCTGTGGCAAACGCCGGTCGGCGACGGCCCCCGCGACCATCCCGCGCTTGCCGGTCTGGACCTGGGACGACTCGGCGCCTGGCCGCTCGCCGGTCTTACGCCGGGCTGGCCGATGGTGACCGCCACGCTCGTGTTCGTCGTCACCAGCGAGCAGGTGCCCGGTACGTATCAGGAGGGGCCCGGCGGGTTCGCGTCCCGCGGCCCGTCGACCGGTTTCCTCTATGCCTTCGACAAGGCGACCGGCGAAGAGGTGTGGCGAACCGAGCTGCCCGACACTCCTGGAGGCAGCCCGATGACCTACGTCAACTCGGGCCGACAGTTCATCGTCGTGCCGGTCGGCAAGCGCGGCCAGGAGCACTCGCTCGTCGCGTACGCTCTGCCGCGGTAGCGCGGCAGAAGGTCCAGAGGCCGGCGCTTTGCGCCGGATGCCGGCGGGGACGCCGGCGCACCCAGTTCCTGCCGCGCTAGCGCAGCAGAGCCGGTCAACGACGCTTCGACAGGCGGGCCCCCGGAGGATCGTTGATCCACTCGGCGCCCTGTGCCCAGCCGTCATCGAACACCGTGTCCCGGATCGGCAATCGGCGCAGCGGGCCGTGGCGCCCCAGCGGCCGGCCGATGGTGATCGTCAGCGACAGCTCGACGTTGTCCGGAATCTCCAGGATCTCGCGCAGTTCGTCCGCCACCGCGTGGTGCCAGCCGCTATAGCAGGCGCCGTAGCCCAGCGCCCGCGCCATCAGGAACAGGTTCTGGCACGCCGGGAAGACGGACGCGCCCTCCGAGTGAGTCAGCGCCCGGTAGCGGACATAGCAGGCGATGACGATCGCCGGGATCTGCTCGAAGTGGTCGACGTAGTGCTGAATCGCACGGTTGACTCTCGACTTCGGCGAGTTCGGATCGGCGGCCGATCCGCGATTCCAGCCCTCCTGCTCCGTCTTCCGCGCCCAGCCGCGACGGAACGACTCGCCCAGCAACCGGCGGGCCCGCCGCGCCCGCGGGCCATCCCGCAGGACGATGAAGCGGAAGGGCTGGCGGTTCGTGCCGGACGGCGCCCGGCTGGCGGCGTAGAGAATCCGCGCCAGGTCTTCGTCCGGAATCGGCTCGGGGCTGTAGCGCCGCACGGAGCGCGCGGTGGAAAGCAGTTCGAGGAAGTCGTCGGCGTCCATGGGACGTAACCATTTCCCACCCGCGAAGCCCGCGTCAAGCGATAGGATCGGCCGGTTCCCCAAACTCCTGACTCACTGTGACGCGGCCACCCGCGCGTGCGGCGCCGATCCAGAGGAACCCCGACGATGCAGAAAATCAGCCGTAGCGTTCTCCCCCTGGCCATGCTCCTGGTCGCCTCCGCGGCCTTCGCCCAGCGCAGCCAACTGGAACTGCAGGTGGTCGACATGGCCGGCGCCGAGCTGGGCCCGGTAAACGTGACCGTCTTTGCCCCCACGGGCGAGATCATCGTCCAGGACGCCACCCGCAAGAACGGCCGCCTGCGGATCCGTCTGGCGCCGGCCGAGGCCCCGTACAGGCTGCTGCTGCAGAAAGACGGCTACCCGGACCGTGAGCTCGAGGTGGAGATCCTCGACGGGAGTAGGGACCGATCGCTCACCGCTCAGCTCTGGGACGAAGAGACTGCCCGCAAGCAGCAGGCGGTCGACGCATTCAACGAAGGCATCGCGAAGATCCAGGCCGGCGACGCCGCCGGGGCCCTGCCCCTGTTCGAGAAAGCCGTGGAGATCGACGCGACGATCGCCGCCGCCCATCGGACGATCGCGGCCATCCGGCACAATCTGGGGCAACTCGACGAGGCACTCGAACCTGCGAGGCGGTATCTCGAGATGGAGGCGATGCCGCCCGACTTCGCGTCCATGTTCTTCGACATCTTCGCGGCCGCCGGCGATCCCAGGGCGGAAGAGGCGAAGCAGTTGGCGATCGAAGCAGGCATGGGTGCCGACCTCGCTCCTGGCGTGTTCTCGCAAGGCGTTCAGGCGGTCCGGAGCGGCGACGAAGGGCGGGCGGTCGAGCTCTTCCGCGAAGCGGCATCGCTCAACCCGAGACTCCACCAGGCCTACCGGAACATCGGCACGATCTACTTCAACAACGGGGACTTCGAGGAAGCCCTGGTGGAGCTCGACCGCACCCTGGAGCTCGACCCGCGGAACCAGGAAGCGCTGCGCATGAAGTACTTCTCCTTCGCCTCGCTCGGCAACCTCGAGGACTCCATCGAGGCGGGTAAGGCCTGGATCGCGGTCAACCCCACCGCCGGCAGGCAGGTGCAGTTCCAGGCCCAGCAGCTCTTCGACCAGGAAGCGTTCGGTAACGCGAAGCTGTACGACCAGTCCCTGATCGCATGGGACGACAACCACCCCCGCGCCCACTTCCGGCTCGGCGTGATCTACCGGCGCAGCGCCGATTCCGCCCCGGCGAAGGAACACCTGACCAGATACCTGGCATCGGCGCCGGACGACGAGGACGTCGAGGACCTGGCGAGAGCGCACTACGAACTCGGGATTCTCGCGGTGAACGCGAGCGACACGGCCGCGGCCCGCGAGCACCTGAGCAAGTCGCTCGAGATGGCGGCGGAGGGCGAGTACGCGGACGTGGCCCGCGCGGCCCTCGATCAGTTGTAGCCCGCTAGCGCGGCAGAAGGTCCAGAAGCCGGCGCCTTCGCGCCGGATGCCGGCGAGGACGCCGGCGCACCCAGTTTCCGCCGCGCAAGATCCTAGGCCCGCGAACCGCCCGAGAACACCCGGAACAGCTTCTTCAGCGGGTCGTAGAACTCCGACACCACCCGCTCCTTGAGCGGGATGATCGCATTGTCGGTGATCGTGATGTGCTCGGGGCACACCTTGGTGCAGCACTTCGTGATGTTGCAGTAGCCGATCCCCTCGTCGCGCTTGAGCGACGCCAGGCGGTCGCCGGTGTCCAGGGGGTGCATCTCCAGCGCCGCGTTGTAGACGAAGAACCGGGGACCGACGAACTCCTCGTGCAGGTGGTGGTCCCGCAGCACGTGGCAGACGTCCTGGCACAGGAAGCACTCGATGCACTTGCGGAACTCCTGGACCCGCTCGACGTCCTCCTGGGCGATACGCCAGGTGCCGTCCTCAGCGTCGGGCGGCCGCGGCTCGAAGGGCTCGATCTTCTTCTTGACCTCGTAGTTCCAGGACACGTCGCAGACGAGGTCGCGGATCACGGGGAAGGCGCGCATCGGTTCGACCGTCACCGGACGGTCCGCCGGCAGGTCGCTCATCCGCGTCATGCACATGAGCCTGGGATTGCCGTTCACCTCCGCCGAGCAGGAGCCGCACTTGCCGGCCTTGCAGTTCCAGCGCACGGCGAGGTCGTTCGCCGATTCGGCCTGGATCTGGTGAACCGCGTCGAGGACGACCATCCCCTCGGTGACGTCCGTCGTGTAGTCGCGGTAGCCACCCTCGTCTCCGGCGCCGTCCTGTCGCCAGATCCTGAACTGTGTCGCGGCCATCTCAGCCCATCTCCTCGACCAGTCTGGTCAGTTCGTCGCTCATCGGCTCCACCGGCATCTCTTCCACGACCATCTCTCCGTCGGCGCCCCTAGCGACCCGGATGATGACCTTGCCGAAGTGCTCGTCCTTCTGCGGATAGTCGTCCCGGAACTGGGCCCCCCGGCTCTCGCGCCGCATCAGACCCGCCCGGGCGACGGCTTCGGACACGACCAGCAGAGGGTGCAGATCGAGCGCCGTGTGCCAGCCCGGGTTGTACTCGCGGTTGCCGGGCGCGGACACGGCCCTCGCGCGGTCGCTCAGCCGGCCGATCTCGTCGATCGCCTCCTCCAGTTCGGACTCGATCCGGACGATGCCGACCTTCTCCTGCATCAGGTCCTGGAGTTCGTGCTGGATCTGGTACGGCCCTTCGCCACCCTCCCGTTCGAGCGGCTCCAGTGCCTCCTTGACCGCGGCATCGACCGCTGCGTCATCCAGCCGGACGTCGCCCTGCTCGCCGGCGAAGGCGGCCGCGTACTCGCCCGCCCGCTTGCCGAAGACGAGCAGGTCGGAGAGCGAGTTGCCGCCCAGCCGGTTGGCGCCGTGGAGCCCCGCCGCGCACTCGCCGGCCGCGAACAGGCCGGGCACGGAGGACATCTGGCTCTCGGCGTCAACGCGAACACCGCCCATCACGTAGTGCGTCGTCGGCCCAACCTCCATCTGCTCCTTCGTGATGTCGAGGCCGGCCAGCTCCTTGAACTGGTGGTACATCGAGGGCAGCTTCTTTCGGATGTGCTCCTCGGAGCTGCTGATCTTCTCCTTGATCCAGGCGATGTCGAGGTAGACGCCGCCGTGGGGCGAGCCCTTGCCGGCCTTGATCTGGTCCACGATGCACCGGGCAACGTGGTCCCGCGTCAGAAGTTCCGGCGGACGCCGGGCGTCGCGGTCGCCGACGACGTAGCGCCAGCCCTCTTCCGCACTGTCGGCCGTCTGGTCCTTGTAGAGGGGCGGAATGTCGTCGAACATGAAGCGCTCGCCGTCCGAGTTCAGCAGGATGCCGCCCTCACCCCGCACGCCTTCGGTGACCAGGATGCCGCGCACGCTCGGAGGCCAGACCATGCCCGTCGGATGGAACTGGACGAACTCCATGTCGATCAGGTCGGCGCCGGCGTCGTAGGCCAGCGCGTGGCCGTCGCCGGTGTACTCCCAACTGTTGCTGGTGATCTTGAAGGCGCGGCCGATGCCGCCGGTGGCGAGCACGACCGACTTCGCCCGGTAGACGCGGAACCGGCCCCGCTCCCGGTCATAGGCGAGGGCCCCGGCGACCCGGCCGTCGTCCAGCAGCAGCCGGAACACCGTGTACTCCATGTGGAAGTCGATGCCGCGGTGGATGCCGTGGTCCTGCAGGGTCCGGATCATCTCGAGCCCCGTGCGGTCGCCAACGTGGGCCAGACGCGGATAGCGATGACCGCCGAAGTTCCGCTGCAGGATGCGCCCGTCCTTGGTCCGGTCGAACAGGGCGCCCCAGGCCTCGAGCTCCAGGGCCCGTGCCGGCGCTTCTTTCGCGTGGATCTCCGCCATCTTCGGGTTGCTCAGGTACTGGCCGCCGCGCAGCGTGTCCGTGACGTGGACCTTCCAGTCGTCGCGCTCGTCGACGTTGCCGATCGCGGCCGCCATGCCACCTTCGGCCATCACCGTGTGCGCCTTGCCGAGCAGGGACTTGCAGATGACGCCGCAGGAGGCGCCCACGGCGGAGGCTTCGATCGCCGCGCGCAACCCGGCGCCGCCCGCGCCGACGACCAGCACGTCGTACTCGTAGGGTGTCTGTTCCATCAGACCAGCCTGAAGTCCGTCCAGATGCCCATCGAGCACAGCCGGACGTAGATGTCGGAGAACGTGACCCAGATCAGGCTGAGCCAGGCCCAGGCCATGTGCCGGCGGTTCAGGCAGGAGACGCAGCGGTAGCAGGCGCTCTGGAACGGCCGCCCCGCCATCACGTTGCGGAAGCCGCCGATCACGTGGCGCGTCGAGTGACAGCCCAGGGCGTAACCGCTCAGCAGCAGCCAGTTGATCAGGAGGACGAAGCTGCCGACGCCGATGCCGAAGGCATGGCCGCCGGACGCGGTCTCGAACTCGAACGCCCGGTAGACGTCGATCGGGAAGAAGACGAAGATCCAGGCCATCATCGCGTACAGGAAGTAGCGGTGGATGTTCTGGACGATCAGCGGAAACGAGTTCTCGCCCCGGTAGGCGTTCCGCGGCTCGCCGACCGCGCAGGCGGGCGGATCGGCCCAGAATGCCTTGTAGTACGCGCCCCGGTAGTAGTAACAGGTGGCGCGGAATCCCAGCGGCAGAATCAGAATGAACAGCGCCGGCGACTGGGGCACGAAGCTCGGCCACCAGCTCGGAAAGCCCTTGAACCAGGCATGATGCGAGAGGCCGAAGACCTCGGGCGAGTACAGCGGCGACAGGTAGCCGCCCAAGTGATAGTGGTCGGCCTGCAGTGCCGCCCAGGTCGCATAGGCGCTTGCGAGACCCAGCCCCACGACAACGGCGCCTGGCTGCAGCCACCAGGCGTCCTGACGCTGCGTCTCACCGAACGATCGCCGCTTCAGCACGGCGGAGAAAGCCATCTCGGATTCTGTCCTCTCTGGGTCGCTGGATGGAAGTGCGTTGGCGAGGGCGCGCTCGGCCCGGCGGTGATCATAGCCACAAAGCAAGAGACGGTTCGACCTCGGGATCCGGGAGTGCGCAGGGGCGGGCCGCCTGTGATCGAATTGCGGTTCCGATGACCCGTATCCTCGCCTTGTCCGCGCTTCTCGCGGCCGCGGCCGCGCTCCCGGCGCAGGAGTTCGAACGGCCAGGCGACACCCGCGTCGTCCGCGCTTACTTCGACGATCCGCTGGTCGCCGCCAGGGCCGTCATGTCGCTCGACGCTCTCGAGTCGGAGTACGAGAAGGGCTACATCGTCCTGCGGGCCACCGAAGAGGACATCGAAACCGCCCGGCGGGCCGGGATGAGGATCGTTGAGACTGACGACTACGATTCCGTCGCTCTCCCCGCCGAACCGCCCACCGAGGCCGTGCCGGGGACGATTGCCGGCTTCCCCTGCTACCGCACCGTCGAGAAGACCTACGCGAGCGCCCGTGCGATCGCCGACCGGCACCCGACACTCGCGAAGTGGCGCCCGGTCGGCAGGTCCTGGAAGATGGTGCAGAACGCGGCCGAAGGGTACGACCTCATGGTGCTGCGGCTGACGAACGAGGCGACCACGGGTCCGAAGCCGATTCTCCTGGTCACCACCGCGATCCACGCGCGCGAGTACACGACCGCCGAGCTCGGCCTGCGCTTCGCCGAGTACCTCGTCGACTCCTACGAAACGGACGCGGACGCGCGATGGCTCCTGGACCACCAGGAAGTCCATCTCCTGCTGCAGGCGAATCCGGACGGTAGGAAACGTGCCGAGGAAGGGGTGCTCTGGAGGAAGAACCACAACACGAACTACTGTTCGGCCTACGTGCCGGGTGTCGACCTGAATCGCAACTTCGACTTCCAATGGTCCGTCGCCGGCACCAGCGCCGACCAATGCAGCGAGGTCTATCCGGGGCCGTCCGCCGCCTCCGAACCCGAGACGAAGGCGATCCAGACCTACATGGCCAGGCTCTTCCCCGACGTTCGAGGTCCGCACCACTTCGACGCCGCGCCTGCCGACGACAGCGCCCTGTAACTCGACATTCACAGCCACGGCCGGCTCATCCTCTGGCCATGGGGTCACGTCAGCGAGCCGCCGCCGAATGGCGCGGCGCTCCAGACCCTGGGCCGCAAACTGTCCTTCTTCAACGGCTACACGCCCCTGCAGGGATACGGCTTCTATCCCGCGAGCGGCACAACGCAGGACTACGGCTACGGTGTCCTGGGACGCGCCTCCTTCATCTACGAACTGGGAACCACGTTCTTTGAGGACTGCGACGACTTCGAACGCTCGATTCTCGACGGCAACCTGAAGTCCCTTCTCTACGCCTTCAAGGTGGCACGAACGCCGTACCTGACTCCGGCAGGCCCCGACGTTCGAAACCTGAGTCTGGACGGTCGCGCCTCGACGACCGGCGTCGCGCCGGGGTCGTCAGTCCGCTTGTCCGCGATCTTCGACGACACCCGCTACCAGGACAGCAATGGCGCGGAAACGACGCAGACGATAGCCGCGGGCGAGTACACCGTCAGCGTTCCTCATTGGAACGCGGACGCTGTCACACACCCCGTCTCCGCCGCCGACGGCTCTTTCGACAGCGGCGCCGAGCAGGCCACCGCGGTCATCGACACCTCCGGCCTGGAGACCGGCAGGCATACCGTCTTCGTCCGGGCGAGGGACGCCGACGGCAACTGGGGTGCGGTCAGCGCGGTCTTCCTGTTCGTCCAGGCGGACGACGGCTCCACTGACGACACGGACGACAATGACGACGACCCGGGGAGCGGCGGGAGCGGCGGTTGCGTGGTGGACGAGAACACCGCCTGCCTTCACGACGGCCGCTACCGCGTACGGGTCACGTGGCTGGCCGGGAACGGCCGGACCGGAGCCGCAACGGCGGCGAGCTCCGCTACGGATGACTCGGGCCTGTTCTGGTTCTTCGACCCGGACAACTGGGAAGTCCTGATCAAGGTGCTGGACGGCTGCGCTCTGAACGACCACGTCTGGGTGTACGGCGCCTCGACGACGGACCTCGGCTACACCGTTCGGGTGACCGACACCGCGACGGGCCTCGAGAGGGAGTACCGGAACGAACCGGGTGTGCCGGCCTCGGCGATCACCGACGCGACCGCGTTCCCGGACGGCTGCCGCCCGCCATAGACGCGGGCCGCGCGCGCCCCCCGGCCGCCGAAACGGCTCAGAGCGCCGGCGAGGAGCGGAGGTCGTCCATCTCGGACACGGCCGCCGTTGCGCCGGCGCCCGCCCGCTCCGCATCGAGCAGAGATGCGCCGCGTTCAATCCAGGTTCGCCCGCGCACCCGGATGGCGAGGAGGCCAGCGAGCAGGCCTACATGGACGATGAAGCAGCTCCAGGCGCCGACCAGGCCCCAGTTCCGCGTGGCGAAGAACACGAGCGGCACGAAGACGAGCCAGGCCACGCCGATGTTCACGACCATCGGGTAGGTCGTGTCGCCGGCGCCTCGAAGCGCGCCCGAGTAGATGTTGAACGGCAGTTCGAAGACCAGGCACAGGGTGGCGATCAGAAACAGCGGCCGGGCGTACGGCAGCAGCGCCGCGAGATCGCCCGCCTCCCGCGCGAACAGCTGCATCAGCCATCCAGGGAACCCGACGTAGATGACCGCCATGATCGCCATCGCCCCGTAGCCCAGCCACATCACGCGCCGAACGACGACGCGTACGTCGTCAAGCTGTCTGGCGCCCAGGCACTGTCCGACCAGCGTCGTGCAACCGACGGCCAGCGCGACGGCCAGCATGAAGGAGACGGACCAGGCGTGAATCACGGCGTTCGTTGCCGCCATCTCCGCGTCGCCCAGGTTCGCCACGAGTGCCGTGAAGACGGTGATTCCGCCCATCTCCATGAACACCTGGACGCCGATCGGCAGGCTGACGCGGATCATCTGGCCGAGCAGTGCCGACTCAGGCGGCCTGGGACGGGTCGCGCCATAGTCCCGCCCGATCTTCGTGGCGAGCACTCCGGCCAGCAGGCCGACTGCGACGAGAAACTGGGCGATCACCGTACCGACCGCGGTGCCGGCGGCCCCGAGCTCCGGGAATCCCCAGACGCCGAAGATGAGCAGGTAGTTCAGCCCGCAGTTCAGGGCCAGCTGGATCAGCCCCGCGAACATGGGAACCTCGGTGCGTCCGAGTCCGCGGTAGTAGTTCTCCGCGACGAGGAAGATCATCAGCCCGACCGCGGCGCCCAGCCGCACTTCGGTGTAGTCCGTGGCGATCGCCTGGACTTCCGCCGACGCCCCCATCACGCGGAACGCCCAGCCCGACAGCGGCGCCGCGAGCAGGACGGCGACGCCCGCGCCGGCGGCCAGGTAGAGACCCTGCCAGAAGGCGACGCCGACCCGATCCTTCTTGCCGGCGCCGAAGAACTGGGCGACGAAGGTGTTCACTCCCTGCAGCAGGCCGACGAAGAAGCCGAGCAGCCACCACGAGATGATCGCGCCCAGGCCGACCCCGGCCAGCGCAACGACGCCGAGCCGTCCGACCATCATCGCATCGATCAGGCCCATCGCCGTGTGCGTCATCTGCGTGATGACGACGGGTCCGGCCAGCGTCAGAATGCGCCGATAGGAGATGTCGATGTTCATCGGTCAGGATTCCAGAAGCAGGGCTTCGAACTGTGCCGCCATGCGCGGTCCTGCCCCTTCGTCTTCGTGCTTGAAGAAGACGTAAGTCTCGCGCCAGGGTTGCCGCCGGATCCTGCCCGCCCAGGAGCGAAGCGCCGTCTCGTCGTAGTCCTCGCGGCGAAGCCGAAGATAGCCGAAGTCCGCGGTTGCCACCAGCGGCGCGTCGTGGTCGGCGCCGCTGTCGGCGATGCACAGAGACGCGCCGGCGTCGGCAAGCAGCCTGAACACCTCGTCGTCGAACCAGCTCGCATGGCGGAACTCGAACGCGCCACGCATTCCATCGGGCAACAGGTCGAGAAAGCGTGCCAGCCGATCCATGTCGCGCCTGAGATATGGCGGCAACTGGAAGAGGAAGGGGCCCAGACGTTCACCGAGCACCTTGGCGGTACGAAACAGGTAGTCGACCGAGTCCCCGGCGTCCTTGAGTCGTTGCTGGTGCGTGATCCGGCGAGACGCCTTCAGGGCGAAACGAAGGGTGTCGGGCACCGTGTCACGCCACCGCGCGAGCAGATCCGTCTTCGGCATGCGGTAGAAGGTGTTGTTGATCTCCACCGAGCCGAGCCTGGAGGCGTAGAACGAGAGCATGTCCGGCCGCTTCGTGCCAGGCGGGTAGAACGGCCCCTCCCAGGCGGGGTATGAGAACCCGCTGGTGCCGGTACGGACCCGCATGCCTGACCAAATGCTGAGCGTGAGCCGCGGCTGGGCGTCGCGCTACGCGCCGTCGTCGAGGAACGGGCGGAGCTTCTGCGCCCAGTCCGGGTGCCGGAGCTTGCGCAGCGCCTTGGACTCGATCTGGCGAATGCGTTCGCGCGTCACGTTGAAGGACTTGCCAACCTCCTCCAGCGTGTGCTCCGATCCTTCGCCGACCCCGAAGCGCATCCGCAACACCAGCTCCTCGCGCGGCGACAGCGAGCGCAACACGTTGCCCGTCTGCTCGCGCAGGTTGGCCGAGATGACCTCGTCGATCGGCGACGGCGAGTTCTTGTCCTCGATGAAGTCGCCGAGGTGGGAGTCCTCCTCTTCTCCGACCGGGGTCTCGAGCGACACCGGCGCCTGAGCGATCTTCATGATCTTGCGCACCTTCGAAGCGGGCAGATCCATGTGCTCGCCAATCTCCTCGGCCGTGGGCTCGCGCCCGAGCTCCTGGACCAGCGACCGCGAGGTGCGGGTCAGCTTGTTGATGTTCTCGATCATGTGTACCGGAATCCGGATCGTCCGCGACTGGTCGGCAATCGCCCGCGCCACGGCCTGGCGGATCCACCAGGTGGCGTAGGTCGAGAACTTGTAGCCACGGCGATACTCGAACTTCTCGACCGCCTTCATCAGGCCGATGTTCCCCTCCTGGATCAGGTCCAGGAACTGGAGGCCCCGGTTCGTGTACTTCTTGGCGATCGAGACGACCAGGCGCAGGTTCGACATGATGAGCTGCTCCTTGGCGCGCTCGCTCAACGCCTCGCCTCGCTTGACCTTGGCCACCATCGCCCGCAGTTCTCCCTGCTTGACGAAGTGGCGCAGCTCGAGCTTCCTCACCTCTTCGCGGTACTTCTGGATGCGCCGGCGGTGCAGCGCTCTGAGTTCCTCGTTGTTCTCGCGCTCAAGCGCCACCTGGGCCCGGCTGATGTCCCGCTCGCTGCGCCGGAACCGGTTGTCGATCAACTTGACCAGATCCACCACGCGATTGCGGTCCGGACCGGTGAAACCGAGTTCCACGATCAGGGCGGAGGCCCGCTCCTCCAGGCGATCGATGTCTCGCGCGATCTCCTGGAAGCGGTCGCCCCGGGGGCTGTAGCGTTTCTGCCGGCGACGGGTGCGATCGAGTTCTTCCTCCAGCTCCTGCATCTTCTCGAACACGCCGACGCGCTTGGCGATCCGCTTGTGGCCGTTCTGGTCCAGCAGGGAAATCGGATGTTCGATCTCCACCAACTGGGAAAGCGGCTTCGCGTTCTTGCGGTCAGCGAGCTCGGTCATCGCCAACAGGCGGGTCATCAGGTCGGCGTTCCGGGCCATCGCCTGAAAGATGAGCCACTCACCGTCCTCGAGCGCGCGCGCGATCTCGACCTCGCCGTCGCGGTCCAGCAGCGGGACGGTGCTCATCTCCCGCAGGTACATCCGCACCGGATCGCTCGTGTTCAGCGGTTCGGTGACCGTTGGCGTCGCGGGATCCTCGTCCGCCTTCTCGATCTCGAGCGTGACTGTCTCGTCGAGGTTCGCCACATACCAGTCCGGCCGCCGGATCACGCCGACGCGCAACTCGCGCAGGCGGTCGTACAGTTCGTTGATCTCGGCTTCGACGCCGACCATGTCGGCCGGCATCATGTCGTGGATCTCGTCGTTGAGGAGATACGTCTTCGCCTTGCCCAGCTCGAAGAGCTGGCGAATGGACGAGTACCTCGCCTCGAGGGGCTTGTTCACGTCCTTGACTGAGGCAACTGCCATCTTCGGTCTCCAGGTAAGGGCCAAGCAGAGGGAGTTAGCGGGCGGTGCCGAGAGCCGTCCATGTCGATCTCGGCCTGCACACTTCCCCGCCCGCCGAGAGAGTGTCTCAGCGAACCGGGAACATTGAGCGCCGACAGGGCACAAGTGTAGCAGTATGAAGACGATCGACTGCCCCGTTGTGTTTCGCTCCGGGTTTTCTCCGCACTTGCCCTCCGGGGCGCCTATGGGGCATCGCGTCCGTCCTTCTCAAACGCCGCAGCCGTTGCGGTTCTTCCCCGCTGCCGCAGTGCCTCACGAAGCAGATACTCGATCTGCCCGTTGACGCTCCGCAACTCCGCCGCCGCGAGTCGCTGAAGTTCCTCGAACACGCCGAAGTCGAGGCGCAGGAGGAACGCCTTGCGCGGAGGGGCACCCACCGTACAGCACCCTCCCTCTACGGATAGAGCGTGCCGGTGTTCACGACCGGCTGGGTGTGGCGGTCGCTGCACAGCACGGCCAGCAGGTTGCTGACCATCGCCGCCTTCCGTTCGTCGTCCAGGTGCACGACGTCCTTCTCGCTCAGCATGTTCAGCGCCTGCTCCACCATGCCGACCGCGCCATCGACGATCTGGGACCGCGCGGCGACCACCGCCGCGGCCTGCTGACGCTGCAGCATCGCGGCAGCGATCTCCGCGGCGTAGGCGAGGTGACTGATGCGGGCCTCGATCACCTCGACTCCCGCGGTCGCCAACCGCTCCTGAACCTCGCCGCGGAGACGCTCGGAGATCTCGGCGGTGTGACGCGACAGGGAGACTTCGCCCTCGTTGTGTGCGTCGTAGGGGTAGCCCGTCGCCATGTTGCGCAGCGCGGCCTCGCTCTGAACCTGAACGTAGTCCTCATAGTCGTCGACGTTGAAGAGCGCCTCGGCGCTGTCCGTGACGCGCCAGACGACGACAGCGCCGATCTCGATCGGATTCCCGGCGTTGTCGTTCACCTTCAACTTGCCCGTCTCGAAGTTCCGGGTGCGCACCGACACGCGGCGTTTGCTGAGAAACGGGTTCGCCCAGCGAAGCCCCGTGTCGTACGCGCTGCCCCGATACGAACCGAAGAGCTGGAGGACCTTCGCCTCGTTCGGGTGGACCATGAACAGCCCGAACAGCAGGAAGACGAGAACGGGAACGCACGCCGCACAGAAGATCACGACGGGGATGACCCGCCAGATCCCGAAGACGGCGACCCCGGCTATCGCGAGGACGAGGAGAAGGAGGAGCAGGCACAGCATGCCAACGCCCGACGTGACCGAGAGACGCTTCTCCCGATGCTCTACCATCTGTTGTTCCATCCGTTGGTGACTCCCTTGATCACGCGGCCGACGAAGCGGGCCGCTGTTGTTGTCGATATGAAAGTGATATCACACTTATATCGCGCCGGCCAACTCGTCGGCCGGCCGACACTGTCTTGAAGGCAACCGGACAGGAGCATCCCGAAGCGGTCCTGCGCATCGCCGGCCGCTTCAGGATCGGCGGTCGCGCAATCGCCGCGGTCGAACTGCGGGCGGGCCACATCAACGATTCGTTCGTGGTTTCCACCGCGAGCGGCAGGCGCTTTCTGCTGCAGCGAGTCAATCGCTACGTCTTCCCGAATCCGGCTCGGGTCATGGAGAACATCGTGCGAATCACGCGCCACCTCGAACGCAGGCTCGGTCCGGAAAGCGCTCGTCGGCGGCTCACCCTGGTCCCCGCGGTGGATGGAGGAATGTGGTCCGAGACGGCGGCGAAGGAAGGTCCCGCCGACTGGTGGCGGATGTACGAGCTGATCGAGGACACGACGACTGAACTTCGGGCGTCCACACCGGAACAGGCCTTTCTCGCCGCACAGGCGTTTGGCCGCTTCGAGATGCAGTTCATCGATCTCCCTTCACCACCGCTGCACGAGACGATTCCCGGCTTCCACGCCACGCTGAATCGCTTCGAGGCTCTTGACCGGGCGCTGGCCGCCGCCAGGGCCTCCGTTGCCGGCAAGGCCAGACACCGGCAGGCCACCGCCGAGATACGGTCGGTCGCCGGCCACCGGAGTCTGGCTGCCGGGCTAAGCGGTACCGCTGCTCGGAAGTTGCCGAGGCGCACCGTCCACAACGACTGCAAGATCAGCAACATCCTGTTCGACCGGACGACGGGCGAAGCGCTGTGTGTCGTCGATCTGGACACCACGATGCCCGGACTGGCTGCTTACGACTTCGGAGACATGGTCCGCTCGATGAGCCACCGCGCCGACGAGGACGCCCAGAACACGGCCGAGGCCCAGGTCGACCTGGAGCTCTTCGCCGCCCTGGCCCAGGGCTACCTGGACGGCGCCGGTTTCCTGACTGCGGCGGAGCGTCGCAGCCTGGTCGATGGCGCCCTGGTGCTGACGCTCGAGCAGGCCGTGCGCTTCCTCACCGACCACCTGGATGGCGACGTCTACTTTCGAGTCGAGCGGCCCGGCCAGAACCTGGATCGTTGCCGGGTGCAACTGGCGCTGCTCGAGTCACTACTGGCGCGCGACGGGGACCTGCGCCGAATCGTCGGAGGCGCAACCACCTAGTCAGAACGCTTCGAGGTCCCGCTTCCCGCTTACCTGCTTGGGCGGATTGTGGTAGGTCCGACTCAAACCGCCGACCGTATCCCTCACCGTGACCCAGTACTCCACGTCAGACAGGGCGCCATAGAACACCCAGTAGTGACCGTTCAGCACCCGGCCGTCGAGCACCTTGACGACCAACTCCAGGTTCGCCGGCTCGAAGAACCAGAACAGGCCAGCGTCGTCGGAGATCGTCACCGGGATGGCGCCACCGCTTCCGAAGTTGCCGGCCACGTCCGGATCGGTCCAGTGCACCTGGACTTCGAAGCGTTGGCTCAGGCAGAGGAAGCTGTCGCCGGTCCGGCATGGGCCGCTGTAGTCACCCGTCGTCGCGCTCGCCCCTTCCGAGTACTGGGCACCCGTGCGCCCGTCCGCGCGCAAGCGGAAGGTGTACGGCGTTCCCGAACGAAGTCCCTCGATGCGGACCCGTCCGTCGCTCGCGTTCGCGGTCGTCAACTGAGCCCAGCCCGCCGTCTGGCTGCGTGCCTCCACGCTCAACAGCCCCCTCTCCGCGTCGGCCCATTCTCCCCGCCAGAACACGAGCACGCCCGAGTCCCCCACCGGTTCCGCGGCGACATCACCCGAAAAGCGCGGCGAAGGTTCGTCCGCGCCGGGGTCTCCCGGTTCGACCGGCTTCTCGGGCACGAAGCGCTCGAAGCTGAGCCGCGCCATCGGTCGGTCCGTGAACTTGCCCACGCCCCGGATGCTCGTGATCGTGCCCTGCGGCACCGTCGCCGGGTTGTCGAGGGAGAACTCGGTTCCCTCCTCCGTGCCTGCGTCGTAGGGGAAGAGGTCGACATCCAGTACGTCGAGCCACCGACCCTGACTGTCGAGCAGCGAGCGTCCGGAAACGCCGACGAACCAGTCCGGACTGGGGGCGATCATTGTCACCACGGTAACGAGCGGATACTGCCTGGTGGCCTCGAACTCGATCGTCGTCGAGGCGGTGCCGCCCCTCCGGGGTGTCTTCTCCAGCACCGCGAGGACATGCCGGCTTCGCTCCATCAACGTCCTCAGGTTGCGCTGGAGGCCCAGTTCGGCCACACGCTCCAGTTGCGGGCTCGCCGTGCCGCCGCGTTCCCAGAAGCTCACCTGATCGCTGTGCACCGCACCGATCAGGGGCGAGAAGTGCGCGCTTCCCGGCACGCCGCCGGGTGTCACGCTACGCGTCCAGGTGCCGCGAAACGTCAGCCGGTAGCTGGCCGAGTCGTCTCCGGGGGACTGCGCCCACGCCGGAGCGGCCCAGCAGAACCAGACGGCGGCGGCCGCCAGCACCAGCTTCAGACGGAACGGCCACATGGGTGAATCGGTTCCAGGAACGCCTCGATCACTTCACCGTCAGCCGCCAGACCGCCTGGTCCCCGTTCCGTTGCCAGGTCTTGATCACCGGCCTCCGCGGCCGACCCGAACCAGACGCCCATACGCATCCACTCGTCCTCGGGGCACTCGAACTCAATCAACGTCACGAGGTCTCCGACTTGTTCCCCCGCGTCGTACAAGGTATGGCCGCGAAACGTGGCCCAGCGTCCGGTGAAGTCGCCCCGGTCCAGGTCGCCGCGCCCCAGGTTCTCGTCGATGTTCAGGTCCAGGCCCATCTCGCGGAAAGTCACCGACTCGCTTGTCTCGCCGTCGAAGAAGGCCCGCAGATCGTCGCCCCCTCCTCGCACACGCAGGTAGAAGAACCCCTCCTCTCGGAACTCTCCTTGCCAGGCGCCGTCTTCCGGTGGCCGGTCCGAGAAGACCGCCATCTCCAGGAACAACGGAATCGAGATGACCGCCGCGGCGTGATAGCCGCCCGGCTCCCGCTCCGCGCCCAGCACCTCCAGCGCCCGGCTCCTGCGGCGGTCGGGATCCTCGTTGTCGGCGGTCACCTGCCGGGCCGTGCGAACGCCAAAGAAGACCAGCCCCGCCACCACGAGGACCACGAGGCCGAGGCAGCCCAGACAGCCCAGAAGACCGTAGAACCAGGGTGAACGGCCCGTCGACTCCGCCATCCGGGCGACCGTAGCACGGTCGTCGACGCCGTTATGATTCGGGCATGGCGACTCTCGGCCGTCCGCTCGCGACACACAGGGCTTCCGCGAAGGCGGTCGTTCGCGGCACGCCCCTGGAGCAGGCGATCCGCGACAAGCTCGAGCAGGCCACCGGCGCCGAGCGGCTCGAGGTGCTCAACGAAAGCCGGATGCACAACGTGCCCCCCGACGCGGAAACCCACTTCCGGGTCGTCGTTGTCAGCAGCCACTTCGAGGGTACGACGCGACTCGGAAGACACCGCGTCGTGCACAGGGCCCTGGCAGAGGAACTCGCAGGGCCGATCCACGCTCTGGCTATCGACGCATTGACGCCGGCCGAATGGCGGTCCCGCGGCGAAAGCCGCAGCCTCTCGCCGGACTGCCGCGGCGGCTCCCGGTTCGACGCCGGCGACTAGATCCGCACCTACGGCTGGGGCACGACCCGGATGTACGGCAGAGGCTGCTGCCAGCCCTGGGGGTACTTCGCCCGCGCCGCCTCGTCCGACACCGCCGGCAGGATGATCACGTCGTCGCCCTGTTCCCAGTTCGCCGGCGTCGCCACCTGCTCCTTCGCGGTCAACTGCACGGAGTCGACCAGACGCAGGATCTCGGCGAAGTTCCGGCCCGTGCTCATCGGGTAGGTGAGAGTCGCCTTGATCCGCTTGTCCGGGCCGATCACGAAGACCGAACGCGCGGTTGCGTTGTCCATCGGCGTCCGGCCTTCGGAGCTGTCCCCGGCATCGGCCGGCAGCATGTCGTAGCGCTTCACGATGTCCAGGGTCGGGTCGCCGATCAGCGGGTAGTTCAGGGCGTGACCCTGGGACGCCTCGATGTCCTTCGACCACGCCTGGTGGTCCGACACGCCGTCGACGCTGATGCCGATCACCTTGCAACTGCGGCGATCGAACTCGCCCTTGAGACCGGCAACCGTACCCAGCTCGGTGGTGCAGACCGGCGTGAAGTCCTTGGGATGGGAGAACAGAACGCACCAGCCGTCGCCGATCCACTCGTGGAAGTCGATCTCCCCTTCCGTGGTCTGAGCGGTGAAGTTGGGAGCCTCGTCGTTGATTCTGAGCGTCATGTTGCCTCCGGTCACTGAGAAAGGTGATCATTCTATGAGCTTGGACCGGGAACACAGCGAAGCGCGTTCCCGGTTCAGGTTCATCGAAGAGGACGGGATGGGCCGAAACACCGAGCCTGCGAGGGGTTTCGGGGCGGTAGTCACGTTTCGGGCTGGTTGGGATAGAACGAGCGGATGCGGGGAGCAGCCATCCTGCTAGCTGCCATGGTCGCCGCCTCGTGCGCGGCGCCGGGCCCGAACCCTAGGCCCAACGTCGTCCTGTTCCTCGCCGACGACCAGGGCTGGGGCGACCTGAGCATTCATGGCAACACGAACGTCCGCACGCCGAACCTCGACTCGCTGGCGCGAGAGGGCGCTTCTTTCATCCACTTCTTCGTCAGCCCCGTCTGTTCGCCGACGCGCGCGGAACTCCTGACCGGCCGCTACCACCCGCGGACGGGCGTCTACGCCACCTCCCGGGGCGGAGAGCGGCTCGACCTCGACGAGACGACGATCGCCGAGGTCTTCGATGCCGCAGGCTACGCCACCGCCACCTTCGGCAAGTGGCACAACGGTTCGCAGCCCCCCTACCACCCCAACGCCCGGGGATTCGACGAATTCTACGGCTTCACGTCGGGCCATTGGGGGCACTACTTCGACCCGTCCCTGGACCACAACGGCCGCGTGGTGAGGGGCAACGGCTACGTCACCGACGACTTCACCGACCGCGCCATCCGGTTCATCGAAGACCATCGAACCGAGCCTTTCTTCGTCTGGGTCGCCTACAACACGCCCCACAGCCCGATGCAGGTACCCGACCGCTGGTGGGACCGATTCGAGGAGCTCGACCTGCCCCAACGCCACCGCGACCCCGAAAAGGAACATCTCGACCACAGCCGAGCCGCCCTGGCGATGACCGAGAACATCGACTGGAACGTCGGACGGCTGACCCAGCGCCTGGCGGAACTCGGTCTCGCCGACGACACGATCGTCGTCTACCTGACGGACAACGGCCCGAACGGCTGGCGCTGGAACGGCGGCATGAAGGGTCGCAAGGGTTCAACGGATGAAGGCGGCGTCCGGTCTCCCTTCTTCGTGCGCTGGCCGCGTGCCATCGAGGCCGGCACGGTGGTCGATCGGATCGCCGGCGCCATCGACGTGTTGCCGACGCTGGCGGACATGGCCGGGATCCCTCCCACGACAGCCAAAGCCGTCGACGGTCTCAGCCTCAAGCCGTTGCTCCTCCCGGGCGCGTGGTCGGCCGACCTCTGGCCTGATCGTCATCTCGTGAGTCACTGGCGCGGACGGACGAGCGTCCGCAGCCAGCAGTATCGACTCGACCACGACGGGCGCCTGTTCGACATGGCGGCCGACGCGGGACAGCAAACTGATGTAGCGCTCCAGCACCCGGATGCCGTCGCGCGCCTGACGGAAACCCGCGCTGCCTTCATCTCGGAGGTACTGCCGGAGCTTCCGGACCAGGACGACCGACCGTTTCCGATCGGCCATCCCGAACACGAGTCCACCCATCTCCCAGCTCGCGACGGCACCGCCCACGGTGCCATCGAGCGGTCAAGCCGCCACCCGAACGACTCCTACTTCACCAACTGGACACGCCCCGAGGACGCGATCGCCTGGGACGTCGAAGTCCTCTCCGGCGGCCGCTTCGAGGTCGTTCTCTACACCACCTTCGCCGAGGACGACGCCGGCGCTCTGGTTGAACTGCGGCTCGGCAGGCAGGCAGTGAGCGGCCGGATCGACCAGTCGCACGATCCACCGCTGGTCGGCATGGACGACGACCGCGTTCAGCGCATCGAGTCCTACGTGAAGGACTTCAGGCCGACGGTCCTGGGCGAGATCGACCTCCAGCCCGGTCGGGGGACTCTCTTCCTGCGGGCGCCGGAGATTCCGGGCAAGCAGGCGATGGACTTCCGGCTTCTGGTTCTCCGCCGGCTGTAACCGCCCTGGCTAGTCTGAAGGGCGCTCCTGCCGCGCTTCGATCTGCCGGCGCAACTCCTCCAGTGCCGCGCGGTCGGGCCTCAGATTCGCGGCGCCGTGAATGTAGACATGCTCGATCTCTGAAGCGGCCGCCAGCGTGTTCCAGTGCAGCAGGATACGCACACAGCGATCCAGGCCGCCGGGCACATCCATCTCGTGGCCGCACAGCAGAGCGACATCTCGCCAGCCCATCAAGCGCGCCGCGAGCGCCGGATACTCGGCTGTCAGGTCGGGGGTGGTGGTGAAGACGGCGCTCGCGACATCCTCCTGCTCGATTCCGTTCGCCTGGACCATCCGCTCCAGCAGCTCGGCGGTCGCGGTGAGGATCAGCTCGCGGCTGGAGCCCTGAACCGTCGTCGCCCCGCGGACGCCGCGGCACACAAGATGCTTGCGACGCCAGGAACTCGTCTGCGGCCTGCGAGGCATGGGAGCGAAGTGAGCGGTTACGATCCGACGCGAAGGGAAGCGGCGAACTGTACCAACCATCCATCTGTCGCCGACCGGCGCTTCAGTACGCGTGTGCTCGCGGCGTCGCCACCTGCTTCGCGGCTGCGGCGGTGCTTCTCACCTCCGCCTGCTCGGGGACCGAGTCAAGCGACACGACTCCGCGAGCACGCCCCAACATCCTGCTCATCCTCGCCGACGACCTCGGCTACGGCGACCTGGGCGCCTACAACCCGGACTCCCGCATCCCCACTCCCAACCTCGACCGGCTGGCCGCCGAGGGCATGCGGCTGACCGACGCCCACAGTCCGTCCTCGGTCTGTACGCCGACCCGGTATGCACTCCTCACCGGCCGCTATGCGTGGCGTTCCCGGCTCAAGAGCGGGGTCCTGGGCGGCCGATCGACGGCCTTGATCGAACCGGGACGGCAGACTCTGCCTGCCTTCCTGCGGACGAACGGATACGCCACTGCCGGCATCGGCAAGTGGCATCTCGGGCTCGGCGCCGACCCGGACCCGAACGACGACGCTCCCGGCGAAACGGACTACAGCGCGCCACTCCGGCCGGGGCCGTTTACCACCGGCTTCGAGCACTACTTCGGCATCCCCGCCTCGCTCGACATGGAGCCGTACCTCTACATCGAGGACGAGGGCGTTCTCGAGGCGGCGACCGAAACGGTCGAGGCCAGTTCCATGCGGCGCTACGGCGGCGGCGGGTACTGGCGCGCCGGCGACATCGCTCCCGGCTTCGATTTCCTCCAGGTGACTCCGACTCTCTTCGATCGGGCCGGCAGCTACCTGCAGCAGCGGGCGGCAGCCGGGGACGACCGCCCCTTCTTCCTCTACCTGCCGCTACCCTCGCCTCACACGCCCTGGATGCCGCTGCCGGAATTCGAAGGCGCAAGCGGCGCCGGCGTCTACGGCGACTTCGTCGCCCAGGTCGACGCCGGCGCCGGCCGACTGCTCGGCGTCCTCGATTCTCTGGGCCTCGCTTCGAACACACTCGTTCTGTTCACGAGCGACAACGGCGCCCACTGGCTCGAAGCCGACATCGAGGAAACCGGACATCGCGCCAACGGATCGCTGCGCGGGCAGAAAGCCGACATCCACGAGGGCGGCCACCGCGTCCCCTTCCTGGTCCGCTGGCCGGGTCGGATCCCCGCCGGCTCGGTACGCGGAGAGCTGGCGGGCCTCGTCGATGTCTTCCGCACTATCGCTTCCATCCTCGAGGTCGAGCTCCCCGAAGGAGTCGCCGAAGACAGCGTCGACCTCGGACCGGTGTTGCGCGGCCACGACGCGCCGCCGCCCCGAAGCTCGCTGATTCACCACAGTTCGCGCGGCATGTTCGCCATCCGTTCCCACGACGCCGACGGCCCGGCAAACTCCCGAAAGTGGAAGCTGATCGAAGGGCTCGGCTCGGGCGGCTTCACGGAACCAAGGCAACTCGCGCCCGAACCCGGAGGCGCCGCGGGACAGCTCTATGAACTCGTTGGCGATCCGGCCGAGACGAACGACCTCTACCTCGACCGGCCCGACATCGTCGAGCGGCTGAGCGCGGAACTCGAGGCGATCCGCGGCGACGACGCCGAACCGCTGGCGCTCCCCTGAGCCGACCGGTCAGGGCGCCTCGTCCGCGCCCTCGTCCAGGAAGCGGATCAGGCTGGCCAGGTCGCTCAGGGTCATCGTGTCGAGCAAACCCTCCGGCATGATCGAGAGCGCGGACGGTTCGCGGCTCCTGATGCGGACCTTGTCCAGATCGAGGCGATCGCCGTTCGCGTTGATCAGCGTCAGCCGCTCCGCGGTGTCCTCGACGACCATCCCGCTGTGCAGACCGCCGTCGTCGAGTTCGACATCGACCGCCTGGTACTGATCCGAGATGACCCGCGAGGGGAACATGATCGACTCGAGGACTTCGCCACGCCGGAAGCGCTTGATCACCGTCGAGAGATCCGGGCCACCGCCGCGGCCGATGTCGCCGAACACGTGACAGGCCGAGCAGCGCGCGCGGTGGAACACCCGCTCGCCCTGCTCGGGGTTGTAGCGCTCGTAGGCCATCACGTCGTATTCCAGGTACTCCGCGAGCTCCTCGAAGCTCATCTGGGCCAGGTCGCTCCTGCCTTGCCGGTCGCCCTCGACCTCGGTGACCAAAGCGGCGGCGCGTCGCGCCCGCTCGGCCCGCTGACCCTCGAGCCGCTCCTCGGCCGCCGCGCGTTCCTCGTCCGGGAACCGGTCCAGGACGTCGTTCCAGATGGCGTCGATGTAGCCCTCCATGCTGGCGGCGCCCCGGAACTCCCGGGCATCGTCGAACCAGGCCACGACCCGGCCGCGCAGTTCCGGCGTCCAGCCCCGGTCCATCGCGCGCAGGCAGTAGGCGGTGTGGATCCGCTCCCCAGCCCGCCGGTCCTCTTCCAGACGAACGACCATCTTCGCCAGCGCCCCCTCAGGCTGCAGGTACGCGAGCAGCCGTTCGAGCTGGCGATTCACGCGGTCGTCGGCGTGCGGGTAGCGGCCGACCAGCGCCTGACCCAGGCCGGCGCGCGCCTCGTCGCGCCCCGGGGCGTCGGGCGCCGGGTCACGAATGAAGGCGATCTCCATCGTCCGCAGGAAGTCGAGTTCGGCCTCCACCTCCAGGTCGGCCCGCGCGACCTGGAGCAAAGCCCCCATCAGGAAGTTGTACTCGATCCTGTGCTCCAGGCTGTAGACCATCGCCAGCACGGCCTCGAAGAAACCGCGAGGTCGCTGCCGGGGGGAGGCCACGAACGCCTGGTCGACCCAGTAGCCATGCGGGATGCGCTGGATCGCTTCCCGCGCCGCGTAGCGGAGGAACCGGTCGGGGTGGTCGAGCAGGCCGTAGAGCGCCTCGGAGGTTTCGACCTCGATGCCGCGGGCGCGGACGTCGAGCCCCGAGCGCACGAGGGACTCGGCCGCCCGCCGGGCGACCAGCGGGTCTGGGTCGGTGAGCGCGGCGCGCAGGCGTCCCTGTACCTGGCTGAAGGAGTGCGCGCCGAGCAGCGCGACGGCGGCCGCGCGCACCAGTGGCGCGTCCGAGTCGAGGAGCGCCGCCGTTTCCTCCAGGGTCGGCCGCGGGCCATGCACCTGGAGCAGTTCAAGCGCTCGTATCCGGTCGATCGGCTCTCGTCCAGCGTCGCGAACGATCGCCCACAGCTCCGGCGCCCAGTTCGCGCCCGCCTCGCCGCGAGCGCGCCGGATGGCCTCCCTTCCCCAGCCGGAACGAGGCATCGGCTGCCGTACGGCGGCTTCCGCGCCCGTAGTCTCGACCGCCTCGCCCGCCCGCTCGTGGGTCACCCTGTAGAGACCTCCCGACGTACCGCGGCCGCCGGTCGCGAAGTACAGGAAGCCGTCCGGTCCAACATCGAGGTCCGTCACGTTCAGCGGTTCGCCGAGGAGGAAGTCGTGGGCCTTCCCGGTCCAGGTGGCGCCGGCCCGCTCCGGGAACAGGACCCGGATCCGGCCTCGCGACCAGTCGCCCATGAAGTAGGCGCCCGAGAATCTCGCCGGGTACGCGTGGTGGTGGTAGAAGGCGACGCCCACGGGCGAACCGCGACCGAGGTCGACCACGCCGGGCAACGTGTCGATCTCGTGGAACGCGATCTTGCCGGACCCGGTGCGCCAGCCATAGTCGCCCGCCGGTATCAGGTGAACGACCCGGGTGGGTCGGAACCAGGGCAAGCCGCGGTCCCACTCCATGTCCGCCTCGTAGGCGAAGATCTCTCCCGCCGCGCCGATCGCCAGATCGAAGGGGTTGCGCAGGCCTCCCGACAGCCGCTCCCAGACGTTCGACTCCAGATCCAGGCGGTAGATCGTGCCCCCCGGCGCGCGCAGGCTGTTCGCATGCCCCCGCGGGTCGAGGATCGGCGGCAGGAGTTGATCCTCCTGCAGCTCGCGCAGCGGCGACGTCGGCGCGAGCCCGACTTCGGGTGCCGAGTAGTTGCCGTAGAGGACGTAGAGAGCACCGTCGGGACCGCGCGCGATCGTGTGCGGTCCGTGCTCCTGGATCCGGCCGTTCGCGGGAGCGATCTGCTCGATGGCGTCGGCCCGGTCGTCGCCGTCCGTGTCCCGCAGCCGGTAGAGCCCGGTGTCCTCGACCGAGTCGTTGCGGCCCGGCCTGCCCTCGACTCCCGCCGCTTCGGCCAGCCTGCCGCGGCCGTTCGCGTGGATCAGCAGGTCACCCGGCCCCATGACGTACAGGCCGTGCGCCGTATCGACCTGGGGAGCGAAGTCGATGCGACGGTCGTACAGGCCGTCCCCGTCGGAGTCCTCGAGCAGGGCCAGACCTTCGCCCTCCAGCGCCAGCAACGGCCTGCCCGCGGCGTCGAAGGTCATGTTGACCACCGAACCAAAGAGACCCGACACGGCCGCCGGTTCCACCGCGAAGCCGTCCGGCGTGCGGAATCGCTCCCCGGCGTAGTCGAGCCGCTCACGGCGCGACGCGTCGTGGTCGGGCATCAACTCCTGGGCGCCGGCCGCAACCGCGAGACTGAACCCGAGTCCCAGGGACAGACTACGAGCGAGCATGACCGGCGATCCTACTCCCTGCCGACAACTCACGCAGTCCACCCGAAAACGGCGCCCCACGTCTTGTCTTTCCGTGCTCCGCCTCCGTAGGATTCCAGCAGCGTGCCCGAAAGCCCCTGCACTATCGCCGTGCTCGCGACCCTCGACACGAAGGGCGGAGAGGTCGTCTATCTGGTCGACCGGATCGTGCGCGACTGGGGTTGCCGGGCGTTCGTCATCGACCTCGGCATCCTCGGCGAACCGACGCTCGACGGCACCTGGCTACCTGACGTGAGCCGCCGCGAGGTCGCCTGCGCCGGCGGCGAGAAGGTCGAGCAACTGGCCCAGGCGGCCGACCGCAAGCGAGCCATCGCGACCATGTCCTCGGGCGCCGAGGAGGTCGTCCGCCGCAGCTACCGGCGCAAGAGCTTCGACGCGATCGTCGGTCTCGGCGGCAGAGCGGGCACGGCGATGGCGACCACCGCGATGCGCGCCCTGCCGCTCGGAGTGCCCAAGATCATGGTGTCGACGATGGCGGGCGGCGACGCATCAGGCTACGTCGGCGTCAAGGACATCGTCATGGTGCCGTCGATCGTCGATATCGACGGGATCAACCGGATCAGCCGGCAGGTCCTGAGCCGCACCGCCGCCGCGGTCTGCGCCATGGCCCGGGTCGAGATCGAAGGCGGGAACGACCGTCCTCTGATCGCCGCCTCCACGTTCAGAAGCGCCACCCCCTGCGTGGACGCCTGCCGGCGCCAACTGGAGACCGAGGGACTCGAGGTCCTCATCTTCCAGGCCACCGGCGCCGGCGGCCGCACAATGGAGAGTCTGATCGAGGCCGGTTTCGTCCGCGGCGTGCTCGACCTGACGACCACGGAATGCGCGGACGAACTCGTCGGCGGCGTGCGCACCGCCGGTCCGTCCCGGCTGGAAGCCGCGGCCAGGAGCGGTACGCCCGCGGTCGTCGTCCCCGGCTGCCTCGACATGGTCAGCTTCTTCGCCCGGGACACCGTTCCGGAAGAGTTCGAGGGCCGTACCTTCCACCGCCAGAGCGACAACATGACCCTGATGCGAACGTCGCGCGAGGAGTCCGCGGAGCTCGGCCAAGTCCTCGCCGCCAAGTTGAACGCCTCCACCGGCCCGGTCGAGGTCTACCTTCCGCTCGGCGGCGTGTCGACACTCTCCGCACCAGGCGGACCGTTCCATGACCCGGCGGCCGACAACGCGCTCTTTACCGCTCTGCGCGAGAACCTGCGGCGCGCAGTGCCGGTCACCGAGGTCGACGCGAACATCAACGACCCGCGCTTCGCCTGCGCCGTCAGCGACGCCATGCTGCGGCTCGTGCGGGCCGCCAACTAGCGGACGCAGGCTGCCATGCCAAGCATCTGGTCCGGCGTGTCCCGCCGCTGGCGACGGGTTCCCCTTACGGGCGTCGTCGTCGTCGTCCTCGCTCCGATGGCGGCACCCGCCGGTGGAGCCGCCGCCGACCCGGCGGCGGTCGAACGGGGCGCAGTGATCTACCGCGGCGGCACCTGCCCGGTGTGTCACCACTGGGAAGGCCAGGGGAACCGCCGGGGGCCCGACCTGACCGACGAGGAGTGGCTTCACGGCGACGGATCGCTTGACGCCGTCCGCGCCGCGATCGAAACCGGCTTCCGCCATGGCGCCGGCCGCCGCTTCCGCGGAAAGTACGAGATGTGGCCACTGGGGGGTATGGAGCTCGACGAAGGCGATGTCGACGCGCTGACCGCGTACGTCTGGTCCCTCCACCGGCGTCGCCGGGCCGCGGACACGTTGACCCGGGAGGTCGTGAGCCGTATCGCCTTCGGTTCGGGCGCCGACCAGGATCGTGCGCAGCCGATCTGGGACACCGTCCTCGCGCTGCGTCCCCAGCTCATGTTGATGCTCGGAAACAACGTCCTTGCCGGCACGGAAGACATGCGGGACCTCCGCGTGGAGTACGACAAGCTGACGTTGCAGCCGGGGTTTGCCGAACTGCGCAGGCGGAGCCGCTTCATGGCTACCTGGAACGACCTGGACTTCGGCCGCGAGGACGGCGGCGCTGACTTCGACAAACGGGCCGAGTCGCAGCAGATGTTCCTGGACTTCTGGAACGAACCGTCCGGATCGCCGCGACGGCAACAGCAAGGCGTCTACACTGCACAACGTTTCGGGCCGCCCGGCCGGCGTCTCCAGGTCGTCCTGCTGGATACCCGGTACGGGCGCGGGCCACTCTGGCAGGCATCACCCGACGAAGCGCGGAGGCGGGAACGACTGGGCATGGGCCCCTACCTGCCGAACGATCACGAACGCGCCCGGATGCTGAGCGAGGAACAGTGGCGCTGGCTCGAAGAACAGCTTCGTCAGCCGGCGGACCTGCGCCTGATCGTCACCAGCATCCCCTTCGTCATGGAGTTCACGGGCTGGGAGAGCTGGGCGAACATGCCGAACGAGCGCCAGCGGCTGATCGACCTGATGCGGGACACGGGCGCGACCGGCGTCCTGCTGCTGAGCGGCGATACGCCCTGGGCCGACGTCTCCCGTCTCGAGGGAGAAGCGCCCTATCCTCTGTGGGACTTCACGTCCGGCCCGCTCAACGGACGCGGCACGGCCGGGATCGGCCCGAACCGGCACCGGGTCGGCCAGGCCACGCGCGAGCCGAACTTTGGCTACATCGAAGTCGACTGGACCGCCGCCGACCCCGAAATCCGCGTCGAGGTCCGGGGCGTGGCGAACCGGAGCCTGCTGCATCAGACGCTACGGTTGTCGGAGTTGCAGCCGAAGTAGCCGCTACGCCGCCCCGAACCCTAGAAGAACACGAAGGAGCGGACCACGACGTTCCTCCGGCAGGGAGCGTCGTCGGGCGCGGTCGGGTCGATGCAGGCTGTGTGGAAGGACCAGCGCGAGACGGAGCCGTCGGTGACCGAGTCGTAGCACTTGAGCATCGACACCTCGGTCGATGTCTGCTGGGGAAACCAGTACCACTCGTGGTGCGGGCGGTAGGTGAAGCGCGTGGTCTCACCGACGCGGTCGTCGTAGATGCGGTAGTTCGTGATGTACGGCTGGTCGGCGAAGGAAGGCCAGGCGCAGAGTACGAAGGGATTCTGGCGCACGGTCTCCATCGGCTTGGCGAGGTTGATCGACATGAAACGCCGCGACATCTTCGCGTCCGCCTGCTCTTCGGTGTAGTGCTGCTCGCGGCCGAAGTTCCGCAGGTTCCTGGTGAGCAGTTCGCGGCAGCGCACGCGGCCGCTGTTGTCGTTCAGGTCGTTGTGCACGAGGTTGGCGTAGTTGGCGTTCACGCCGGGGTTCTTGTTGTCCTGGTCCTCCGTCCGGTCTCCCTGGTAGTCCTTGTCGAACACGTCGTGGTTGTACACGAACGCGTCCGTCGCGTCCGGGAAGAACTCCAGGAGGAGCTTCTCCATCTCCGGGTAGAACACGCGCTCCACCTCCGCCGCGTCGTAGAAGTTCTCGCACTTGGACTCACAGTGCGCCAGCGAGAGGCCAAGCCTGTCCATGCACTCGGCGCTGTCCGGCTTCAGACCCGGGTAGACCTCCTCGATTCGACGTGCGTCGCGCATCACGTGCGGAAAGTAGAGGCATCCGCGCGCGATGTCCCGTTCGTACCGGCGCAGCGCTTCCGCGTCGGCCCGTCGCGCCGGGTCCCGCCACAGGGCGTTGGACGAGACGATGGAATAGGAAGGCTCCTCGCGGACCGAGTAGCGCAACGGCAGCGCCAGGCCGCCTTCCGGGGCTTCGATGTTGTTCGCCCGAATGTACTCGAGGCACTCCGCGTAGCGACGAAATCCCAGGCCCCACCTGGTCTCGATCGGTCCGGGAGGAGCGTTGTCGAGCATGTCCGCAAACGCCTTCTCGTGCCCCTCGGCAACCTGCCGGAAGGTGGCCTCCGTCGCCGCGGCGGTTCCCGCGTCCCCGTCCCGGTCGAACGACATGTAGGACAGGCCTCCGTTCGCGGCAACGGGCGGCGGCTGCCCCTCTGTAAGTTGCAGGGGAGGCACATAGGCCTGATTCACATTCATCCTGGTCTACTCCGTGGAAGTCCGCCGGGCAGTCTACTGCCCGGCTTCCCACGCCCGCACCCTGCGGTTCGCCTCGTCGAAGATGCGCTCGTAGTTCCCGATCGTGATTGCGTGCAGTGTCGGTTCGCTGAGCCGGTCCCAGAGCGGCGCGTAGTCGCGCCACGTCTTGAAGTACCCGTCCCGGCCGCGCGGCGCAACGGAATCCGTCCCGAACAGGAAGCGGTCCGGATGGCGTTCGAGCAGCGCGGTCCAGGCATCAAGCGAGGTTTCGTCGCGCACGATGTACTTGGCCACCTCGTCCCAGGACAGGTCGCAGTGCACATGGGAGAATGCCTCGTCGGAGAGCAGAGCGTCGAGCAGTTCCACATGGTCCGCGGCGGGCGCCACGAACCGGCCCAGCCCGGTATGGGCCCAGATGATCGTGGCGTCGGAGTGGGCGCGGAAGAACTCCCGCACGGGCTCCAGGTGAACGGGCTCCTGCGCCTCCGTGGGCAGCACGACGTCGACGTCGTTGTGGAAGATGACCACGAGGCCTACCTCGGCGGCGAAGTCGAGAACGCGGTCCAGCGCCGGATTCCGCAGACTGGCCGTGTGGCCGAGGATCTTCGAGGTCACGAACTCCTTGTGGATCGAGAACTCCCCGATTCCCGAGAAGACGCCGGGGTAGTGCTCCAGCACGCGGCGAATGTGATCCGCGGCGTACATGTCCGTCGGGTTGAAGCCCGTGATCATCGGGTCGAAGCGCGCCTGGTCCTCCGCCGGCAGCAACTGATACTCCTCGGCGATGATCGCGTCGACGAAGGAGTAGTAGTAGAGAGCCGAATCCGAGTGCAGATAGTAGTCCGGCGCCCGGTCGCCCGACTCGAAGTAGTCCCACTTCTGCTGCAACGGGATGCCGAAGACCGCCGTGCGGCCCACGTCCTTCGCCGCGATCTCCAGGAACTCGCTGAGCGTGATGCCCCGCTGGACGTAGTTCGTCAGGTGGAAGTGGGCGTCGTGGAACAGGGGCCGCTTCAGTGCCCCGCCCGACTCCTCTGGCTGTTGGGACCAACCGGCCCAAACTCCGGCGATCGACAGCAAGACGCAGAGCGCCGCAGCCGCGGCATTCTTCACTCCGCGGTCCCTCGGTGAACTGTCCCGCGACCGTCCGGCCACGCCCGGGAGACTACTCGCCTGCCGACTCTCTCGCGTGCTCCTGCGCCGCCTTGGCGGCCTCCATGTCGTCCTCGTCCGGCATCAGGATGAACTCGGGATAGGACTCGATGCCCAGTTCGGTCATGTCCTGACCGAGTTCCTCGACTTCCGCCGAAACACGTACGCCGATCGTCCTGTCGAGCACCCACCACAGCAGCATGGACGTTCCGAAGGCGAAGACGCCGACCGCCACGATTCCGATGACCTGGTTCACGAAGTTGCCACCGGCGGCGATGCAGACGGCGAGCGTCCCCCAGATGCCGGCGAAGAGGTGAACCGGAACGGCGCCGACGACATCGTCCAGCTTCATCCGCTCGAGCAGCTTCATGCCGGCGACGGTGACCACGCCGCCGACCGCGCCGATCAGAAGCGCCCAGTGGTGACCGACCAGGTCCGGCCCGGCGGTGACGCCGACTAGTCCCCCGAGCGCTCCGTTCAGAACCGCCAGCAGGTCCACCCTACCCAGCAACGGCCGCGAAACAACCAGAGCGGCGACGACACCGGCGGCGGCGCCGAGGTTCGTGTTGATCAGCAGGTTGCCCATCGCCGTCGCGTCGGCTGCACCGCCAAGCGCGAGCTGAGAACCGCCGTTGAAGCCGAACCAGCCCATCCACAGGATGAAGACACCGAGGGTGACGATCGGGACGTTCGAGGGCGGGGTCCCCTT
>VXUF01000110.1 GCA_009837085.1 Holophagales bacterium
GCTCAGCGGCGGCCGCTCGGGTCGCCTCCGGCTCGGCGACGGTCGGGGGACCGGCTTCGTCGCCGTCCTCCCGCACACCCAGATCGACGAGTTCCGCCAGCGAACCGTTCTCCACCGCCGTGGCCAGCGTCCGGTCGCCGTCGAGGAGCCGGAGAGCGACCCACTGCGGATTCGGCAGCGCGGGGAAGGCGTCCTGAATCGCTCCGGACAACCGGCGCGTCGCCTCGCTCAGCACCGGGGACCGGCCGCCCACCCGGCGTGGGCGGCAACGGTAAGCACCCGTCGCAACCTCCGCGACGACCCGGTTCAATTCCTCCAGCCCCTCGCCCGAGCGAGCCGCTGTCGCCACCACCGGCACGCCGAGATCCCGCGCCAGACGCCGCACGTCGACGGTCAGCCCCTTGCGACGCGCCTCGTCCATCAGGTTGAGGCAGACGACCGCGCGATCGGTGATCTCCAGCACCTGCAGGGCCAGGTTCAGGTTCCGCTCGAGGCGGGTCGCGTCGACCACGATCACGGTGACGTCGGGGCGGCCAAAGAGGATGAAGTCGCGGGCTGTCTCCTCGTCCAGACTGGACGAGAGCAACGAATAGGTCCCCGGGAGGTCGACCAGCTTGTAGCGGTCGCCGCCGTACTCGAAACCGCCCTCCGCGCGGGTCACCGTCTTGCCGGGCCAGTTGCCGGTGTGCTGGCGCAGGCCGGTCAGGGCGTTGAACACCGTGCTCTTGCCGGTGTTCGGGTTGCCGGCCAGGGCGACGACGTAGTCCCAGTTGCTCATGTCGACGCCGAGCCGAACGAGGTTGCCCAGATGGTGGGCCGGACAGTTGGCGCAGTCGTGCGCAAGCGCAGGCTGGGTCATGCCGAGACCTCCTGCGGAAGCTGCTGCACGTGGATCTGCTCGGCCTGGGAACGCCGGAGCGCGATCACCGCGCCGCGCACCCGGTAGGCAACCGGGTCACCCGAGGGGCTGGCCATCTTCGTTTCCACCAGAGTGCCCGGAAGCAGTCCCAGGTCGAGCAGCCGGCGGCGCTCCATGCCGCGGCAGAAGCGGGAGAAGCCGACCACCAGCGCCTGTTCGCCGACGGCCACGTCCGACAGCGATCCGGTGGCGGCCGCGGCCGCCGAGGTCGCGTCGGACGCCTCCTCCGCGGCCGGCACGGCGAAGATGTTCGCCGCGATGATCGGCGCCAGCACGACCTCGTCCAGGTCCGCTTCAAAGCGGATGCGCTCGGGCGCCACGGACGTGACGCGCAGCTTCATGCCGGGATGCACGCCCTCGGCCACCAACTGCGCGTAGATCGCGGCGGGCTCGTCCTCGACGTGGACCACATCGACGTCGTCGCCGGCGGCGAAGTCCGTCAACGGCCGACCGGCTCGGGGCGGCATGTCGCCTTCCTCGGTCGGAATCGGGTCGCCATGGGGATCGAACGGCGGATGCCCGAGCCGCACCGATAGCTCCTCCGCCTGCTGGGGCGACGTGCGGTGCTCCCGGCGCTCCGCCTCCGGGTGCCAGCGCTCCGGCTCCAGTCCGGTCTCGTCGGCCAGGTACCGCTCCCACAGCCGGTGAATGCGGATCACGCGCAGCGCCTCGCTGCGTCCTTCGGCGGTCAGCCGAAAGCCTCCCTCCGCCGAGACGATAAGGCCCAGTCTCTCCATGCGCGCGAGGAGTTCGGTGCTCCGCCGGCCCCCGAGCCGCAACACGCCGACCAGACTCTGGTGGGTAGCCTGGCGTCCCTGGTACTCGCAGTCGAAGAGGTGTTTGAGGGCGTCCTCGGTGCGGGTGCGATGCAGGACCCGCCAGCCGATGCGCCAGCGCCAGAGCCAGCCGCGGTCCGGCCACGCCACCAGGACGGCCAGACCGGCAACCACGGCGAGAATGACGAGGGCGAGAAGAGGTCTCATGTCGGTTGTTCGCTAGCGCGAATCGGAAGTTTAGCCTACACTAACTTTTCTCGCGCGACACTCTCGTCGGACGAGCTGGAATCCGCCCGACCGCGCGAGCGTTCCGCGACGATAGAGTGACTCTGCAATGACGGGCTTCGTACAGGCGACCTGGAACGTCCTCCTGCAGCTCGCACCCTGGCTGCTGCTTGGAGCCCTGCTCGGCTCACTGCTGCATGTCCTGCTGCCGAAGAACCTGATCCGCCGTCAGTTCAGTGGCTACGGCGGAACGGTCAAGGCAGTGGTCCTCGGCGTGCCGCTGCCACTCTGCTCCTGTGGAGTGATCCCGGCCGGCATCGGCCTGAAACGCACCGGTGCCAGCAACGGCGCCGCGATGGGCTTCATCATCAGCACGCCCGAGACGGGTGTCGACTCGATCCTGGTCAGTGCGAACTTCCTCGGCTGGCCGTTCGCGCTGTACAAGCTGGCTGCGGCGGCCGTGACTGGAGTGGCGGGCGGTTGGTGGGTCGAGAGGCTGAACGTGGACGAAGTGGCCGTCGAGACCGAGGGCGCGGACGACGCCGGGCAAGCCAGCCGAGAGGATGCGGACGACGTCGTAGGCGACGGCAGGATCATGCGGAGCATCTCCGCGATGATCGACCATGGCGGCGAACTCCTGCAGAGCATCTGGCGCTGGGTCGCGATCGGCGTGCTCGCCTCCGCCGCGATCGAGGTGTTGCTGCCTCAGCAGGCCTGGATCGACCTGGCCGCGCTGGGCACCTTCGGCGCCGCGGCGGCCGCGCTCGTCATCTCCCTGCCCCTCTATGTCTGCGCCGTCGCTTCGGTGCCCATCGCCGCCGCCCTGGTCGCCAACGGCCTGCCGCTGGGCGCCGCCCTGGTCTTTCTGATGGCCGGTCCCGCCACGAACGTCGCCACCGTGGGTGCGGTCTACCGGGCGTTCGGCCGCAAGGTGACGGCCGTCTACCTCACCACGGTCATGGTCAGCAGCGTGGCTTTCGCCGTGTTGTTCGAGACGCTGATCGGCGGTACCGCGCTCCAATTGGGGCCGGCCCACGAGCACGGGGCCCCCTGGTGGGCTTTCTCTTCCGCGCTACTCGTTCTGCTGATCTTCGCATGGTTCGGCGTACAGGAGTTCCGCCGCTGGCGGCGCAATGTGAGAGCGGACCGGTGGTCAACCGAGCAGGTGGCGGCCGGCGAGCCGGACGGCAGGGCGGTGGAGATCGCGGTGACCGGCATGACCTGCGGCCACTGCGCGGAAACGGTCGAATCCGCTCTGCTTGCCGCGCCGGGAGTCCAGGCGGCGCGTGTCGACCTGACCGGCGGCACCGCCACGGTATGGGGCGCGGCCGCCGCCTCGGCGCTGCGCGAGGCCGTCCAGGACGCGGGCTTCGGAACCCCCTGACCATCCGGCACGTCCGAGCTTTCCTCCCGTTTGCACGCGACGCCTCCCGGACATAACCTTCGCGCGCGGACATGCAGGTTCCCTCCCGAACATGATTGGCGGAGTCGTACGCGAGACGCACCCGGGAGAGCGCCGGGTCGCCCTGGTTCCCGAGAGCGTCAGCCGAATCCACGCCAAGGGCGTCGATTTCCTGATTGAGGCGGGCGCCGGCGCCGAGGCTGGTTTCAGCGACGACGCATACCGCGAAGCCGGCGCCGAGATCGCCGCGACGGCCGGCGACGTGCTGGCGTCAGCCGACCTCGTGGTCCGGGTCCAGGCGCCGGATGCAACAGAGATCGAGGCGTCGAAGGCGGGAGCGGCTGTCGTCGGCCTGCTCTTCCCGCTGACCGCCGAGGCGATGGTGCAGCGACTCCGTTCCGCCCGGCTCACCGCGATCGCCCTCGACCGGATTCCCCGCGTGACGCTCGCGCAGTCGATGGACGTCCTGAGTTCCCAGAGCACCGTCGCCGGCTACCGCGCCGCGGTGCTGGCGGCCTACCGCCTGCCGCAGTTCTTCCCGCTGCTGATGACCGCGGCCGGGCGCATCGACCCGGCCAGGATCCTGGTCCTCGGCGCCGGCGTCGCCGGACTGCAGGCGATCGCCACCGCCCACCGGCTGGGCGCCGTGGTGGAGGCCTACGACGTGCGCGCCGTGGTCAAGGAGCAGGTCGAGAGCCTGGGCGCCACCTTCGTCGAGGTGCCTGCGATCGAGGACGCCGAGACGGAGGGCGGCTACGCCCGGGAGGTCTCGGAAGAGAGCCAGCGGCGGGCGAACGAGGTGATCGCCGAACGCCTCCGCTCGACCGACGCCTGCATCACCACGGCGTTGATCCCGGGGCGCCCGGCGCCCAGGCTGATCACGGCCGAGATGATCGAGGGCATGCCGCACGGCTCGCTGATCGTCGATCTGGCGGCAGAGCAGGGCGGCAACTGCGAACTGACGAAGCCGGGCGAAGAGGTCAACGTGAACGGCGTCACCATCCTGGGCCCGCTCAACCTGGCCAGCGACCTCGCCGCCGACGCCAGCCGCATGTTCTCGCGCAACGCCGAGAAGCTCGTGCTCTACCTGTTGAACGACGGCGAACTGAGCTTCGACTTCGACAACGAGATCGTCAAGGGTTGCGTGGTGACCCACGACGGCGAGATCGTCGACAGACAGGTCGCCGAAGCACTGGCCTGACGCACACGTCAAGGCCCGAACCCCGCGCAAGGAGGAGCAACCGAAATGCTCGAGATCTTCCTTGGGCTGTACATCTTCATGCTCGCGGCCTTCGTCGGCTACGGCGTGATCAAGGGTGTACCCGCCCTGCTCCACACCCCGCTGATGGCGTTCACGAACGCGATCTCAGGCATCTCCCTGGTCGGCTCCCTGGTCGCCGCCGGCGCTCACTACAACAACGTGAGCACCGTCCTCGGCGCCATCGCCGTGCTGTGCGCGACGATCAACGTCGTCGGCGGCTTCTGGATCACCGACCGCATGCTGCGGATGTTCAAGAAGCAGGACCCGAAGGCTGACGCGGCCGGAGACGCCTAGTCGTGGTCGACCAGGTCGAGACGCTCTATCTGATCGCGTCGTTCCTGTTCATCCTCGGGCTGCGGGGCCTGACCGCAGCCCATACCGCCCGCCGCGGGTTGATCCTCGCCGAACTCGGCATGGTGTTCGCCATCTGGGGCACCGTGATCCACCCGGACATCATGGCCCACCTCGAGATAGCCGGTTTCTTCCAGACGTACAAGTGGATCCTGCTGACGTTCTTCATCGGCAGCGCGATCGGCATCGCCATTTCGGCGCTCATCCCGATGACCCGGATGCCCGAGCGGATCGCCCTCTCCCACGCCTTCGGCGGACTCGCCGCCGCGCTCGTCGGCGTCTCGGAGTACTACCGCGAGCAGGTCATCGCCGGGCACATGGACCACACGACGATGGCCGCGATCGGCTTCGAGGTGCTGTTCGGGGGTCTGACCTTCACCGGCTCGCTGATGGCCTTCGGCAAGCTCTCCGGACTCATTCCGGGAAGGAACATCACCTGGCCGCTCCAGAACCAGAGCAACATCCTGATGTTCGGGGGCACTTTCGTGCTCCTCGTCCTGGTCACGATCGATCCGTCGAACCAGGTCCTGTTCTACGCCGTGGCCGCGATGCCGCTGCTGCTCGGCATCCTGTTCGTGGCGCCAATCGGCGGCGCCGACATGCCGGTCGTCATCACCCTGCTCAACTCCTACGCCGGCCTCGCCGCCTCGGCTACCGGATTCGCGCTGGACAACAACGTCCTGATCATCGCCGGCGCCATCGACGGCGCCTCGGGTTTCATCCTTTCCGTCGTGATGAGCAAGGCAATGAACCGTTCGTTCCGGAACGTCCTGTTCGGCGCCTTCGGCAAGGTCGACGAGGAAGACGCCGCGATGGCCGCCGCTGGTGGCGAACGCGTCCAGGAGGCCTCCGTCGGCGACGCCGCCATGCTCCTCTCCGGCGCCGGTTCCGTCATCGTCTGCCCTGGCTACGGCATGGCGGTGGCCCAGGCCCAGCACGTCGTCGGCGAACTCGCCGAGATCCTCGAGGCGAACGGCACGCAGGTCCGCTACGCGATTCACCCCGTCGCCGGCCGCATGCCAGGCCACATGAACGTCCTGCTCGCCGAGGCGAAGATCCCCTACACCTCGCTCATGGAACTCGAGGAGATCAACGAGGACTTCAAGAACACCGACGTCGCCCTCGTCGTCGGCGCCAACGACGTCGTCAACCCCGCCGCCAAGCACAACCCGGCGAGTTCGATCTACGGCATGCCGGTCCTCAACGCGGACCTCGCCCGCTCCTGCATCGTGCTGAAACGCTCGATGAGGCCGGGCTTTGCCGGCATCGAGAACGAGCTGTTCTTCGCGCCGAACACCGTGCTGACGTTCGGGGATGCGAAGGACACATTGGAGAAGGTGGTCGAGGCGTTGCGATAGCAGCGCCATCAGGACCCTCTCCGAACGGCGGCAGACACTCACGGACGGACTCCCTGATCTCGACAAGGAGCGATTGGGTCTCAGCCATGGGGATGCCGTCCGAGCACGGGTACTCAACTGCAGCGAGGGTGATCTGGCTCTTCGCCTGAACCATCGGAGTGGACCTTTCGAGGCGCGCAGCGAGGGTGTGGGAATCTCGGCGACCGCGACTCACGGTAACACCTCTTCAGACAAAGACGGATTCGGGAGGAGATACCGCGCGAGAGAGCTACAGGCCCTACCCGAGCCGCGGATCTAGCCGGAACGAGCGCAGCTTGCCAGGCTTCACCTGGTCGAAGTCCCGATGCAGCGGGTTGATGACGACGTTGCGCTCCAGTGGGTTGACGACGCTGGGAACGGCGATAGCCAGGTGGCGGCCCAGGGCTGCGGCGCCCAGGCTCTGGCTATCGGTGGCCGCCGGTTCGACGTCGAGATGGGCGATCGAGTCGTCCGGGACCGTCAGGTCCACGATCCGGTAGGCCGGATGGTCCACACCGAAGGGCAGGCCGACGAGGACCTCGAGCAGGGCGAGGGACGAGGTCTCGCTGCAGTAGACGGCCCGCATTCCGGCCGGACTCCACCTGCCGCCGCGGCGCATGGCGCCTTCGCCGCTGAGGATCGTGTCCATGTCCGGCGCCCACTGTGTCCGGGCGAGCCGCCACACCTTCACGCGACTCTCACAGGGGAATGCCGTGCGCAAGCCGATGAAGGACGGTCAAGACCTCCTCCGCGCCCACTTCTGTGTCCGAATGCTCCAAGGGCGTTTCGCCGGCCAAGGCGGGATTGCCGTGCTTCAACCAGCGGACGGCGCTCTCGTGGCTGTAGTCGAAGAACTCAAGCGCAGCGTTGTAGACCCGGGCCAGCCGCGCGGCCCGGTCGCTTTCGTGGCGGGTAAGGCGCCCCTGCTTCAGGCGGCGGAGCATCGTCTGACGAGGTATCCCAACGACCGCGACGAGTTCAAGGTCGGAGATCGAGAGCAGCCGCTTGAGCTCGGAGAGAATGCTGGCGGATGCTCCTCCCCGGATCTCTTTGAGATCGGGAACGCTCAGTCGTTCTGCTTGTGCTGCCCTTTCCTCCATTTGGTACACACAACCGTACCAGATGGACAGCTCTATTCGCCCAGGCAGATGCCGAGGTCGCGCGCCGTGGCGACCACGTCGGCTTCGAGCGGGACGCTCTTCATGCGGCTTGCGGCGAGTTCGAGCGGCACGGCACGCACGGTGGGCGGGTCGAGCGAGACCATGACGCCGAACTCCCCTTCCTCGATCTGGCGCACGGCGGCGGCACCGAAGCGGAGCGCGATCAGGCGGTCGTAGGGAATCGGCTGACCGCCGCGCTGGAGGTGGCCCAGGGTGACGGTGCGCGTCTCCTTGCCGGTTCGCTCGTGAATCTGGGTCGCCACCCGTTCGGCAACGCCGCCGAGGGTTTCGGTCTGGCCACCGATCCGCTTCGACCAGGTGAAGTCGCCGCCCACGGGCCGCGCGCCCTCCGCCGCAACGACGACCGCCCAGTGCCTTCCCCGCCGCTCGCGCGCCATCAGGTGGTCGCAGACCTCTTCGATGTCGTAGGGAATCTCCGGGATGAGGATGACCTGGGCCGTCGCCGCGACGCCGGCGAACAGGGCGATCCAGCCCGCGTAGCGACCCATCAGTTCGACGACGAAGATGCGATCGTGCGCCTCGGCGGTCGAGTGCAGGCGCTCGATGGCCGCGGTCGCGACGTCAACCGCGGTGTGGAAGCCGAAGGTGACGTTGGTGCCGGCGAGATCGTTGTCGATCGTCTTCGGCACGCCGACCACCGGTATGCCGTGCTTGTGCAGCTTGAGCGCGAGGCGCATGGAGCCGTCGCCGCCCACCGCGACCAGGGCGTCGAGTCCCAGACGATGGAACCCCTCCACCGCCTCCTCGGTCACGTCTTCCACGACGACTGAGCCGTCGTCCTGCTCGACCCGCCGTTCGAAGGGATAGGCGCCGCTGCGGGTCCCCAGGATGGTGCCGCCAAGGTGCGTCGTGCCGCGCACCGCGTCGCGGTCGAGGACGCGGATCTGGCTCGGATCGAAGAACGCCCCGTAGCCGCGCAACAGGCCGACGACCTCCCAGCCGCGCCGGATCGAGGCCAGGGTCACGGCCCGGATCACCGCGTTGAGGCCGGGCGCGTCGCCGCCGCCGGTGCTGATGCCGATTCGCTTCATCGGACTGCGGAGAATCGCACAGCGAGGCGGCTAACGTCTACTGGCCGAACTACTTTCCGCCGTAAACGAAGCGCTCGACCTCGCCGTGGACCCGGGCAACCGTCTCGCGGGAGGGACCGGGCGTGAAGGCGGAAACGGAGACGGCGAGGAGCGTGTTCGCCAGCAGACCCCACAGCCCGCCGTGCATGCCCAGCGGATGGGCGCCCCAGGGCAGCGCGAACCCCAGGTTCAGCGGCAGCGTCAGGGCCAGGGTCAGAAGCCCGGCGCCGAGGCCGGCGAGGACTCCGGCCCGGCTCAGCGAGCGCCGGCCGGGAAAGCAGACGCCGACGATCCCCGGCATCAGTTGCAACGCTCCGGCCCCGGACAGGGTGACGATCGCCACCAGCAGGTCGCTCTCGGTGATCGAGAGCGCGAAGGCCACCGCCAGGAGTGCAAAGACGATCGCGCGTCCGACGAAGACGTAGTGGGCCTGACTCTTCCCGCGCGCGATGTAGCGCTGATAGACGTCGCGGGTCAGCACCGTCATGTTCGCGTGCAGGATGGAGTCCAGGGTGGACATGGCGGCGGCCGCCGCGCCGGCGAGAATGATCCCGGTGAGCCACGCTGGCGCGTGCTGGAACAGAAGCTCCGGAAAGACCCGGTCCGCCTGCTCGAGCTCCGGCATGACCAGCGCCCCGCCCAGGCCGACCAGCGCGGCCGGAATGTACAGCGTCATCAGGTAGATCGGCGTCGTGGCGCCGAGCAGCTTGAGGGTCTTGCCGTCCACCGCCGTGTAGTAGCGGATCATCATGTGGGGCTGGAAGATGATCCCGAACGACAGTGTGAGGACCATCCCGACCCACATGCCGGGCGTGAAGAAGCCCTCGGGACCGGGCAGGGTCAGCATGTCCGGCCGCTCGCTCGTCACCCGCTGCCACAGCTCGACCGGGCCGCCGAAGAGCTCGAAGGAGAGAACGAGCGCCCCGGCCCAGATCGCCACGTACATCCACGCGCCCTGGAACACATCGGTCCAGTAGACGGCGCGCAGGCCGCCGACCATCAGGTGCACGACTGCGACCGTCAGCATGATGAGCACGCCCAACTCGAACGGCACGCGGCCGTCGGTCGCCACGTCCATGATGTAGCCGAGGGCGAGCGCCTGGACCTGGATGTAGAGGATCGTGAACAGGACGGACACGACGGCCACCGCGACCCGCACCGCCTCCGACTCGTAGAAGTCGGCCAGCAGATCGGCGGGCGTGATGTAGCCGAACGCCTTGCCCAGCGCCCAGATGCGCGTCCCGATGACGTAGGTGGCGGCCCCGACCAGCAGGGTCCACGCGCCGGCGGACCAGAAACCGATGCCGTGGGTGAAGAAGAAGCCGCCGGAGCCGAGGAAGGCGAAGGCCGAGTGGTAGGTGGCGACGACGGTCAGGTAGAGGACGATGAAGCCGGTGCGCCGGCCGCACAGGAGGAAGTCCTCCATGTCGACCGTCATGTGACGGTTGGCGACGACGGCGACACCCAGGGTGATCAGCAGGTAGACGCTGATCAGGCTCGTCGCGACGACCCAGGTCTCCATCAGGGTCGCTTACACGCCGCGGCGGTAGGCCCAGATCAGCACCCCGATCAGGGCCACGTAGACGCCGAACAGTGCGACGTACAGGAACGGCAGGTCGAAGACGCGCGGCTCGATCCGGTTCAACAGCGTGTGCGACACTGGCGGCATCGCCAGCAGGAAGACCGCCCCGAAGGCGATCGTGGCGATCCAGCCATCGCGCGTGCGGGGCAGGAACCGGGAGCGGCGAGGCGGACTCAGTCCGGGTTCTCCAGGCGGTGATACATCCGCTTCACCTCCACCTCCGAGGGCTGCCGCTGTGGGAACGCCGTTGCGGAAAGGTCGAGCGTTCCGGACACCTCTTCCGCCGGCACGCCGGCCGCGTGCTTCTCCGCCGTCCGCTCCCACAGCACGCGGTAGTACTCCTGCGACTTCTCGATCGCACTCAGATCCTCGAGCGGCAGGCCGTGTCCTGGAACGACGAGGTCGAAGTCCAGCGCCTTCAGGTTCTCCAGCGTCCCGGACCACTCGTCGACGTAGCCGTCGCCCATGAAGGACGGGCCACCGAACAGGATGTCGCCAGTGAAGACGAGCCTGTCCTCCGGGAAGTAGACGACGACGTCGCCGCCGGTGTGGGCGCGTCCCACGAAGACGATCTGGATCTCCCGGCCACCCCGGAACAGGGTCATCTTCTCGTTCATCGTTACGTCGGGCGGAAGCGGATCGATCTCGTCAAAGTCCGCGGCGTGGGCGGCGAACATCGACCGGTAGGCCTCGAGCCCCGCGCGCTCCTCCTCGTCCTCGGCCGCCTCGATCTGCTCGGCGAGCCGCTCGAGGGTCGCCGCGTTGCCGTTGATGCCGGTGACGTAGGTCGGCTCCTCCAGCCCCGCGGACGCGAACTTCATCCCCGAGAACTCGTGGCCGATGATCGGCACGTCCGCGAACTCCTGGTTGCCGTGGGCATGGTCCCAGTGGAAGTGGGAGTTAATGACCGCGGTCACCGGCTTGTCGGTGATCGCCGGAATCGAGGCGATCAGGTCGCGGGCCTTGGCAGGCGTCACATGGGAATCCACGATGACGACGTCCTCGTCGTTGACGATCACGAGCGCGTTGCTGTTGAACACCTGCGCCGTGGTCTGGGTCAGCCAGATGCCGTTCCGGACCTCCATGAACTGGTGGGTGTCGGTCGTCGTGGTCCAATCCTGGGCCCACAGCGAACCCGCCGAAGACAGCGTGGCCACGGCGAACGCTGTACGAACCGTCAGTCGAAGAGCGTGTCTCATGGATCCTCCTTACCTGCTGTCTACAATACCCGCATGAGATCCCCCCTCCTCAGGCTTCCCGCCAAGGCCCGACCGGCCCTCACCCTGATCTGCATCGCCGCTCTGGCCACTGCTGTGCCCGCGCGCGCCCAGGAGGGCGACGGCGAACCCGCAGCCGCCAAACCGCCCTCTCCGCCCGGCCGCTGGGAGACCAGCCACTCGATCGAGGTCGGCGGCGAGACGGTGGAGTACGACGCCGTCGTCACCGGAATCCGGCTCGACAACGATGACGGCGCCCCGGCCGCGCAACTCTGGTACACGGCGTACTTCCGGACGAACGGCGCGTCGCCGCAGCAGCGCCCCCTGGTGTTCTCCTACAACGGCGGCCCCGGCTCGGCGTCCTTCTGGCTGCACATGGGGATCATGGGGCCGCGGCGCGTTGTGACCCCCGACGTCGGCCCGCAGGGAGCGCCGCCCTATCCTCTCGAGGACAACGCCTGGACGATCCTCGACATCGCCGACATCGTGATGGTCGATCCCGTAGGTACCGGCTTCAGCCATACGCTGGGTGAGACGCCAGGGTCCGACTACTGGGGCATCGACGAGGACGCGAAGTCGCTCGCCCAGTTCATCCGGCGGTTCCTCAGCGTGCACGACCGCTGGAACTCGCCCCGCTACCTGCTCGGCGAGAGCTACGGCACCACGCGGTCGGCCGTGCTCGCCGGCCACCTGCAGCGCGCGAACATCGACCTCAACGGCATCGTCCTGGTCTCCTCGGTCCTGCAGTTCAACACGATTCAGTTCGCGCCGGGCGACGACCTTCCCTACATCGTCAACCTGCCGTCCTACACCGTCGCCGCCCGCTACCTGGATGCGCTGCCGGAGAAGACCCCCGCGGACCTCGAGACCCTGATGGCCGAAGTCGAGGAATGGGCGCTCACCGACTACGCCACTGCGCTGCTTCGGGGCAGCACGCTCGACGCCGACACCCGCGCCCGGGTTGTCGACCGCCTGCACCGCTACACAGGGCTCTCGCACGACTTCATCGAGAAGTCGGACCTGCGGGTGACCGCTCCGGCTTTCGAAGCCGAGCTGCTGCGCGACGAAGGCAAGGTCGTCGGCCGGCTGGACGCCCGCTTCACCGGCCCGGCCGGAGACACGCTGGGCGCCCGGCCTTCCCACGACCCACAGTCCACGGCGATCAGCTCGGCCTACACGTCGGCGTTCAACAGCTACCTGCGGAGCGAACTCGGCTACGACGGCGACCGCGAGTACGTTCCCAGCGGCGCCGTCCGCGACTGGAACTGGGGGCGGGTAAGCGCCGGGCGCTTCTCGCGGGGCGACGGCACACCGAACGTCGCCCCCGACCTGGCCGCCGCCATGCGCCGGAATCCGGCGCTCGAAGTGCTCCTGATCAACGGCCTGTACGACCTGGCGACGCCCTACTTCGCGGCTGTCTGGACGATGGACCACATGGGTCTGCCGCCCGAACTCAGGGCCAACATCCAGCGCGAGGACTTCGCCGCCGGGCACATGATGTACGTGGAGCAGTCCCTGCTGCCGCAGTGGAAGGAAACGCTCGACGCCTTCATCCTGCGGACTTCGGGCAGCCCGCGAGACCCCGACTAGCAGGCGCGGTCCGGCCGCCCGTTCCCGTCCCGGAATAGACGGGACTGATACAGTGTTACAACTTCGTCCGCACCGGAGCCCTCTAGCCCGTGCCATCCACCATGAAACCCGATCTCAGAATGGTGCTGGCGCTCCTCTGCGCCGCTGGGCTAACGCTGCCCGTGGCCGGCGCATCTGAAGGACCCGGCGAGACAAGCGAGCCGGCACCCCTGGCGCTTACGCCTACCGAGTACAACAACACCGTCGCCGACCTGCTCGGCTTCCCAAGGGACGGGGAGCAGTGGCCAAAGCGCCCGGCCGTCGCCGACCGGATCAGCCCGCGGCGAACGGCCAGCAAGGGCGTGTTCTCGCCTCCTCCGCCGCCCGATCCGTGGCCGTGGCCGTTCCCGGCCGAGCCCGGCGCCGACGGCTTCGAGGGCATTGCACAGGGCCAGAGTCCATCTTCCTACCAGGTGGAGGAACTCCACCTCGCCGGGATGCACTTCGGGGCCTTCGCCCTGCTCTCGCCGACCTTCTTCAACTGCTCGGGGTGGCCCGGTCTGCCGTCCGAGGAGCGCGAGGACTGTGCCGCGGCGAGCATCCTCCGCTTCGCCGAACGGGCGTATCGCCGGCCGCTGCGCGATGGAGAGCGCGATCGGATCGCGGCGTTCTGGCAGGCGCAAGTCGCCGCTGAACCGATCGACGAGGCGGTGGCGCTCACCGTCGCCGGCATCCTGCAAGCGCCCGCGTTCCACTTCAAGCTGGAGCCGGACGCAACCGGCGCCACGAGACTCGATCCGTGGCAGCTCGCCACCCGGCTGTCCTACTTCCTCTGGGACTCGATGCCGGACGAGGAGCTCTTCCGGGCGGCCGGCGCCGGCGAACTCGGCACTCTGGAAGGCGTCGAACGGCAGGCACGGCGCATGCTCGACGATCCGAAGGCCCGGCCCGCCGTCGTCCACTTCCACCACCAGTGGCTCGGCACTGAGCAGGTTCTCCTGATCGCGCCCGCCCGCCGCGCCTTCGGGCCGCGGTTCGGCATTTCCCGAACACTCAGGAACGCGCGCGACGACGACACGAAGTGGCCGGCGATCATGGGGCCGATCCGGCACTCGATGAGGCTGGAGACCGAGCTGTTCGTCGAAGAGGCGATCTTCGACCGTGCGGGGACGTTCACCGAGCTGATGACCGGCAATCACGGCTACATGTCGCGCAACACGTCACCGATCTACGGCGCCACGACGACCTCGGACGAAGGACGCACGGCCGTGACCCGCCAGATCGAGTACGTCTCCGTGTCGGTCGGACGCAAGAAACCACTCACCCTCGATCCGGTCGTGCTGGACCCCACGCGGCGGGCAGGCGTGCTGACCCTGCCGTCGGTTCTGGCCATCGGCGCCTACGCCGTGCAACCCGGCCCCATCCCCCGCGGGGTGCGCATCCTGGAGCGCATCGCCTGCATGGAAATGGGTGATCCGATCGAAGGCGTCGAGAGCGCGCTGCCGCCGGACGCGCTCGGCGTCGAGAGCACGAACCGCCAACGGACCGCGGCCGCCACCAAACCGAGCGAGTGCAACTCCTGCCACCGCCGGATCAATCCGGCCGGATTCGCGTTCGAGCACTACGACGCGATGGGCGCGTGGCGCGCCGAAGACAACGGGCAGCCGGTCGACGCCAGCGGCTCGCTCCGGTTGCCGGGCGCCGAAGAGCTCACATTCACCGACGGCGTCGAGTTCGCGCACGAGCTGGCCGCGAGCCGCCGGGTGCGGGACTGCTACGCGCTCCACTGGACGCGCTACGCACTCGGCAACCACCTGGACCGGAACGCACCCGGCCTCGAACCGATCCAGAAGCGCTTCCGCGAAAACGACTCGATCAAGGAACTCATGGTCTCGATCGCCACCAGCGACCTCTTTCGCGGTCGTTCTGCCGGGGTAGGCTTGGAGGGCGGTCCATGATCTCGAGACGCCACCTGCTGCAACTCGGAGGGCTCACCGCGCTCGGCGCCGGCTGGCCGGGCGGTGCCCTGCGCGCGCTGGCCCAGAGCCCGGCCCAGGTCCGCCGCCTGATCCTGATCAGCCACTGCCACGGCTGGCCCTACGCCACCTGGAAGATGCGCCCGGAGGGCGTCTCCGAGAGCGAACCCTGGTCGGTCGACCTGGAGCAGCTCCCGGAGACGGCATTCAGCAGGCCCCTGGCGCCGCTCTACGAGCACCGCCGCCGCATCCTCGCCCTGGATGGCCTGTCCCTGGCCACCGCCGAACTCGACGGCGGCGGCAACCGGCACGACCGCGGCTGGGTCCACGCCTGGACCGGCAACAACGCGGATTTCGCCGGCCGCGACACCCGGTCAAGATCGGCCTCCCTGGACCAGCTCGTTGCCGCGCACGTGGCCCGGGCGGACCGGTTGCCGTCGCTGGAGGTTTCGGTCGACGCCGCGCTGGAAGCGGGCCGTCCGATCAGCTACAGCAGCGGCGGCGTGCGGCTGCCGGCCGAGAACACGCCGCTGCGCGCCTGGAACCGGGTGTTCGGACCGGCGTCCTCCGGCGACACGGTCGGCGCCTACCGGCGCAGCACCCTGGACTTCGCGTACCAGGAGTACCGGGCGGTCGCCGCCCGCTTCGACGCCAACGACCGCGCCCGGCTCGAGTCGCACTTCGGCCTGGTCGACCGGCTCGGCCATCGGCTCGAGGGCCTCGCGACGCTCTCCTGCGAAGCGCCTCCCCGCCCCGCCGCTTCGTTCGACCGCTACGACCTGCAGTTCGACGCCTTCGCCGACATCATCGCCGCGGCGTTCAGTTGCGACATCACGCGAGTCGTCTCCTTCTCCCTCGGCGAGATGCCAACGGCGGAGTTCGGCGCCGACCACATCAGCGACAAGGTGCACAAGGGCATCGCCCACTACATCCACGAGGATGTCCGCAAACACGACGCGATGACTCAGTACGCGGCCTACCACGGCCAGCAGGTCGCCCGTCTCGTCAGCACCCTGGAGTCGATCCCGGACGCGGGCGGCGGCTCGCTGATGGACAACACGCTGATCGTCTGGGGCTCCGAACTCGGCGACGGCTGGCACGGCTACCGGAACTACTGCCCCGTCCTCATCGGCGGCGCCTGGGCCTTCGACACCGGCCGCTACCTGTACTG
>VXUF01000039.1:0-29143 GCA_009837085.1 Holophagales bacterium
ATCTGGTTGAACACGGGCCCGACATCCTCCGCCGCGGCGTTTCGCCGTTCCTGCGTCTCGTTCAGGTTCAGGTAGACGTTGGGCGCCAGGTTGACCATCAGGAAGTCGACGACCGTTTCCCGCTCGGCCCGCGACCACCCCGCCCAGCGGCCGACCTCCGCCTCCAGGTAGGCCTCCACCTCGACCGGATAACCCCGATAGCCGAAGAGGTCGAACTCAACTGATTCCTCGCCGGTCTGCATGTTGTGCAGCGTGACGCCCTCGAGGCGGTTCTGGAGCAGGGTTTCCTTGTTCTCCACGATCCCGGCCCGGAGCAGCAGGCCCACGAGGCGGGTCAGGCGTTCCTCCAACTCCGAGCCCTCATCCTCGTCGCCTACGCGAGCCGCCAGGAGATCCGCGTGGCGTTCGTCGACCCGGAGGCCGCTCCCGCCCCTCAACCGGCGCAGCCGTTCCTCGGCCACCTCCTCCTCGGGCAGGAGTTCGGCCACTTCGTCGAAACCCCGCTCGATCGCGAACAGGTTCGCGATCCGCGCCTCGACTTCGTCGGCCTGAACGGCGTCGAAGTCGTAGAGCGGACGGACGCCCGCGCGGGCCCGCTGCTGCAGCTCCTCCGAGGTCTCCTCGTCGAGAAGCAGTACGTCCCGGGTCGCGTGATAGTCGCGGTTCGCAATGTCCCCCTCGCGGAGATCCGGCCGGAAGAACACGCCGGGCGGGGCCATGATCCAGACGCCGGCCAGGACCATGACCAGGATCCAGACGATGTCGAGCTCCAGCGCGTAGTGCCACAGGCCGGCGACCGTCATACGGTCGCCGTGACGACGGTACATGCTGCGGCGGAGCCGCTTGCGAGCCTCCCGCCTGCGGTCCGACCGGCGGCGCTTCGGCGCCTTGACCGCCGCGGTCACCGGCTGCCCCTCTCCGGGGATCCAGCCTCCCCGGCGCGCGTACCGTGACGGGCCTCCCAGCGGTCGTACGCGCCGACGATCCGCTGCACGAGCTCGTGCCGGACGACGTCGGACTGCCCGAAACGCACGAACGCGATGCCATCCTCGCCCCGGAGCACCTGGAGCGCGTGCTTCAGACCGGACTGCTGTCCGGGCGGAAGGTCGATCTGGGTGATGTCGCCGTTGACCACGGCCTTCGAGTTGAAGCCGATGCGGGTCAGGAACATCTTCATCTGCTCCGGCGTCGTATTCTGCGCCTCGTCGAGAATGATGAAGCTGTCGTTGAGCGAGCGACCGCGCATGAAGGCGAGGGGCGCCACCTCGATCACCTCCCGCTCCAGCATCCGGGACACCTTGTCGAAGCCGATGATGTCGAACAGGGCATCGTAGAGCGGGCGCAGGTACGGATTCACCTTCTCCGCCAGGTCGCCGGGCAGGAAACCGAGCTTCTCGCCCGCCTCGACCGCGGGCCTCGCGAGCACGATGCGCCGCACCTTCTGCTCCTTCAGCGCCGATGCCGCGACCGCCACCGCCAGGTAGGTCTTTCCGGTGCCGGCCGGCCCCGTCGAAACGACCAGTTCATGGTCCAGCATAGCGCGGAGGTAACGCTTCTGGTTCAGGCTGCGCGGAGCGACAAGGCGCCGCGAAGCCTGAATCAGGGCGCCCGTCCGGAAGAAGTCGACCAGTGAAGTCGCCGGCTCTTCGGCCACCACCCGCAGCGCGGTGGCCAGATCGTCGGAGCGGAGACGGCGGCCCGTCGCCGCCAGGGCGCCCAGATCGGTCAGCAGCCGCTCGGCGGCTCCGACCGCCGACGCCGCACCCTTGATCTGTACGGCGGAACCGCGTACACCGAGCGTGACCTCGAGAGCCTTCTCCACGCGGCGCAGGTTTTCGTCGTGGGCGCCGCAGATGGCCTGCACCGACTCCTCGGGCAGGGTCACCTGCGCCCTGGCCTGCGCTGCCGGCTCAGCTGTAGTCAAAGAAGCCCTTGCCCGTCTTGCGCCCCAGATGTCCCGCCTGTACGAGTTGCTTGAGCAACGTCGGCGGGGCGAAGCGCGTCTCCCGGTACTCGTCGAACATGATGTTGGCGACCGAGTACATCGTGTCCAGCCCGATGAAGTCGCTCAACGTGAACGGCCCCATCGGGTAGCCGCACCCGAGCTTCATCGCGGTATCGATGTCCTCCATGCTGCCGACGCCGTTCTCGTAGGCGCGGACGGCATCGAGCAGATACGGGATCAACAACCGGTTGACGATGAACCCGGAGTTGTCGCCGCAGGCCACCGGCGTCTTGCCGACCCGCTCGGCGAGGCGCCAGCAGGCGTCGTAGGCCTCGTCCGAAGTCATCAGGGTCCGCACCACCTCGACCAGCCGCATCGCCGGCACCGGATTGAAGAAGTGGAGACCGACGAACCGGTCGGGCCGCGCCGTCGAGGCGGCGAGCTGGGTCAGGGTCAGCGAGGACGTGTTGCTGGCGAAGATGCAAGTGTCGCCGACGATGCCGTCCAGCGCGACGAACAGCTCGCGCTTCGTTTCCAGGTCCTCGACGATGGCCTCGACCACCAGGTCGGAGCCGGCGAGATCGGACAACTCGACGGTACCGGTCAGGTTCGCCAGTGCCCGGTCATGCTCCTCGACATCGATGCGCCTCCGCTCGAGGCTCTTGGCCAGGGACGCACGCACCGCGCCGAGCCCCTTGTCGAGCACGTCCTGGTTGATCTCGCGCACAGTAACCGGGATACCGGCCCGCGCGCAGATCTCCGCGATGCCCCGGCCCATCAGACCGCAGCCGACCAGTCCCACGCGTTCCACTTCCATCGCTGTTTCCTTCTCCTTCGTCGAGTTTCGCGGTGCCTCAGCGGACAGAGGCGGCACCCTAACAGGTGATCTCGACCTCCCGTTCTTCCGGTCCATCGCCCGTTCGCAGTCGCACCTCGAGGGCGGACGGCGGCCGCGGCAGCCGGTCCGCCCACTCCACCACCTTGACTCCGTCCCCGGCCAGAAACTCCTCGATGCCGATGGCCTCCACCTCCCCCGGTTCCAGGCGGTAGAGGTCCACGTGGACGAGGCGCACCGGCCCCCGGTGCGAGTGGGGGTCCCGGTCGTACTCGTGAATCAGGGTGAACGTCGGCGACTGGACCAGGGCCGCGTCCAGTCCAAGGCCCTCGGCGATGCCCTGGGTCAGCACCGTCTTGCCGGATCCGAGGTCGCCGAACAGGAGGGCCGTCCCGTCCGGTCGGAGCCGGGCCGCCAGTTCCACACCGAGTTGCCGCGTTTCGTCGGCGCTCTTCGTGCGGACGATCATCCCTCGAGTGACTGGAACGCGGCTCCCAGCCCGTCCACCAGGTCGCAGGCGGCCATTGAGATCTCTCCCCAGCGTTTCGCCGCCAGGTCACCGGACAGCCCATGAGCGTAGACGCCCAGCCGGGCCGCCGAGGGCGGATCGAGTCCCTGCGCCAGCAGCGCCGCGATCACCCCGGTCAGCACGTCGCCGCTGCCGCCCGACGCCATGCCCGGATTGCCCGTCGGGTTGACCCAGGTGCCCAGCGCCGGGTCCGAGATCAGGGTCTGGCGCCCCTTGAGCACCACGACCGCTCCGGTCTCGCGGGCGGCCTGCCTCGCATGCTCCCAGCGGTTCTCGACAACCGCCATGGCGGACACGCCGAGCAGCCGGGCGAGTTCTCCGGGATGAGGCGTGATCACCAGGTCCGAATCGCGTGCGAGAAGAGCCTTCGCGTCGCCCGCGAAGGCGGAGATGCCGTCAGCGTCGAGCACGATCGGCGCGGCGCTCCGGGCAACGACCTGTCGCGCAAGCACGCGGGCATCGTCCGAGAGCCCGAGACCAGGGCCGAGAGCCAGCGCACCGCGCGAGGCACGCTCGACGATCGTCTGCAGCAGCGGTTCGACGGCGTCACGCGACCACCCCTTCCCCAGCTTCTGCAGCCCCAGGGTCATCGACTCGATCGAACCGGCGTCGACCACCTGCACGAGGTGTTCGGGCACGGCCGCCGTCACCAGACCGGCACCGCCCCTGACCGCCGCGCGCGCGGCCAGAACCACCGCGCCGCTGTAGCCGGTCGATCCGCCCGCGACGACGACGTGGCCGAAGGTGCCCTTGTGCGCGTCGCGTTCGCGGGTTCGCAGGCAACCGACGAGGTCCTCCCGCCGTGACTGGTAGAGGGCGTCCGGCCCTGGCGGCGGTTCGGGCAACGGAACGCCAAGATCGCCGATCCACAGCCTCCCACCGGCGTCCGCCGCCGGCGCCAGCACGTTCGCGACCTTGGGAAAACCCAACGCCACGGTGAGATCGGCCGCCACATGCGGACCCGGGGGCGTCGCCGCCGACGCGTCAAGGCCCGTCGGCACATCGACCGAGACCAGCGGCGCGTCGTCACGGCGCTTTCCCAGCCAGTCGACCCAGTTCGCGACGGTTCCCTCGACGGGCCGGTTCAGGCCCGTACCGAGCAGGGCGTCGACCCAGACGTCGTAGTCCTCGTTCACTTCGTCGTCGCCGGACGGCTGCGGAACCGACCGGGGCGAAAGCCCGAGCTGTTCGCACGACACGAACTGCCTTGTCGCGTCGACGCTCAGCCGGTCCAGCGGCCCGGCGACGAAGGCAGTCGCCTCGTAGCCGCGGGTCGTGAGATCGCGGAGCAAAGCGAGACCATCGCCGCCGTTGTTGCCCCGGCCGCAGGCGATGGCGATCCGGCGGGCGCGCGGATAGCACTCGACGATCGCATCCGCGGTCGCGCGCGCAGCGTTCTCCATCAGGACGATCGCCGGCACGCTGAGGCTCTCGATCGCCGCGGCCTCGACCTCGCGCATCTCCTCGGACGTGACGACCCTCACAGAAGGACCTCGGCGGTGCGCGGACAGAGCGAGCGCAATTCCGGTCGGCACGCGAGCCGTTCCCGGAAGCGGCCGAGGTCGGCCACCGTGTCGAGATCGTGCGCCTCAGGCAAGAGCGCCGCGTCCAGGCCGAGCTCGTCCACACGCGAGAGCGTCGCGGCGAGTACCGACGGACCACCCCAGGCGATACCCTCGAACAGGCGTTGGTGAAGCGCTTCCCGCCGTAGGGCGATCAGGTAGTAGCCGCCGTCCGCCGCCGGTCCGAGCACGGCCCCACGGCCGGCGTCCAGCGCGGCGAAGGCCTCCTCCACCCGCACGGAGTCGAGGTCGGGGTGGTCGCTGCCCACCGCAGCAACATGATCCGCGCCATCGGCCGCCCAGCGGAGCCCGCCGTAGAGACGCTCTCCCAGATCCCGGCCCTCCTGGCGACGCCACCGTACATCGGCTGGCGCCAGTCCCGCGGGAGGCTGGTCATCCGGCGACGACGCCCACATCAGGACGAGTTCCCAGGGACCAGCGTTCAGCCGGTGTGCCAGATCGGCGACGAGCGCGCGGTGGAGCGAAGCGGCACCGCCAGCCGTGAGCCCTCCAGGCGCCACCAGCCGGGTCTTCACCCGGCCCGGGACCGGCGCCTTGGCGAAGAGGAGCAGGCGTCGCGTGCTCACCGCTTTCGGAGTCGCCGTAGCGACCACGCGATGGCGATGCCGAGGGCACCGGCCGCGATCGGCAGAACCCAGGCTCCTCCCTTTCCGGGAAACGCCGCCAGGCGGGGACCTCCTGCTCGCTCGAGGGCGCCTCTCACGTCCGCCAGCGCCTCGCGGACGTCGTCGCGGCGGCGCGCCAGGGCCGCCGCCCGGGCCCGCGCCTCCGACTGCCGGCTCACGACGTTCCCCCAGACGTCCTGCCATCACCGCCTTCGTCCCGGCCCGGCGCGGCGCCGCCACCACCGGCATCCTCGTCCAGCACGTCACGCCAGAACGCAAGGTGGCTGCCGACGCGGCGCCGGACCGTGCCCACCGGCGACTCGAGCCGGCGCGCCCGCGCCCGAACGACCCGAATCAGGATGAGCGCCAGCACCAGAAGGCCGCCGGCCACCGTGAGCGCCGCCGCCCACACCGGCAGTACCCTGGCCAGCCCCGCACCCGCAGCGAACAGCAGAGCGCCGAGCGCCCAGAACACGGCGCTGAAAACGAACGCTGCGAGCAGGACGAGACGGAGGAAACGAGCCCAGTTCCGCGCCAGGTCGAATCGCAACTGTTCGACCTCGGCCTCCAGCAGCGCCGCCGCCGACCGTGCCAGCGAACCTCCAAGTCCGCTCAGGTGCGCAAGAGCCTCGACGATCTTCGTGGTCATTGGGGCTGAGGCCTCAGGACAGCCGCGTCCGGCTTCATCGCCGGGCGGAGTTCAGGCGCGGTCAGACGCCGACACGCAGGGTCCGGGTGACGAAGGAAGTTTCTCCCGCCACCTCGTCCCGCACCGCCACCGTCAGGCGCTGGTCGCCCTCCTTCATGATCAACGGCAGCGTGTACGTGTAGTAGCTCTCCATGGCGCGCTGCAGGTCCTCGGCCGGGATCGTGAGCTCGAACGGCTCCACCTGGGGCGGCGAGATGTCGCCGTTCGAAGCCAGCGCCTGAACCCAGATTCGGGCGCGCAGCAGGTGCTCGCCCTCGGTCCCCACCGGCACCAGGGTCATCTCGCCGATCGGAACCTGGACGTCGACGTGAACCGTGTAGAGCCCCCGCTCTTCGCGGCGGATCTCGTCCGCCTTGACCAGCGAGATCTCCAGGTCGTTCTTCTCGTAGCCGAGCTTGAGCGCTGCCAGCGTTCCTTCGGTCATCTCCGTGTCGACCGACTTGTCACGGTAGCTCAGGCGGTGCCGGACGAACCGGTCGCGCTTGAGGCCCAGCCGTTCCTGGGCTTCCTTCGTCAGTTCGACCTTGATTCGGTACCTGCGGCCCGTACCCGCGTGACCGGGCTGGAAGCCGAGCGAGTAGTAGCTGGCGAAGTCGAGGGCAATCCGGTTCAGACCGTCACGGAAGTTGTTCGTGTTGACGATGTACTGGCCGCCCGTCTCCTCGGCCATGTACATGACCGACGAGTGCATGTTGTCCCGGGCGACGGAGTCGATGTTCGACGAGAAGGCCATCCCCTGCATCGAGGCATCGCGGGAGTTGATGCCCATCGGCCCCGAGGCGTCGACGGTGTAGAAGGAGACCTCGTTCGCATTCGCCGTGTCGACGAGATCGGTGAAGCGCCGGCTCGAGTCGTACTGCAGCGAATCGAGGTAGAAGTTCGAGTCGTACTCGATCGAGTCGACCGAGCGGCCGCGCTGGTCGAGCGCCTCCCACATGTCCGCTCCGGCCCGCATCGGCAGACCGTCCGAGACATAAAGGAAGGCCTTGCGACCGGGCAGGCCCGCCAGCGAGATGACCGAGTCCTTGAGGCCGTCGAGCGTGAACTGCATGTCGTTGTAGATCTGCTGCGAGTAGATCCGCACGCGTCCCTGCACGAAGAAGTAGTCACGGTCTTCCTCACCGATATCGCGGATGAGGTCGGCCCGGTCCGAGTCCCACATCGTCCGGCCGCCGGTGTGCTTCTCCAGGTCGTAGAGGGCGTTGGCGATCAACTGGGGGTCGCTCGTGAACTCGCGCTCCACCTTCACCGAACGGTTGTAGGTCAGGAGCATGACGCGGTCGTCGCGGGTCACGTGCTGGCGCAGGAACTCCCGGACGTAGCGGAAGAAGCGGTTCCGGTTCTGGGGGCGGATGTTGTGGTGGTCGACGTAGACGATCAGGTTCAGGCGCTCGTCCTCGGGCACGATGTAGTTCCGGCGGGCGAGCCCGGGACGGTCGATGATGTGAACCTCCGGCTCGCCCGGCACCAGGCCGGCAACCGCGCCGACCTTGACCCGTTCGTGGACTTCGTAGAAGTTCGTGATCGGTACCGGACGCTTCTCCTCTAGCAGGACGAAGTCATCGCTGGTCAGACCGGTCACGGGATTGCCATCCCGGTCACGGACGAAGACCTGGACGTTGATCACCTTGACGTGGACCGCGTCCTCGAAGGTGGCGCGAGGCGACCTGGCAGGCGTCTCCTGGGCGTCCACAGGCAGCGGCGCGATCAGCATCGACACGGAGAGCAGTACCGAGACGACCGCGAGCGATCGGAGTGAGGACATGCCGGTCATGTTTTGCTTATTATGGGGCCCAACCCCGCAAAACCCCGCGCCCGCCGGCCTAATTCCGGCCCCCCGCCGGCCGGGGGGGCCGGGGGGGCCGGCCATCGGATCGAGCGCGCCCTGGCCGCCGCTCCGTCCCAAAGGGTAGGAACCCCGCAGCGCGCGCTCGACGAAGGCGACTGCCCGCCGCACTGCTTCCCGCAGCGGCAAATGCCAGCCCAGCCCGGCGGCGACCGCGGCCGAGAGCGTGCAGCCCGTGCCCCGCCGCCAGCGCGTCCGGATCCTCGGGTGAACGAAAGCCTCGAACCGGTTGCCGTCGAACAGGAGATCGGTCACGTCGCCGCTGCCTCTGCCGGTGCCGCCGTTCGACCGGGAGGCAGCGGCCGGATAGCCGTGGCCGCCGGTGACCAGCACGCTCGGGCCCATCCGCTCGATCCGGCGGGCCGCGTCGCGGGCTTCCTCCAGACCGGTGATGGTCACTCCGCTCAGACGCTCTGCCTCGAACAGATTCGGCGTCACCAGCAGTAGCTGTGGCAGCAGCCGCTCCACGAGCACGGGCACCGCCTCCGCCTCGAGAAGCGCCGTTCCCGAGGTCGATCGGAGCACCGGGTCGAGCACCGTCGGCGTCGGCGGCAGCCGCTCCAGCCAGCTCGCCACCACTTCGACGGTCGTCGTGTCGGCGAGCATGCCGATCTTGATCGCCTCGATGCCGATCTCCTCGGCCGTCTCCAACTGCCGGCGCACGAGGTCAGGCCCCAGGGGCTCGACCGCCCGCACCTCGGCCGCGGACTGGGCGGTGACCGCGGTCAGGGCGCAGAGACCGTGAACGCCATAGGCGGCGAAGGTTCTCAGGTCCGCGGGCGCTCCCGAGCAACCGCCGGAGTCCGAACCCGCAATCGTCAGGACGCGCGGCGGCGGTGCAGCCATAGCGAAGCGACCACGAGCAGGATGGCGAACGCGATCAGCTGAGCCAGCGTCAGAAGGCCGAAGAACCGATCGTCCTTGGCGCGCAGGAACTCAACGAGGAAACGCTCCAGCGACAGAAGGCCGATGATCGGAAGCGCGACGCCGCCCGGCGCCGTCCCGCGCGCGAGCATCGACCTGCCAAACCAGAAGATCAGCAGCGCGGTAACGGTCTCGTAAATCTGGGTGGGATGTACCGCGACCAGGGCGTCGGCGGCAACGTCCGGCGGAAACTCGACCCCGAACTCTCGCTCCAGCGCACTGGCCACGGTGGGAATGGGGCCCTCCGGGAAGGTCATGCCCCAGGGCAGCTCGGTTGGTACACCGTAGTCGTCGCCGACCAGCAGACAACCGATGCGGCCGACACCGTAGCCGAGCGCCAGGGCGGGCGCGGTGGCATCGGCGGACTGCCAGAGCGGCATGCGGCGTCGCCGCATGACCAGCAGCACCGCCGCCGCACCGACCAGAAAGCCGCCGTACCAGACCAGGCCGGCACGGCTGTAAAGCAGGCGCCAGTCTCCGTAGAGCAGCGCGTAGTACGCCTTGCCGCCGACGATGCCGCCAACGGCGCCAGCCAGCAGCAGAGCGGCCGCGTCGTCCGCGGCACGGGAAGCGCTCGAGCCCACCTGCCGGAGGCCCCAGCGCAACTGGAGGCTGGCCGCGAACAGCGCCGCCACGAGCATCACGCCAAACGGCGAAACGGAAAGCGGACCGATGTGAAACAGCTCCGAGATCACGGGCCGATCCTACCGGCGAACCTCGCGGCGGTAGCATGAACGGGATGCTGAGCGAACTGGCTCGGAGCCGCTTCGCCGCGTTCCGCGAGCACATCGAGAACACGGATCCGCGGGCGCGCTGGCTCGTCCTGACCCACAACAACCCCGACCCCGACGCCCTTGCCGCCGCCACCATCCTGACCAAGGTCCTGTGGTCGGGGTTCCGGCGCCAGGCCACCGCCGCCTACCGCGGCATCATCGGCCGCGCCGAAAACCAGGAGATGGTCCGCTCCCTCGGCCTTCAGCTCAGCCAGGCGCGCCAACTGAAACTGGACTCATACCGTTACGTAGCGCTGGTCGACTGTCAGCCGGCGACCGGCAACAGCCCGCTGCCGGATGAACGGGTGCCCGAGATGGTCATCGACCACCATCCGGAGCGCCCAGGGACAGCCGCGGCGCCGTTCGATGACATCCGAAGCGGCTACGCGGCCGCTGCCACCATTGCCGCCGAGTACCTGTTGGCCGCCGGCGTGCCGGCGACGCGCCGGGAAGCCACGGCCATCGTCTACGCGATCCGGAGCGAAACCCTCGACTTCTGCCGGGGGTTCAGCGCCGCCGACCACGCGATCCACGACCACTTCAACGCTCAGGCTCTACCGCGCCTGCTGGGCCGGATCCGGAACCCCAGGCTGCCGCTGAACTACTTCGAGACCCTCCGCGAGGCGCTGGCCAACCTCTACGGTGTCGACACGCTGATCCTGAGTCGCCTCGGCCCTGTGGCACAGCCCGACATCGTTCCCGAGATCGCCGATCTGCTCCTTCGGCTGGAGGGTTGCACCTGGTCGATGTGCAGCGGTCGCTACGAGGATCGCCTGTACTGTTCGATCCGCACGACGAATCCCCGCGCCAACGCCTCCCGGGTCATGCGCCGGCTGGTCGGACGCCGCGGACGCGGTGGCGGCCACGGCATGATCGCCGGCGGCTGGATCCCCAAGGCCAGAGGAGGCGAAGACGCGGTGCGTCGCCAGCAGGACCGGCTGGCAGCCAGGCTGGCCGGACTCCTGCGCAAGGACCCGAGCCGGATCGCGCCCATCGCCGGCCCCTGAACGCCGCCCGCGCTACTCCCACTCAATCGTGCCGGGCGGCTTGCTCGTCAGGTCGTAGACCACCCGGTTCACACCGGCGACCTCGTTGACGATCCGACCGGCGACGCGGCCCAGGAACTCGTGCGGCAACTGGCTCCAGTCGGCCGTCATGAAGTCCTCGGTCTCCACCGACCGCAGCGCGACCACGTTCTCGTAGCTGCGACCGTCACCCATCACGCCGACGCTCTGCACCGGCAGCAGCACCGCCAACGCCTGACTCACCCGGTCGTAGAGTCCGGCCGCGCGCAACTCGTCGATGAAGATCGCGTCCGCCTCCTGGAGCACGGCCACGCGGTCGGCGGTGACGTCGCCGAGGATGCGGACCCCGAGCCCGGGACCCGGGAAGGGGTGTCGCCCCACGAACTCCGAGCCGAGACCGAGTTCCCGGCCGAGCTTTCGCACCTCGTCCTTGAACAGGAAACGCAGCGGCTCGATGAGGTCGAAACCAAGCTGTTCCGGCAGGCCGCCGACGTTGTGGTGGCTCTTGATCATCGCCGACGGGCCGAACGCCGAAACCGACTCGATCACGTCCGGGTAGAGCGTGCCCTGGACCAGGTAGCGGATCCTGCCGCCGTCTCCCGTCCGCTCCAGCTTCTTCGCCTCGCGCTGGAAGACCTCGATGAACACCCGGCCGATCGTGCGCCGTTTCTCTTCGGGATCGGTGACTCCCGCCAGTTCTCCGAGGAAGTCGCTCGCCGCATCGACCACGACCAGCCGCAGGTCGAGACCGGAGCTGAGACTCCGTTCCACGGTCGTCCGTTCGTTCTTGCGCAGCAGGCCGTTGTCCACGAACACCGCGGTCAGCCGATCCCCGACCGCACGCTGGACCAGGCTCGCGGCCACCGCCGAGTCGACGCCGCCCGACAGGGCGCAGAGAACGCCGTCCGTCGGCCCCACCTGGGCCGCGATCGCCGCCGTGGCCTCCTCGGCGTAGGACGCCATCCGCCACGCGCCGGAAGCGGAGCAGGCGCCGTAGAGGAAGTTCCTGAGCATCTCGGGGCCGCCGTCGGTATGGGTGACCTCGGGATGGAACTGGATCCCGAACAGGGCCCGTTCCCGGTCCTGGACGGCCACCACCGGCACGGTCGGCGCCGAAGCAGTCGCCTCGAAGCCCGGCGGCACCTCTTCAACGCGGTCGCCGTGCGACATCCACACTCGCTGCTCTTCCTCGAGCCCCGAGAACAGGCCGCCGTCCCGAGCGGACAGGGCGATCTCCGTGCGGCCGTACTCCCGCATGCCAGACGCCACGACCCGGCCACCGAGCACCTGGGCCATCCATTGCATGCCGTAGCAGATACCGAGGACCGGAATGCCCAGCCGCAGCAGTTCCGGGTCGGCCTGCGGAGCGTCCTCTTCATAGACACTGTCCGGCCCGCCCGAGAGCACGATGCCGACCGGCCGTCGCGCCCGCACCTCGTCCACCGACAGGTCGAAAGGGTGGATCTCGCAGTAGACCCTGAGTTCCCGCACCCGTCGTGCGATCAACTGGGTGTACTGGCCGCCGAAGTCGAGGACGAGAACGGTCTCGTGCTCGGTCACAGGGCGGACTCTACCTTGAGTTCCCGCCCCATCAGGTCGCGGATTGCCGCCGCCGGCTTCTTGCCCCGATAGAGGATCTCGACCATCTGTTCCGTGATCGGCAGTTCGACCTGCCTTTCGGTCGCCAGTTCAAGCAGCGCAAGCGAGTTCCGCACACCCTCGGCGACGCCGGCGCGGCCCGTCTCGATTTCCTCCAGGGTGCGGCCGCGCCCCAGCTCGATCCCCGTGTTCCGGTTGCGCGACAGACCGCCGGTGCAGGTCAGCACCAGGTCGCCCAGGCCGCCGAGCCCGGCGAAGGTCGCGGGCCGACCGCCGCAGGCGAGCCCCAGGCGCATCATCTCGTGCAGGCCGCGAGTGATCAGCGCCGCGCGCGTGTTCGAGCCGTAGCCCAGGCCGTCCAGCACGCCGGCGGCGATCGCGATCACGTTCTTCGCCGCGGCGCCTATCTCCACGCCCACGACGTCGGTCGAGGTGTAGAGCCGCAGGGCCCCGCACGAGAGTTGGGCCTGCAGCCGTTCCGCAACCTCGGTCTCCTCCGACGCGACGACACAGGCGGTCGGCAGCTCGGCGGCCAGTTCTGCGGCGAAGGACGGGCCGCTGATCGTCGCGAAGTCGATGTCGACGCCCGCCGACGCGGCCTCCTCCGCGCAGACATCGCTCATCCGCCGGAAGTGGCCGTGGTGATCGGACTCGATTCCCTTGGCGCCCGAAACGAGGGTCACCCGCTCGGGCAGCGGGGCGGCGTCGCCCAAACTGGCGCGTGCGTCCAGGAAGGAGCGCACCACCGCGCGAAAGCCATGGGAGGGCACGACGACGAGCACCGTGCCGTTGGCCGCGGCCTGTCGCAGATCCCAGGTGACCCGGACCTCGGCCGGCAGCTCGACGCCCGGCAGGTAGCGCTCGTTCACCCGTTCGGAAGCCAGCTTCGCGCCGAACTCGGCCGAGCGGGCCCACAGCAGCACCGGCGTACCGGCCCGGGCCCCGTGAATAGCCAGCGCGGTGCCCCAGGCGCCCGCCCCGAGCACCGCGATGCCGCCGCCGTCTCCGGCGCCGCTCAACCGGAAGTCCCCGACTCGGGCGGCGAGGTACCCAGTCGCGATTCGGTTCCGGCACGCAGCCTCACCAGGTTGGCCCGGTGCTTGACGATGACGAAAACGGCGATCGCCGCCGTACCCGCAAGCAGAGCCGCTCCCGAATCGCTCCCCTGCTCCTCCCGAAAGGCGCCGCTCAACCAGTAGACGCCGACCAGCAGCGGCAGCGCCACGGCCGCCGAGATCGAGCCCAGGGAAACGTAGCGCTTCCACGCCACCATGACGACGAACACGGCCAGCGCTCCGAGCGCCGCCCCGGGCACCAGCAGCGCCAGGACGCCGGCGGCGGTTGCCACTCCCTTGCCGCCCCGGAACCCAAGAAACAGGGGGAACACGTGCCCGGCGACCGCCGCGACCGCGGCCGCCGCCAGCCACCAGGAGCCGACGTCGAGAGAACGCGCCAGGACCACCGCCGCGGCGCCCTTGGCGGCGTCCAGCAGCAGCGCCAGCAGAGCCGCCCACTTGCCCGAGGCCCGCAGCACGTTCGTCGCGCCGGCGCTGCGGCTGCCGATCGTGCGGACGTCGATGCCCCGGTGAAGCCGCACGATGAGGTAGCTCCAGGGCAAGGACCCCAGCAGATACGACAGCGCAACCGCAACCGGGCCGGCCGCCGTCACGGCGGACCCATCCGCGACGGCGCCGCCCAGGGCAGCGCGTCGACCGGACCTTTCCCGGACAGCAGCATGCGCCGCAACATCTCGAGGGCGAACTGGGTCGAAAGCTGCCTGACGCGCGCCCGATCTCCCGGGAACCGGGCCTCGAAGTGCGAGCGCGCGTGGGCCGGTCCGGCCACGGCGATATGGACGGTGCCAACCGGCCGCGACTCGCTGCCGCCACCCGGACCCGCAACGCCCGTGATCCCGATGCCGTAGTCGCTGCAGCAACGCTCCCGGGTTCCCGCGGCCATCGCCAGCGCCGTCGGTTTCGACACTGCGCCATGCTCCGCCAGGGTCTCCCGGGGCACGCCGAGCAACCGCATCTTCAACCTGTTCGAGTACGTAAGGTACCCGCCCACGAACCAGGCGCTGCTCCCGGCGGTGCCCGTCAACCGCTGGCCGAGAAGGCCGCCCGTGCAGGACTCGGCCACCGCGACCGTCTCGCCACGCGCCGCCAGCAACCCGCCGACCGCCCCCTCGAACTCGACACCGTCCTCGATCGGTCCGACGTAGAACACCGCGTCACCCAGAACATCCCGCACCGCCTCCTCCATCTCGGCCAGGCGCGGCGACCGGCCTTCGACGGCACCGCCTGCACGCAGACGCAACCGGATCTCACCCGGCCTCGCCAGGACCGACACGTTTTCGTCACCGAAGTGCTCGTAGACCGGTGCGATCCTCTCCTCGACCACCGACTCCGGCAGGCAGGCGATGCGCACCTCGACCTGGTCGAAGCCCGCACCGTCCTCGGACCGCGCCGCCAGCCAGGGATCGAGGGCGTCCTCGAGGAGGGCGTGAAGCTCCCGCGGCACGCCGGGGAACAGAAAGTAGGTCGTGCCTCGCGGCGAAGGCGCGGCATCCACGATCCGCTGGCCCGGCGCCACGCCGGCGCGGTTCGGCAGCATCTCGGCCCCCTCGACACGCTCCGCCTGCTTCCGGTTGACCCGGGGAATCCGTCGCCCGAGCTTGCGGAAACCGCGCTCGATCCGATCCCACTCGACCTCGTCGACCGCCACCGAACGCCCGAGTAGCCGGGCCACACCCTCTCGCGTCAGATCGTCCCGGGTCGGACCCAGTCCCCCGGTCACGAGCAGCAGATCCGCTCGCTCCCGGAGCGCGTCGAGGGCCTCGGCGATCACCACGACATCGTCACCCACGACCGCCTTCGAGACCAGTTCCACGCCCCGCCGCCTGAGCACCTCCGTCAGCGCCAGCGAGTTCGTGTCGAGCCGATCCGTACCGAGCAACTCGTCGCCCACCGCGAGAATCGAAGCCTTCACCGGCGCAGTGTAGCGAGGCGGCGGGCACGCTTGCGCTGCTACTCCATCACGGTTGGCGGCGGCTCGGCTTCCTCGCCAATCACGAACGCTGCGCCGACCTCGCGCTGTAGCGGTTCCGGATCGCCGCGCACGTAGAGGCGCGCCAGTTCCTGGCCGCGTTCCACTCTCTCGCCCAGGCGGACGTCGTAGCGGAGTGCGACAGCGTGGTCGATGCTGTGCGGGTCGCGGTCCGGGCGGCAGGCGTCGGCGAAGGCGTTGCCGATGCGGCGGCAGTCGACGGCTTCGAGGAATCCCGACCCGGAGGCCGTGACGACGGCTTCGACCGGCGCCAGGTCGAGGGAGTCGACCCAGCCGGGCCTGGCGCCCTGCGCGTCGGCCCAGTCGACAAGCTTCTGCCGGGCGGTGCCGGAACCGATCGCCGAGTCGATCTCCCCGGGCGATAGCTTCCGTCCCACCAGGCGGGCGGCCTTTCGGCAGATCGCGGTCACCACTTCGAGCAGCCGTGGGTCGCCGTCGCCGGCGAGACAGTCCAGCGCTTCGCGCACCTCGGCCGCGTGGCCGACCCAGCGCCCCAGGGGCTGGTTCATGTCGCTCAGGACGTAGTCGGCCGGCGTGCCGCAGGCGGCGCTGATTTCGACCAGACTCGAGGCCAGCGAACGGGTGTCGCGCGCGTCGGCGAAGAAGGCGCCGTTGCCGATCTTCACGTCGAAGACGATCCCGGAGGAGCCGAGCGCCAGTTTCTTGGACAGAATGCTGCCGACGACGAGGGGAATCGAGCTCACGGTCGACGTGCGATCCCGCAGGCCGTAAAGACGCTTGTCGGCGGGTGCGATGCCCGCGGTAGCGATGCCGATCGCCATGCTGAAGCGATCCAGCAGGTCGAGCGTGCCGGCCCGGTCGAGTTCCAGGCGGACGCCAGGGATGCTCTCCAGCTTGTCGGCGGTGCCGCCGCTGTGGCCCAGGGCCCGGCCCGTCAGCTTGGCCGCCGGCACACCGCAGGAGGCCAGCAACGGCAACGCGATCAGACTCACCGTGTCGCCGACGCCGCCGGTCGAGTGCTTGTCGACCAGGGGACCGAAGTCCTCCGCCAGTGCCCACTGGTCGCCGGACTCGAGCATCGCCAGGGTGAATTCCCGTGTCTCGTCCCGGTCGAGCCCCCGCATCGCGGCGGCCATCAGGAAGGCGGCAAGCTGAACGTCCGTCCAGCTACCGGAGGCCGCACCGTCCACTACGGACCGCACTTCCGCCGCGGTCAGCGTCCGTCCCTCGCGCATCCGGTTCAGGATGTCGAAGGGCGTCGCCATCGCGCTGTGCGGAATGGCCCTAGCCGCCGAACGTGAACGGCGAAGCCGCCGCCGCCTGGGGACCGAGCCGCTGCCGGGCGCGGATCGCGTAGCCGCTATCCGGGTACTCGTTGACCACCCTCTGGTAGGTCTCCCGAGCACCCTCTTCGTCGCCGAGCTGCGCCAGCGTGGCCGCCAACTCAAACAGCAGGGCGTCCTTCGGCAGCGGCGACGACTCGGCCGCCACCGCACCGCGCAGCCTGGCAGCCAGTTCCTCGCCCCGCCCCTCGGCGCGATCCAGACTGTAGAGGTTCAACTGCACACCGATGGCCATCGCGTGGTCGCGGCCGGCCGCTTCCAGGTAGCTCGTCCACAGCTCCCGCGCCTTCGCGGTATCCCCTTCAGCCGCCGCGATCTGCCCCAGGTAGACGGACGCCAACCTGCCGGACGAGGTCGAGCCGTAGCCTTCTCTCACGGCCTCCAGTTCGGTCCTCGCCGCCGAGCGCCGCTCAACCTCCGAGGCGAAGCTCCGGTCGTCGCCACCGTCGTCGCTTCCGGCGGTGGGCGTCTCCGCCTCCTCCGCCGCGGCCTCCCCCGGAGCGCTGTCGGGAGGGGTGCCGAACAGGTCGTCGATTGCGTCCATCGACGGTGCGTCGATCGGCGCCCGGTAGATCTTCAGGGCCTCACTGAGCTGGTAGCTGGCCTCCTTCTCCCGGCCATCCTGGTAGTTCAGAAAAAGCACGGCTCCAACGACCACCGCGATCACCGCAGCGACGCCCATCAGGATCTGTCGAACGTGCTCCGCGAACCACGTGGAAGCCGAGAAGACAGCCTCCCGAACCTCGTCGCGCCGTATCTCGTCTCGTGTCAAACGGCTCATTCCGCATCTCCTCCGACGCGGCGAACCCTAGCAGCCCGCGCTGCGTCTTCGCAGCGCGGGCTTGCATGGAACTGGCCGCCCACTGGGTGCGCCGGCGTCCCCGCCGGCTGCCGCCGAAGGCGGCCAGGGAGACGCGCCGGCCGCAAGACCGGCTCCTTGTCGGGCGGCCGGTTCCATGCAAGCCAGAACGGCATGCCCGCGACTCGAGCGCCCGTGTGGCAGACTTGGCCACAGGCCTCGCCCCTTTGGCGAACCAACGCTACCGACCCGGCACTACCAACCACTGGAGCACCCAAGATGCCCACCCTGGGATTCGGCGAACTTCTGATCGTCCTCGCGATCGTCGTCCTGATCTTCGGCGCCAGCCGCATTCCGAAGCTGGCGGGCGGCTTGGGCAGCGGCATCCGCAACTTCAAGCAGGGCCTGAAGGGACCGGAAGAGGACGAGGCCGAAGACAAGCCCAAGCGCGAGATCGAAGAGTAGAAGCGAGGCGTTCCTTTTCTGGTGCGCCTGGGAGGACTCGAACCTCCGACCTGCGGATTAGGAATCCGCCGCTCTATCCTGCTGAGCTACAGGCGCCATGGAACCGCCGGCGCGGCAACCGTCGAAGGATCTCAGTATCGGACGAGGGATTCAACCACGTCGTAGCCGTCGAGCCGGCGACGACCGTCCAGGTAGGTCAGCTCGACGACGAATCCGATCGCGTCGACCGTTCCGCCGACGGACTCGATCAGGTCCGCGGCCGCCTTCGCGGTACCGCCCGTCGCGAGCAGATCGTCCACCAGGACGACCCGCTCCCCAGCGGCGACGCCGTCGAGGTGCATCTCGAGGGTGTCGCGGCCGTACTCGAGCTCGTAGCTGCGCGACGCGGTCTCGGCCGGCAGCTTTCCGGGTTTTCGCACCGGCACGAAACCCACGTTCAGCCGGTTGGCCACCAGGGGACCGAAGATGAAGCCCCGCGCCTCGATTCCCACCACCTGCTGGATGCGCCGGCCGGCGAACCGCTCAGCGAGCCGGTCGGCCGTCTCGCGCAGCGCCACCGGATCCTTGAGCAGCGTCGTGATGTCCTTGTAGAGAACTCCCGGTTTCGGAAAGTCGGGGACTTCGCGGATCCGCTCCTTCAGCCACTCCGCGCTCATGAGGCCGCCTCGGCCTTCGTCTTCCACCCGTGACGACCGATCAGCGGCACGAAACGCACCGCTTCGCCGGTCTGGCGAGCGACCGTTCCATTGTTGTGCTTCCGGTAGGTGACCAGGCGCTGTTCGTGCCGGTCGCCCTCAGGGATGAGAAGGCGACCGCCCGGCGCCAGTTGGTCGAGGAGCGAGTCCGGAGCCCTCGGCGCGGCGGCCGACACCAGGATCCGGTCGAAGGGGGCTTCGGCGCTCCACCCAACGGTGCCGTCGAAGACCTGGACCTTGACGTTCGGCAGTTCGAGGGCCTGGATCCGACCGATCGCTTCCCGCGCCAACCGGCCCACGCGCTCGATGCTGTAGACCCGATGCGCCAGCAGAGCGAGGATCGCCGTCTGGTAGCCGGAGCCGGTACCGATCTCGAGCACAGCGTCGTCCTCCCGCACGCCCAGATCCTCGGTCATGCGCGCCACGACGTAGGGCTGGGAGATCGTCTGCTCACAACCGATCGGCAGCGCGTGGTCGCGATACGCGTCGTTGACCAGATGCCCGGGCACGAACAGGTGGCGCGGCACCCGCTCGAAGGCAGCGATCACCCGCTCGTCCCGCAAACCACCTCGTTCGACCAGGTTCGCCACCATGCGGCGGCGGGCGTAGACGTATCCACCGCCCGGACCGGCCGTCTGCGCCTTCAACCCAGAGCTCCCGTGAGACCAGGAAAAACCCCGTCGCCGGCGTCGAGCCTCTCTCCGTCGGTGAGGTCGGCGGTGAGCGGCGTGATCGAGATGAAGCCGTCCCTGATCGCCGCCGCATCCGTGTCGTGAAGCCGCTCCGGATCCGGCTTGCCGACGATCCAGTACATCGTGCCGCCCCGCGGATCCGCTTGTTCGACGATCGTGTTGCGGTAGGGCCGCCGGCCGAGTCGCGCGACCCTGACTCCCCGAGGCGGGTCGAAAGGGAAGTTCACGTTGAGCAGCATCCGCTCGGGGATCCCCTGCTCGACGAGGGAGACGATCGCGCGGGCCGCCAGCACCGCCGCGCGCTCCATGTCGGCGCGCCTCGCCTTCCGGTACTCCTGGGAAAACGCGACCGCGGGCACGCCGAGCAGCCGTCCCTCGAGCGCCGCGCCCACCGTGCCGCTGTGGGTCACGTCGTCACCCAGGTTGACCCCCATGTTGCCCCCCGAAACGAGCAGGTCGGGAGGCCGGTCCAGCAGCGAGTGAACCGCCAGGTTGACGCAGTCGGAGGGCGTGCCGTCCACCGCGAACCAACCCTCCCGCACCTGCTTCGCGCGCAGCGGCCGGAACAGGGTCAGCGCCTGGCTGCAACCGCTCTGCTCGCGCTCCGGGGCCACCACGTCGTAGGTGATCGGCCGCCCCGAAGTCGAGGCTCCGTCGAGGGCCGCGGCGAGACAGCGCAGGCCCGGCGCGTCGACGCCATCGTCGTTCGTCAGCAACAGTCTGGTGGCACTCATCGGTCGCGACCGTTGCCCAGGAGACGACCGACGATCGGCGCCAGATCACGCAACACGGACGCCGGTACGACCGCCGGATCGGTGATCAGGGCGTGCTCCAGGGCGTTGACGCAGGGACACGCCCCGGACCGGCGCTCACCCGGCAACGATTCGACGATCCTGGCCACCGCGGCCTGGGCGGTGCGCGCGTTCTGCCGCAGGACCGCGAGGACGGCCTCGACCGTCACGTCCTCTTCCTCCTCGTGCCAGCAGTCGTAGTCCGTGATCAGGGCAAGCGTTGCGTAGCAGATCTCCGCCTCACGAGCGAGCTTCGCCTCCTGCAGGTTCGTCATTCCGATCACGTCCGCGCCCCAGCCCCTGTGCATCAAGGACTCGGCGCGTGTCGAGAACTGAGGACCTTCCATGCACACGTAGACGCCGCCGCGATGGACCACCGCTCCGGCCGCGGCCGACTGGTCCGCGCAAACCTCCATCAGCACCGGACAGATCGGCTCGGCGAAGGCGACGTGGGCCGCCAGCCCGTTGCCGAAGAAGGTATCCGGCCGGTGCCGCGTGCGGTCGATGAACTGGTCCGGCACCACGATGTGGGTGGGCTGATAGCGCCGCCGCAGCGAACCGACGGCGGACAGCGAGATCAGCCGCTCCACCCCCAGGCTCTTGAAGGCGTAGATGTTGGCGCGGAAGTTCAGTTCGCTAGGCAGGATGCGATGGCCACGGCCGTGCCGGGCCAGAAAGGCGACGGGCCGGCCGCTGAGTTCCCCGAGCACGAAGACCTCCGACGGGCTTCCGAACGGCGTCGCGATCGCCCGTTCCTCATGGACCTCGAGCTCCTCCATGCCGTAGAGGCCGGAGCCGCCGATGATCCCGATCGGACGGGCGTCAACGCTCATCCTCCGGCCCTCCCGGCTATCGTCGAGTTGACGAGCAGAGCCGTCTCCAGCGCGCGCCTGCCGGCCGCGCCGTCGACGAACGGCGTACCGCCTCCGGCGCAGCGGTCGAGAAACGCCTCGAGCTCCAGCCGCAGCGGCTCGCCGCCCTCGACCTCGAGATCGGCGGCCAGAATCCGGCCCGCCGGCCCGCCGGCGGACACGGAGTCTCCGCCGCCAGCCTCCTCTTCGCCGCGCACGCGCCGCGCCCCTCGCACCGTTTGCTTCTGGTAGTCGAGCGAGAAGTACCGATCCTCGAAGAAGACCCGCAACTGGCGCACCCGTTCCGCCGAGACCCGGGACGCCGTCAGGTTCGCCACGCACCCGGACTCGAGTTCGATCCGCGCGTCGGCGATGTCGACCCGGTCCGACAGGACGTCGATCCCGACCGCCCGCACCTCCCGCACCGGACTCGGGTCGAGGGCGTGGAGGATCTGCAGGTCGTGAATCATCAGGTCGAGGACGACGTCCACATCCAGGCTGCGCGGGCTGAACGGCGACATCCGCTCGACTTCGACGAAGCGGGGCTCGAGCCCCAGCGCCAGCACTTCCTGGACGGCGGGATTGTAGAACTCGACATGCCCCACCGCCAGGACGACGCCCCGGGATGCGGCCGCCGCGATCAGGGCATCCGCCAGGTCGAGATCCGCCGCGATGGGCTTCTCCACCAGTACGTGGATGCCGGCTTCGATCAGACGCGCCGACACCTCCAGGTGATCGACCGTCGGCACCGCGACGACGGCCACGTCCACGGCGTTCAGGATCTCGTCGATCCCGGCAGCGACCGAAGCGCCATGCTCCAGCGCAGCGCCTTCGGCCCGCGCCCGGTCCGTGTCGACCACGAGCACCGCGTCGGGCCCCAGCAGGCGGGACAGCAGGCGCACGTGGTGGCGTCCCATTGCGCCGGCGCCGACCACGACGGCCCGAACCGGAGCTTCCGTGCCCAGGACGAACTCCCGTCCTTCAGGAGCTGGCGCCACGGGAACCGCGCCGCGCCGAGCGGATGAAGCCGCGGTCGGATGTCCTGATGAAGGCGATCAGGGCATCGACATCGGCGTGGCCGGCATGTTCGGCGTCGAGCTCCTCGAGCGCCTGGGTCGTGTTCCTCCGCGAACGGGTGAGCACCCGCACGGCCCGCTCGATCGACCGGATGTCCTCCGGAGACTTGCCCTTGCGCTCGAGTCCGATGCGGTTGACGCCCATGCAAGCCGGCTTGATCCCCACCGTGATGCAGAACGGCAGCGCGTCCATCGTGATCACGGAGTAGCCGCCGATGTAGGCGTGCCGGCCGACCCGACAGAACTGGTGGACCGCCGAGAAGGCACCGATCGTGGCGTCGTCCTCGACCTCCACGTGACCGGCCAGGGTGCCGCCGTTGGTGAACACCGTTCGGCTGCCGACCTGGCTGTCGTGGCCGACGTGGGTCTGGGTCATGAACAGGTTATCGTCGCCGATTCGCGTGACGCCGCCGCCGAACGCCGTGCCCCGGTTGACCGTCGAGAACTCGCGGAACTGGTTTCGGTCGCCGATCACCAGCCGGCTGGACTCGCCCTCGTACTTGAGGTCCTGCGGGTCGAATCCGATCGCGGCGTATGGGAAGACCCGGTTGGCCCGTCCCAGAACCGTCTCGCCGAGGACCGTCGCGTGCGGGCCGATCTCGGTGTCGTCGCCGATCTGAACGCCGGCCCCGACCACCGCATAGGCACCGACGACAACGTCACCGCCCAGGACGGCCGAGCGATCGACGATCGCCGTCTCGTGGATCCTCGACGTCATGAGCCCCGCCGCGGCCCGCGGTCCTTCAGGGCGCCACCATGGTGGACGTGCACACGGCCTCGACCGCCAGTTCGCCGTCGACCGTGGCCCGGCCCCGGAAGCGGGAGTGGACGGTGCGCAGGCGCAGCGACTCCACCTCCATCCGCAGTTGATCGCCGGGAACGACCGGACGACGGAAACGCGCCCTTTCGATCCCGGAGAAGAAGAGAACCCGGCGGTCCCGGTCCTCGATCTCGTGCAGCAGCAGCAGACCCGCCGTCTGCGCCATAGCCTCGATCACGAGAACTCCCGGCATGATCGGATTACCCGGGAAGTGGCCGTCGAAGAACGGCTCGTTGCGGGTCACGTTCTTGACCGCCACCACCCGCTGCCCCGGCACCAGCTCCAGAACCCGGTCGACCAGGAGGATCGGGTAGCGGTGCGGCAGTACGCTCGCGATCCAGCGTGAATCGAACGGTCCTAGCGGCGCGTTCACCTCGGCCTTCCCGGTTTCCTCCCGTTCCTTGCTCACGTGTCGTCTCCCCCGTCCGCCGCCGGGCCGTCACCACCACCGCGCCCTGCCGACTCCAGTTCGCCCACGCGGCGCTCGAGCGCCCTGAGTGCGCTGCGCATCGCCGGCAGGCGCGACTGTAACGCGTTCCGCCTGCGCCAGGCCGCGATCGGCATGGCCGGTATGCCCGCCACCCGCTGGTCGTTCTCGACCGCCTGGAAGACCGCCGACTTGGCCGCCACCTGCACGCCGTCGCCTATCCTGAAGTGACCGGCGACGCCCACTTGTCCCGCGAGAAGCACGCGATCGCCGATGCGGCTGCTGCCGGACACGCCCGCCTGACCGCAGAGGATGCATCCCTCGCCGATCTGAGCGTTGTGGCCGATCTGCACCAGGTTGTCGATCTTCGTTCCGCGACCGATCGTGGTGGTGTCGAAGGTGGCCCGGTCCACCGCGGAGTTGGCGCCGATCTCCACGTCGTCCTCGATCACGACGACCCCCACCTGGGGCAGCTTGATCTGGGAGGCAGCTTCGGCGCCCTCCGCGTAGCCGAAACCGTCGGCGCCCAGGACGACACCGGAGTGGACGACCACCCGCTCGCCGATGCGGGCGCCGTCGTAGATAACGACATGGGGATGGAGCACGGTACCCGCGCCCAGACTGCAGCCGCGGCCCACCACGGCGTGAGCGCCGATGACCACGCCGGGACCTAGCGTCGAGCCCTCGCCGACCACGGCGAAAGCGTCGACACGAGCGGTGGGATCGACCCGGGCGGAAGCCTCGACACAGGCTGTGTCGTGAACGCCTGGTTCCGCCTCGGGGACCGGGAAGAGCGCCGTCATCAGGTCGGCCAGGGCCCGGTAGGCGTCGTCGCAGAGCACGAGGTCGGTGCGGAGTTCGGCGAGCGTTTCGCGCGACAGATCCCTGGACACCAGCAGTGCTCCAGCCTTCGAAGCCAGCGCCTGGTCGCGGTACCGGGGGTTGGTCAGAAAGGAGAGATCCGCGGGGCCCGCGGCCATCAGGGTGGCGATGCCGTCGATCGGCCGATCCGGATCGCCCTCGAGGTCAGCTCCAACCATCGCGGCAAGATCGGCGAGGCGGTGGGTCACGGAGCGAGCCTACCGGATACGATGCGGCATGACTCCAACCCCTGACCCTTCCAGCGACCGGGAGATCCGATCCTGATGAGCAACGCGACCTCGCACCCGCAACGCCGCCACCTCAGGCCCAACCGTGCCCTCATCCTCGCGTCCCTCGCCTGCGCCGCGCTCGCTACAGGCATGGCTGCCGCGACCGACAACTGGCCCCAGTTCCGCGGCCCGGGCATGAATCCCGCCGTCTCCGACAACCCCGCTCTGCCGGATCGCTGGAGCCAGACGGAGAACGTCGAGTGGGGCGCCGAGATCCCCGGGCGCGGCTGGTCCAGCCCGATCGTCTGGGGCGATCGGGTGTTCCTGACGACCGCGGTTTCAGAAGGCGACTTCGAACGGCCCCAGGCCGGTCTCTACGCCGCTCGCGGGCGCAGTGAACCGCCGCAGGCGGAGCACGACTGGCGCGTGTACTGCCTGAATCTGGCGACCGGCGAAGTGCTCTGGGAGCGCTCGGTCGAGGCCGGCATACCCGAGTTCCCGCGCCACCAGAAACAGACGTACGCCTCGGAGACCCCGACCACCGACGGCGAACGCGTCTACGCGCGCTTCGGCGACCTCGGCGTGTACGCCTTCACGATGGAGGGCGAGTCCGTGTGGAGCTTCGACACGCCCTACCGCCCGACCATGTGGGACTACGGCTCCGCCTCCTCGCCCGTGCTGCACGACGACCTGCTGATCATCCTGTACGACAACGAGGAAGAGTCCTGGATCGCCGCCCTCGACAAGCACACCGGCGAACAGCGCTGGCGCACCGGCCGCGAAGAGGTGTCGAGCTGGGCGACACCGTTCGTCTGGGCCAACGAAGCCCGCACCGAGATCGTCACGAGCGGCAAGAACCGGATCCGCTCGTACGGCCTCGACGGCCAGCTGTTGTGGGAGATGGACGGCCGCATGTCGTGGGCGGCCATCGCGACGCCGTTCGCGGCTCACGACATGGTCTACGTGAACTCCGGTTACTTCCAGGATCAGCGCCGGCCGGTCTTCGCCATCCGACCAGGCGCGCTGGGTGACATCACACTGGAAGGGGACGCGACGGAGAGCGAGTTCGTCGCCTGGCACCAGCCCAAGGCCGGCAACTACAACACGTCGCCGCTGGTCTACAAGGGCGTCTACTACAGCCTGCTGGACCGCGGCTTCTTCGAGGCGTACGACGCGCAGACCGGCGAACCCGTGTACGGCCGGAAGCGCGTGGCGCCCCGAGGCGGCGCCAGCTTCACGTCATCTCCATGGGCCTACAACGACCGCCTCTTCGCGCTCAGCGAGCAGGGCGACACCTACGTGATCCGCGCCGGCTCGGAGTACGAAGTACTCCACACCAACAGCCTCGACGAGATGGCGATGGCGTCACCGGCGGTCGCCGGAGACCGGCTGCTGATCCGCACCCGGTCGAAGCTCTACAGCATCCGCAACAGCGAGTAGCGCGGCAAAGCGGTGGCGGCGCCGGGGCGCGTGTGGTCCGCGGGCATCACGCCCCGGGGTTCCAGCCGGCCGCGGACGCGGGCTCACCCAGTCGCCGCGCTACTCGCGGCTACTCCGCGGGAGTCGCCGGGTACGCGGCGTTGTAACGCTCGATGATCAGGTTCGTGATGTCCGCGGCGTCGGCGGCGAACAACAGGCCCCCCTGGAACTTGTTGAAGATCGCCGTGTAGCCGAACTCCCGGCCGACCTGGGAGATGATCGGCAGCACCGCCTGTTCGATCTCGCCGAACCTCTCGCCCTGCACCTTCTGCATTTCGCGGTTCGCGTCGTCCTGGGCGCGCCGCAGGTCGATCGTCATGTCCTCGAGCTGCTTCTCCATCTCGGCCAGACGGTCCTCGGCAAAGGTCAGCCGGCCGTCGTTGTACTGCTGCTGCAGCGCAGCCAACTGCTCCTGCCTGGTGGTGAGCTCCGCCTGCTTCTCGTCCCGGAGTCGTGTGAGTTCCTGAACCGCGATCTGGCCGCGGGCCGACTCCTGCAGGAGGCGCTCGACCTCGACCACGGCGATCTTGCTCTGGGCCAGGGCCGGCCCGACCATGAGGACGCCCGCAACGACGGCGGCGGTCGCCGCGGCCGTGCGGACTCCAGGGGTTTTGACGTTCATCTTCGTAGTTCTCCGTGAGGCGTCAGAAGCTGGTTCCGATGCTGAAGTCGAAGCTGTCGAACCGCTCCCGGTCGACGCCTCCGAGGTTGTCCAGCGGATTCAGGTTCGTAGCGTAGATGAAGCGGAGCGGAGCTCCAAGAATGGGCACGTTGACCCGAAGCTCGATTCCGGCCGACATGCGCATGTGGTTGAAGTCGACGTCCTGGTCGTCGCCGTAGACGTTGCCGGCGTCGAAGAAGGTCACCACACGAAACGGACCGTTGACCAGGGTGTGGTGCTCGAGGTTGATCACCACGCTCTTGTTGCCGCCCTGGGGGAAGCCGTTCCGGTCGAGGAGCGTGCGCCCGGTTTCCGGATCGCGCACCCAGATGGAACGGAACGCGAAGCCGCGGAGGCTGTTCTCGCCGCCCAGCAGATAGCGGTCCAGGAAGAACAGCTCGCGCGGGTTACCCGCGCCGTCCTCGCCGAACGGCTGGATGTAGCCGAGCTGGATGTTCGCCCGCCCCACCGTCCGCAGCCCGCGGTTCGTCAGCGGCACGGTGATCGCCGCGTTCAGCGACGGGCGAATGAAGAAGGACTCGCCGCCCAGGGGACCGCCGGCGTACTCGAGGGATGCGACCAGGCGCTTGCCCTGGGTCGGCTCGAGACGGCTGTTGTGACTGTCGAACTGGTAGGTGGCCGTGACCGAGCGGCGGTTGAACTCGAACGCCTGCTCGAACGTGTCGCTCGTCGGGTCGTCACTCTGCTCCGGGTTGTCGAAGAAGTAGAAGGTCTGCGACTGGTAGCTCTCGATGTCCATGTTGCTGTAGGCCAACTGGACGAGTTCCCACCGGCGGAACGACCGGCCGTAGGTAAGGACGCCGCCGGCCTCCTTGCTCCGGTAGCGCTGGTCGATCAGGAGGTCGAAGTCCGTGTCCCGGTTGAAGAGCTGGATGCCGAAGTTCTGGGGGCGGTCCTTGACCCAGGGCATGTAGTACGAAACGTCAAAGATGTCGCGGTAGCGTCCGGTCTGGATCGACACGCCGACGGTCTCGCCGCGGCCAAGGAAGTTGCGCGTGCGCAGCGCCGACTGGACGAAGAAGCCGTCCAGTTCGCTGTAGCCGCCGCCGAACTGAACCTCCGTCTGACCGGTTTCCGTGCCCTTGACGGTGATGTCGACCTGCTTGTCGTCCGTGTCGTAGTCGACCTCGACCGGATCGTCCTCGTTGACGACGTAGTACTCGAGCTGGCTGAGCCGCAACAGGCTGGTGCGCAGCATGCCCGAGTTGAAGACGTCACCTTCCTTGAGCAGCATCTGGCGGCGGAGCACCCGGTCGCGGGTCCGGTCGTTGCCGGTGAACTCCATCCGTCCGATCCGGAACTGGTCGTTCTCCTCGACGGTCACCAGGATGTCGGCCACCAGGTCCTCGCGCTCGATGATCTCCATCTTCACGTCGGCGAAGATGTAACCGCTGTTCCGATAAAGCTCCCCGACCTGCTCGACACCCTCGTCGATCACGTCCGAGCGCAGCCAGCCCCCTTTGGGATCCTTGAACATGGCGACCAGCAGGCCCTCGGGCAGAACCTCGGCCCCCTCGACCTGAACCTCGCCCAGCTTCCAGCGCGGGCCCTCCTCGATCGGAATCACCAGGGCGAGCTGTCGCTTGCGATCCTCGATGCGCTCGGCGTTCGGCTTGCGCTCGATCACGTCGAGCTCGGGTTCGCCGACCTCGACATCCTTGTAGCCGAACTGGCGGTACAGGCCCTTGACCTTGTCCAGGTCCTCCTGGACCGTGGCCGAGTTGAACACGTCGCGCTTGCGGATCCTGGTCAGGAGGTTCGACTTCTTCGTCTTCTCCATCTGCCGCCGGAGGCGGCCGGCGGAGAACACCTCGTTGCCCTCGAAGTCGACCTGGCCGATCTTGACCCTCCCGCCCTCGTCGACGGTGATCAGTACCCGTTTCTCGCCGAGATCCGCGTCCTGGATCTCGACGTGGATACCCGCGAACCGGAAGCCGCGCTCCTCGTAGAGCTTCTTGATCGCCTCTTCGAGGCGCGCCAGTTCGCCCAGGTCCAGCGGCAGGCCCTCGAAGACCGAGATCCGCTCCCGGTCCGTCATGTCGCCGATGTCGCTTCGCTTCACCTTCTTCAGGCCGTCGTACTCGAGCGAGACCAGGAGCGGTCGCTCGACCACCGTGACCCGGACCAGGACCCCCTCGCCCTGCGCCTCGGCCCCGATCGAGATGTCGTCGATCAGCTTGCGCTCCCAGAGGTCCTTGATCCGTTCGTTCACACGGCCGGGGTCCCAGGGCTTCCCGGCCTCGATATCCAGGTAGTAGTTGAGGCTGTCTTCGCTCAGCGTCTCGACGCCCACGTACTCCACCGACTCGATCGGCCGGCCGACCAGCAACTGGCCCGCGGCCGGCACGGCCAGCAGGAAGACGGCGACCAGCGCGACCGGCCGCGCCAGCCGTCCAGGGAACTCTCGATCAGGATTCCGCAAGGGCAGGTTCCTCCTCAACGGTCAGCGCGGCGCCTTGCACGACTTTCAGGACCAGTTCCTCCTGGGCCAGATCGACCAGGATGCGTTCGACGGAATCGCCGGTACGCTGG
>VXUF01000039.1:29153-65445 GCA_009837085.1 Holophagales bacterium
TGACGCTCGATCGTGCGCCGCAGCGGCCGGGCCCCGGTCGACGGATCGATGCCCGCCTTCTCCAGCAGACACTCCCGTTCCTCGCTCGTGACCTCGACAGCCAGACCCCGGTCGGCAAGCGTCTCGTTCACGTCGGAAAGCAGGAGGCACGTGATCGCGCGCAACTCCTCCCGGCCCAGCGGATTGAACACGATCGTCTCGTCGATGCGGTTGATGAACTCGGGGCTGAAGCTGCGGCGAAGCTCCGCTTCGATCTCCTCCCTGATGCGGCCGAAGTCTTCGTCGGAGCCGAATTCCCCTCCGGAGGGGCCACCGAAGCCCATGCGGCCGCCCTTGAGCACCAGCTTGCTGCCCAGGTTCGAGGTCAGCAGCACCAGGGCATGACGGAAATCGACGTAGTTGCCGTAGGCGTCGGTGAGACTGCCTTCCTCCAGGATCTGAAGCAGCAGGTTCATGATGTCCGGATGCGCTTTCTCGATCTCGTCGAAGAGGATCAGGGAGTACGGCTGGCGTCGAACCCGCTCCGTCAACTGGCCGCCTTCCTCGTAGCCGACGTATCCCGGCGGCGAACCGATCAGCTTGGAAGCCGAGTACTTCTCCATGTACTCGCTCATGTCGAAACGCATGAGAGCAGTCTGGCTGCCGAACAGGAACTCCGCCAGGCGGCGGGCCACCTCCGTCTTGCCGACACCGCTCGGACCCAGAAACACGAACGAACCGACCGGACGACGGGGATCGGAGACGCCTAGCCGCGACCGGCGAATGGCGCGACTGATCGACCGGATCGCCCGATCCTGCCCCACGATCCGGCGCCGCAGAACGTCTTCCATCCGCATCAACCGCTTCGCCTCGTCGCCACGCACGGCAGCCACCGGCACTCCTGTCCAGGAGGCGATCACCTCCTCCACGTCCTGAGCCGTCACGACCTGATCCTCAACGTCCTCGTCATGCAACTGCTCGATGCTCTCGAGATCTTCCCGGAGTTCGATCTCGCGCTCGCGGAAGCGGACGGCGCGGTCGAAGTCCTTGTCCGAGATCGCCGCCTTCATCTCGGCCACCACTTCCCGGACTTCCTGCTCGATCCGCCGAGCCTGCCGGGTGTCCCGTACCCGACGCAACTTGACCCGGGCGCCGGCCTCGTCGATCACGTCGATCGACTTGTCGGGCTGATGCCGATCAGTGATGTAGCGGTTGGACCCGGCGATCGCGGCGCGCAGCGCGGCGTCGTCGTAGGCGACCTTGTGGAAGCCCTGGTAACGCTCCTTCAGACCAACCAGGATGTCGTAGGTCTCGTCGGCCGAAGGCGGCTTGATCTGCACCGCCTGGAATCGCCGCAGCAAAGAGCGGTCCCTCTCGATGTGCCGGCGGTACTCACGCTGGGTCGTGGCGCCGATGCACGCGATGTCGCCCCGCGACAGGGCCGGCTTGAGGATGTTCGCGGCGTCGAGCGAACCCTCGGCCGAACCGGCCCCGACCAGAGCGTGGATCTCGTCGATGAAGACGAGCACGTCTTCGCCTTCCTCGAGCTCCTTGAGGATCCCCTTCAGGCGCTCCTCGAACTGGCCCCGGTACTTCGTGCCGGCCACGATCAGGGACAGGTCGAGCGCGACGATCCGCTTGCGCGCGAGGAACTTCGGCACCCGGCCGTGGCACACTCGCTGCGCCAGCCCCTCGACGATGGCCGTCTTGCCCACCCCCGGCTCTCCGAGCAGGATGGGGTTGTTCTTCGTCCGTCGCGCGAGGATCTGGACGATGCGACCGACTTCCTGTTCACGGCCGATCAGGGGGTCGAACTGGTCCTGCTGCGCGAGCGCGGTCAGGTCGCGGCCAAACTCCGTCAGGAAGGGCAACTCCTGCTTGCCGCGCCTGCTGGCGCGCTCGCGAGCGATGGTCGCGACCTGTTCGCGCACCGTCGCGACCTCGAGCCCGTGCTGCACCAGGACGCGCTGGGCCAGGCAACCGTCGACCCGCAGCACGCCGATCAGGAGATGCTCGGAGCCTACGGCGGCATGGACCATGCTCTCCGCCTCGTGCGAGGCGTAGGCGAGGATCTTCTTCGACTCCTCCGACAGTGGCAGTTCGGCGGTCGACGAGATGCGCTCGACGAACACCCGCTCGCCTTCTATCTCGCGGCGCAGATCTTCCGGCTTGACCTGCAGGCGCTGGAAGAGCTCGATGACCGACTCCTCTCCCTCGCGCAGGATGCCGAGAAGGACGTGCTCCGACTCGATGACCCGACTGCCCAGCTTGCTCGCCTCGTACCGGGCGAAGAAGAGCGCCCGACGCGACTTCTCGTTGTACTTCTCGAACACGACCCAGAGTCTATGGGCTTTGTGGGCAAGATCGCGTCAGACGGCCGCCGTCGAGACGGAGCACCATGCCGCAACGCTTCGCCACTTCCGGGTTGTGCGTCACCAGCACCACTGTCGTGTCCCGGCGTTTCCGCAGGGTGTCCAGGAGTTCCAGCACCTCCTCGCCGCTCCTGGAATCCAGGTTGCCGGTCGGTTCGTCGGCCAGCAGCACGGCCGGCTCAAGCACCAGGGCGCGGCAGATCGCGATCCGCTGCCGTTCGCCGCCGGAGAGTTGCTGTGGGAACGCGCCGGCACGGTCGGCGAGGCCGACCTGGTCAAGGAGCGTGTGTGCCCGGGCGGCGAGGGACGAGGTCGGGCGGCCCGCGATCCGCCCCGGCATCATCACGTTCTCGAGCGCGGTGAAGTCCGGCAGCAGTTGATGGAACTGGAAGACGAAGCCAAGCGAACGGTTGCGAAAGCCCGCCAGGGCCGACGGCCTGGACGCGGTGAGATCGACGCCGTCGACCCGAACCGAACCCGCGTCCGGCGCATCGAGCGCGCCCAGGATGTTGAGGAGCGTCGACTTGCCCGAGCCGGACGGACCGACGATCGCAGCCGTCTCGCCGCGCGAAACTTCCAGGTCCACGCCACGCAGCACCTGCCGCCGGACCGCGCCGTCCTGGTAGGCCTTGGTGACCCCCGAGGCCGCGATCACGTGCGCGCGCTCCTCATCGCCTCGACCGGGTGAAGAAGGCTCGCCTTGCGTGCCCCGAGCACGGCGGCCGCCGCTGTGAACAGGACGGTCACGACCAGCACGACGAGCACGTCGGTGCCCCGGACCAGAAACGGCACGTAGTCCACGACGTACACGTCGGAGGGAGTGGAGATCACGCGGTAACGGTCGAGGAAGGTCGCGAGAGCCGCGCCGGCCGCACCGCCGAAACCGGCGCCGCCGACCGACAGCAGCGCGCCGAGCAGCAGGAACACGCGTTGCAACCGGGGCGGGGGAGCACCCATCGCCGCCAGCACGCCGACTTCGGCGCGCTTGCTCGAGAGCACCATGGACAGTGCCGCGAGCAGGGCGAACGAGGCAACCGCGATGATCAGCGCCACCGCCGAAAAGACCAGACCCTTCTCCAGGCGCAGCACGAACAGAAGCGCCCGGTTGGCCTCTCTCCAGGTGGTCACCCTCGCCACGGCCGGGTCGATCCCCTGGCGCAGGAAGTCGCCGATCTGCTCCGGATCCGCCTCCGGAGCAAGCGTCAGGTCCAGTCGCCGGTCGCCTCTCGCGAACAGCGCGGAAGCCTGCTCGAGCGGCACCAGCACCGGATCGTCCGCCTCCTCCGCCCGGTCCGACCTGTAGATCAGGTCGACCGGCAGCATCCGGGTCCGCGGCTGGGGCCCGACCGGCGTGAGGCCGGGCCGAGGCGAGACGACGCGCACTCTGTCGCCCACGGCCAGCCCCATCCGCAGCGCCACGGAGACGGGCACGATGAGCCCAGGCGTCGCCTCCCCCTGGACGGGGATCCAGGGCGGCGGTGTCTTCTCGTAACCCAACACCTCGACCGCGAAGGGACGGTCGTCATCGGCCAGCCAGCCACGGGCATAGAGCAGCTCCTGGACGCCGGCGACGCCGTTCGTCGCGGCCGCCAGGTCGGCCAGCCCCCGCACCGGGTCCGTCATCCCCGCGCCCCGGCCTGCACTTCCGGGAATGCTGCCGCCGCCGAGCTCGATCTGGAGGGCCGGCGTATGCCGCGCGAGGTCCTCCAGCAGGAGGTTCTGGAAGCCGGCGAGGGCCGCCAGCGCCAGCACCAGCGCCGCGGTACCCACCGCCAGGCCGCCCGCCGTCAGGGTGGACAGCGCCCGGATGTGCGCGTCCGCGCGGGTGGAGCGGAAGTACCTGACGGCTATGTGCCAAACGAACCCCACGGCGACGCGAGGCTACTCCGAGGCTCCCGGCTCCTCCAGCACGCCGATGTAGGGCAGGTTGCGGTAGCGATCGTCGTAGTCGAGGCCGTAGCCGACGACGAACACATCGTCCACCTCGAAGCCGCGATAGTGGATCTGAACCGGCGTCTCCCGCTTGCAGGCCTTGTCGAGCAGGACGCAGAGCCGCACGGATCGCGCGCCCCTGAACCCCATTAGCGCCATGATCGTCCGCATCGTGTAGCCGGTGTCCACGATGTCCTCGATGAGCAGGACGTCCCGGCCGGCCAGGGAGTGATCGAGATCGCGGCGGATCCGCACCTCTCCGGGCGACGTCGTCTCGCCCCGATAGCTCGAGGTCTGGAAGAAGTCGACGACGAGCGGCCGGGACAGCCGCTGCAGGAGGTCGGACATGAAGAAGACGGATCCCTTCAGCACACCGACACAGAGCAACTCCTCGCTGTCGGCGTAGTCCCTCTCGATCTCGTCGGCCAGCTCGCCGACCCGGCGGTCGAGCACTTCCCTCGATATCAACTCGCGCGGCATGCCATCTTCGGTCATCGAACTCCTCAGGATATGGTCTGCCGCACTCCAAGCCTGGAGCGGGCGACGCGAGAAAACGCCGTGAATGGACACAAGGATACCGGCCCGGACAGGAGTCTCGCGGCCGAACTCGAGGAGAGCCGGCGGCGCTGGCTGGAGGCCGGAATCCCGACGCCGGAGGCCCTCCTCGTCACCGGCTCAGGCCTGAGCCTCGATCTCGGCGAGCCGGCGGCGGGTCCATGGCCCTTTTCCGACCTGTTCTCCTTCGACGTCGAGGCGATCGAGGGCCACGCCGTGACCGCCGAACTCGTGCGGACGGCCAACGGGCGACTGGTCCTCTACAGCCGCGGCCGCTTGCACGCCTACCAGGGCTACACGCCGGCCCAGGTCGTCTACCTGGTGCGGCTCAGCGCCCTCCTCGGCGCCCGGTCGCTGGTCGTCACGAACGCCGCCGGTTCGCTGCGGGCGGACCTGCCGCCCGGCTCGATCGCGGCCATCTCCGACCACATCAACCTGACCGGTCTGAACCCGCTCAGGGGCCGGCTGCCTGCCGCGTGGGGGCCGCAGTTCCCCGACCTGGCGGACGCCTACGACCCTGGCCTGCGCCGCCGCTTCGCCGAACTCGGAGAACAGGCTGGGATCCCGGTCGGCGAGGGGGTCTACGCCGGCCTGCTCGGACCGTCCTTCGAGACCCCCGCCGAGATCCGCGCATACCGCACGCTGGGCGCCGACCTGGTCGGCATGTCGACCGTGCTCGAAGTGATCGCCGCCCGCCACATGGGGCTCCGCGTGCTCGGCTTCTCCCTGGTCACGAACATGGGCGTGGGTCTCGTGGACGAAGCGGTCGACCATCAGGACGTGCTGCGGATCGGCGGCAGAGCCTCCTCCGGCGTCGCCCGCCTCATCTCCGACCTGTTCGTGGACGACGCCTTCTGGAACGTGGAGTCGAGCTGAGCCATGTCCGAACTCGAAGCCCAGATCGAGAACCGCCGCGACAAGCGCGACCGCCTGCGCGAACGGGGCGTCGACCCCTACCCGACTCGCGCGCCGTACGACCTCGAGCCGTGCGAAGTCTGCGAGCGCTACGGTGAGCAGACCGAGGCGGAGCTCGAGCAGGCCGCGGTCTCCCTCAGGGTTCCCGGCCGCGTTCGCGCCCACCGCACCCACGGCAAGGCGGCGTTCCTCGACATCTCCGACAGTGCCGACTCCAAGGTCCAGGTCCTCCTGCGCCGCAACCACATCGGCGAGGACTGCTGGTGGCTGCTCTCGCAACTCGACATCGGCGACTACGTGCTCGCCGACGGCCTGTTGATCCGCACCCGCACCGGTGAACTGACGATCTCGGCCGACCGCCTCGACCTGCTGGCGAAGGCCACCCGGCCGCTGCCGGAGAAGTGGCACGGCCTGGCCGACCAGGAAGAGCGTTACCGGCGCCGCTACCTCGACCTCCTGAACTCAGCCGAATCGACGCGGCGGTTCGTCGTCCGCTCGCAAGCGATCGCCGCGCTCCGCTCCTGCCTGCTCGACGAGGGCTTTCTCGAAGTCGAAACGCCCATGATGCAGGCGGTTCCGGGAGGCGCAACGGCGCGGCCGTTCGTGACCCATCACAACGCCCTCGATCTCGACCTCTACCTGCGCATCGCGCCCGAGCTGTACCTCAAGCGCCTGCTCGTCGGCGGGTTGCACCGGGTGTTCGAGATCAATCGCAACTTCCGGAACGAAGGCATCTCGACACAGCACAACCCCGAATTCACGATGCTCGAGTTCTACTGGGCCTACTCCGACTACGAGCAGTTGATGGCCTTCACGGAGACGATGTTCGCCGCGGTGCTGGACGCCGTGCATGCCGACGGCTCGACGACCTGCACCTGGCGCGGCAACGAGATCGACTTCCAGGCCCCCTGGCCGCGGCTCAGCGTGCGGCGGTCCCTGCTGGAGATCGGCGGCCTCGATCCAGCCGCGGTCGACGACGAGGCCGCACTCGCGGCGGAACTCACCCGCCTCGGCGAAGACCTGCCGAAGAACGCCGGCTACGGCAACCTGCTGATGGCCCTCTTCGACCGTCTCGTCGAACCGAAGCTGATCCAGCCCACCTTCATCCACGACTATCCCGTCGAGGTCTCCCCTTTCGCCAAGGAGACCGCCGGAGATCCCCGCTTCACCGAGCGATTCGAACTCTTCGTCGGCGGCATGGAACTCGCCAACGCCTTCACCGAACTCAACGACCCCGACGACCAGGCCGAGCGATTCCGCCAGCAGCTCCGCGCCCGCGAGGGCGGCGACGACGAGGCTCACCGCTTCGACCGGGACTACGTCGAAGCACTCCAGTACGGCATGCCTCCCGCCGGCGGCCTCGGCCTCGGAATCGACCGCCTGGTCATGCTCCTGACCGACGCCCGGTCGATCCGGGACGTGATCCTGTTCCCGCTGCTGCGGCCGCGGTAGGAGCCGTCAGGGCCGACGCCCGGTTGATGGAGTCCTCGTCCAGGAAGTCGTCGAACCGGGTGCTGTGCTCAACGTCCGGGCCGATGCCGATGAAGTGCCAGCCCAACCGGCGGCTGGCTTCCCGGTCCCACGGCCGATTGCCGAGGTAGGTCTTTCGGCCGGCTGATCTGCCGCCGAGAGCGCGCTTGGCCGCGATCCGCATGATCTCGACGCGGCTCTCGGCGTCCGAACCGGAGGCGAGGTTCAGCGTGTCCGGATCGAGGCCGATGGCCCGGAGCTTCATCTCGGCTGTGTCCTTCCAGCCGCCGGTGGCGATCGCGACCGCGACATCCGGCCGGGCGACGAGCCGGTTGACGAAGGCGCGGGCGCCGGGAACTTCCGGCAGCCGGGCGCCGCGGGCGGCGAGGTAGGCGGCGACGAGGGAGATGAACTCCCTTTTGACGGATGCGTGAGCCAGGGAGTGGTCGCGTTCGATTCCGTTGCGGTCCAGGACCTCGTTCAGGATGCCGCTGTCCGTCTGGTGCCGATACCCGGACCAGTCCTCGTCGATATCGATCTTCAGCGCGGTCCAGATCGCCCGGGCGTAGAGAGTGCCGTCGAAGTCCTCGGAATCGACCAGTGTTCCGTCGACGTCGAAGACGACCAGGTGCATCGGGCGTCAGTCTCCTCGCCACGCGGTCAGCCACTGCTCCACCGCGTGCTTCGCCGGCCCCTCGAGCCACGGCAGGACGCCGAGGTTGCCTTCGCGGGCGGCTGCTTCGATGTCGACTTCGTCCTGGTCGAGGAAACGGGCGGCGCGGTAGTAGGCGTCGCCCCCGCTGACGGCAGCGTCACCGAGTTCGATCAGGTGACCCGCGAGTCCACGGGCAAGGCGGAGTCGTTCCGGGAGCGGGGCTGCGGGCAGTGGCCGTGGCAGGCGATGTTCGAGACCGGCGGCTTCGGCGGCACTTCGGAAGGCGGCCGTGTCCGGAACGGACTCCCCGCCGTGAAAGAGGGCGTCGAAGGCCTCGGGCCAAGTCGTCTGGAGGCGTTCGGCGAGCAGGCGCCGGTCGCGGGCGTCCAGTTCGAGCGAGCGCGGGACGACTCGGCGGGCTCCCGCTGCCGCGAAGCGGACCGTGACCGGGCCCAGAACCTCTGGTTGATCAGTCCAGCCGGAGATCAGCGGCCAGACCAGGGTCGCGTCCTGGAGCGGCGCCGGAGCGAACGGGAGGCTCGGCTGGCGGTTCTCCCTGAACTCCTCTCGCAGCGCAACGGCCTGGCCAACCAGGCGGTCGAGTACGTCGAGCACCATGGTGGCGTTAGGCGGCAGGTCGGCGGCCGCGGTGTCCGCCAGGCGATCGCATACGACTTGGACCAGGAGGGGGGCGCCCATGGCTGCTGCGGCTTCGATGATGCTCGAACGGAGTGGCCCGTGTTCAGCCGCAACCGGCGGAACGTAGACGACATCGCTCACCGATCGGAGAAGCTCGGCAGCAGCAGATCCGTCGACGGCATCGCCACGGCCGCTTTCGGCCGCGTACACGGGCGAGCGCAAGCGGCCGGTTGCGAGGTCGCACCAGAGGTCGTCCTCGTCGGCGGCCGGCCACCGGGAGAAGCTATGGCGAATCCAGAGGTTCGCCGGCTCGGCGACGTGCTCCCGAAGCGTGAGGGACGTCACTTGACTACTTCGACTCGAGCGCGGCGGCGACCGCCGCCTCCACCGCCTTCTGGACGTAGCGGGCGAGGACGTCGCCCTCGACGTTCACCCGGTCGCCCGGCTTCAGGCCGCCAAGGGTCGTCACCTCGAGGGTGTGCGGGATCAGCGCCACGTCGAACGTCCGTTCGTCCAGAGCCGCGACGGTCAGGCTCACGCCGTCGATCGTGATGCTGCCCTTGAGCACGACTCCCGTCTCCAACCCGGCAGGGACGTTGAACGTGACGACGCGGTGGTCCCCCTGCTCCTCAACCCGCGCTACGTGCGTCGTGGTGTCCACGTGCCCCTGGACCCAGTGGCCGCCCAACGGTTCTCCGGCCGAAAGTGGCGGCTCGAGGTTCACCTCGTCGCCTACCCGCAGCGCGCCGAGCGTCGTTCGGCTCAGCGTCTCCGGAGACAGATCGAACACGGATCGCGCGGCTCCATCCACCTCGCCCTGCTCCGCCACGGTCAGGCACACGCCCGCTATGGCAATGCTGGCGCCCAGGTCGAGCTTCGCGGCCAGCGCCGGCGTGTGGCCGACGACCAGCCGCGCGCCCCCCCGGTCGGACACCCCGGGCGCCTCGACTACCCGCCCACGCTCCGTGACAATTCCGGTAAACATCCCTGCCTGTAGCCTAAGAGAATCACGTCCGGTCCGCGCCTGCTGACTCGCAGTTCGTCCAGGCGCAAGGCATCGGCCAGCCGCCGCGGTCCCTCGCCGCCCAGAGGACCGGGCGCCGCCGCGCCGCCGATCAGAACAGGCGCGCAGCACACCGCCGCTCGGTCCCACAGCCTGGAGCCGGAAAAGGCGGCGAGCACTTCCCCGCCACCCTCGACCAGCACGTTGGAGACCCCACGGTCGAAGAGATCCTCCAGCACATCGGCCGGCTCCACGGCGGAAAGACCCACCACCTCGGCGCCGGCGCTACGTAGCCGATCGCGCCGCGTCGCCCAATCCCGAGCGTCCGCCGACGTCGAGGAGCCGATCTCCCGCGGAGCCGCGGTATAGATGACGACGGGCCCCTCGACCTCGAACATCCGCGCCGTCGGCGCCAGTCGCAGCCGCCGATCGAGCACCACCCGCAGGATCGGCCCCTCGGCCCGACCCAGCCTCCGGTTCAGCCGTGGATCGTCGGCCAGCGCGGTGCCGCTGCCGACGACGATCGCCTGGTGCTCCTCCCGCAGGTCGAGTGCCCAGTTCCGGCCCTCTTCCGACGAGATCCACTGGCTGTCGCCGGTCGCCGTCGCGATCCGTCCGTCCAGGCTCATCGCCCACTTGAGGGTCACCGCCGGCCGCCGATGCACCACCCGGGTCAGGAACGGAACGTTCATCTCCACCGCCTGCCCGGCAAGCAAGCCGCCCTCGACCCGGACGCCCACGGCGCGTAGCCGGTTCCCGCCGCCGCCCGCCACCTCCGGGTTCGGATCGCGGTGGGCGAAGACCACGCGCTTGACGCCGGACTCGATGACCCGGTCAGCGCAGGGCGGCGTGCGCCCGTGGTGGTTGCAGGGTTCGAGGGTCACGTAGAGCGTGCCGTCCAGCGCCGCGTTTCCAGCGACTCGCAGCGCCGCCGCCTCCGCGTGTTCTCCGCCCGCCCGGCGATGCCAACCCTCGCCGACGATCGCACCGCCGTTCGTGACGACTGCGCCGACCATCGGGTTCGGCGCCACGGTGTAGCGGCCGCGGCGGGCCAGAGTCAGCGCGCGGGCCATCGCCCGCTCGTCGCTCGGGCTGAATCCCGCCCCTCCGCTCATCCGAAGAGTGCGGCCGCGAACGACCGTGGATCGAAGTCCACCATGTCCTCGACCGCCTCTCCAACGCCCAGCCAGGCGACCGGCAGACGCAGGTCGCGCGCGATCGCCACCGCCATGCCGCCCTTGGCGGTGCCGTCGATCTTGGCCAGGAAGACGGCGTCGAGCGGGGCGGCGGCGCCAAACTCCCGCGCCTGCACCAGAGCGTTGTGCCCGGTTCCCGCGTCGACGACGAGAAGGTTGCTTACCCGCCAGGTGCGGCCCTCGGCCCCAGCCGATGCCCGCCGCGCCACTCGATGCACCTTCGCCAGCTCGTCCATCAGTTGGCCGCGGGTGTGGAGCCGGCCCGCCGTGTCGACGATCAGGTGATCGGCGCCGCGCGCATCGGCCGCCTGCACCGCATCGAACACGAGGGCTGCGGGATCGCCTCCCGACGGACGGCGAACGACCTCGACTCCGAGCCGTTCGCCCCAGACCTGGAGCTGCTCGGCTGCCGCCGCCCGGAAGGTGTCCGCCGCCGCGAACAGCACCCGCTCGCCGTGGGCCAGGGAAGCGTGGGCCAGCTTGGCGGCGGAGGTGGTCTTGCCCGAACCGTTGACGCCGACCATCAGGGTGATGCGCGGCGGTGGCGGCCACGCGGCCCGCGGCGCGTCGAGGAGCAGCACCGCTACCTCGTCGACCAGCAACTGCCGGAGCCCGACCTCATCGCCTCGCGCGACGGATCCGGAGCGCACCGCGGAGCGGAGGCGCTCGACCAGCTCGAGTGATGTCTCGACGCCCAGGTCGGCCTCGATCAGGGTCTCCTCGAGCTGCTCCAGAACGCCATCGTCGACGCGCTGCGCGTTTCCGAGCACGGCACCGATCCGGGAGGAAAGCCCCTCCCGAGTACGACCGAGCCCCCGGCGCAGCCGGTTCAACAGACCGCCCGATCGGAGTTCGTCCCCGGCCGGTCGCAGGGCTACTCCGCCGAGGTCCGCGCTCACGACGAACTCCCGCCCGCCGGAGCGCGCGACGTGTCGAGGAAGGCCTCGAGCTCGCGCCGCACCAGCGCCGGATCGAGGCCGGGGACGACTTCGCCTCGTCCGGGCGCCGCTGGCAGAATCCACACCAGGCCGCTCTCGCGGGCCTTCTTGTCCCGGCCCATCGCCTTGATCAGGCGGTCCGCATCGAGACGCACGCCAAGCTGGCGCTCTACGTCCTCGAGCGCCGGCGGCCCGAGCCGATCGATCAGGCGAAGCAGCCGCGCCGCGAACTCCGGATCCAGTCCGCGCCGCCGGGCGAGGCGGAGAGCGAACCTCATCCCGTGGCCGACCGCGTCGCCGTGCCGCAATCCCCGATAGCCGAACTCCGACTCGATCGCGTGTCCCAGCGTGTGTCCGAAGTTGAGCAGGCGGCGGCGATCCCCCTCCTCGAGATCCGCCTCGACCACGTCCAGCTTGGCCCGGATGGAGGCCGCAACGACCGGGGTCAACACCTCGGCGTCCACGGCCAGCAAGCGATCCAGCGACTCCTCCACCAAGGTCAGCAGGTCGAGGTCCAGCAGAGCCGCCATCTTGACCACCTCGAACAGACCGGCTCGAAGCTCCCCGGGAGGCAGGCTCCGCAGGCAGTCGATGTCCGCGAGCACGAAGCGCGGATGGTGGAAGGCCCCGACCGTGTTCTTGCCGCCGGCCAGGTCGACCCCCGTCTTTCCGCCGACCGACGCATCGACTTGCGCCAGCAGCGTCGTCGGGATCTGCATGTAGTCGATGCCACGCAGGAAGCCCGCCGCGACGAAGCCTCCGAGATCGCCGACGGCGCCGCCGCCGAGTGTGACGAGACGGCTGTCCCGCTTGCCGCCGCGATCGAGCATCCGCTGCCAGACGGAGGCGGCGCACTCCACCGTCTTCGCCGCCTCGCCGTCCGGCACCTTGAGCGTCTCGACCCGGGCGGCGGGCTCGAGCAGCTTCCTCGCCGCGGCGCCGCAGTGGCGGTCCGGGACCTCGCTGGTGACCAGAAACACGGTCCGGTCCCGGCACCACTCCGTTACCTCGCTCAGCGTGCCGCGGCCGGCCGAGGCCAGAAGACCAGGCCCGACCAGGATGTCGCTCACGCCACGCGGGTGCGCGAGGGTCAGGCGATGCGGCGCGTCCGGAACGGAGTCCACCATGCCGACCTCCCTCGCGTTCCTAGCCGCCGCGCGGGCGGACGCGCAGCCCGAGTTCCAGCAACTGTTCCTGGTCCACCGTCGACGGCGCCTCCGTCATCAGGCACACCGCCGAGGCCGTCTTCGGAAAGGCGATCACGTCGCGCAGCGAGGAGGCGCCGGCCATCAGCATGACGATCCGGTCGACGCCGAGGGCGATCCCGCCGTGAGGCGGCGCGCCGTAGCTCAGGGCCTCGAACAGGAAGCCGAAGCGACGCTCGGCCTCCGCGGCGTCGATCCCGAGCACCGCAAGCACGCGTTTCTGCACGTCCCGGTCATGGATCCGGATGGAACCGCCGCCGATCTCGTTGCCGTTCAGCACAACGTCATAGGCGCGGGAGCGAATCGATCCCGGGTCGGTCTCCAGCCGGTCCAGATCCTCCATTCGCGGCGAGGTGAACGGATGGTGGGTCGCGTTCCATCGCCCCTCGTCGCCGTTCCAGGTCACCAGCGGGAAGTCGTGGACCCAAAGGAACTCGTGCGCATCCTCCCGCATGTGCCCGAAGCGCCGCCCCACCTCGACCCGCAGGGCGCCGAGCGCCGCCGCCGCGGTCGGCGCAGGTCCGGCGACCAGCAGGCCCAGGCCGCCTTCCTCGACGCCGAGACGATCGGCCAGGGTCTCGACCTGCCCGTCCGTCAGCGCGCCCTTTACCAGGAACGAGGGGACTCCACCGTCCCGCTTCACCCAGAGGACCCCGGCGGCGCCGTGGCGGCGGGCGATGTCGGCGTACTCGTCGACCTGGCGACGGCTGGAGGAAGCGGCTCCCGGAATGTGGACTCCACGCACGACGCCGCCCGACGCGATCGCGGCCTGGAAGGCTCGAAACCCCGTCTCGCGCAGGCAGTCCGTCACGTCCCCGATCTCGAGGTCGACTCGCAGGTCGGGACGATCGTTGCCGTAGCGGAGTACCGCGTCGTCGTAGGAGAGGCGCGGGTACGACGCGGGCGGCTCGATTCCGGCCAGCGGGAACACACGGGTGAACAGCCCCTCGACCAGGCGATACACGTCCTCTTCGTCGACGAAGGACATCTCCACGTCGATCTGGGTGAACTCCGGCTGGCGGTCGGCGCGCAGGTCCTCGTCGCGGAAACAGCGGGCGAACTGGACGTAGCGCTCCAGCCCGCTGACCATCAGGATCTGCTTGAACAACTGGGGCGACTGCGGCAACGCGTAGAAGCTCCCGTGGTTCAGGCGGCTCGGCACCAGGTAGTCACGCGCGCCTTCCGGCGTCGAACGCGTGAGCATCGGCGTCTCGACGTTCACGAAACCCTGCTCCCGGAAGTAGCCCAGACTCTCGATCGTGAAGTCGGAGCGCAGCCGCAGGTTGCTCTGCAGCGCGTTCCGGCGGAGATCGAGGAAGCGGTACTTGAGCCTGGTCTCCTCGCTAGCGTCCTGGGCGCCCTCCACGCCGAACGGCATCGGCTCCGAGCGGCCGAGCACGCGGCCGCTCGCGACCTGGATCTCGATCTCGCCGGTGGCCATCTTCGAGTTCACCTTGTCGGGGTCCCGGCGGACCACCTCGCCCTCGACCTCGACGACCCACTCCAGGCGCGCGGGCTGGAGAGCCTCGGCCGCTTCCGGCGTGGTTTCAGGATGAACGACCGCCTGAACGACGCCGCTCCGATCCCGCACGTCGAGGAAGATCACGCCGCCGTGATCGCGGCGGCGATGGACCCATCCCTGGACCTTTGTCTGCCGGCCGACCTCTTCGGCGGTCAGGGTTCCTGCCTGCGTTCTCTTCACGTGCGTGTTCCTTGCCGAGCCGCTCCCGGCTCGAACCGCCGATCCTCGCACAACTACGACGAATCGGCTGAGGCCCTTCTCTTTGCAACCTCCTCCACGAAGCGGTCGCGCTGGATCGTCTCCTGGGTGCGGTCGTAGAAGTCCTTCAGCACGATCTTGCCCTCTTTCTCTTCGTCCTCACCGAACAACACGACCCACCGGCAGTCGTGGCGGACCGCCTGCTTCAGTCGAGCCTTGAGAGGCCGGAGAGAATCGAACTCACAGATCGCGGGGATGCCGGCGGCGCGTAACTCCTGCGCCAGTTCCATGCCATGCCGGCGGTACGAGCCGCCAATCGGAATCACGCACACGGGCCTTCGACGGTGGTCCTCGGCGTTCAGACGCCTGGAGGCTCCGGGGATCTTCAGGACCAGGTCGACCAGCCGGTCCTGACCGATCGCGAAACCGATGCCCGGCACGCTCGGTCCACCGAGCTCGGCGATCAGACCGTCGTAGCGGCCTCCGCCCAGGATCGCGTTCTGGGCGCCCAGGGCGGTGGACGTGATCTCGAACACGGTCCGCGTGTAGTAGTCCAGGCCGCGCACCAGCCGATCGTCGATCTCGAAGTCGATGTCGAACCGGCCGAGCTCGTCGCAGACGACCTGGAAGTGGTCGCGAGCCGGGCCGCCCAACTCGTCGCGAAGTCGTGGTGCGCCTTCCAGGAGTTCCCGCTCCCTCGGCGCCTTCGTGTCCAGGATGCGGAGGGGATTCGTCTCCAGCCGTCGCCGGCTATCCGCGCCCAGTTCGTCACGGTACGGTGCGAGGTACTCCCGCAGACGCTGGGAGTAGCGCTGCCTGCACTCCGGATCGCCGACCGAGTTGAGGCCCACCTCCAGGTCCTCGAAGCCGAGTTCCTCCAGGAAGCGCAGCAGCATGACGAGCAGTTCGACGTCGCTGTAGGGCCCCGAATCGTTGATCAGCTCAGCGCCGATCTGGTGGAACTGACGGTAGCGGCCCTCCTGGGGGCGCTCGTAGCGAAAGTACGGCCCCATGTAAAAGACCTTGACCGGCTGGGGCCCGGAGGCCCAGTTGTTCTGCAGGTAGGCGCGCGCCACCGGCGCCGTGCCTTCCGGGCGGAGCGTCAGGCTACGCCCCTTCTTGTCGTCGAAGGTGTACATCTGCTTGCCGACGATCTCGCTGCCCTCGCCCACGCCGCGCACGAACAGCTCCGTCTCCTCAACGATCGGTGTACGCACTTCGTCGTACCCGTAGAGGGAGAACACCTCTCGCGCCTTGTCCTCCACGAACGCAAAGACAGGGGCCTTCCCGACCAGGTCGTGCATGCCCTTGACGGTCCGGAAGCGGCGCTTCGCAGCCATGGCGCGATGGTATCCACCCCGGCGTGATTCCCGGTGGTAGCGTCCCGGCAGGGACGAACCGCCCGTGCAGATCGAACTCTCCGAACGCCAACGCGCCACCGTAGCCGCCGCCGCGACCATCGCGGCGGCCGCTGTCATCCTGGCCGCGGTCGTGGCGCTGTTCTGGGCCATGGGCAGTTTCTTCGCGGCCTTCTCGAACGTCTTCCTGCCGCTGGCGGTCGCGGCGGTTCTGGCGTTCGTGTTGCGGCCCTACTACGAGCTGCTGAACGAGCGGCTGCGGTTCCCGAAGATTCTGGCGGTGGCCGCGGTGCTGCTGTCCCTGCTGCTGCCCGTGGCCGGCTTCGCCTGGTTCTTCGGCGCACTGGCAGCGTCACAGATGACGGGGTTGATCGACGCATTGCCCGACGCATCCGATCGCGTGGTGGAATGGGTAGCCGAGACCTTGCCGGCGTTCAACGAGTTCATGGAGACCAATCCGCTCGGGAGCCGGGTCCGCGAGGCGGTAGAGGACATGGACCTGACCAGTCTTCTACCCGGCTTCGGCATCGTCGGCGACACCACCCTGGATGTCCTCCAGGGCATCGGAGCCGGCCTCGCCTCGCTCTTCGCCTGGGCCGTCCTGCCGGTCTATCTCTGCTTCTTCCTGATCATCGACCCCGACCGCTTCCGCAAGCTCGACCACCTCTTCCCCTTCCTCAAACCCAGAACCCGCGAAGACGTGATCTACCTGATCCAGGAGTTCATCGACATCCTGGTCGCCTTCTTCCGCGGCCAGCTCGTCGTCGCCTTCCTCCAGGGAGCGCTGTTCGCCGTCGGCTTCTCCATCGCCGGCCTGCGCTACGGACTGGTCCTCGGCCTGGCGCTCGGCTTCCTGAACATCATTCCCTACCTCGGGAGCATCGTCGGCCTCGCGGTGGCGCTGCCGATCGGCTACTGGCAGGAGGGCGGCGGGCTCAACCTCGTTGTGTGGGTGCTGGTGGTCTTCGCGCTCGTCCAGCTCATCGAGGCCTACGTGCTGACGCCACGGATCATGGGCGACCGTACCGGCCTGCACCCGATGGCGATCATCGTCGCCGTCTTCTTCTGGGGCTCGGCGCTCAACGGCATCGCCGGCATGATCCTGGCGATCCCGCTGACGGCTTTCCTGGTGGTGTTCTGGCGACTGGCTCGGGAGCGCTACATCGGCGAGGTGGTCTAGTCGCTAGCTAGAGCAACACCAGGCAGCCAGAAGCCGGCGTGCCGGTCAACTGCTCCAGCGCATGGCAGTACCAGCGGACCTGCCGGCGGTAGCGCTCGCCGCGGGAGACGTCGTTGCCGTTGGAACCCGCGACCGCCGGAGTATCCAGATCGCCGAGATCGGTCTTCCAGTCCACGACGATCCACCGGCCATCCCCGTCGAGGTAGGCGAGGTCGATCGCGCCCTCGATGATCCGGTGTTCCGCCTCGCCGGCCAGGGGCAGGAGAAACGGCGTCTCACGCAGCAGTCGCTGCGAGCTCCTGGCGGCTTCAGCCGCCGGGCTGGCAAGCGCCGCGGTCACCACGGCTTCCGCCGCTTCGACCTCCGCTGCCGTCGAGCCGATCAGGGCGCCGTGAAGCCGAGCGAGATCCCGGATCCGCTCCGCTTCCCCTGACAGCGGGACGTCGCGCAGCACGGTGTGAACCAGACTGCCGAAGCGCTTCCCGCCGGGCCGGCCTCTTGACCGCGCCAGTTCCTCGATCGCGACGTCGACAGGTTCGCCCGGCGGTTCGCTGTCGAGTTCGGTGACCGCTACGGGCGACACGCTCGGCTCCGAGCCTCGGGCAACGAGTTCCTCACCACGCCGCCGCCAGCGTTCGAACCGTTCCCAGTTCGCGTCGTCGCCTGCCTCGACCAGCAGATCCTCGCCCAGCAGGCCGTAGCTCGCCGGCGGCTTCTCGTCGACCAGTTGAGCGTCCCACCAGACGACGTCGTAGCCGCTGTCGCCGTCCTCGCCTGGTCTTCCCGGGAAGCGGTGACGGCCCGGCCGGACCGACGTCTCCGGCTGCGGCTGGTGGTCGTGCTCACCCGGGCGCCTTGCCACCGACCGCTCGCCGAACGCCGGGCAGCCCTCCGCCGGCTCGGACTGCCGCCACTGCTCCGCCGGCGGATAGACCGCATCGTTCAGGCACTGGACCCAGCCCTTCCGTTGCGCGTCGCCGACCGCCGGCACGACGAGCAGGTCGCGGGCGCGGGTCGCCGCCACGTAGGCGACCCGCACGCCCTCCGCCTCCTCTCGCCGGTCCTCGATCTCCTTCGCGTCCAGCAGCTCCTGAGGCGACAGGCCGAGGAGCCTCATCGCGCACAGGCCGTCCTCCGGGCGCACGGTCCGCTCGGCGCCGCGGGAGAGACCGGCCGTCATGTCGGCGAGGATGACGACCGGGAACTCCAGCCCCTTCGCCGTGTGGACCGTCATGATCCGCACTCCCTCCGCGTCCTCTTCGACCACCGGCGCCTGGGTGCTCGCCGGTCGTTCGGCCTCCTCGTCCAACTGTTCGACGAAACCGCGGAAGGAGCGGCCGCCCGCGAGTTCGTAGCGGCGGGCGAGATCGCACACCCGCTGCGCGTTGCCCAACACCTGGTTGCCGGCCGGCCGCAACGCCATCGACGCCTGGGCCCGGGGCTTGGCGAGAATCCTCTGCACCGTGCGGACGATCGGGCGGTAGTTGCGGCGACGGTGGAGGTCGGCGAGGAACTCCAGCACTGCCACCAGCGAGCGGAACTCCTCGGGCGGCTCGCCGTCCTCGCGCGCTCTCCGCGGGCCCTGAAACGGGTGCCACGTGCCGTAGCGGGCCTTGAAGAGCAGCAGCAACTCGTCGTCGAACGCGAACAGGCCGCCACGAAGCGTCGCGTAGACCGAGAGATCGTCGTCCGGCCACTCCACCGCCTTGAGCGCCGACCGCAGCGCCTCCACTTCCTCCCGTTCGTGGAACGAGCGGGCGCCGAGCAGGAGATGAGGGATGCCCACGGCCTCCAAACCGCGAACGTACTCCCGGGACGTGTCGCGGCCCCAGCTCAGAAAGCGGCGGAACAGCAGGCAGACGTGACGCGGACGGACCGGAACCCGTGTTCGCTGGCCGGGACGTTCGGGATCCGATACGTCGACCCTGAAGTCGCTTTCCTCGATCAGCCAGCGCACGAACTCAACAGTGGCGTACGGCTGACACGCCTCGATTTCCGCGTTGCTCAGGTTGCGGCGACCGTACGGCCTGGGCGGCGGCAGCGCGATGACCGCCGGCTGGCCCGGAATCGGTAAACGGTGCTCGCCGAGCGCGATGTAGTCCGCGCTGCCCGCCTCGTGGTCGCCGGTCATCAGCGGCGCGAAGGCGGCGTTGACCGCTCGCTGGATCGGCGCAACGGAGCGGAAGCTGGTCGTCAGGTGAAGGACCTCGACGCCACGCTCGGCAAGCATCTCCTTGACGCCGTGGTAGAGGACGACGTCGGCTCGGCGGAAGCGGTAGATCGACTGCTTCGGATCGCCGACGACGAACAGCTTCCCGGGCGCCGGCCGCACTCGCGTCCAGTCATCCTGCTCCGGATCGTCCGCAGCGAGCAGCAGCAGGATCTCGGCCTGAAGCGGATCGGTGTCCTGGAACTCGTCGATGAACAGGTGGCTGTAGCGCTGCTGCAGGTGAGCCCGAACGAGGCGGTCCCCGCGCAGCAGGTCCCGGGCCTTGATCAGGAGGTCGTGGAAGTCCAGCTTGCCGAGAGAACTCTTCGCCTCCTCGTAGCGCCCGACCGCGCCGGCCAGTTCGTCGCGGAGCAGCGCAACGAGATCCGCGTCGACCACCTCCACGAACTCCTCCAGCCGCTCCGCCAGCCGCTGCCAGAGTTCCCACACCTGGTCCCGCGCGACGCCCTCCGCGAAACGCCCGCGCCCCTTGCGCGGCGCGCCGTAGCCGCTCAGGCGACGCTGCAGTTCGACGAGCCGCGCCTCCAGTTGATCCTGAACCGCCTCGCCGCCGTCCGCCTCCGCGCCGCCGCCGTTCGGTCCCGAGCCGCCCAGCTCCCGCGCGCGGGCGATCCAGGCCGCCAGCTCGACGACCCGGTCGAGGCCCCGCCGCAGGATGTCGCCGCGCCGCCCATGCGACAGAAAACCCGAAAGGCGCTCCACGCGCGCCGCGAGGTCGATGAGCTTCCCGTCGCGGTCGAGATCCGGCCTCTTCCAGCTCGACGGAAAGTCGCGCCATTCGACCAGGCGCCAAGCGGTGTCGCGCAGCCGGTCGAGGGGAGGTTGCCGCGGCGACCACGGTCCAGCCGTGAGCCGCGCCAGTTCCCGCCGAAGACCGGGCGGCATGGATTCGAGCTGCTCCTCGATCCAGCTCCGGAAAGCGCGGTTGAAGAGACGCGGCGCCTCGTCCTCGGCCAGCTCGCCGAAACCCGGATCGACGCCGGCTTCGACCGGCCGTTCCCGGAGGATCTCGGCGCAAAGCGAGTGGATCGTACCGATCGACGCCTCCTCCAGGCGCGAGATCGCGGCTTCCAGGTTTTCCGTGCGTCTGTCGGCGACCCCGGCGGCGCGCCGTTCAACGAGCCGCTTGTCCAGTTCCTCGCGCAAGCGGAGCTTCAGTTCGCCCGCAGCCTTGCGCGTGAAGGTGACGGCCGCCAGCCCGTCGACCCTGCCCAGGCCCTGCTCCAGGATGGCCACCAGTCGCTCGACCAGCACCGTCGTCTTGCCGGTGCCGGCAGCCGCCTCGACCAGTTGACTCTCGCCCAGGGCCTCCCGGATCCGCGTGCGGGCGGCCTCGTCCGCGAGCGGGCGCTCGGGCCGGCCCGTCATGGTTCGAGCCTCAGTTCGTTGAGCGGCTCCAGGCGACTCTTCTGCTTACGGGCGACGCGCAGGTCCTCGTACGGGCCGCACACCGGGCGGTAGTCGCAGAACCGACACTCGTTCTTGCCGGGCGCCGCGGGAAGAAAGCCCTCCTCGAGCGCGCCGTCGACGGTGGCGAACATCCTGCCGGCTGCGTTCCGGCTTCGCTCATCGAGACCGACAGTGACGGCACGGTAACCGCCGCGCTGCGTGCAGTAGGAGAGCCGACCGGACACTACGTCGCGGCCAAGCACCGTCTCGGCGGCCAGGCTGTAGAGCACCGGTTGCAGCACCTTGCCGCCTCCGATCACCAGAGAGCTGCCGGCGTGGCGTGCGCCGCCGGTCTTGTGGTCCGTCACCCGCAGACGACCCGCGGCATCCTCTTCGACCAGGTCGATCGATCCCCGAAGCCGGGCAACGTCCAGCACCGGGGCGGCCTCCCGAACGCTCTGGGGGTCCCGGTCGCGCGACCGTGCCAGGCCGAACCCGAGTTCGGCGTGAGTCGGCGTCCAACCGCCGCCCTCCTCCGCCACGTGACGAAGCCAACCCCGGAGATCCCCTCGAAGACCCTCGAACTCGGCCTGCCATACACGCTCGATCGGCGGCGCCAGCTCGTCCCGGTACTCGCGCTCGGCCTCCTCGACGACGACGTCGAGCACACTGAACGCGTCGTCGAGCCGGGCCGACGTAACCGGCAGGAGTTCCGCCTCCCGGAGGGCTCCAAACAACCCGAACTGGATCTCGTGGAAGATGCCGCCGCGGGTCATCGGATCCAACTGCTCGAGCCGCACGAGTTCGTCACGCGGCCGCAGGTAGAGCACCGCCTGAAGGTAGAACCGGTATGGGCAGGCCGCAAAGTTCTGAAGCGCTGTCGGCGAGTAGGAGCGCTCGCCGATACGGTGGCGCGACAGGTACTCCTTGGCCTGGTCGCCGACATCGACCAGGCCATCGACCGGGAACCACCCCCGCCGCCAGCGGCCGGCCCGGGCCCGGAGCGCCCGCGCCAGGTGCTCGTTCGAGGACAGCAGGAACCGTGCCCGACCCCGGCGCTCCGCCGGCGACAGCGTGCCGCCGAGCAGCGGCTGGAGCATGGCGAGGTCGAACTCCGACTCGTCGATCGCCTCGTCCGGGTTGGCGGGCGCGGGCCAGCCGACGACGGCCGCGCCGGCGGCCGCGGCGCGCCCCTTGAGCGTCTCGATACTCGGCAACCGACCCTCAGCGGCCCGCAACAGGTCCAGGGCGTAGAGCGACGGCACTCGGGCCCGCCCCTGCACCAGGTCGACCCGCGGGAAGGAAGTGACCAGTGATCGACCCGCCGCGCCAGCGGCGAGGCGGAGCAGGAGTTGCTCGCGGTGTGTGCGGTCGACATCGACCGCGAGGCGGAAGCCCGCGCCACCCAGAGCGTGCCGCCGCTCGTCGAGCAGCAGGGCATCCTCTCCCGACCGCCTCGGGAAGACTCCTTCGGCCAGGCCCGGCACGAACACGAGATCGAACGAGCGTCCGGCAGCCTCCTCCACCGCGCCCACGAAGACGCGTCCGTACCGGCGCTTCGGCGGTTCACGCCAACTGAACCTCAGGCGCTCGGCGAGTACCCGCTCAACCTCGGCCAGGCCGACCTCGTCGACCTCCGATAGCGGCCGCAGCTCCGCCAGGACCTCGAGCACCGAATGCGGGCGCCGCAGCGCCATCGTCGCCAGCCGGCCGAGGCGGTCGAGCCAGACGCCCCAGTCCGCACTCTCCGGCAGGCCCTCCAGGAACTCCACCAGGGGCAAGGCGAAGCTCCGGAGCGTGCCGAGACGAGCGGTCTGGCGTTCGAGGTAGCCCCTGCGCCCCTCGTTCTCGTCCTCGACTTCACGCAGTTGCAACCGGAGTTCCGCGTCGAGGCCCTCGAGACGCTTGCGCCAACGGTCAGCGCGACCGACAACGGCCGCGTCCACGAGCAACCGCTCCCACTGCGCTGGAGCGCGGAGCGCACCGGCGGGCGCCGCGTCTTCTTCCGATTCGGAGGCATCGTCCGCCTCGACAACCGCTGACTCCGGGTTCGTCGCCTCCGCTGACCTCAGCACGAGCTGCTCCCCGGCCGGTTCCACCCAGGGCACGTCCTCGACTTTCGGCGGCGCACCGTCCGCGGCCGGCTCCGGCGTCTGACCCAGCGACAGGTACTCCGCGAACCGGCTCGCCGAGAGTCGCTCACCGGCACAGGCGAGCAGTGCCAGGAAAGCGCGGCCGGCCGGGTTGGGGCGCAGCGAACCCCGCGTGACGTAGGCCGGGATTCCGGCGCGCCCGAGCGCGTCCTCCACCAGGGGCAGGTAGGCCGTAGGCTGCCGCACGAAGATGGCGATGCGGTCGAAGGCCAGACCGTCGGCGGCGGCGTGGCGGATGCGACGCGCGATCTCGACGCACTCCTGGCCCTCCCCCGCGGCCGAGAACAGGTCGACGGACGGCGGAGTCTCCTCAGGTGAAGGCATCCCCTCAGCATCGCCGCCCGTCTCGAAAACGAAGCGCTGCGCGCGTCTGAGCGCGGCCTCCGGCTTGCGGTCCGCATCCTGATCGACGTTCGCCACGACCTCGTCTCCCAGCACCGAGGTCAGCCAATCGAGCGACTCGGCGTCACCGGCGGCGACGGTCGCCACGACCTCCCGTCTGCACGCGGCAAGGGCCTTCAACAAGTCGGCCTGGGCGCCGCTGCGCACGAAAAGATCGAGCCAGATCGAGCGCGGTGGCACGATCGCCCGCCCTTCCGCCAGAGCTTCCGCGGCAAGTCGGTGAACCGTAGGCCGGTCGGCCAACCCGAACCGCTCCATCTCGCCGGTGAAGCGCTCCAGGAGGCGACCCAGGTCGCGTGTCCCGTTGTCATCCATCAACGCCGAGGCCGGAACCCCGGCTGCCCTCAGCTCACCGATCGTCGACGCCAGCGAACGGGCGAATCCCGGCATGCCAGCAACCGGCGAAAGGCGCTCCAGTTCGCCGTCCGCCGCCGCCAGCCGCGCCGCGCGGGCAGCGATGGCCTCCGTTCCAAGCGGGGTGATGGGCCGTAGACCGCGCGCGGCAAGGTCGAGCGACGCAGCCTCGCGCGCCCACTGCTGGAAGGACATCGCGTGAACCCCAAGCAGACCGGCGCCGGTCCCCGTCAGACCGCGCAGCAGGTCGTCCGCGGCACCGCGGGAAGGCGCGAGGAGCAGGACCTCGTCCTCGTGCTCCAAACGCTCTCGGAGCCAACTCCCTGCCGCAGCAAGCCGTGCGTCGGCAGAACTCGAAACGAGGATCGAGGCCGTGGCCACGCCGCTCACCGGTCCGACGGTGGAATGAGTTCCAGGGCCGCCAGCCGGTTTCGGCCGCGCACGTACAGCAGACCGTGGGAGAGCACCGGTGCCGCCCAGGCCGGATAACGCAGCAGATCTACGGTGCGACCGTCGATCTCGGCCCGCAGCCGGATGTGGCCCACCTGCTGGTAACTCTCGGCGGTCGCCCGGACGAGCAGCAGATCGCCGACCTCGCTGTGAACGACGAAGTGGCCGTCCACATAGAGCAACTGCGTGCGGGCGAGACGTGGCTGGCTCCAGAGGACTTCTCCGGTCGCCCAGTCGACCGCACGGAGTTCCGCGTTCGGCGACTTCTCACCGCTCGAGACGTAGACGACTCCCTCGTGGTGGACGGGAGTGTTCCAGTGGGCAGCGATTGCCTGGTTGCGCGGGCCGTCCTGCCAGATCGATCGGAAGGCGTCCGAGTCGCCCTCGGAGGCGGCGTTGTACTCCAGCAGGACCGCGCCCTTCTCGTACGACTCCGTGAGCAGGACGTGGTTGCCGACGATCACCGGGTTTGCCGCGTTCACGCTGGTCAAGCGCCGGGCCCGCCAGTCGAAGCGGTCCAGCTCCCGGCCCGCCTTCGGATCGAACACGATCAGACCGGAGCGCCCAAAGTGGAAACCGAGGCGCCTGCCGTCGAAGTCGATCACCACGGGGCTCGCGTAGCTTGCCAGGTCGTCGCCAACGCGGTAGCGCTCCTCGCCGGTCCGTTTGTCGAAGGCGACCAGAGCCGTGCCGTTCGGCTTGACCCGGCCGCTGTGGATGTTCGGGGCGCCGACCGGACTGCCGCCGACCGAGACGATCAGCAGGTCGTCCTCGATCCACGGCGAACTGGCGACGCCGAAGAAGTTCTGCTGGACGCCGTACCTGGCGTGGGCGTCAAGCTCCCAAAGCACGGTGCCGTCGAGCACGCGATGACAACGGAGAACGCCGTCGGCGCCGACCACGTAGACGCGCGCGCCGTCGACCAGGGGCGCCGTGCGTGGCCCTCCGTCGTAGCCGTAGTAGTCCTCGTAGTCCGTTCGGTACTCCGAGCGCCAGAGCTCCTCGCCGCTGTCGGCCCGGACAGCGACCAGACGCGCCCGGTCGCCGAAACGGGTGAAGTAGAAGAGTCGCCCGCGGGCAACCGACGGCGCGGCGTACCCCTCGCCCAGTTCGAGGTGCCAGAGCAGCGGCGGCGGATCGCTCACCCAGTCGGTTCGGATGCCGGTCTCGGGCGACTTCGAATCGCGGTTCGGGCCGAGGAAACCCGGCCAGTCGATGCCGTCCGTGCGTGTGCGGAGGTCGGCCGGCAGCGTCTCGCCTTCGGCCGCCAGCGCGACGTCCGCAGGTTCTGTTGCCAGGGCCGCCGCCAGCAAGAGTCCCGCCGCGCGTAGCACGGCCGGGGGACGGCGGCGCGGCTTCACTCTCAGCCGACCAGGTCGATCCGGTCCGGCCGGTTCGGCACCAGGCAGAGAAACTCGAACGGCGCCTCGATCACTTCGTAGGAGTGAGGCAGACCCGCGGGAATGAGCAGCACGTCGTCGGCGCCGACCTCGACCGTCTCGTCGCCCAGCACGATCCGGGCGCGGCCCCGAAGCACGTATTGCTCGTGCTCCACCTGGTTCGTATGCAGCGGCATGCCGCCGCCGTCCTCCATCCGGAACCGCCGCATCGCGAAGTGCGGCGCATCGTCGGCGACGCCCAGCAGGACCTGGGTCGTCGTCGCCGTGCCCAGCTCAACCTGGTTCGCCGGCGCGTCGTCGGCGCGCCGTACCACGGCGGGACGTCGGAGCGAAGGCGTCTGGCTCATGGACCTGACTCTACCGCCGCCGGCCGCTCGTCCGCGCACTCCCGCCGCGGCGCCCGCGGACCTCCGTACTTGGCTGCACGCACGGAACGGTGTATCTTACTTTCGCCTTACCCGCATGGAGGAGGGAATCCACCGATGCTCACGCCCGAACCACTGACCACAAAACTCTCGACCAAGGGGCAGGTGATCCTGCCCAAGGCGATTCGCCGGGAGCTGCGCTGGGCAGCCGGAACGCGCCTCGTCGTGGAGAACACGCCCGACGGCGTCCTGCTCAAGCCCGAGCCCGTGCTTCCCGAGACCCGGCCCGAGGACGTGTTCGGCAGCGTGGCCTACGACGGCCCACCGAAGTCCCCCCAGGAGATGCGGGAAGGCGTCCTGGCCGAGGCCAGGCGACGGCATGCGGGCGATTGACACCAACGTCGTCGTTCGCTATCTGACCGGCGACGATCCGGAACAAGCCGACAGGGCGAGAAACGTAGTCGAGACGGGGAACGTCTTCGTGAGCACGACCGTCCTCCTTGAGTGCGAGTGGGTCCTGCGCAGCGTTTACGGCCTTGCCGCCGAGGATGCCGCCTCGGCCTTGCGGGCCTTCTCGGGACTGCCGGGTGTCACGGTGGAGAGCCCGAACCTGCTAGTCGAGGCGCTCGACCGGGCGGCGAAGGGCATGGACTTCGCGGATGCCCTGCATCTTGGCGTCGCCGCTCACTGCGAGACGATGCTCACATTCGATCGCGACTTCATTCGCACGGCACGGGACGAGTCACCAGAGGTCGCAGAGCCCTGATCCTCACCGTCCGCGGTAGCGGGGACGCTCGGGCCCGTCCGGCGTCTTCGAGAACATCTTGAGCAGCAGGCCGGCCCCCAGGGCGATGTCGTAGATCACACCGAGGACCAGGACGGCAACGAGTAAGGCGACCAGCAGCACGGCGAAGTGGCCTCAAGGTGAAGGAGCGATACTCGAGCCCGCCCTGATGCCCCAGTGGCCGTCCTTCTCGGTCACCAGATAGATCGTGTCGAAGCTATGGATGAGGGTGCCGCCGGCACCGTAGCGGGTGATCCTGACCGCAACGTTGACGCCCCTGGCGCCCACCTGGATCGCCTCCATGGAGTCGGCCTCGGAGTGCTCCCAACCGAGACGTTCGGCGAACCCGTCGAAGTCGAACCCGTCCCTGTACTCCGCGGCGGATCTCCAGGTCCTCACTCCTCCTCTTCCCACCCGAACGTGGGGGAACCGCATGGTGTCCGTCATCGCCTCCTCGTCACGGGCGTTGAAGGCTGCGAGGTAGCTCTCGACCGCGGCAACGGCGGCTGCCGCATTCGCTTGGCGATCCGACTCGGACAGGTCGTCCAGGCCCGCCGCGAGCCTCGCCTGGATCCCGGTCGAGCCGTCCTTCTCCGTCACCACGTAAGTGATCTGGTTGCTCCAGATGGCCGAACCATCGGCGCGCAGCCGCGTGTAACGCCCTGCGACGTGGGCCTGGCCGTCTCCGGCCTGAACGACCTCAGCCGCGTCGAGACGGGTCCGATCCCAGCCCGTCGCCAGCGCCTGGTCGAAGTCGATGGCCGCAGCGTACGTCGCGGCGTCGGCAAAGACCCGGCCGGCGAAGTCCGCGGTCGGCCGCACGTGCGGGTACTGAAGAGTCGCGGCGAACGCGGTCGGCTCGCGCGTGTTCCAGGCGTCAATGAAGCGGCGGACCGCTTGACTGGCCTCGTCCTCGGTCAAGGCAGGTGCCTGAGCCGGCCAGAGCACGGCGAGCAGTAGCAGTCCAGGCAGGTTGCGAACAGCCAAGCGCATCGTCGAGTGACTCTAGCCCGCCATCGCGCCGGCTAGGATCGATCGTGGTGATTCGATTCTCAAGGCTGCTCGCCGTCTGTCTGCTCGCCTCCGGCACTGCCGCCACGGCCCAGCACGACGCCCCGAACGTCCTGTTCGCGATCGCCGACGACTGGGGCTGGCCGCACGCTTCCGCTTACGGCGACCCGGTCGTCGAGACGCCGTCATTCGATCGCATCGCAAGCGAAGGCGCTCTCGCCCACCACGCCTACGTCTCCTCGCCCTCCTGCACGCCGTCGCGCGGGGCAATCCTCACCGGGCAGTGGCACTGGCGGCTCGAAGGCGCGGCGAATCTCTGGAGCGTCTTCCCCGATCGATTCGAGACGTACCAGGAGTTGCTCAGGGCGGCCGGCTACCGGACGGGCTCGACCGGCAAGGCGTGGGGACCGGGCCGCACCGAAACGGAGGGCCGGGAACTCGCCGGGAGGCGGTTCGAGAGCTTCGAGGCCTTCCTGGCCGGGCTCGGCGAGGCCCAGCCGTTCGCGTTCTGGCTGGGCACCTCCGATCCACACCGGCCTTTCCGGCCCGGATCGGGCGAAGACAGCGGCATGGACCTGGACGCGATCCGGCTTCCTGCTGCCTTTCCCGATCACCCGGACACACGCGGCGACGTGGCGGACTACCACTGGGAGGTTCAACGGTTCGACGCCCTGGTCGGCGACGCGCTGCGACTGCTGGACGAACAGGGTCTCGCGGAGACCACGATCGTCGTGATGACGAGCGACCACGGGATGCCCTTTCCCCGCTGCAAGAGCAACCTCTACGACTGCGGATCCCGAGTGCCCCTGGCGATTCGGTGGCCCGAACGACTCGAGGCCGGAGTCGAGATCGACGCGTTCGTCAGCCTGACGGACCTCGCTCCGACGTTCCTGGAGGCCGCGGGTCTTCCGCGCCCGGCGGCCATGACCGGCCGCAGCCTGATTGCACTGATCGAAGCCGGCAACGACGAGGCCGCGGTCGAAGCGGCGGTCGCGGCCGACGGACGCGATTTCGTGCTGACCGGCAAGGAACGGCATGTACCGGCGCAGGAGGCGCCCGATGTGGGCGGCTATCCCGGCCGGGCGATCCGCACGCATGACTTCCTCTACATCCGCAACTTCCGGCCCGACCGCTGGCCCAACGGCACGCCGAACCACGAGCGCGCCGCCTACCCGGGTGCCTGGTACGCGGACACCGACAACGGGCCGACCAAGACCTACATGATCGAGCAGCGGGACCGGGACGCCGAGCACCGGCGGCTCTACGAGCTGGCCTTCGCGAAGCGGCCCGCGGTCGAGCTCTACGATCTGAGAAGCGATCCGGACCAGCAGGTCAACGTGGCCGACGAGCCGGAGTACGGGACGACTCGGGACGAACTGGGCGATCGGCTGATGGAGCGACTGCGGGAGACCGGCGACCCGCGGGCCACCAGCGGCGGCGACGCCTTCGACGAGTACCCGTACCTGGGCGGTGCGCCGCGCCACCCAAGCCTGCCCCGGGCGCGTCCGGGGGCCCTCCTTCCGCCGGCGGATCAACCCTGAGTCAGCGGAGGTCCGACCGGCAACCCGCATGCGGCAGGAGCGGCTCATCGGGATCGTCGGCGGCCTGGGGCCGTTTGCCCACATCGACTTCGAACGGAAGCTCCTGGACGCGGCGAGCGAGCTGATTGGCGCCCGGCGCGACCAGGACTTTCCGCAGTGGGTGCTCTCGAGCATCCCGCAGACGCCGGACCGGACCGAGGCGTACTTCGGAGAGACGGTTGACCCGACGCCTGCTCTGCTGAAGAGCCTGGAACGGCTGAGGCGCGCCGGAGCCGACTTCGCGGTCGTCGCCTGCAACACGGCGCACCTGTTTCTCGAGCGACTGCGCGAGGAGAGCCCGGTGCCGATCATCAGCCTGATCGAGGCGACCGCGGACGAGGCGGCGCGCATCGCTCCGGGAGGCGCCGTCGGGCTGCTTGCGACATCGGGGACGCTTCGATCGCGGCTGTACCACGATCCGCTCGAGGCGAGAGGGATGCGAGCGGCGAGTCCGCTCGATCTGGAGGCCGGCGAGGAGGTGCAGCTTCGCTGCGTGATGGAGCCGATCTACGGGCCCTGGGTCGATGGGCGGCACCAGGGAGGCGGGATCAAGACGGATGGTGGATCGACCGAGGCACGGGCGCTGCTCGAGGAGGCGGCGAAGCGGCTGGTCGATGAGGCGGAAGTCGACGTGCTCGTTGCGGGATGTACGGAGATTCCGCTGGCGCTTGAAGGCCCGGAGCTTGCCGGGAGGCCGCTGCTGGACCCGGCGAGGGTGCTGGCGAAGACGACGGTTCGGTACGCGTACGGGATGTAAGGGCGTCGGCTCGGGCTCGCCGCTTCGCGGCATCGCGCCTACAGCCGGCGAGGACGCCGGCGCACCCAGTGTGTAGCCTCCCCATAACGCAGAACCGCCGGCGGCCTTGCGGCGCGCCGGCGGTTCGGTAGAGCGGACTGGACGAGGGGCTTACTCGCCGCCGGCAGCTCCGGCAGCGGCGGCTTCCGCCTTCTCGCGCTGCTCGGCCATCTGCTGGAGGAAGGCGTTGGCGGCCTTCGCCTCCTCCATGTCGACGGCGCCGTCCTTGTTCTGGTCCATCATCTCGAAGTACTGCTTGATCCCGCCGGGAGCCTCTTCGAGCTGCATCTTGCCGTCGCGGCTGTCATCGGAAAGTGCGACGATGGCCGTCACGTCGATGCCCTGGCCACCACCCTGGAAGGCGCCGCGGCCCTTGTTCTCCTCGTTGATGTAGGACATGAAGCCGAAGCTCATCTCATCGGTCGTCGGCTCGCCCCAACGCACGGCCGTGGCCGGGTCCGGGTTCGCCGGGTTGTCCTCGGAGTTGTCGAACACCGTGGTCAGAACCACGCGGGTGCCGGCGGGGACCTTCTTGCGGTCCTTGTACTTGTAGGTGGTCTGCCAGTTGAAGTCGTAGTTCGGCACGTCGAGCAGCACCTCGTGGCTGCCGTCCGGGTAGTACGCCTCGTACTTCGCCGCCTTGCCGCGCAGATGCATGTGCGGCAGGTAGCCGACGATCTCCGAGTCCGAGGGGAAGGTCCACTCGGTCTGGATCGTGTAGTCCGAGTCGCCGGGCGGAACAACGAAGTCGTACTTGCCGAGGTCCGCGTTGAAGACCTCGTACTTCACTTCCTCGTCCTTGTCGTAGAACTTGAGCGCGACCGAGGACTGGTCCCAGGAACCGGTGCCGGGGCCCGGCTCCTTGTGGTAGTGCATCTGCCACCGCAGGTCGCGGCCCGCCTTCAGCACGTCGGCCATGCCGTCCTCGTGGATCACGGGATCGTTGCCCGGGGCGATGCCGCCCAGGCCGGGAACGATGATGTGGTGCACGGCCGGGCTGCCGGGCCGGAACTCGATCGCCTTGACGTAGCGATCCTCGGGGATCATCTCCTCGGTAACGGTCGTCTGGAAGTAGATGTAGAGATCCTCGACGTCGTCCTCGACGAAGTAGGGCTCGTCGAACTGGAGGACGAGGTCCGGCTCACCGATCAGCCAGCCGTCGCTGCTCGGCCACTCGACCGGTTCCGGGGCGTCCGCCGGATTGCCGGCCGGAGCGCCGGACTCGGCCCACTTCACCAGCAGGTCGATCTGCTCCTGGGTCAGCGTGCGCTCGTTCGAGAAGACGCCGTTGTGCTGGGGGGCAGCATCCCAGGGAGGCATCGCCCGCGAAGCGACCTGGCGCGCGATGGAGCGGGCCCAGGGCCGCGTCTCTTCGTAGGTCGTCAGCGCCATCGGCGCGACCATGCCGCCGAGGTTGGCGCCGTTGGGACGGTGGCAGACCTGGCATTCCTGCTGCAGCACGGCGGCCACGTCAGCGTAGAAGGTGATCGGCTCGGGGTCGACCGCGGCCGCCGAGGCGGTGCCGGCGAGCGCCAGTGAAGCGAGGGCGCCGAGGGTGAGCAGTCGGGTCACGGACGAGATCTGGGGACGGTTCATTCGAGGTCTCCGTGAGGTGCGGTGTCCAGCGTTGTTGACGGGCACAGTGCGCCCGCCCTGCGCGACATACTATACGACTACTCAGTTTACGTTGCCAACCGGATCCGGTTTCACAGAACCGAAAAGGCGTTACCGTAGGCGCTGCGAGACAACCGACGCGCACGAGTAAACCAAGCCCCGCCGACAACCGTATAGACAGCGAGGAGGTAGAGCATCGTGAGCACGACCGTCGACGTGCAGGGTCTTCGGCATGTCTACAAGGGCGGCACGGTCGCCCTCGACGGGGTCGACCTGTCGATCGGCGCGGGCCTGTTCGGTCTGCTTGGCCCGAACGGCGCCGGCAAGAGCACGCTGATGCGTGTTCTCTGCACGCTGCTTCGGCCGACCGCCGGTACGGCGAGCGTGTTCGGCCACGACGTGGTCCGGGAGCGCCGCGCCGTTCGCGACCACCTCGGGTATCTCCCGCAGGAGTTCGGGGCCTGGCGTCTGCACCGGGTGGAAGAGGTGCTCGACACCCTGGCCGATCTTTCAGGTCTCAAGAGCCGGGCCGAACGGCGCGAGCGGGTCGACACGGTCCTCGACAACGTCGGCCTGGGCGAAGTGGCCCACCGCAAGGTCAAGAAGCTCTCCGGCGGCATGACCCGCCGTCTGGGTATCGCTCAGGCCCTGATTCACCGGCCCCGCCTGCTCGTGGTCGACGAACCGACCGTAGGCCTGGACCCTGAAGAGCGCATCCGGTTCCGCCAACTGATGGCCACCCTGGGGCGGGAGCGGACGATCATCCTCTCCACCCACATCGTGGCCGACCTGGGCACCGGCTGCAACGACCTGGCGCTGCTCGACGCCGGTCAAGTCGTTTTCCGGGGCTCACCGACACAGTTGCTCGAACGAGCCGCGGGCCAGGTCTTCGAACTCACGCTGCCGATGTCCGCGCCGCAGCCCGAAGGCGATTTCGAGATCGTCTCGCGCACGGCCAGCCAGAGCGAGGCGACATACCGCGCGGTGGCCGCGCCGGGCGGTGTCCCGGAAGGCGCCCGGATCGCCGCCTCGCCCACTCTCGAGGAGGGCTACCTCGCCTTCATGGTCGCCCGCGGCCGCGCCGAGGCCCTGGTCAGCGACGAGCACTTCGGCGAGCACGACGAACTCGAACTCGCCGAGCCGCCACCTGTGGACGACGGCACCGGGAAGGAGGCGCACCCGTGATCTCGTTTGCCCACGTCTGGTCGCTCGCCCGAACCGAGATGCGGACCACTCGCCGCCTGTTCCGTTTCTGGCTGTTCTCGGGCCTCGCGATTCTCACCTGCCTGGTGAGCTACGGCTACTACTGGGTGATCCACGGGCTCTTCTCGTCCTTCTCGGCGACGATCGGTTCGATCAGCCCCAAGTTCCTGCTCAGTCAGACCGCCCAGTTCCAGACGACGATCCTGGGTCTCGGCGTCGTCTTCCTCGCCTTCGACCTGCGCGCCCGCGACCGTCGTGACCGCGTCATCGAGGTGCTCGACACCCGGCCCTACTCGAACGTCGAACTCGTGCTCGGCCGCTTCCTGGGCACCGTGCTCATGGTCTGGGGCGTGGCGTTTGCCGCGATGATCCTCATCCAGACCGTCGGCCATGCGGGATCTGCCTTCGGTTGGTACGTCGGCGAACCTGCCCTCTGGAGTTCGGTCTGGGCCTACCTCCTGCTCGAGGCACTGCCGGCGCTGGCCCTCTACGTCGCCTTCGTGCAAGTGGTTTCCCTGGTCAGCAACAACCGGCTGGTAGCTGCCCTGGCCGGCATCGTGCTCGCCGCTGGCAGCACGTACCTGACGTTCCGGGTCCCGGTCTACCTCCTGCCGCCGCTTGCCCTGAACGGCGGCTTCATCAGCAACATCTCGGAGGTCGCGCCCCAGATCTGGACCGGCGTCAACTTCGTGAACCGGGGCAGCTTCGCCCTGCTCGCCGTGGGCCTGCTGGCCACCGCGGTCGCCGTCCATCCCCGTCTCGACGACGCGATGCGCCGCCTGTGGGGGATCGCCGGCGGTGCGGGCCTCGCGGCCGGCGCCGTGCTCATCTTCGCGGCGATCACCTGGAGCGGCAACCAGATCGCCGAAAGGGATGCCTGGCGCGCCGCACACGACGAGCGCCGGGCCGAAGCGGTCGTCGACCTTCAGACGATCCGGGGCTCGATCGACATCGCACGCGGCGGACGGCTTGCCCTCGACCTCGAGGTTCACTTCCTGCCCGCGACCGGTTCCGCAGCCACGTTCAGCCTGAATCCAGGCCTCCGGGTGGAGGGAGTCTGGAACGCTGGCGGTGACGCGCTCGACTTCAGCCATGACAACGGCCTGCTCGACGTCAACCTGGGCTCAGCGCCACCGGCGGGCCAGGTCACCGGGGTCCGGGTGCGCGCCCGCGGGCGGCCCGACCTCCGCTTCGCCTATCTGGACTCGGCGATCGACTACAACACCGGCGAGTGGCAGGACGCGCAGATCGTCATGCTCGGCAACCTGAACGGCTCCGTCGAACGCAACCACGTCGCACTCCCCGCGTCTCTCGCGTGGCTCCCCCGTCCCGGCGCGTCCGTAGGCGCCGATGACGTGCGCCAGCGTTCGCGGGATTTCTTCGAGCTCGACCTCGACGTCAGAGCCCCCTCCGGCTGGACGGTCGCGGGGCCAGGCATGGCCGAACCCACCGGGGAAGGTCAGCGATTCGCGCCCACCCGCCCGGTGCCGGAGGTCATGCTGGTCGCCGGCAGATTCGACCGCCGGACGACACACGTCGAAGGAGTCGAAGTCGAGGTCCTGTTCCACCCGAACCACTTGCGGAACCTGGACTTCTTCGCCGACGCCCAGGCCGAGATCGAGAAGATCGCCGCCGACCGTTTCGCCACCGCCCGCGAACTGGGGATGCCCTACCCCTACAGGCAGTTCAGCCTGGTCGAGGTGCCCTGGACTCTCCGTTCCTATGGCGGCGGATGGCGCATGGACACCGAGCGAGCGCCGCCCGGCATGATGCTGATCAGCGAGAGCAGCCTGCCTACCGCCCGCTTCGAGTTCCGGTTCCGGAATCCGGAGCGGTTCGAGGACGAGGAGGGCGGGTTGCCCAGGGCGAAGGCAAACGGACTGCAGCAGTTCTTCCGCCTCGACTACTCCGGCGGCAATCTGGAGGCCGGCAGCATCCGCAACGTCTTCCTGTACCAGACCGGCGCCCGAGGCCCCGAGGCCCTGGCGCTGGAAGCGCTCTGCCACAACCTCGTGAACCAGTTGGTGAACGGGGGCGAGTCCTACTTCTCCGCCCACCTGTTCGACCGCGAGTTCGGCTGGACGATGGCGAACGTGATGCAGGGGGGCTTCACCGGCCAGTTCGCGGCCGGCGGCGGCTCGGCCGCCAGCGGCATCGTCAAGGCCCTCACGGACCGGCCCGGCGTCTGGGACGCGGTTCTCAGCAGCTCCCTTACCGACATGGACGTGGAGGAAAACCCGAAGCAAGCCGTGAACGCGCTCTATCTCAAGACGTCCGCCCTTGCCACGGCGATCCTCGACGGCGCCGGGCGGGAGCGCACCGCCGCCATGATCGCCAACCTGCTGCGCGATCACCGGGGTTCGACCTTCACCGCGGCCGATCTCGACCGCGCCGCGGAAGAGGCGGGAGTGGATCTCGCCGGGCTCGTCGGCGACTTCCTGCACCAGACGGACCTGCCGGGTTTCCTGGTTTCCCCGGCACAACTGGAGCGACTGCCGGACGACGACCAGGGTGGGCCGCAGTACCAGACCCGGCTGTTCGTCCGCAACGGCGAGGCGGCGCCCGGCCTGTTCCGGCTCCGGTATGCCGTGCGCGCCCCAGGCGGCGCGCGCTGGGATTCCAGCGAGCCGGTCCTCATCCCCGGGCACACGACGGTCGAGTTCGGACTCGTCACGTCCCGGCCGCCAGGGACGATGCTCGCCTCCCCGTACCTGTCCCTGAATCGGCGGGAGTTCTCCATCGAGTTGCCGCGGCTCGACGACGAGACGATCTCCGACAGTGAACCGCTTCGCGGCGTCCGGCCGGCCGAGTGGACGCCTGCGTTCCTCGATGGCGGCGCCCGCACGATCGTGGTCGACGACCTCGATCCCGGCTTCTCGGTCGAAACGGACGAAGCCGAAGCGGACGGCATACGGCTCCAGGGCGGTCTCGCAGGCATCTTCGCACCCGTGCTCGAAACCGACCAGGGCCTGCCCGCCTACTCGATCTTCAGCGGCACTCCGGCCGACTGGTCCCGCTACGAACAGCCTTCGAGCTGGGGACGCTACCGTCGCACGACCGCGCTCATCGCGAAAGGCGATGGAAGCCGCCGCGCCACCTACACGGCCCAACTGCCCGAGGCCGGCCGCTGGCGGGTGGAGATGCATGTGCCCTCCCTCTCGCCTGTGCCGGGCGGCGGCGAGATCCGCCGCGAGGTGCGGATCGGCGGCAGCGACGGTCCACCCCGCGACGACGCCCGAGGCGCCCAGGTCAACGTGAGCTTCGGCCTGAGCCTGGGCAGCTACGATCTCGAGCTGCACAACGCCGGCAGCTCGCGTCCCATCGACTTCGACGCCCAGGGAGCGGGCATCGGCTGGGCCGTGCTGGGCGACTTCGATCTGGCCCCGGGGACGGTGGAACTCGAACTGAGCAACGACACGACCGGCAACGTCGTGGCCGCCGACG
>VXUF01000056.1 GCA_009837085.1 Holophagales bacterium
GAGTCTGCTCGTGGCTGCGATTCGGCGCGAGGACGAGCTGGAGATGCCGCCGCCGCGGGCGCTTGCGGAGGCCGAGCGGGAGCTGCTGGAGGCGTGGGTCGACGCCGGCGCGGAGTGGCCCCTGGCGCACGAGGAGGAGGTTGGGGGAGTTGGCGTCGCGGCGCGTGAAGTTCCGCCCGTGGCACACGACGTCACGGGGCCTGGCAAGCCCCTGTCCTTCAGTCGCGACGTCCGGCCGATCCTCTCGGACCACTGTTACGAGTGTCACGGCCCGGACGCTGCCGTGCGTCAGGCGGGGCTGCGGCTCGACCAGGGTGAGTCGGCGTTGGGAGTCCTTCCGTCGGGTCGCCGGGCGCTGGTACCGGGCAGCCTGGAGCGGAGCCAGTTGTTTCAGCGGATCGCGGCCGCCGACGCTCTCGACCGGATGCCGCCCGTGCATGCCGACTCGGCGCTCTCGGAAGGGGAGATCGAGATTCTCGGCCGCTTCATCCTGCAGGGTGCGGAGTTCGAGGATCACTGGGCGTACCGTCCGCCGCGGCGTCCCGATCCGCCGGCGGTGGCCGGAGGGGGTTGGGCGCGCGGTGATATCGATCGCTTCGTCCTCGCCCGGCTGGAGAGTGAGGGGCTTGCGCCCGCGCCGGAGGCGGCTCGCCGCACACTGGTACGGCGCCTGTCGCTCGACCTGACCGGGCTGCCGCCGACGCCGGGCGAGGTGGAGGCCTTCCTGGCCGACACCTCGTCGGACGCCTACGAGCGTCTGGTGGACCGGCTGCTCGCGTCCGAGCGCTACGGGGAGCACATGGCGCGTTTCTGGCTGGACGCCGCCCGCTACGCCGACACGAACGGCTACCACCGGGACCTCGAGCGGTCCATGTGGCGCTGGCGCGACTGGGTGATCGACGCGTTCAACCGCAACCAGCCCTTCGACGAATTCACGGTCGATCAGCTCGCCGGCGACCTGCTGGCGGATCCGAGTCCGGAGCAGTTGCTTGCCACCGGCTTCCACCGCAATCACATGATCAACAACGAGGGCGGCGCGATTCCGGAGGAGTACCGCGTCCAGTACGTCTTCGACCGCACGGACACGACGGCCACGGTCTGGATGGGGCTGACCGCCGGCTGCGCCAAGTGCCACGACCACAAGTTCGATCCGATCAGCCAGCGCGAGTACTACCAGCTCGCCGCCTTCTTCAACACGGTCGACGAGGCCGGTCTCGATGGCAACCAGGGCAACGCGGAGCCGAAGATCCAGGCGCCCGACCGGGGCCAGCGTGCGTTGCTTCGGGAGATTCGGGAGGAACTTGCGCCGCTCGATGCGCTCCTCGACGATGCGAACGGAGAAGCCGTAACGGCGCAGGCCGCGTGGCAGCAGGAGTGGGACCGCCGGCTGAACGAGAGGTGGCGGCCGCTGGTGCCGGTTTCGCTCGAGTCCACCGCTGGAGCCCGTATGACCGTTCTCGATGACGGCTCGATCGAAGCGTCCGGTGAGAATCCCGTGACCGACGTCTATGTGATCGAGGCCGAGACCGACCTTGACCACGTCGGCGCGTTGCGCCTGGAGGCGCTTCGGGATCGGTCCGATCCGTCGCTCGGGATCGGCCGGGCCGAGGACGGGAGTTTCGTGCTGACCGAGGTCGAGGTCGAGGTGACGCCGCTCGATGGGGGACCGTCCGGCGCCCTGGACCTGGCTGCTGGCTACGCCGACTACGCGACGCCGTCCATGGGCCTCGAACTGGCGGTGGACGGCGATCCTGGGACCGGCTGGGGCGCCGGCTACATGACCCGGGCCACCGCCCGGACGGCCGTGTTCCGGGCGGCTCGGGCTCGGACGCCCGAGGTGGCCGAGGCGGCGCCGGGCCCGGCCTCTGGCGTCCGGCTGCGGATCGTGCTGCGGCAGGAGTCGACCTATCAGCACAAGACGATGCGCCGTTTCCGGCTGTCGGTATCCGACGCGCCCGAGGTGGCGTTTCAGGTGCTGGAGCCGAAGCAGCTGCCGCCACCGTACGGCGGTCTCGTGACGGCGTACCGGGACGTCGAGTACCTGGTCGGGCTGCCCGAGGATCAACGGACCGGGGAGCAGGCGACGACGGTCCGCCATCGCTTCCGGCGGGGCTACTGGTCTCCGTGGCGGGCGCATGAGACGCGCTACGCCGCGCTTTCGGAGCGTCTCCGTGAGATCGAGGCCGCCGTGCCGACGACGATGGTCATGCGCGAGATGGACGATCCGCGGCCAACTTTCGTGTTGCGACGCGGCGAGTACGACCAGCAGTTGGACGAAGTCGACGCGGCCGTCCCGGCGGTGCTGCCGCCGATCCCGGAAGACCTCCCGAAGAACCGGCTTGGCCTGGCGCGCTGGCTGGTCAGCGGAGATCATCCGCTCACCGCGCGCGTGACGGCGAATCGCATCTGGCGGAAGTTCTTCGCTCGCGGCCTGGTGGCGACGGCCGGCGACTTCGGCGCGCAGGGCGCGTGGCCGTCCCACCCGGAGCTGCTCGACTGGCTGGCGACCGAACTGGTCCGGCAGGAGTGGGATCTGAAGGCGCTCCAGAAGATGATCGTGCTGTCTTCGACTTATCGCCAGAGTTCCAGGG
>VXUF01000008.1 GCA_009837085.1 Holophagales bacterium
TAGTTTTGCACACTTTGGTTGCGGCGGCGCCCCCGCGGGCTACCGCGTTCGGGGGCTGTGAGCCGCGCCGGCCTTAAGGCCGGCACCGATCTAGGCGTCGGGCTAGAGGGGCGTGAAAACCAACCCGCCCCTTTCCCTGCTGCCCGCACCTAGGCCCCAATCCACCGGCGTCACGAGCTGCTCATCAATCCGGACGAACTCGGGGACACGAACTCCCGGCGCGACAATCGTCTCCCGAATCCGGGCGCCCGAGCCGACGCGCGCGCCAGGCATCACCAGGCTCCGTTCGACGACGGCGTCCTCGGCGACGTGGCTACCGCGCTCCAGCACGCTCTGCTCGACGGTGGCGCCGGGGGCTACCGGGACTCCGGGGGCGATGAAGCGGCGGCGGCGTTTGCGGCCGCCGGCGGTGCGGCCCCAGTCGAGGGCGCCTTCGAGGTAGCGGCGGGGGGTTCCCAGGTCGTGCCAGGGGCGGCGGCTGCGGAAGCCGACGATCCGGGCGCCGGAGTGGAGGAGCGGCTGGTAGAGCCCCTCGACGATGTCGTTCGACGACGGGCGCGGGGGAATCCGCTCGACGACCCGGCGGGAGAGGACGTGGAGGCCCTGAAACGTCCGATTCCGGCCACGGACCGGGCCGACCTGGACGTCCCGGAGCCCGACCACCAGGCCGCGGGGATCGACTTCCACGCCGCCGCCGACGCGGCCGTCCCAGCCGACCTGGAGGGTGACGTCGGCGCCGCTGCGGCGGTGGCGGTCGAGGGCCTCGCGGATCGGCCAGCGGCAGAGCGAGTCGCCGTTGACGAGCACGATGTCGTCGGCGTCGGCGAGGAAGTCCCGCAGGTTGACGACCGCGCCCAGCGTGCCGAGCAGGTCCGGTTCGACTTCGAAGCGGAGTTCGATCCCGCGGGCGCCCGCCTCGCTCTCGAGCCCGAGCCTCACCGCGTCTCCGAGGTGGTACAGGTTGACCGCGATCTCGCAGCCGGCGCGGTGAAGAAGGTCGATCGTCCGCATCGCGACGGCGCGGCCGGCCACCGGCAGCATGGGCTTGGGTACGGCGCCGGTCAGCGGCCGCAGCCGTTCGCCCCGGCCGGCGCAGAGCACGAGGGCCCTCACTCCGTAAACACCATGTCCCGGGGCAGTCCCTCGTTCCGCGCCCGGTGATCGCGGTAGATCGCGAGATAGTCCCGCAGATCCGCCTGCTCCGGATCGATGCCGCAGCGGCGGCAGACGCGTTCGATCCCGCCCTCAGCCAGGTCCGGGTCGACCTGCTCGACCTCCACGAAGTCGCCGATCGGCGTCCGGTCGAGGGCGACTTCGCAGCCGAGAAGCAGCCAGCGCTCGCGGACCTTCTCGTAGCGGGCCGTGACCTCGAAGCCGAGCGACTCGAGGAACAGCCGCGCCGCGGCCGGGTCGTCAACGGTGAACTCGTGCTCCGCCCGCTCCTTCACGCCGCCCCGGATCTCAGGAGCGGACTTCCAGGTCAGCCTGCAGCAGCAGCCGTCCGTGCGCAGACGAAGCAGCTCGCGGCGAGTCCGCAGCCGCTCGGAGGGCGCGGCGGCCCGGCGGTCGAAGACCCAGTTCGACTCCATGGCAGCGGCTCGTTCGAGCTTGCCGCCGGCGGCACGAACCCGCTCCCGGAGCCGGTCCAGGTCGGCGACCGCGACCTTGATCTCACGCTCGCGCAGGCGGGCGGTCAAGCGGCGGCGCAGCCTCCGAGACGGTCGAGCACGCGGACCACCGTGCGAATGCCCTGGTAGAAGTTCGAGAGATCCATCTTCTCGTTCGGCGCGTGCAACCGGTCGTCCGACAGGCCGAAGCCGATCAGCAGCACGGGCGCGCCCAGCACCTCGGACAGGGTGGAGACGATGGGAATCGAACCGCCCTCCCGGACCCGCACCGGCTCGCGGCCCCAGGCTTCGCGCACGCCCTCGAGGGCCGCGTCGACGAGCGGACCGTCGAGGTCGACGAGCACGGGCGGCGCCCCGTTCAGGTTCTCGACCTCGACGTCGATGCCCGGAGGCGCCAGCGAGCGGATGTAGGCCGCGAAGGAACGGAAGAGCCGCTCCGGGTCCTGGTCCGGCACCAGCCGCATCGACACCTTGGCGCCGGCCCGGTTGGCGATCACCGTCTTGGCGCCGGGGCCCTGGTAGCCGCCCCACAGGCCGTTCACGTCGCAGGTCGGCCGCGCCCATACCCGTTCCAGGGTCGTGTAGCCGGCCTCTCCCCACAATGCGGACGCGCCGATCTCGTCGCCGTACTTCGCCTCGTCGAACGGCAGCTCGGCGAACGCGGCGCGTTCCTCCGCGCCCAGCGGCCGGACGTCGTCGTAGAAGCCCGGAATCAGGATGCGGCCGTCCCGCGGGTCGCGGAGCGCCGCCAGCATGGTGCCCAGGACGTTCAGGGGGTTCGCCACCGCGCCGCCGAAGGTACCGGAGTGCAGGTCCCGGCCCGCGCCGCGTACCCGGACCTCGGTGTAGAGCAGGCCCTTCAGGCCGTAGAGCACGGAAGGCTGGCCCGGCCCGTACATCGAGGTGTCGGAGACCAGCGCCAGGTCGCAAGCCAGGCGCCGGGACTCAGAGCTCCGGACGTAGGCCTCGATCGCCTCGCCGCCGCACTCCTCCTCGCCCTCGATCAGGAACTTGACGTTGACCGGCAGGGCGCCGGTCTCGGCCATGATTGCCTCCACCGCCTTGATGTGGGTGAAGGACTGGCCCTTGTCGTCGGTGGCGCCGCGGGCGACGATCCGGTCGCCGCGTTCGCCTGTCTCGATCGTCGGCTCGAACGGGTCGTTCCGCCACTCTCCCAGCGGATCGACCGGCTGCACGTCGTAGTGGCCGTAGAACAGGACGGTCGGGCGGCCGGGAGCGCCGAGCCACTCGCCGTACACGAGCGGATGGCCCGCGGTTTCGATGATCTCCGCCGCCAGCCCCGCGGCCTCGAGCCGCTCCTTGACGAAGCCGGCGCAGCGGCGGACCTCGGCGGCGTACTCCGGATCGGTCGAGACGGACGGAATCCGCAGGTACTCCTTCAACTGTTCCAGGCTGGCGCCGGTTTCGCGGTCCACCCGCTCGAGAACGGCGTCGACGCTCATCGGCCCCGCCCGTCGCGGTCAGTCATCGAAGCTCTTGCCCGTGGCCCGCCAGTCGGAGAGGAAGCTCTCCAGGCCGATGTCGGTCAGCGGATGACGGTAGAGCTGGCTCAGCGTCTTGAAGGGGAGCGTCGCGACGTCGGCCCCCGTTTCCGCCGACAGCACGACGTGAACCGGATGCCGCACCGAGGCAACAAGAACCTCCGTGCCGAAGTCGTAGTTGGAGTAGATCGAGATCACCTGCCTGATCAAGTCCATGCCGTCCTGGGCGATGTCGTCGAGGCGGCCGACGAAGGGCGAGATGTAGGCGGCGCCCGCCTTCGCCGCCAGCAGCGCTTGGGACGGCGAGAAGCAGAGGGTCACATTGCAGCGGATCCCGTCCTCGGCCAGGCGTCGCACGGCGGTCAGCCCGGGCGGCCCGAGCGGCACCTTGACGACCACGTTGTCGGCCAGGCCGGCGAGCCGCCGACCCTCCTCGAGCATGCCGTCGAGGTCGGTCGCCAGCACTTCGCCGCTGACGGGGCCCGGCACCAGTTCCGCGATCTCCTTGACGGTCGGCAGGTAGCGCTTGCCCTGCTTGGCGATCAGGCTCGGGTTCGTGGTGACGCCGTCGACCATGCCCCATTCCAGGCCGGTCTCGATCTCCCCCACGTCCGCGGTGTCCAGAAAGAACTTCATCGTGGCGCTCCCGGCTAGTTGACTGGCTCCGGCTCGGTAGCTTCGGCGTCCCCGGCGTCATCGTCCTCGCCGTCCTCATCCTCCTCGCCGCGATCCGGGATGCGGGCCAGGGCGACGATGTGGTCGCCGTCGTCGAGGTCCATCACCTTGACCCCCTGGGTGGCGCGGCCGATCAGCGACACGCTGCCCGCGGTGATGCGGATGATCTTCCCCTCGTGGGTGATCAGCATCAGTCCGGTGTCCTCGCTGACCTGCCGGACACCGACCACGTCCCCGGTGCGATCGGACACCTTCAGGTTGATGATCCCGAGACCGCCCCGTGACTGCAGGCGGTACTCCTCGATCGCGGTGCGTTTGCCGAAGCCGCTCTCGCTTACGGTCAGCAGGGTCGTCTCCAGAGCCTGCGCCTCCGCGGACTCCTCCCGCGGCAGCAGACACTCCATCGACACGACCCGATCGCCCGGGCGCAGGCTGATCCCGCGGACGCCGCGAGTCGCCCGGCCCAGGGAACGCAGGTCACTCTCGCGGAAGCGGATCGCGTAGCCCTTCTGTGTGGCCAGTACCAGTTCGCTGCCGGTGTCGGTCACCTTGACCGACAGGAGACGGTCGTCCTCGTCGATCCGCAACGCGATGATGCCGTTGTTGCGCGGCCGCGAGTACTCGGACAACGCCGTCTTCTTGACCACGCCCGCCTCGGTGGCGAAGGTCAAGAACCGATCCTCCGGGAACTCACGTACCGCGGCGGTGGCCGCGACGCCCTCGCCGCTATCGAGCCGCAGGAGGTTGACGATCGCCTTGCCGCGGGCGGCCGGGCCGAGTTCCGGGATCTGGTGCACCTTGAGCCAGTAGCAGTAGCCCCGGTCGGTGAACACCATGATGTAGCTGTGCGCGGAGGCGACGTAGAGCTGCTCGACGAAGTCGCCGTCGCGCGTGGCCATGCCGGTCCGGCCCTTGCCGCCGCGATGCTGCGCGCGGTAGAGGCTGAGCGGCGACCGCTTGATGTAGCCGGACCGGGTGACCGTGATCACCATGTCCTCGTCGGCGATCATGTCCTCGATCGTGATGTCCGATGAGTGGGCCACGATCTCGGTGCGCCGCGGATCGCTGAAGCGCTTCTCGATCTCGTCGAGCTCGGTCCGGATCTCCCGAAGCAGCAGCGCGTCGGAACCGAGGATCGCACGCAGACGCTCGATCTCGGCGATCAGTTCACGGTGCTCCTGCTCGATCTTCTCGCGCTCGAGCCCGGTCAAGCGCTGCAGGCGCATGTCCAGGATGGCCTGCGCCTGAGGCTCGCTCAGGGCGAAGCCTTCGATCAGGCGCTCCTTGGCTTCCGGCGGGGTGCGACTCGCGCGGATGGTGGCGATCACCGCGTCCAGGTGGTCCAGCGCGATGAGGAGTCCCTCGAGGATGTGGGCGCGCCTCTCGGCCCGGGCCAGGTCGTAGCGGCAACGCCGGATCACGACCGTGCGCCGATGATCGAGGAAGTGGCGCAGCAGGCCGCGCAGGGTCAACACCTGGGGCTGGCTGTCGACGATCGCCAGCATGTTCATGCCGTAGCTGACCTGGAGCTTGGTCATCTTGTAGAGGGTGTTCAGGACGATCTCGGCCACCTCGCCGCGCTTCAGGTCGATCACGATCCGGATGCCGTCGCGGTCCGACTCGTCGCGCAGATCGCGGATGCCCTCGAGCTTTTTCTCGCGCACCAGTTCGGCGATCCGCTCGATCAGCCGGGCCTTGTTCACCTGGAAGGGAAGCTCGGTCACGATGATCGACTGACTGTCCTGGCCAGCGTCCTCGATCTCGGCGCGGGCCCGCACCTGGATGGAGCCACGTCCGGTGGCGTAGGCGTCGTGGATGCCCGCTCGGCCGTGAATGAAGCCGCCCGTCGGGAAGTCCGGCCCCGGCAGCAGCTCCATCAGCTCTTCCAGGGTCGCCTGGGGGCGGTCGATCAGCAGCTTGACCGCCGCGAGCGCCTCGCCCAGGTTGTGCGGCGGGATGTTCGTCGCCATGCCGACCGCGATGCCGGCCGACCCGTTGACCAGCAGGTTCGGAATCCGGGCCGGAAGCGGCGCCGGCTCCTGCTCGGAACCGTCGTAGTTCGGCACCCACTCGACGGTGTCCTTCTCGATGTCCTCGCGCAGCAACTCCTCGGCGATCCGGGTCAGGCGGACCTCGGTGTAGCGCATCGCGGCCGGGTTGTCGCCGTCGATCGAGCCGAAGTTGCCCTGGCCGTCCACCAGCGGATAGCGCATGGAGAAATCCTGCGCCATGCGCACGACCGTGTCGTAGATCGGTCCGTCGCCGTGCGGGTGGTACTTGCCCATCACGTCGCCGACGATGCGCGCCGACTTCTTGTAGGCGCGGCCGGCCGTGTTGCCGGCTTCCCACATACCGTAGAGAACCCGCCGGTGAACCGGCTTGAGGCCGTCCCGCACGTCGGGCAGAGCGCGGCCGATGATCACGCTCATCGCGTAATCGAGGTAGCTGCGGCGCATCTCGCGCTCGAGCTGCACTGGCACGGTGTCGCGGCCGGACGGCGGCGGCTGGATGGGGTTCTCGCCCTTGCTCACGGTCAGTGGGTCAGATGTCGAGGTTGGTCGCGTTCAGGGCGTTCTTCTCGATGAACTCCCGTCGCGGCTCCACCTTTTCGCCCATCAGCGTCGTGAAGATGCCGTCGGTCTCGTCGTAGCGGTCGTCATCGATCTCGACCAGGAGCATCCGGCGCCGCTCGGGATCCATCGTCGTCTCCCAGAGCTGCGACGGGTTCATCTCGCCCAGGCCCTTGTAGCGCTGGATCGACAGGCCCTTCTTCGCGGCCTCGAACAGCGAGTCGAGCGCTTCGTCGACGGACTCGGCCTCAACGTCGTCGGTCGTCGCGCTGCCATTCACCCGGCGCAGCCGGATCGACGGCGATCGCCATGCCTCGAGCGCCTGCTCGTTCGCGGTGAGGGCACGGAAGTCGGCGCCAGTCACCAGCGCCTCGTCGATCGTCACGTGGCGGTCCACACCGTCCCGGCGCGAACGGAACCGGATCGACTGCAACCCATCGCGGCCATCCTCCACGGCCACGTCGTGAAAGCCGGAGGCCTCGATGACCTGAGCGGTCAGCTCGACCCGCTCCCGGTCGGCGAGACTGTCACGATCCCTGATGCCGCCGGCGATCGCCGCCCGCAGGGCGTCGCGCGGAATGCCGCGCGCGCTCAGGGACTCCAGCGACCGCCTGAACGAGGCGAGACGGTCGAGCAGCACACGCAGGCGGTCACCCTCGAACACGGTCGGATCGTCGACGTCGCCGTTCGGGAGGGCAACCTGCCAGCTCCTCCGGATCCGCTCGACCAGGTAGTCGTGGTACTCCTCGTCGTCCTTCAGGTAGCTCGAACGGCGCCCCTCCGTGACCTTGTAGAGCGGAGGCTGGGCGATGAAGAGGTGACCGCGATCGATGAGCTCCTTCATCTGGCGGTAGAAGAAGGTCAGGATGAGCGTGCGAATGTGACTGCCGTCGACGTCCGCGTCGCACATGATGATCAGCTTGTGGTAGCGCAGACGGTCGGCGTCGAAGTCCTCGTTGCCGATGCCGGTCCCCAGGGCCTGAATCAGGGTCCTGATCTCCTCGGAAGAGAGCATCTTGTCGAGGCGGGCCCGCTCGACGTTCAGGATCTTTCCCTTGAGCGGCAGCACGGCCTGGAAGCGCCGGTCGCGGCCCTGTTTGGCCGAACCGCCGGCCGAGTCTCCCTCCACCAGAAACAGCTCGGCAAGGGCCGGATCCCGCTCGCTGCAGTCCGCCAGCTTGCCCGGAAGGTTCGAGCTGTCGAGGGCGCCCTTGCGCCTGGTCAGTTCCCGCGCCTTGCGCGCCGCCTCGCGCGCCCTCGCCGCTTCGACGACCTTCTCGACGATCCGCTTCGCATCGCGCGGGTTCTCCTCGAGAAACGCGGAGAGCTGGTCGCCTACTGTCGACTCGACCCAGCCGCGCACCTCCGAGGAGACGAGCTTCTCCTTGGTCTGGCTGGAGAACTTCGGGTCCCGCACCTTCACCGAGACGATCGCCACCAGGCCCTCGCGGATGTCCTCGCCCGAGAGCTTCTCCTTCAGGTTCTTGCCGAGACCCGAGGAGGCGACGTAGGCGTTGACGGTGCGGGTCAGCGCCGACCGAAGGCCCGAGAGATGGGTGCCTCCGTCCCGATTGTTGATCGTGTTCGTGAAGCAGTAGATCCGTTCCTGGTAGCTGTCGTTCCACTGCAGGGCGACCTCGACCGACTCGCTGGAACCGGTTTCGCCCATCTCGCTGTGGAGGTAGACCGGGTCCGGATGCAGCGCCGTCTTGTTCCGGCCCAAGTGAGAGACGAAACTGGCGATTCCTCCTTCGTACTCGAACTTCGCGCTCTTGCCGGTCCGTTCGTCGAAGAGGCTGATCGCAATGCCGCGGTTCAGGAAGGAGAGTTCCCGCAGGCGTTGCGCGAGCACGTTGTAGTCGAAGGAGAGCCGGGTGAACACCTCCGGGTCCGGCCTGAACCGGATTCCGGTGCCGGTGTCGTCGGGACTCTCGAGTGGTGCAACCGCCTCGATCGGTGCTTCCGGCACGCCGCGGCTGTAGGTCTGGCGCCAGGAGTGGCCATCGCGGTCGATCTCGAGGTCGAGCTGGACCGAGAGGGCGTTGACCACGGAGAGGCCGACCCCGTGCAGCCCTCCCGACACCTTGTAGGCGTTCTGGTCGAACTTTCCGCCCGAGTGCAACTCGGTCATGATGACTTCCGCCGCGGACCGTCCCTCACCCTCGTGAAGGGCCACCGGAATCCCGCGGCCGTCATCCCGTACGGAGACGCTGCCGTCGCCGTGGATGACGACCCTGACCAACTCGCAGAAACCGGCCTGGGCCTCGTCGATCGCGTTGTCGACGAGCTCGAACACCATGTGGTGCAGACCCGATCCGTCATCGGTGTCGCCGATGTACATCCCGGGCCGTTTCCGGACCGCCTCGAGGCCCTTGAGGACCTTGATGTGCTCGGCCGAGTACCCGGTTTCGGCCACCGCCTGAACATCCGTTGTCCCGGCCGCCGTCATGTGCGGAAAACTATCACAAAACGGCCGTTTTGGCCGCTTCCGGGGCCGGCTTCACCCCTGATTGCAACTATCTGAAAACAGGAGGTTTATCTGGTCGCCTAAAGGCCCTCAGATGCGCATCGGCATGATCACGCACAAGTAGCGGAAATCCTGCCCCCCGACGGGCTGCCCGAGGCACTGGCTGTTCTCGTCCTTGAGCGAGAATTCGACCTGCTCCGTGTCGACCGCGGACAGGAAATCCCGCACGTAGACCGGGTTCAGGCCAATGTCCAGTTCCTCCGCCTCGTAGTCGCAGGCGAGGCTCTCCTCCGCCTCGCCCAAATCCGGGTTCGAGGACGACACGCGCAGCGATTTCTCCTCGAAACCGAGCCTGACCATGGGAGCACGGTCACCCGTCAGCAGGGAAACCCGATGCACAACCTCGGAGAGCGCGCCGCGATCGAACGTCGCCTTCCGGTCATTGTCCGTGGAGATCACCTTCTCGTAGTCCGGGAACGTGCCCTCGAGGATCCGGCACGTGAGCTCGCGCCGCCCGATCACGAAGCCGAGATGGTGCTCGCCGCGGCGGAACCGGATCGTCTCGTCGCTGTCGAAGCGCATCAGCTCCAGCAGGGCCTTGCGCGGCGCCAGGACGCCGTCCGCTTCCGCGACACCCGACATCTCGGCCTCGATCAGGGCGAGCCGGTGGCCGTCGGTCGCGACCAGTTCGACCTTGCCGTCCTTCAACTTGAGCAGGGCCCCGTTCAGCTGGAAGCGCGACTCTTCCGCCGAGACGGCGAAGATCACCTTGCCGCTCATCCGCTTGAAGTCGGGGAACGGCGCCTCGAAGGACGAAGACGACGAGTCCTGGTCGACGGTGGTCAGCGTCGGGAAGTCCTCGGCCGAGAGACCGTTGATCCGGAACCTGGACGACCCGGCATCGATATGGAGCGAGTTGGAGTCGCCGGTCGACAACTCGATCGGGCCGTCGGCCAGGGCCCGGACGATCTCGAGGAACTTGCGGGCCTGCACCGCGGTCGCGCCGGTTTCGCAGCTTCCTTCCTCCGCGCTGCACCAGGAGGTCAGGGAAACGTCCAGGTCAGTTGCCGCGAGTTCCAGGCGGTCGTCGCGGACGGTCAACAGGAGGTGCGAGAGGACCGGAATCGTCGATCTGCTTTCCACGATGCCGCGCATCGCCACGAGTTCAGTCAACAGCTCTCGTCGTTCGACTCGGGTCTTCATCTATCCTCTCCTTGACGAGCAATATACACCAAGGAAGTAACCGCAGAAGGTGCCGGTTCCTGGCGCGGAAGAACGTTGCAAATCATTTATAATCAGTTACTTATAGTGATTAGAAGGGGATCGGTAAGGGGCGGAGGCGGCAGCGGAGCGATTGTGCATTCTGTGGACTTCGGCTGTCAGGGCACACGCACCACGGATTTCATCCGCAGCACGGCCGCAGAACAACCGGAACTGGCGCCCGGACAATCCGCCGCCGGTGCGCAGATCCCTTGGTGGCCGATCCGCCGCGATTCCGCAGGATGTTCCTCGCTCAGCCGAGCTGACGGGTGAAGCGCTCCAGTTGAGCAGCCAGCCGCTCGTCGTCGGCGCGGCGCCGCTCGATCTGCTCGACCGAGTACATGACGGTCGAGTGATGCTTGCCGTTGAACACTCTCCCGATCTCCGGGTAGGACATCTCGGTCAGGCGCTTGCAGAGGTACATCGCGATCTGGCGCGGGTAGGTGATCTGCCGGGAGTTGCTCTTGCTCTTGATTTCGCGAACCTTGAGGCCGTAGTGGTGGGCGACCATCTTGATGATCTGCGCGGAGGACACCGGCCGGTCCTGTTCCGGTAGCACGTCGCGCAGCGCTTCCTTGGCGAATTCGAGATCGAGGGGCACGCCCGACAGCGAAGCGAAGGCGGTGACGCGGTTGAGCAGGCCTTCGAGTTCGCGCACGTTGGAGTGCACCTGCCTGGCGATGAACATGGCGACGTCCGTGTCCAGGTCCAGGCCCTGGAGCTGGCGGGCCTTGCGCTGGAGAATGGCGACCTTGGTCTCCAGATCGGGGGGCTGGATGTCGGCGAGAAGACCTGAGCCGAAGCGGCTTCGCAGGCGCTCTTCGATGTCCGCCATGTCCCGCGGCTGGGCGTCCGAGGTCACGATGATCTGCTTCTGCCGGGTGTAGAGCACGTTGAAGGTGTGGAAGAACTCCTCCTGGGACCGCTCCTTCTTGGCCAGGAACTGGATGTCATCCACCAGCAGAACGTCGATCGTCCGGTACCGCTCGCGGAAGGCGGGCATTCGCTCGAACCGGATCGAGGTGATCAGGTCGTTCACGAAGTCCTCGGCGGCGAGGTAGACGACCCGGGTGCCGGGTGCCGCGCGCTTGAGGCGGTTGCCGATCGCGTGCAGGAGATGGGTCTTCCCCAGACCCACACCGCCGTAGAGGAAGAGCGGGTTGTACGCGATGCCGGGCTTCTCGGCGACGGCCTGGGAGGCAGCGCTGGCAAAGCGGTTCGAGTTGCCGACCACGAACGAGTCGAACCGGTACTGGGGGTTGAGCGAACTGCTTGGCGCCCCCTCGGAATCGGGACGATCAACCGCCCCGAGCCTCCCGGTGGACTTCGCAGCCGATGGTCTTCCGGAAGGTTCGACCCTGGTCCGCGTCTCGCCGCTCTTGAACAGGACCTGGTATGTCGGCCCCTTGAGATCAGCGATCGCCCAGTCGACGATCGGGCGGAAGCCCTCCTCGAGGGCCTCGACGAAGCGCGAGTTCGGCGCTTCGAGGACGAGGTGGTCAGCGTCCTCCGACGCGACCCTCAGGGGATGAAACCAGGTGCGGAAGTCTTCGGCCGGGAGATCCGCTCGCAACTGCCGGCGTAGAGTCGGCCAGACGGAGCTAGGCATGCTCCCCCTTTACTTCCGCACCGCCCAACGCCATGGTGAACCAGCGCACGGCAGAGCCGCCTCTGCCCGCTTGCTCCGCTGCTGCTCCGAACCGACGCACTTCTCCCCCACATTCCAGCGCGCACGGCCACCAATTCCCGGTGCCGGGCAGGGAATTGCCGCTCTGCAGAGCTACGTTCCGCAGCTTTTCCGCACAGTGTGGAAAAGCCTTGGAAGACCGGCGAAGAGACTCGGAGCAGATAACTCCTGGGGGCTACCTGTTGGTCCCACGCCGAGTGGCCTCCGTTGCGCGAGAAGCGCAGGATAGCAGCGGGATCCGGCTTCAACAAGGGGTCTCTGAGCACTTTCTTCACGTTTTCTTCGTCGCTGGCGCGGAGCGGCCCGGCCGCGAGACGCCTAGGTCCTGAACTGTGTTGCAGTTAGTCGAGCCAGAGGAGCTCCGGGCTGCGCTTCTGGCCTGGTTCGACCTCTTTCAGCGCGATCTGCCCTGGCGGCGATCCGAGGATCCGTACGAGATTCTCGTCGCGGAGATCATGCTCCAGCAGACCCGGAGCGAGGTCGTCGCGAAGCGGTACCAGGGCTTCCTGGACCGATTCCCGTGTGTTGAGGCGCTTGCGGCTGCGCCGGTCGAGTCGGTTGAGGCTGCGTGGTCCGGCCTCGGCTACTACCGCCGGGCCCGGAACCTCCACCGGGCGGCGCTGATCCTGGCTGAGCGGGGCATCCTGCCCGCGAGCGCCTCGGAGTGGGCCGAGCTTCCGGGAGTCGGCGCGTACACCTCGGCGCTGCTCGCCAGCCGCTGCTGTGGGGAGTCGTCGCCGGTGCTGGACGGCAACGTCGAACGGGTGCTGAGCCGGTTCCTGGCATCCCGGGAACCTCCTCGTCGCGCGGCAGCGAGGCGCATCCTGCTGGCGACCGCCTCCCGGCTGCTGCACCCGGGTCGTCCCGGAGACTCCAACCAGGCACTGATGGAAGTCGGTTCGCTGGTTTGCCGTCGAGGAACGCCGGATTGCGGCGCCTGTCCTATCGCTCCGGGTTGCCGGGCGTTTCGCTCCCCGGGGCTCGATCCGCGGACCTTTCCCGTTGTCCGACCGCGGCGCGCCCGGGAAGTCCGCCACTGCTTCACGGCGGTGGTCCGGCGAGGCGACGAGCTGCTGCTTCATCGTCGCCCCGGGGACGCGGACTGGCTGGCCGGGCGCTGGCATCTGCCGACGGTGGAGTTCGCTAGTCGTGAAGAGTCGATCGGCGCGGCGGAAGCTCTGGGCAGGGAGTTCGGCGGCTGTTGGGAGTGCGACGAACCGGCGGTCCTGGTGCGGCACGCGGTGACCTACAGGGACTTCGTCGTGCGAGCCGCGGTCGCCCGCTGGCGCCCGGAATGCACGCCGGAGGAAACGGCCGCCAACCAGGCTCCGCTAGGCCGGCCCTCTCTGGTCTGGTTCCGGGACAGCGAGATCGATGAGTTGCCGACTTCGTCCCTGCTGCGGAAGACGCTCGACTCGGTCGGCGTCCGCTGCGCCGATTCGCCACTACACTCCGGGCCATGACGCCGACCGAGTCGCCACCGAGGATCCCCTTTGTCGACCTGGCCGCCCAGTCGAGGCGGCTCCGGCCCGAGATCGACCGCCGGATCGCCGACGTTCTCGACCACGGCCGCTACGTCATGGGACCCGAGGTTGACGAGCTGGAGGCGGAGTTGGGCCGCTGGGCCGGCGGCGCCTCCGCGGTGGCGGTCTCGAGCGGCTCGGATGCCCTGCTGATCGCCCTGCTGGCGCTCGGCGTCGGCAGGCACGAGACCCGGCGCGACGCCGTCTTCGTTCCGACCTTCACCTTTACGGCGACCGCGGAGGTCGTCCTGCTCGCGGGCGCCGTGCCCATCTTCGTCGACGTGCGGGAAGAGGACTTCCTGATCGATCTCGATTCGCTTGACCGTGAGTACGAGAACGTGCGGGCCGCCGGCGTCGCCATGCCGAAGGCGGTGATTCCGGTGGATCTGTTCGGCCTGCCGGTGGCCGAGCAGCCGTTGGCGGAGTGGGCGGCCGCCAGAGAGCTGGTGGTGATCTCCGACGCGGCTCAGAGTTTCGGTGCCCGCCGGAACCGCGCTCCGGTCGGTTCGCTCGCGCCAATCACCACGACCAGCTTCTACCCCGCCAAGCCGCTTGGATGCTACGGCGACGGCGGCGCGGTGTTCTGCAGGGAACCGGCGACGGCGGAGGTGGTCCGTTGCATCCGCGAGCACGGCCAGAGCGCCGACCGCTACGACATCGTCCGCCTCGGAGTGAACGGCCGCCTGGACAGCCTCCAGGCCGCCGTGCTGCTCGCGAAGCTGACGATCTTCGCTCAGGAAATGGCCGCACGGCGGGCCGTCGCGGCCGGCTACAGCGAGCGGTTGCAGGCGGTCTCGTCCTCGACGGCGACGCCCTGGCGGGTGTCGACGCCGGAGTGCGGCCCGGGTGCCGAGTCGAGCTGGGCCCAGTACACGCTCCGCGTGGACGACGCGGATGGCCGTCCGTCGGCCGATGCGAGAGACGCGCTGAGGGCCCATCTCGACAGCGCCGGCATCCCCACCGCCGTCTACTACCCACGCCCCATGCACCTGCAGCCCGCCTACGAGAGCTACGGCCACGGTGCCGGCTCGCTGCCGGTCAGCGAGAGCCTGGCCGACCGCGTCGTCAGCCTGCCGATGCACCCGTACCTCGACCAGGGTGCACTGGACCGCATCTGCGAGCGGATCACGAACGCCTAGACCGGTGCTTTCGCAAGCGCTCGAGAGCGGCCGCCTGCTGCCGGCAATCCTGACCCGGCCTCCCGGGCCGCGGGCCAGGGCGTTGGCCGGACGCCTCGAGGCCTCGGAGGCGCCGGGCATCAACACCCTGGTTGCCGGAACGACCGCGATGCTCTGGGCCGAAGCCCTGGGCAGCAACGTGGTCGATGTCGACGGCAACCGCTACGTCGACCTAACCGCCGGTTTCGGCGTCGCCGCCGTCGGCCACCGCCACCCGGCCGTGGTCTCGGCCGTCAGCGAACAGGCGGAGCAGCTCGTCCACGGACTGGGCGACGTCTTCGCTCACCCTGCCCGCCTCGAGCTGGCCGAGCGCCTGTGCGCGCTCGCTCCGCTCCCTGCTCCACGGGTCTACTTCGCCGTGTCCGGCGCCGACGCGGTGGAGATCGCGCTCAAGACCGGCCGCCTGCACAGCGGCCGCCCGGGGGTGCTTGTGTTCGACCCCGCCTACCACGGAACCACCCTCGGAGCGCTCGCGGCCACGTCGAGGCCGGCCTTCCGCGAACCCTTCACCCGGCCGCTCGAAGAGGTCGTTCACCGATTGCCGTACGGAGCTCCGTCCGAACAGATTCGGGAGATCCTCGACCGGCAACCCGACATCGGTACCTGCCTCGTCGAGCCGGTCATCGGCCGCGAGGCGACCCGCTGGCCCCCGTCCGGCTGGCTCGCAGCTCTCGGCGAGCTCTGCCGCCGTCACGAAGTCGTCCTCGCGGTGGACGAGATCTTCACGGGTTTCGGCCGTTGCGGCGCCTGGTTCGTGTGCCGCGAAGCCGGCCTCGAGCCGGACCTCGTCTGCTGCGGCAAGGCCCTCGGCGGCGGCCTCCCGATCGCCGCCGTCCTCGGCAGGCAGGAAGTCATGGACGCCTGGCGAAGCGACGGCGAAGCCCGCCACACCGCCACCTTCGTCGCCCACCCCCTCGCCTGCGCCGCGGCCCTGGCCACTCTCGAAGTGATCGAGACCGAAGACCTCGTAGACCGCGCCCGCACCCTGGGCCACCGTTTCGGCCAGGCCCTCGAACCCCTCAGGCACTGCCCCGGAGTCACCGCCATCCGAGGCCAGGGCCTCCTCCGGGCCATCGAACTCGACTCCCCCACCCGCGCCCAAACCCTCAGCCGCAACCTCCTCCACCAAGGCCTCATCGCCCTCGCCGGCGGCGCTTCCGGAACCGTCCTCCAGCTCTCGCCACCCCTCGTCATCACGGAGGAGCAGCTCGACCACGCCGCCCGTGTACTGCGCGACGTTGTTGGGGGGTAAGCCGTCCGGGTCGGGCGCCGGGGGGGGGGGGGGGCCCCCACCCGCCGACCCCCCCCGCGGGGGGGGGGGGGGGGGGG
>VXUF01000153.1 GCA_009837085.1 Holophagales bacterium
CCGCCGTCTTCGACCCTGGCGCGATGACCGTCGGCGATGGCGGCCGCCGGGTCTCGCGTCCCGCCGTCCCCACGCGCCGCGCGAGAGGACTAGTTCCTCGCCCCGATGCGGTCGAACACGGCGGCCGTTCGCTCGGGTTCTTCCTCGTAGCGCCGGCGCACCGCCGTGACCACCGCGCCCGTCGTCTGGCCCGGCGTCCCGCTGTCGAGGATCCGGATCGCATTGGGAAGCCACTCCGGCCGCGGCAAGTCATCGAATCGCAACCTGTCCCCTTCGCGGCGGACGAGCAGGACACCACCACGCAACACCGTGCCGCTATCGATACCCGACGGGAAACCGTGCTGCCGCCGCTCAACTTCCAGCGCCGCCGCCTCAATCGCCGCGAGTTCGTCGGGTGAGCGAACCCCGCTCCCTGCCAGTGCTCGGACGGCAGCAACCACTCCAACCGCGGCCGCGGCCGAGCTGCCTAGGCCAGCACCAACCGGGAGCTGGGACCGCAACCGCAACTCCAACCCCCATCGTCGCAGCCGTTCCGAAACCGCCGGTGGCAAAGATGCCGCTGCTTCACCGACCGCGATCCTGACCAGGGCACTCCGGTCGTCCGCCGGTTTGAACGACACGTCGCCCGCTTCGAACCTGTCCCATCGACTGCGGGCGCGGCTCGTGAAGTCCTCGAGCGCCCGCCACGTGTGCTCTTCCTGAAGATCCAGGTCGGGCAAGTCCAGGCGGACCCGGCCGACATCCGTCGAATTGCAACGCGCCTCAACGGCAAGGCGCAGGTCCACCGCCGCCACCACCGCCGGCCGGCCGTACACCGCCGCGTGCTCCCCCATCAGGATCACCTTGCCCGGCACGCTCAACCGCACCGCGGACGCCTCCGCCTCTCCTCTTCCGCCTGGATTGAACTTCGACATGAGGTCGGCGCCAATCCTCTTCTGTATTGAGCGCCCCGGTGTTACTTGATCGTTCGCGTCACCACCCACTTGTGCTTCCCGATCTGCCGCGATCGCTTGAAACCACGCCGTTCGAACATGGACAGCGAACCGTTGAAGAGGAATGCAGGTGACGCTCTTCTGCCTTCAGTGTTCTCCGGGTACGCCTCGACCCGCCCGCCGCCCAGCGTCCTGATTTGCTCGATGGCGCCTTTCAATGCGACTAAAGCGACGCCGTTGCCGCGATGTCCCTTGCCGGAAAAGAAGCAGGTAATCCGCCAGTCAGGCAAGACCGGATCGGTCTTCTGATAGGCGCGCTGATTGTGGATCCGCGGAAGCTCCTCTGGGGATCCAAACTGGCACCAGCCCACGCAATCCTCGTCCTCGAAGACAAGCGAGGCGCGCGCCCGACCTTCACGAACGAGGCGTTCCTTCGCCTTGCGTTTCTGAGCGAGAGTTCTGTCCTCGCTGGCTTCCTTCCCGTGATACCAAAGGCACCAGCACCCGCCCCAGACACCGTTGTTCGCCTCGACGAGGCGCGCGAACTCTGGCCAGGTCGTCTCGTCGAGCGCTCTGGTTTCATACACAGTGGTTCAACCCGCGCGTGCCGCGCCCGAGCGGCCCAGCCGCTCGTGGGCCCGGGCCAGGTCGCGCGACGTGAACGCCGCGGTCAGGGAGAGTTCGCCCGCCAGCACGACGGCGCCGACGATCTCGGCCAGCCGGCGCACCGCCGCGCCCGGCCGCTCCGCGTCGGGCCGCACGCCCATCACGTCGAGGGCCTCGCGCTGGGTGTCGAGGCCGGTGCCGCCGCCGATCGCGGCCAGCGGGCAATCCGGCATGTAGACGGACGCGTAGACCGAGCCGTCGTCGCGGGCCTCGAACGAGGCGACACCCATCGCGCCTTCCACCACGTGGGCGAGATCCTGGCCGCAGGCGACGAAGACCGCCGCCAGCACGTTCGCGAACTGCGCGTTGAAGGCGAGGGCGCCGGCCGCGACGGAACCGAGCAGGTTCTTGCGGTAGGCCACATCCTGGAGTGCCTTCGCCTCCGACTTGAGGACCTTGCGCACCGTCGTCTCGTCCAGCACGACCTCGGCGTGAATCCGCTTGCCGCGACCGAGCTGGTAGTTGACCGCGGAGGGTTTCTTGTCGACGCAGTAGTTCCCCGACAGCGCCACGCACTGGGCGCCGGTTTCCGGCTCGATCAGCTCGGACACGACGCGGTCGCAGGCGATCGTCACCATGTTCATGCCCATCGCGTCGCCGGTGGCGAAGCGGAACCGAAGGAACACGGTGCTTCCGACCACCGACGGTCGAATGTCGCGAAGTTCCAGGAAGCGGCTTGTCTCCTGCGCCTTGGCGCGAATCGTCTCTTCGTTCTCTTCCAGCCACTCGAGCAGCCGCCGGGTGTCCTCGATCCCCGTCGTGCGGAAGACCGGCGCCCGGGTCATGCCCACGTCCTCCACGAAGACGGTCGCGCCGCCCGCCGCCGTGATCGCGCGGCAGCCGCGGTTCACGCTGGCAAGCAGCGCCCCCTCGGTGGTCGCCATCGGCACGCAGACCGTGCCGTCGATCTCACTCCCGCGGACGTGAACCGGCCCGGCGACGCCCATCGGCACCTGGGCGGCGCCAATGAAGTTCTCGCAGTTCTGGGTAGACGCCCGTTCGCCGTCCAGGGCGTAGCTGCCGATCGCCGTGAGCGGACCGCTGCCGGTCGCCAGGTCCAGAGCCCTGCGCCGCACAGCGGCCTGTCCCGCCGCGTCGAGGCCGGGCGGCGGCCGGTGGAAGCCGCGCTCCGAACCGGCGATCTCGGCCGCCGCGGCCTCGAGTTCGGGCGCCAGTTCGGGGCCGGAAACCGGCCGATCAGCCATTGCCCGTCTCCTTCAGGAGCGGCACGCGGCGCAACGCCGCGAGGTCGGCCGCACCGGTGCAGAACATGCACGTGCGCAGCTCGAAGGCCGTGCGTGAGATCCGGTCGACGACCGCCTCGGTCGACGCGTTGGCCGCCTCGAGGAACGGGAAGGCCATGCCGGCGACGTCGGCGCCAAGGGCCAGCGCCTTCGCCGCGTCGACGCCGGAGCGGATGCCGCCGCTGCCGATCACCTGGACGCCGGGAACGGCCGCCAACTGGCGGATCGACTCCGGCGTCGGCACTCCCCAGTCGGCGAAGCGCTCACCCAGCGCCACCTCGTCGGCCCGGGCCGCCTCGATCCGCGCCCAGCTCGTGCCTCCCACTCCGGCCGTGTCCAGGATGCGGACGCCGACGTTGGCGAGCTCGCGGCCGACCGCGGCCGAGATGCCGCAACCGATCTCCTTGACCACCACCGGCACGTCGAGCGCCTCGACCACGCGGGCGATCTTCGGCAGCAGTCCGCGGAAGTTCAGTTGGCCTTCCGGCTGCAGCGCCTCCTGCAGCGCGTTCAGGTGCAGCACCAGGGCGTCGGCCTCGACCATGTCGACCGCCGCCCGGCACTCTTTGATGCCGTAGCCGTAGTTCAGTTGCACCGCACCCAGATTGGCCAGGATCGGCACGCTGGGAGCGAACTCCCGCACCCGGAACGTCGCCGCGGTCTCCGGATCGTCGATCGCCTTGCGCTGCGAGCCGACGCCGAGAGCGACCCGCCTCGCCTCGGCCGCCTCGGCCAGGCGGCGGTTGATCTCCTCCGCGGCGCCCGTTCCCCCCGTCATGCAGGAGATGAGCAAGGGAGCCTCCAGCTCCCGTCCCAGGAAGTCGCAGCCGATCCGGACGTCGTCGAAGTCGATCTCCGGCAGCGCCCTGTGCTCGAAGCGGTAATCGTCGAAGTAGCTGCGCTCGACCTGCATGCGCCGGTCCAGCGCCAGCCGGATGTGCTCCGCCTTGCGATCCCGCTCCCCCTCCGCCGCCGCCAGCAGCGGACGGGTACTCACGCGACCGCCCCAATCTTGCGGCTACACATGCGCGGCACTGTACCGGAAATCGCGTAAGTGGAGCGTTCACGGTCGGATGCGACTGCGGCTGCGCGTACGGCTACGGCCGCCTGCAGCGGGTCCGGGGGGAGGGTCCCAGACGGACCCTCTTCAGGCTGCACGTCGTCGGGCGGCGAACCGGTCGCAAATTGGGTGCGCCGGCGTCCCCGCCGGCTGCCGCCGAAGGCGGCCAGGAAACGCGCCGGCCGTCAGGCCGGTTCCGCTTTGGCCGCCGGCTCCCACTTGAATCTGGCGTTGCTCAACGGTGCTAGGGTCGCTGTCGGACCGGCCCCATGAAACGAGTTGGCGTCAGCATCAAGTTCCCTGCGGAAGTGCACCGCGAGCGGGATACATGGGTGGCTTCGTGTCCGCAGCTTCATGTAGCTAGCCAGGGCTCCACGGCCGAAGAAGCCATGGCCATGCTGCAGGAGGCCCTAGCCCTGTTCATCGAGGGCTGCTGTGAGGAGGGGATCATGGACCGCGTTCTGGAGGAAAGCGGTCTGGAGGTGCAAGTCACGGCGAATGCCGAGAACCGCGCCGCACGAAAAGACACGGTTTCCGTGCCGGTCAACATGGTCCCCCATGCCCAGGCTGTCGCCGGTTAGCCCGCGGAAACTGGTCAGGGCGTTCGAGAAGCTCGGCTTCCGCGAGAGCGGTCAGGTCGGCTCTCACCTGAAGCTGTCCAAGCCGGGGTGCCGCCCCATCATCATCCCGACCAACAAGAAAGAAGTCGAGGTCGGCATCATGCTGGCGAACTGCAAGACGGCCGGCATCAGCCGGGCTCGGCTCATTGAGTTGCTTCGCGACTAAGCCCTACCTCGACGAGATCCGCTTGGTACCGCAGACCACTCCCATCTACCCCCTGACCTGATCCTCGTCGGGCCTCCCGACTCGAGACTCACTCTTGTCGATCGGTGGGGGTGGTGGGGTCCACGCCCTGAGATTCTGCCCCACTTCTTCATAGAACCTCTCGACCAGTCTCTCCAAATCCTCCACAAAGGTCCGCCTGCCCGCGAAACGCTTCCCGAGAACCCTGGGGATCATGAGAACTTCGAAACTCGTGGGCACAAGTCCCTCACGACCGTGCTCCAGACACCTGGGGCTGTCCCTAATCGCGGCTAGACTCTCCTGCGTTGGGGCCGCCCGCCCTGGCCAGAACACCCGCACGCTGACCTCTTCTGTCCTCGTTACGGATCCCAACTGCCGCAAGAGCCAGTTGATCTTCGCGCTCGCTCGCTTCCTATGACCCGGAGCAAAGAGCTTCATCGCACAAGAAACCGTCCGGCTCTTCAGGTCTACGACAATCTCGATGTCGCTAGCGGCGTTCGGAACGAGGAGAGCGCAGCGCAACTCCCAAGAACCCGCAAGTCGGTCCCCATCCGACCGAAGCCTGAGTTCCGGGTCTGCCTGGTGCTTCCGCGGCAGACGCACCTTAACTCGTTCTCCTATGCAGAGGCTTAGGATTAAGCAAAGGTCACGTACTTCTTGATGCCACCCCCCAACGGTGTTTTCGACCTCAATAGATGAAGACGGAAACTGCTTGCCGCTGCGAAGACCGAGGACCATCGTGCGCCAGTCGGCGTTCATCTGCTCGAAGCGTTGTACACCCGAACTTGGGTGTTCCATGTACAAGGCTAGCTCTTCGAGGATGTACTCTTGTTCCGGGTCCATCTCTCGCTTTGCATCCCCGTCCTTCAAGAGCAGTCGTGCCTCCGTTAGCACGCTCGCCCATGAGGTGTGGTAGAAGTCGACTCCATTCCTTAGTCTCTTCGGCACCGAGTAAGGAACATGAGACGGCAAGGGAGCGAGCTGATTCGAGATCGTAACGACAGCATTCACTCTTCCTCTGACCGACTTCCCATATCTCTGGACTTGTTCTTCCGGTATTTTCTCATTGCCTACTTTGGCCTCAACAACAGCCGCCCATTTCTTCTTTCTCGCAGACAAATACAGTAGGCCGTCAGGCCGGTCCTTGCCTTCCCCGTCGGAGCCGGCGAACTCGACTTCGGTGTACGCCCGCAGCTCAGAGGTCTTGGCCATCTTCACTCCCCAACTCCTAAGGAGCTGTTCGGCGAATGGACGAACCACGGTCATGGTCGCAAGGAGAATGGACGTCAACCGTTGTTCCTTCTGGGACGAAGCAAGTGTAGGGATGAGCCTGGCCCGTGGAGCTTCCTTCAGCATTTCGTCGAGTGCATTCACTTGGAGAGTGTTCCTTCCTGATTGGTCTCTGCCGGCTAGCTGAGATCGACCAACCCCGATCTCGCGGGCGGATGAAGAAGGCGTGCGGGACGCAGTCTAAGCCCGCAAGAACGAGGGGCGCCCTTGGCGTGTGAGTAGCGAGACTATGCCACGTGGCAACTCGGACGGCACTTCACCTAGTAGCGGTCATGCAACGTAGCCAGGGTCCGCAGTTCGGCCAGGTCGGATCGAATCATGTGAGGGAATCAGCGAGACGGGACATGAGCAGCAGCGCGCCGCTGCCGAGAAGACGCCACAGGAGGCGCGCTTCCAGAGCCGCGATCTCGGACCGCAATCCGGCCGTCGCCGCGCGTGTCTCAGCAGCAAGGATGGCCAAGGTCGCCACGAGTAACGGGCTCGTCGCGCAGCGACAGCCAGTCGTCGCGTGCCGCTGTCTGCTCCACCGTCGTCATCCATCGCAGGCTACCGGCCGAGTTTTCACGCCGGTCAACGCCGGAACGACCCCTTCGTTGTGATCCGAGAGGTCCGCATCCGTGAGATCCCGCTGCGGGAAGGCGAATCGGATTCCTTGATCAAGCAAGAAGCCAGTTCAGCATGACGACCAGCAACGACGAAGCCGAGACAAGGGCGATCGTCACCACAACCATCCACAGCCTGTCCAACTTCCGATCAAGGCCGTCCAGGCGCTGCCGCACCTCATCCAGATCCTCCACCGCCTGATCCAGCTTCTTCGCCGCTTTGGAATCGCGAGCCGGGACTCGCTCAGCGATCAGTTCTGCGAGCTTGGTCGCCAGCGGCGTTAGCGCCGCGACTGCTGCCGCAACTGGTAAAGCCATCACTACCTCCTTGGTCTATCGCAACACCACCGGCCCGGAATCGCGCCGAGTCTCCGTCACTCAACCTACTGCATGCAGGTCGGTCCCGCGCATTCGCTGACGCCTTCCAGCCTGCCGGCGGGGTCGGAGGGGAGGGTCCCAGCGAGGCTGTCGGCAAGCGACGGCCGCCACACTCACATGAACCGACGCCCAACCGGAGCGCAGCCGACCGCAGCGAGCGCCGACCGTTCATCCACTCAGAAAGCGCGAGCGGCCGCTGGGACCCTCCCCTCCGGCCCCGCCGGCAGGCGGGTGCGTCCCGCAGCCGCGCGATGTCTCAGCCGCCGATGCGGAACATCTCGACGCGCTGGGGGGCCGGCTGCAGGCCGGCGCGGAGGCGTTCGGCGCGGACCTCGGAGTAGCGGTCTTCGCGCTGGCGCCAGTGGGCGGCCAGAAAGGCGAGTAGCTCATCGTCCGTGGCGCCGGCGCGGAGACGGTCGCGGAGGGAGGGGCCGGTGTCGGCGAAGAGGCAGGTGTAGAGGCGGCCGTCGGAGGAGAGGCGGGCCCTGGCGCAGTCGCCGCAGAATGGGCGGCTGATCGAGGGGATGACGCCGAACTCGACGCCGTCGTCGAGGTAGCGGAAGCGTTCCGCGACGTCGCTGGGTTGAGCGCGGTCGACGGGTTCGAAGGGCCACCGTTCGGCGATGCGGGCGGCGATCCCGGAGGCGGTGATGACCTGATCGAGGCTCCAGTCGTTCACGGTGCCGACGTCCATGAACTCGATGAAGCGGACGACGTGGCCGCGCTCCTTGAAGTAGCCGGCGATGTCGGCGATCTCGTCTTCGTTCGTGCCCTTCATGACGACCGTGTTGATCTTGATCGGGCCGAGGCCGGCATCCGCCGCGGCGTCGATGCCTTCGAGAACCTGACCGACGCCGTGACCGAGGCCGGTGACCCTGCCGAAGACGTCATCGTGGAGCGACTCGACGCTGACCGTGACCCGGTCCAGGCCGGCGTCCGCCAGCGCCTTCGCCTTCTTCGCAAGCAGGGCGCCGTTCGTCGTCAGCGCCAGGTCCTCGATTCCCGGCACCGCGGCCAGGATGCGGACCAGTTTCTCGATGTCCCGCCGCAGCAGCGGTTCGCCGCCCGTCAGCCGCAGCTTGCGAACGCCGAGCTGCACGAACAGCCGCACCAGGCGCTCGATCTCCTCGAACGTCATCAACTGCTGCCTGGGCAGGAACCTGTACTCCCGGTCGGCCGGCATGCAGAAGGTGCAGCGGAAGTTGCAGCGGTCGATGACGGAGATGCGCAGGTCGCGCACCGGCCGGCCGAGGCGGTCGATGACCGGGGCCGACGCCGTGCCGCCGTTCGGGGAGTCGAGAGTCATGGACCGACAATGCTACGCGAGCCGGCATGGTCGCCGCTTCGCGGCGGCGTTGTTCCGGAAAGCCGGCGGGGACGCCGGCGCACCCAGTCCAGCGGGGACGCCGGCGCACCCAGTGGGTGCCGCTAGGCCTCGGCGCGGAGCCAGTTGTCGATCAAGCGGCGGGCGATCGAGAACGGTGGCGGTAGCCGCACCTCCCGGGCGCGGAGCGCGTACTCCAGTTCGGAGCGGGTCGCCCACACCGCCTGTTCCAGTTCCTCGGTGTCCACCCGCACGTCGCCGCCGGGCGAGGTGGCGTAGAAGCCGAGCATGATCGAAGTCGGGAACGGCCAGGGCTGCGAGGAGTGGTAGCGGACCGTCTCGACCGCGATGCCGGTCTCCTCCCGGACCTCGCGCGCGACCGCGCTCTCCAGGCTCTCGCCGGGCTCGACGAACCCGGCGAGAGCCGAGAACATGCCCGGCGGCCAGGAGGCCTGCCGGCCCAGCAGGCAGGATCCGCCGTCGCCGGCCACCGTGTGGACGAGCATGATGACGGCCGGATCCGTGCGCGGGAAGTGCTCGATGCCGCACGCCGTGCAGACCCGCAGGTGGCCGGCGTTGCGGCTCTCGGTCGCCGCGCCGCACTGACCGCAGAAGCGGTGGCGGCGGTGCCACGTCGCCATGGCGCGAGCGTAGGCGAGGAGGTTGGCGCCACGGCCGCTCATCGCCGCGCCGACCTGGCGCAGCTCGACGAAGCGGCCGGCGCCCCTGAGCGGGCCGACGAGCGGATCTTCCCGCTCGGAGAGGTCGACCGAGAAGTAGGCGACGCCCTCCGCTTCGCCGAGGAACACGACGTCCTCCGCACCGTCGACCAGCCCGGCCGCCTCAACGGTCGCCACCGTGCCGGGAACCGGCCCCCGATCTCCCGTGTGAGCGTCGAAGACCAGGCTGCGCTCGCGCCAGACCGCGGTCAACTGGCTGCTGGGATCCGCCAGTCTCCGCGCCAGCCAGTCGGCGTCGCCGCGCCGCTCCGAGCGCCGGTCGACCGCCGGTTCGGCCAGTGCGTTGTGGGCGCGCCGGGAATCGTGGGGCCTCATGCGCCGCAGGCTACCGCGTGGGTCAGTCGGCGCGGCGGAAAGCCATCGCTTCCGAGACCCGGCGCTTGGCGATGCTCATCGCCGCCTCGCGCAGGAGGCAGCCCTCCGCCCGGGCCAGTTCCAGCACTTCCCGCGTGTTCTGGCGCACCGTGTCCTCGATCCTCTCGAATGCCTGCCGCTCGGAGCCGCCCGCGTACTCGACGGCGCCGCAGATGATGCCGCCGGCGTTGGCCACGAAGTCGGGAATCGAGAGGACGCCGCGGTCGTGGAGGATCCGCTCGCCCGCCGGCGTCACCGGAATGTTCGCGCCCTGGAGCACCACCTTGCAGCCGACCCGGCCGGCATTGTCGCTGTCGATCACGTCGGGGCGCGCGGCCGGCACGAAGAAGTCGACCTCCAGGTCCAGGAAGGCGTCGCCTTCGATGCGGCGACCGCGCGGATACCCCGTGACACCGCCCGTCGCGTCCATCGTCGCCACGAGTTCGTCGATGTCGATGCCGTCCGGGTCACAGATCGTGCCGTCGAGATCGGTGACCGACACGAGGCGCGCGCCCCTTTCGGCCAGGAACCGGGCCGCCGGCCGTCCGACGTTGCCGAAGCCCTGGATGGAGACAGTGGCGCCCTCGAGAGCGACGACGCCCGCCTCTTCGGCCACCTCGGCGGCGATGGCGAGGCCGAAACCGGTAGAGCCCGTCTCGTCGAGCGGAATCCCGCCCAGGGACCTGGACAGGCCGACCGAGCGGCCCCCCTCGTCGCGGATCCAGGCCATCGCGGTCTCGTTCGTGCCCATATCGGGGGCGGGGATGTAGTCCGTCAACTGCCGGATCGCGCGGCCGAACTGCCGGATCAGGGCCTCACGGTTCGCCGTCCGCGGATTCGCCCGGATGCCCGCCTTGCCGCCGCCATGGCGCAGGCGCGCCATCGCGTTCTTCCAGGTCATGGCCCGCGCCAGACGGCACACCTCCTCGACGCTGACGTCCGGCGCCATGCGGATGCCGCCCATCGTCGGTCCGGCGGCGCTGTTGTCGATGACGACGATCCCCTCCAGGCCACAGCGGGGTTCGTAGACGGTAACGACCTTCTCGGGACCGTAGTCGTCCGTGAAGTCGAAGTGTTCGAAAGCAAGTTCTGACATCGGTGTTCCTCCCGCTACCGCCAAACACCGATCGGATGCGACTACTTCCCGATTCCCGCCGCGCGTCTACCGCGCCTGGCTTGGGCGATCAGTCGCTGTCCCCGAGCATCTCGAGCACCGCCTCCTCAAACTCCGAGTACAGCATCCGTCCGAGATGGATGTTGGTCAGTTCGCCGTCGCGGTCGAAGAACATTGTCGTCGGCAGCGCACCGGGCCACTCCGGATCGAACGCCATGACGAAGTCGACCGAGTTGTCGCCGGCCGACGCCAGGTAGGAGACGAGGCCGGGCGCCCGCTTGGCGAAGAAGGGCCGCACCCGGTCCTCGAGCTTCTCCGGGTCGTCCATCGAGACGGCGAGCACCACGAGACCGCGGTCTCCGTACCGCTCCTGCAGGAGATCGAGTTCAGGCAGCTCCTGAAGGCAGGGGATGCACCAGGTGGCCCAGTAGTTGACGACGACGACCTTGCCGCGGTGGTGCTCCAGGACGGCCCTGAACTGGTCCGCGGTCGCGGGATGAATCGTGTCGGGTTCGAGCAGATGATCCACCGACGCCGTCTCGGCGGCGAGTACGGGCAAGGCGGCGACCAGAATCAAGGCCGCGACAAGAGTTGCGGCCAGCGTCTTGACGGACAAATCCAACCCTCCTGTTCAGCAGTATAGACGCCGCTAACGCCGGAGGAACCCGGATCCTTCCCGCCCGACCTGGCCGGCACGCTGGAGACGGTCGAGGTGAAGCCGCGCGCTGTGCCGCTCCGCCTTCGGAATGCCGGCCCCCTGGTCGTGCGGGCGGTAGACGAAACGGTGCGCGACGATTTCGTCCATTGTCCGCGGCTCCCCCAGGTACTCGAGCAGGCGGCGTTCGCGGTCGGCTATGCGGGCTACGTAGCGGTCGAGACGGTCGAGAAAGGCAGCGCGATCGTCGAGCAGGCCGATGTGGTGGCCAGTGACGTAGTGCGTCGCCTCGATCTCGCGCACCAGTTCGAGCGAACGTTCGAACGCTTCCAGGTCGGACCAGGCGTCGCCGTAGTACGGGCCGAACCCGGTCAGGTCGATGTCGCCCAGGAACAGGACGCCGTCGGGCTCGATCAGCAGGGCGCAGTGTCCCCGGGTATGACCGGGCGTATGGACGACGCGCACCGAGACGCCGCCGCCGAGGTCGAAGAGGTCGCCGTCCCGGAACGGCACCGCGTCCGGCCGCGGCTCGTAGAAGAACGTCGTCTTCAGGAAGTGGCCGTACTCCTCCCGGCGCTCCGGCTCGACCCCGAAGATGGCCAGAAAGCCGTCGAAGTCGAGCAGGCCCGGCAGATCCTCCTCGTGGACGTACACCGGAGCGTCCCGGAACAGCGGCAGCGCGGCCGTGTGGTCCTCGTGGCAGTGGCTGAGCAGGACGAGGTCGACCGACGGGAGAGCGCGCCGGCCACGTACCCGAACCCCGAGCGACGGGTCGACGAGCATCGTCGACTCCGCGCCCTCGATCAGCAGGGCGTTGTTGTCGGGGTACTTGCCGCCACCGGCGCCGAACAGGATGGTCGCGGCGCCGAGCCGGCGGTCTTCGAGTTCGGTCACCTCAGCCGGCCGACGACGCGGCGCCCGTCACCCGCGGAAGCTGCCAGCCGTTGTGGTACTCGGCCAGGAGCAGCGCGTTGGCCTCGTCGTCACCCGCGAAGCGTCCCGTTTCGTGATCCCAGTAGACCCGCCGGCCGGTCCGGAAGGCGATGTTGCCCAGGTGCGCGTTCACGGCGACCAGAGCGCCGACGTCCGCGTTGCAGCGCGGCTGCTCCCGCGTCTTCATGCACTCGATGAAATCCTCGGTGTGCTGGGCCAGGCCCCGCTGGCTCCGGGAGGCTTCCCGATCGGGGATGGCGGGCGTCTTGTAGAACCTCTTGCCGTTCTCGCGGCCGACTTCGGGCAGCACTTCCCAGCCGCCCCGGTCGATCACCAGGGTGCCCCTGTTGCCGACGAAGGACACGCCGTGTCCGCGCTGGTGGGGACCCAGGCCGATTCCCAGGCCGTGCTCCCAGACCATCGTGAAGTCGTCGTACTCGTAGATCGCCTGCTGCGTGTCCGGCGTCTCCATCGCGCTGTCGGGATAGCCGAACGGCCCGCCCAGGGACATGACGGACTTCGGCGCGGTCGCCTTCATGCCCATCAGCACCATGTCGATCAAGTGGACGCCCCAGTCCGTCATCAGGCCGCCCGCGTAGTCCCAGTACCAGCGGAAGTCCCAGTGGAACCGGCGCTCGTTGAAGGGACGCTTCGGCGCGGGGCCCAGCCACATGTCGTAGTCGACGCCCTTGGGCGGCTTCGAGTCCGGCACCGGCATCGGCGCGTCCCAGCTCATGTAAGCCCAGGCCCTGGCGGTGCGGATCTGGCCGAGCTCCCCGGACCAGAGGTAGTCCATCGCGTCCTGCCAGTGTTTGCCCGAGCGCTGCCACTGGCCGACCTGGACCACGCGGCCGTAGGCCCTGGCCGCCTGCTGCATGATGCGGACCTCCTCGATCGAGTTCGCCATCGGCTTCTCGACGTAGACGTCCTTCCCTGCCTCGCAGGCGTCCACCATGATCTTGCAGTGCCAGTGGTCCGGGGTGGCGATGATCACCGCGTCGATCTCGTCGTCCTCGAGCAGCTTGCGGTAGTCGGAGTAGGCGTCCGGCTTGCTGTCGGTCAGCTTCTCGAAGTCCTCGATCCGTTCATCGAGGACGTTCCGGTCGACGTCGCAGAGCGCCGCGCACTCGACCCCGTCGATGTCGAGCATCGAGCGCATGTTGCTCGAGCCCATGCCCCTCACGCCGATCGCGCCGACCCGGATGCGGTCGCTCGCGGCAACCGGCTTGCCGCGCACCGGTCGCGCGAACGCCGCGCCCGCCGCGCCGAGGCCGGTAGCGGCCGCTCCGAGACCGCCCACGCCGTGAAGAAAGGAACGCCTGGTCGTCGTCATCGTCTCGCTCCCCACCCGAAGTCCGCTGTACACTGCGCCATGCAGACCGCGCATGTTACCGACTTGAACGCACCGCCATCTCGCGCCGATCTCATCGGCAAGCTGCCGAAGACCGACCTTCACGTTCATCTCGACGGTTCGCTCCGGCTCGACACCCTGATCGAGCTCGCGCGCGACGCCGGCCTGGAACTCCCGTCCCAGACGCCGGAGGGTCTCCTCGATCTCGTCTTCAAGGAGCGCTACGACGACCTCGAGGACTATCTGCGCGCCTTTTCCTACACGTCGCCCGCGCTGTGTACCCCTGAAGCGCTGGAACGGGCCGCCTACGAGCTCGGCGCCGACAACCTGGCCGAGAACGTCTGCTACGTGGAGGTGCGGCTGGCTCCGCAGCTCCACACCGGGCCCGATCTCGACATCGCCGGCGTACTGGCCGCGGTCGACCGCGGCCTCGCCCGCGTCCAGCGCGAGCACGAGGCGACCGACAGCGTCCGCAACGGCGCCGAGCCGCCCTTCCGCTACGGGATCATCGCCTGCGCGCTGCGCATGTTCGGCCCGGGCCACAGCCCCTACTACCGGGGGCTGTTCACCGCGCTGCACGGCTGGACCGGACCGGAGATCCACGCCGCCGCCTCGCTCTCGCTGGCCCGTTCCGTCGTCGAGGCGCGCGACCGGCTCGGGCTGCCCGTCGTCGCCTTCGACCTCGCCGGCGCCGAGGCGGGCAACCCCGCCGCGGTGCACCGCGACGCCTTCCTGTACGCGCAGCAGCACTTCCTGATGAAGACGATCCACGCCGGCGAGGCCTACGGGCCGGAGAGCATCTTCCAGGCGATCACGCTGCTTCAGGCCGACCGCATCGGCCACGGCACCCACCTCTACGCCACGGACCGGCTTCGCCACGACAACCCGGACTCGGCGGCGGCCCGGGACCCCGAGCGCTACATCCGCAGCCTTGCCCAGTACATCAGCGACCGGCGGATCACCCTCGAGGTCTGCATCACCTCGAACCTGCAGAGCATCCAGCGCCTCGAAAGGTTCTCGGACCACCCCTTCGGCCGGATGATGAAGGACCGCCTCTCGGTCACCCTGTGCACCGACAACCGCCTCATGTCCCGCACCACCGTGACCAGGGAGATCGCCTCCGCCTGCGAGGCGTTCGAGCTGTCGCTCGAGGACCTGCGCAACGTGATCATCTACGGCTTCAAGCGCAGCTTCTACCCGGGCAGCTACATCGAGAAGCGGGCCTACGTGCGCCGCGTCATCGACTACTACGACGAGGTCGTGGCGGCGGAGACGTCGGACGTCGCGTCGAGCTAGCTACGCGGAAGCCGCGGCGATCCGCTGCTGCCGCCGCCGCCAGCGCTCACGCGCCTTCTCCGCTTCGGCCTCCCGGTTGCGAGGCGGCGCCGTCGTCGTGAGCTCCTGGAGCAGCCGGGCAGTCACCTCGGCGACGGCGTCGACCGCCCGTTCGAAGGCGGCTTCGTTGGCGCGCGACGGCTTCGTCGACCCGCTGACCTTGCGCACGTACTGGAGCGCCGCGGCGCGCACTTCCCCTTCGTTGGCAGGCGGTTCGAAGTTGTAGAGGACGCGGATGTTCCTGCACATGATCGTCTCCTTCAGCGGGCGGCGCGGCTCGCGTTCGAGTAGGTGGGCCAGTCCGGCTCGTAGTCCGCGCTCTGATCACCCCAGGCGGTCCAGCGTTCCGAGTGGCGGCCACGAGCGAACAGTTCGAGGTAGGGGCCCGGACTGCAGGCTTCGATGATGTCGTAGAGCTCGTCCGGCTTGCGGGAGTGCTCCCGCTTGCGCGAGCGGATGATGTTGACCTGCCGCCGCCCGGGCGGCAGGGTGCGCAGCTTGCCGCGGACGCCGAACAGCACGAGTTCCGTCGTGTTGCGGAAGTAGAAGCCGACGCCGCGCCCGTCGGGGCCGCCGTCCTTGCGCACCTTGTGCCAGATCAGGTTCGTCTTGTAGGTGAAGCCCCAGTGCTTCATCACGTCGAGGCCTTCCTGGAGGAGGGCGTTGGGCACCCAGAGGTAGAGGTGGGCGGCTCCGGCGCAGGCAGCGGCGACCGGGATCGCTTCGATCTCCGCCTGCGTCAGCGTCGGGTAGCGGCTCAGGCGGCGGTGCTCGGGCGCCACCTTGCCGGTGCGATTCGTGAACTGCCAGGGCGGGTCGGCCAGGACGGTGCCGAAAGCGCTGCCGGTAAAGGCCGCTTCGAAGTCGGTGGCTGCCGTAGCGGGCATGGCGGATCGATGGTACCGCCAGAGCGGAGCCGGGCCTCTGGCCCGGCACGTCTCATAGCCGCCTGCGGCGGCAGCCGGCGGGGACGCCGGCGCACCCAGTGTGTGACGATGACGGAGTTGCAGACTGGGTGCGCCGGCGTCC
>VXUF01000158.1 GCA_009837085.1 Holophagales bacterium
CGGCCGCTGGGCCTCGCTCGTCACTCGGCCGGTTCCCGCCATTCCGTACCGCTGCGGTAGACGACGCCGGGGCGCGTATCGAGATCGCCGAGCAGACTGAAGGCCCGGGGCGACTCGGCCCATCTGGACACGTCGCTGTCCGGGTCGTCCAGGTCGCCGAACGCGATCGCCTTCGTCGGACACGACTGCTGGCAAGCCGTCTTGATCTCGCCGTCCGCAACCTCCCGGTCCTCCTGAGCCGCCTCGTCCTTGCCGGCCTGAATGCGCTGGACGCAGAAGGTGCACTTCTCCATCACGCCGCCGGGGCGGACGCTGACGTCGGGATTCAACTGGGAATCGAGCGGCGCCGGGAACTCGGCGTCGAACCAGTTGAACACGCGCACCGTGTACGGGCAGTTGTTGGCGCAGAACCGCGTGCCGATGCAGCGGCTGTACACCATCGCGTTCAGCCCTTCCGGGTTGTGGTATGTCGCGTAGACCGGGCAGACCGGTTCGCAGGGTGCCGCTCCGCACTGCTGGCAAAGCACCGGCATGAACCGCGTGCGAACGTTGGGAAACTCGCCCTCGTAGTAGCGCTCGATCCGTAGCCAGTGCATCGCCCGGCCCTCGCGCGCCTGCTCCTCGCCGACCGTCTGGATGTTGTTCTCGGCCGCGCAGGCGACGACGCAGGCCTCGCAGCCGGTGCAGCGGTCGAGATCGATGGCCATGCCCCAACGCGTCATGCCTTCCCTCCATCGTGCGGCGCCCAGCCGACCGGTATCTCCTCGGCCTGCCGCAGGCCGCGGCCGTAGATCACGGGCCGCTCGCTGCGGCGCGGCCGGCGCAGCCGTTCCAGCCGCACGCGCAGATCGCCTCGGGCGAAAGCGCCCACGCCCGTCACCCGGCGATCCGGGGTCAGCAGAGCATTCACGTTGACACCGCGCCCGCGCGCGTAGCGTCCGTAGTCCGCGTGGCCGCCGCCGACCGGCACGCCGACGGAGCCCGGCCGCACCGTGGGCAGCACCATCGCCGGCAGTTCGATCTCGGCCACGGTTCCGGTCAGCCGCACGATGTCGCCCGTGTGGATTCCGAGACGGTCCGCGTCCTCTGTAGCGACTTCGGCCCACGTTCCCCACATGACGGTCGACAGAGGGTCCGGCAGCTCCTGCAGCCATGGGCGGTTGGCGCCACGCCCGTCGCCCAGCTTCAGCGACTCGAAGGGAACCAGCGTGAAGGATTCAACGCCCGCCGGACCAACCGGTGCCGCCCGGCCGGCCGGGTCGGGAAGCACCGAAGGCATGTCGTTTCCACCGTCCCGAGGAAGCCGCGTCGGCGCGCGGCGCAGCTCTTCGGTTCCCAGCAGCCCACCGGCATCCGTCGTCCGGCGCACGAACTGCCGGGCGTTGAGCGCGCCGGCGATCAGAGACGCCGGCAAGGCCGCCGGGTCGCTTGCGTCGTCGCCGGCCGCCCTCGTCGCCGTGAAGGCGTCGCTCAGCGCCGACTCGACGGCCTCCTGGAATCCGGGCCAGGGCAGAGCGCGACCGGCGGCCGCGGCCAGCGCCAGCGCCACATCGCCCGGATGGCGCGCCTCGCCGCGCGGCGCCACCGTCGGCGAGGCGATGAGCAGGGCCGGAACGCCACGCACCGGGTCCGGCTCCACCGCCTGGAAGCGCTCAAGGTCCGTCTGGACCGGCAGCACGACATCGGCCCGCAACGTGGTGTCGTCGAAGAAGGCGGAGCAAGCGATCACCGTGCCGGCGCGCTCGAAGCCGGCCTCGAGCCCCGGCACTCCGTGCAGCGGATCGGCCTCCGACACAACGAGAACCCCCGAATCGCCGTCCCCGGCCAGCCGGTCCGCCAGCGCCGCAGGCGGCAACGCCGCGGTGGCGTCGCCGGCAAGCCGCTCTTCGAAACCGAAGTCGACGCCGGCGAAGACGCCGCCCACGCGGCCCACCGCGCCCAGTAGCAGGTTGAGAGCGAGTGCCGCAGCGCCCGCTGCCACGCCGTTCTCGCCTTCGAGCGCCGATCCGCCGACCATCACCAACGGGCGGCGGGCGCTGGCAAGCTCGGCGGCGAGCCGCTCGATGCGCTCGGCATCGATACCGCAGCGCTCGGCAGTCGCCGCAAGGTCGGGCGGCGCTTCGGGATAGAGCGCCTCGTAGGCCGACCGCCCCTCTTGCCCGACCGTTCCCGACCCCAGCAGGAGTCCGGCCAGACCGCGCGCGAAGAACCCTTCGCTGCCCGGCCGGACCGGCAGCCAAGCGTCGGCGTTCGCCGCGGTCAGTGAGTGCCGCCCCTCGACCTGCACCAGCTTGCCCCGCCGATCGGCGGTCAGTTCGGCCCAAGCGGCACCGAAGTGGACGGGACTTCGCCAGCGGTCCAGGAGGGGAGCCCCGACAGAGACAACGTAGTCGGACCGGGCCAGGTCGTAGGCCGGGCGGGTCGACTCCCCGAAGACCAGACGAGCAGCTTCGCGCTCGACGACCGCGTCGGCCGGCTGCCAGTGAACCGGCGGTGGTGCACCGACCGAGACGGCGAACCGGCGCCACAAGCCAAGGAGTGGTCCCGACGGCCCGCCCGAGACGAATGTCGTCACTCCCGGCGAGGCCGCAATCGCCCCTGCCGCGGCCTTCAGCGCCTCCTCCCAGGACACCGGCTCCAACTCACCCGAAGCGCCGCGCCGCATCGGCTCCGTCACCCGGTCCGGGTGATACAGCTCCTGCAGCGCCGAGTGCCCCAGCGCGCAGACGCCGCCCCGGTTGACGAAGCCGGACGGCAACCCCTCGATCTTCTTCGCCAGCCGGTCGACCGTCCGCACTTCGATCTCGCAACCGGCGCCGCACTGCTCGCAGATCGAGCGGCGCCACACCGAGGCGCCGGGCAGAGCCGTACTCCGCCGCACCGGTGACTCGATCAGCTCCTGATCACGCCGCCGGCAGCCCTGAAGCACCGCCACGCCCGCCGCGGCGTAGACCTTGAAGAAGTCCCGCCGCCCGATCGTCACCCGGGGTTCGCCGCGCTTGCCGTCGCCGCCGCTCATCACCGGTGGCACTCCAGACAGTCATCACTGGCCTCGTTCTCGCGGTGACACTCAACGCACCAGCCCATGTCGGCCACATTCCGCACCGGCTCGGCCACCGTCATCGAAGCCACGTCACCGTGGCACGTCAAACACTCGACCCCCGCCCGGGCATGCGCCCTGTGGTTGAAGTGCACCATCGCCGAGTCGGGAATCACATTGACCTTCGCCCACAGGATCGGCTCCCGGTTCTCACTCGCGAGCATCACCTTCTGAACCTCGGGATGATCGGGAATCTCCCGCCGATGGCAGCCCGCACAGGCCTGCACCGACGGCATCCCCGCATGAACCCCCTCCTCCGCACCCCGATGGCAACGAACGCACTCCAACCCGGCCTCGATATGAACCTGGTGGTCATAAGCAATCGGTTGCTCCGGGGTGGGCAGATTCTGCCTGGGCCCACAGCCCACCAACGAGACGGTCACCCCGAGCAAGAGGAACCCCCGCCAAGACGAATCCGATCTGGAACTCAGGCGCTGCCGAAGCGCCGACGCCGTCCAACCGGGAGCGTGGCCGGAGGGCCTTCCCAGCGGGCTGGAGGCAAGCGACTGCCCATCCGTTCCCGTTGCCGGCTCCGAACCGGAGCGCAGCCGACCGAAGCGAGCGCGGCCTTCCCCGTCACCCAGAGAGCGTGAGCGGCCGCTGGGAAGGCCCTCCGGCCACGTACCGGGCGGGTGCAACCGACGACGCCACGCCAAAGCCACCGCGGCCGCGCCTCAGACCTCGCGGATCCGCTGGTACGAGGGGACTTCCTGCAGGCCCGTCCAGTAGCGGCGGACGTTGTCGCCGAAGTCGTCGATGCCTAGCGAGGCCGCGAGCTTCAGGCCGTAGCCGACGCAGATGTCGGCGATCGTGAACCGGCCGCAGCAGAGAAAGTCACGGCCGTCCGAGGTCGCCGACTCGACCAGCCGCAACCGGCCCAGGAACCACTTCCTGTAGTCCTCGGCGACCTGGGGGACGCGGCGTTCCTCGGGCTCCAGCCGCGTGTAGCGCAGGAACAGCGTCTGCGGAAAGGTCAGCGTCGCGTCGCTGTAGAACAGCCAGTTCAGGTACGCGCCGTACTCCGGGTCGTCCACGTCGACGGCGAGCGGCGTCGGACCGTAGCGGTCGACCAGGTACTTGGCAATGCCCGAAGACTCCGTCATGTGAACGTCGCCGTCGATCATGTAGGGAACCGTGCCGAGGAGGTTGGTGCCGAGGTAGTCCTTCTTGAACACCCGCGGCGGGAAGGGCAAGACGTGCAGGTCGTAGTCGATGCCCATCTCCTCCAGCGTCCACACTGCACGCAGCGACCGGGCGCCCTGGCAGTGGTAGAGCTGAATCGTCACGAGGACTCTCCGCCGGACCCGACAGCTGCCGCCCAGCTCGGCTTGCGCTTCTCGCGGAAGGCCGCCATGCCCTCGGCCGCCTCCTCGCTCTGGAACATGCGCCGGCTCCAGCCCTGGGTCAGCTCGAAGCCCTCGGCGAGCGAGATGTCGGGGACCGCCCGGACCAGCTTCTTGCACTCGACGACCGCGTTCGGGCCGCCCAGGTTGATCGCGTCGATCTCCTCCTGGACCGTCGCCATCAGCTCGTCGCGAGGCACCGACTTGTGGGCGAGGCCGTACTCCACCGCCTGACGGCCGCTGAACCGGTCTCCGGTCAGGAACAGCCGCATGCCGTGGTGCGGCCCCAGCTTGCGCAGGCAGACGACCGCGATGATCGCCGGGATGACGCCGATCCGCACCTCGCTGAAGCTGAACATCGCCTCCTCGGCGGTGATCACGAGGTCCGAGGCCGCGACCATGCCCAGGCCGCCAGCGAAGGCGTGGCCGTTCACGGCGGCGATCACCGGCTTCTCGCCCTCCCAGATCGCGGTCAGCACGTCCGGATACGGCACGATCCGGTCCGGCTCGCTTTCGCCCGGTTGCCGTTTGAGATCAGCGCCCGAGCAGAAGCCCTTGCCGGCCCCGGTGATGACGATCGAGCGCACGCTGTCGTCGGTCTGCGCCGCGGCCAGGTGGTCATGGACCTCCGTGACCAGCGTCGGCGACAGCGCGTTCCGCCGTTCCGGACGGTTCAGCGTGATCCAGGCAGCGCCGCTCTTGACCTCGTAGAGCGTGCACTCCGTACCAGGCTGGTTCGACATGCAGATCCTCCTCGCGTCAACGTGCCGCGACCTAGGCGGCGTCCTCGTCGATCACGACGAGCAGCTCGCCGTTCCCGACCTGTTCGCCCTCGGCGACGCGGAACTCCGAGACCGTGCCCGGTGCCGGCGCCGTCACGCGGTGCTCCATCTTCATCGCCTCCAGAACCAGGAGGAGTTGGCCCGACTCGACCCGATCCCCAACCGCGGCGTGGGTCGTGATCACCTTGCCCGGCATCGGCGCGGTCAGGCCGCCGGCGACGGCCTCCAGGCCGGCGACCGGGAAGCGGGGCAGTTCGCGCAGTTCGATGTCGCCCTCCGGGCCGTGCACGAGCCAGCGGTCGCCACGGGAAGTGACGGTCGATCGCAGCCTTCGTCCGTCGATGACGACCTCGACACCGTCCCCGGTGCGCCGCCGGAGTTCGACCGAGTGGTGGCTCGGCTCGCCGTCTCCCGACGTGGCGCGCGTATCGAACCGGCCGTCGCGCTGGATCCGGTACTCGATGCGCAGCGCATCGCCGGCGCCGGTCTCGAAGTCGGTCCGCTCGTAGGGCATGACCGTGTTGCGCCAGCCGCTCGTGATCGTTGGATGGATGCGCGCCGCCTGTCTGCGATCGTGCTGGGCGGCCATCGCCGCGCAGATTCCCGCGGCGACCATCTCGTCGGTGGACGGCAGGCGCACGGGTTCCGGCGCCACTCGCTCGATGAAGTCGGTTGTCGTGGCGCCGGCCAGGAACTCCGCCGACCGCAGCGTCGCAACGAGGAAGTCGCGATTGGTCCGAATGCCCTGCACCCGCGTCGTCTCAAGCACCCGGGCGAGCCGGAGCGCCGCCTCGCGCCGGTTCGGCGCGCCGACGATGACCTTGGCCAGCATCGGATCGAACTCGATGCCGACGTCGCTGCCGCTTTCTATGCCCGAGTCGAAGCGCGCGTTCGATCCGGAGGCCGGCTGCCAGCGCTCGATCCGCCCGGTCTGGGGCAGGAAGTCGTTCGCCGGATCCTCGGCGTAGAGCCGCGCTTCGATCGCATGGCCGCCGATCGCCAGGTCGTCCTGGCTGAAACCGAGAGGCTCCCCCTGAGCGATCCGCAACTGCTCGCGGACCAGGTCGAGGCCGGTGATCTCCTCGGTGACCGGATGCTCGACCTGCAGGCGAGTGTTCACCTCGAGGAACCGGAAGTCGGTGGGCACCGAGCCGTCGGCCGGCTGCTCGACCAGGAACTCCACCGTCCCCGCCGAGCTGTAGCCGATCGCCTGGCCGGCGGCCACCGCCGCGGCGCCCATGCGCGCCCGCAGGTCCTCGCTGACGACCGGCGACGGCGCCTCCTCGATGATCTTCTGATGGCGGCGCTGGATCGAGCACTCCCGCTCGAAGCAGTGGACGAGGTTGCCGTGCAGGTCACCCAGGATCTGGATCTCCACGTGCCGCGAGGAGGCCAGCCAGCGCTCGAGGAACACGGTGCCGTCACCGAACGCGGCTTCCGCCTCGCGGCGAGCGCCCTCGACGGCGTCGGCCAGTTCGCTCTCCGACTCGACCACCCGCATGCCGCGGCCGCCGCCGCCCGCCGCCGCCTTGACCAGGACCGGGAAGCCGACTTCCGCGGCCGCCGCGGCCAGGTCGGAGCCGTCGCCGAGTTCGACGGCCTGAAGCGTGGGCACGCCGGCCTCTCGCATCAGTTCCTTGGCCGAGAGCTTGTCGCCCATCGCGGCGATCGCCTCAGGCGACGGGCCGACCCAGATCAGCCCGGCCTCGGTCACGGCTCGGGCAAAGTCCGCGTTCTCGGACAGGAAGCCGTAGCCGGGATGGACCGCGTCGGCGCCGGTCCGCGCCGCCGCGGCCAGCACCTTCTCGATGTCCAGGTACGTCTCGGCCGACGACCGGCCTTCGAGCGCTATCGCTTCATCGGCTTCGGCCACGAACGGCGCATCGGCGTCGCCGTCGGCATAGACCGCGACCGTGGCGATACCCATGTCGCGCGCCGAACGGAAGATCCTCCGCGCGATCTCAGCCCTGTTGGCGACCAGGAGCCGCGTGATCATGCCGCCCTCATCGCGCCGTCGCTACATCCTGAAGACGGCATAGCCCTTCGCCCCCTCGACGGCCCGGCTGTGGCAGGCCGACAGCGACAGACCGAGCACGGTGCGGGTGTCGCGCGGGTCGATCATCCCGTCGTCGGAAACCCGTGAGGTCGCGTAGAGACCCAGGGAGCGCTTCTCCGCCCAGTGGATGACCCCGGCGGCTCTCTTCCGGTCCGCCTCCTCGTCGAAGGGGATGCCGCGCCGCTTCGCCGCCGCGCGGGTGACGATCGTCATCACGCCGGCCATCTGTTCCGGCCCCATGACCGCGATCTTGGCGGTCGGCCAGATGTAGGTGAAGCGAGTGCCGTACGCGCGACCGCTCATGCCGTAGTTGCCGGCCCCGTACGAGGCGCCGACGATGACCGAGAGGTGCGGTACGGTCGAGTTCGCCACCGCGTTGATCATCTTCGAGCCGTTCTTCGTGATGCCGCCCTGCTCGTAGTCGGTGCCGACGATGTAGCCGGTGATGTTGTGCAGGAACAGGAGCGGCACGTCGATCTGGTTGCAGAGCTGGATGAACTGGGTCGCCTTCTCCGCCGATTCGGAGAACAGGGCGCCGTTGTTGCCCAGGATGCCGACCGGATAGCCGTGAATCGAGGACCAGCCGCAGACGATCGTCGGTCCGTAGAGCGGCTTGAACTCCTCGAACCGCGATCCGTCGACGATACGGCCGATGACCTCACGGATGTCGAGCGGCGAGCGCAGGTCACGCGAGACGAGGCCAAGCAGCTCATCGGGATCGAGCACCGGGTCATCGGGCGGCAGGCTCGGGCCGGGGCCTTCCTTGCGCCAGTTCAGATGGGCGATGACATCGCGGCAAAGCCGGATGCCGTCCATCTCGTCCTGCGCCAGGTAGTCGCCGAGGCCCGAGATGCGACAGTGCATGTCCGCACCGCCGACGCTTTCCGGCTCCGCGTCTTCGCCGGTCGCCATCTTGACCAGGGGCGGACCGCCGAGCGAGACCATCGCCTGGTTCTTCACGAAGATGTTGTAGTCGCTCATTCCCGGTTGGTAGGCGCCGCCGGCGGTCGAGGCGCCGAAAACGATCGAAACCGTCGGTATCCGCATCTTGGACAGTTCGGAGATCTCGTAGAACAGCCGGCCGGACTCGGCGAAGTGCCCGAGCGTGCGCTTCGTCTGCGCATCCGGATCGTCGCCCGTGTTGCCGCGCAGGTCGGCGCCCGCGGACTCCACGAACTGGACGTAGGGCAGCCGGTTGATCCGCGCGATCTCCAGGCCGCGCATCAGCTTCTTCGAGTTGAACTCGTTGAAGGCACCCGCCCGCACCGACGGGTCGTGGCCGAGGATCACGCACTCCGTGCCCGAGATCACGCCGACGCCGAGCACGAACCCGGAGCCGACCGTGTAGTACGAGTTCCAGGCCGCGAGCGGCGAGATCTCGAGGAACGGACTGTCCCGGTCGAGGGCGTTCGCCACCCGTTCGCGCACCGGCAGCCTGCCGCGGCTCCGCAGGCGGTTCATCGCCTCGGGGCCGCCGCCGCCGGCCACCTGCTCGAGCAGGTCGTTGACCTGGTCTATCTGTTCCAGGACGTCGGCGCGGTTCTTCTTGAACTGCTCCGACCGGACGTCGACGTTGGATCTGAGAGCCTGCATTCGGAAACCGCCGCTAGCGGCTAAGCGGCGACGGGAAGTCTGCGTGAAGAGCGGCGATCATGTCAGATCGGATCCGCTTCGTGTAGCCGCCACACCAACGCCGACTCAGGCCGCGCTGTAGGCCCCCTTCCGCCACTCCTCCACCAGCACGAACTTCTGGATCTTGCCGGACGGCGTCAGCGGGAACTCGTCGACCCGGTACCAGACCTTGGGCGTCTTTTGCGGAGACAGGTTCTCGCGGCAGTAGGTGTGGAGTTCGCCGTCGCTCGCCGGGTTCGACGGGTCGGCGTCGCGGACGAAGGCGCCGACGATCTCGCCCCAACGCTCGTCCGGCAGGCCGACCACCGCGACGTCCGCAACCTGCGGGTGCTCGAACAGCAGCTCCTCGATCTCGCGCGGATAGATGTTCTCGCCGCCGCGGATGATCATGTCCTTCAACCGGCCGGTGATCGTCGTGTAACCGCGGTCGTCCATCGTCACCAGGTCGCCGGTGTGGAGCCAGCCGCCTTCGTCGATCGTCTCGGCGGTCTTGTCGGGCATCTCGAAGAACCCGAGCATGACCAGGTAGCCGCGGCAGCAGAGTTCGCCCTGTTCGCCGATCGGCAACGTGGCGCCGGTCGAGGGGTCGATCACCTTCATCTCGGTCTGCGGCAGCACCGGACCGAGCGTGTTCGCCTTGTCCTCCTCGCTGTCGTCCGGCTTCATCAGCGTGACGCCGGGCGACGCCTCGGTCTGCCCGTAGATGATCGAGAACTGCACTCCGAGCGTCCGCTCGATCCGACGCACCAGGTCGGCCGGCACCGTCGCCCCGCCCGAGCAGACGGTGTGGACGGACGACAGGTCGCGGCTGGCGAAGTCGGGATGCTCCATCACCGCGATCAGCATCGTCGGCACGCCGAGCAGGTGGGTGGCCTTCAGCTCTTCGACCAGCGCCAGCATGAGCCCGGGTTCGAACATGACCAGGTTGACCAGGGTCGCCTGGTGCTGGCACGGGCCGAGGACGCCCAGCACGCAGCCGCCCGTGTGGAACAGGGGCATCGGGTTGACGTAGGCGTCGCCGGGCGTGACACCCAGACGCTCAGCGACGAAACGGGCGTTGTTCGTGATCCCGCGGTGGTGGAGGTAGGCGCCCTTGGGGAAACCCGTGGTTCCCGACGTGTACTGGATCTGGACCGGATCGTCCGGACTCACCTCGGGAAGCTCGACGTCGTCGGGCGCCGAGGCCAGGAACTCCTCGAACTCGTCGAACGGGATGATCTCCCGGAGTTCAGGCAGGCCGGCCGCCACCTGCTTCAGAGACTCCTCCATCGGATTGCCGCGGAACGAGCGCAGGTAGAAGATGCCGGACGACCGGGACTGCCGCAGCACGTACTCGAGTTCCTTCGGCTGGTAGGCCGGGTTGACCGTCACCAGGACCACGCCCGCGAGTCCCGCGCCGTACTCGAGCAGCACCCACTCCGGGATGTTCGGCGCCCACACGGCGACGCGGTCGCCCTTCTCGAAGCGGGCAGCCAGCGCCCGCGCCACGCGCTCCGCGTCGGTCAGGAGTTCGGCGTAGGTCCAGGTTCGCCGCTCCCCCGGCACGCCCTCGATCAGCGCAACCGTGTCCGGGGCCTTTGCCGCGGCTTCGCGGAGAATGCCGCCGACCGTCGTCTCGAGGACGGGTGAACTGGTGTCGGCGGGAACGTAGCTCTCGGTCAGCGACATCGTGCTCTCCTCTCGGTGCTTGAGTCGTGAATCGTAGCCCCTTGCTACCCTTCGCGCCCATGACCGAACCAGTCGCCGAGAAGATCCTCGAGTCCCTCTACCGGGTCGTCGTGCCGCTGCCGCGGAACCCGCTCAAGGAAGTGAACTGCTACGTCTTCGTCGAGGACGACCGCTTCCTCGTCATCGACACGGGCATGAACCGTCCCGAGTGCCGCGAGGTTCTGACGGCGGGGCTCGACGAGATCGGCGTCGACCTCGAGAAGACCGATTTCCTGGCGACCCACCTCCACGCCGACCACCACGGCCTGATCCCGGAACTTCTGCGACCAGACCGCACTGCATCGATGGGCGCCATCGACGCCGCGGCGATGGGCCGGACCCACGGCGGCTGGTCCGAGAACAGCCCGATGGGCGTCTACCTCAGGCGCAGCGGTTTCCCGCCCGAGGAGCTGGCCGAGTCGTTCCGGCGCCACCCGGGCGCCCGCTTCAGCGGCCAGATGATCCAGTACGCGCCGCTGTACGAGGGTGACGTGATCGAGATCGCCGGCTATCGGCTCGAGGTCATCGACACGCCGGGCCACACGTTCGGGCACATCTCGCTCTACGACCGCGCGAAGCGCCTCTTCATCGCCGGCGATCACATCCTGGGCGACATCACGCCGAACATCCAGGCCTGGGCCGACGACCATGATCCGTTGGGCCTCTACCTGGAGAGCGTCGCCAAGGTCGAGGCGCTCGACGTGGACCTCTGCCTGCCCGGCCACCGCAGCCTGATTCACGACTTCAAGGGCCGCTGCCGGGAACTTCGCGAACACCACCAGGTCCGCGGCCAGGAGGTCCTCGACATCCTGCGCGCGAACGGCAGCCGCAACGCCTACCAGACCGCCAGCGAAATGACCTGGGACATCCGCGCCAAATCCTGGGACGACTTCCCGATCATGCAGCGCTGGTTCGCGACCGGCGAGGCGATCGCGCACCTGCGCTGGCTTGAGGACCTGGGAGAGCTACGGCGGGAAGAGGCTGGCGAGCGGATTCTCTACAGCGCCTGAAGGCGCTATCGAGTCCAGCATTCACTCCAGCGGCGCGATCTTCCCCAGGTCTTCCGAGCGCTGTCCGCGCTTCCAGGCTTGCCGCAACTCATCCCGGTGCAGGTCGGCCCACTCCATCACGAGGCCGAGGGCTCGCGGCGGGAGGCGGCCCTTCAGCACGGTCAGCCTCTCGATGCCGATCAACACAACGGCGCCGCCGTATCGGACGTGGAAGTGGGCCGGAGGCGTGTCTCCACACTCCATCTCGACGACGATTCCATAGAAGCGACTGACTTCATGCATCAGAGCGGCGGCTCCTCACTGTTCTCAAGGGCGATTCCCAAGCGTACCAATGCTCTCCGCGCCACCGGCGGCTTCAAGCGCCAGGCCCGCGGTCGTCGTGACCTTCGTGCTTGTCGGGATGTCCTCCGTCACGACGCAGTTCACGCCGATGAAGACGTCGTCGCCGATCTCGATCTGACCGATCAGGCGACTGCCGGCGCCGACGAAGACGTTGTCGCCGAGGGTCGGCATCTGGTCCAGCCGCCTGCCCGTCGGGGCGCCGATCGTCACCTGATGCAGCAACGTTCCGTTTCGTCCGATGCGAACGCCGTTGCCGATCACCAGGCCGATGCCGTGGCTGATGAACAGACCAGGTCCGATGCGCGCCCCCGGCGCGATGTCGACGCTGTTGAGGAACAGCGACAGCCGGGCGACGAAGGGCCCCACAAACGGGATGCGACGGCTCTTGAACCAGTGGGCGATCCGGTAGAGCACGACGGCCTGGTAGCCGTTCTCGAACAGCAGCGACTCGAGCACGTAGAAGGGGAACGGCTTCGTCTTGATCGCGCGCAGGCGGCGCGTGTCCTCGCGCAGGTTCTTCAGCATGCCCGAGCACCCTCGTCGATCCCCGGCGGCGGTTCCATCGGCGCCCGGAGGCCCTCGATCACGCCGCGGAACTTGGCGATCACGGCGCCCTGGTTGCCGCGGACGAGTTCGCGAAAGAAGGCCAGGAAGAGGCCTGCCGAGAGAAACAGGAGAAACGAGCACCACTGCGCCGGCCCGCCGTAGCGGCGCACGAACAGCGCGGCGCTGCGGCCGTTGAAGAACGTACGCGAGGCTCGGTAGCCGCCGACGGTCCGCGCCACCATGTGGTAGAGCACCGCCCGGTGCGCGTAGTAGCAGCGATAGCCGCGCGCCTTCATCCGCATGCACCAGTCGGCGTCGTCCAGCGCGAGGTGGAACAGCGGATCCCAGAGACCGATCTCCTCGACGACCTGGCGGCGCACCAGCATGGCGCAGCCGTTCACGTAGGGCACTTCCTCGTCGCGGTCGTACTGGCCGCGATCGACCTGGCCTTCGCCCCGCTCCCGGGTCATCGACTCGCGGAAGCGGATGCGGCCTCCAGCCGACCACAGCCGGTCGCGCTCGCCGTGGTAGAGGATCTTCGGGCCCACGCAGCCGATACTCGGGTCGGTCGCGGCCGCCGCGACCAGTTCTTCGACGAAGTCCGGCTCCACCTCGATGTCGTTGTTGAGCAACAGGAGGTAGTCCACGCCGCGGTCGACGGCAAGCTCGATCCCCTTGTTCATGCCGTGAACGACGCCCTGGTTCTCCTCGACCCGGATCTGGGTCACGTTCGGGTGAGCGGCCGCGACTGCCTCGAACGAGCCGTCGCCGGAACCGTTGTCGATGTGGATCAACTCGCAGGCCGGGTAGGTCATCGCTTCGAGGCTCGCTAACGCCTGCAGCGTGATGTCGCGCCCGTTGTAGTTCAGGACGAGGGCTGCAACCGTCGGTACTCGCTCCCCAGGCACGCGGGTCAGCGTAACGCAGAGCCGACGGGTAACATCCGCGCCATGCGCCGAAGTCGACGCCGGCCTTCCGGCCGGCGCGTTTTCCCAGCCGCCTGCGGCGGCAGCCGGCGGGGACGCCGGCGCACCCAGTATGCGGCCGGTGACACGCACCGCCTCATTCTCGCCGGCACGCTCGCCCTGCTGGCTGGCGCTGTGCCCGCGGCCGGACAAAGCGACGCCGAACCGCCGTCCGCTGCCACATGGCCGGGCTTCCGCGGACCAGACGGCATTCCCGTTTCGGACAACGACCGGCTGCCGCTCCACTGGTCCACGACCGAGAACGTCGAATGGAGCGTCGACGTGCCCGGTTCCGGCTGGTCGTCACCGATCGTCGTCGGCGACACCGTCTTCCTGACCACCGCGGCCAGATCGACCGCAGCGACCAAGCGGCCGGAGTTCGGCACCGAGTACAGCAACGAGTTCATGCGCGAGCTGCGGGAACAGGGGCTTCCCTGGGAGGAGGTCCTCAAGCGCCACGACGAACGCTTCATCGAGTTTCCCGACGAAGTCGATCTCGACTACCAGTTGATCGCGTACTCGCTTGAGGACGGCGCCGAACTCTGGCGGCGCACCTTCTTCGCCGGACCGCCACCCGGGGGCCGCCACTCGAAGAACACCTTCGCCTCCGAGACGCCGGTCACCGACGGCGAGACCATCTTCGTCTAGGTCACCGGGCTCGGCCTGTGGGCCTTCTCGCTCGAGGGCGAACTGCGCTGGGAGCGACTGCTCGATCCGTTCCAGATCTACATGGACTTCGGGACCGGTGGTTCGCCCGCCCTCACGGACGACCTCGTCGTCATCCTGAACGACAACCAGGAGCACCCCTTCCTCGCCGCCTTCTCCAAGCAGGACGGCCGCGAGTTCTGGCGCGCTGCCCGGGGGCGGCTCGCCGCCCCGCACGCCCCCAACCACCGAACCTCCTGGAGCACACACTTCGTCTGGCGTCACGACGAGCGCACCGAGATCGTCGCTCTCGGCCCCTACACCGCGATCAGCTACGACACGATGGGCCGGGAGCTGTGGCGACTCACCAGGCACTCGCTGCTGCCGGTGCCGACGCCCTTCGCGTACGACGGCCTGCTCTACGTGACGTCGGGCGTTCACGGAGACCAGAACCGCCCGATCACGGCGATCCGCCCCGGCGCCGCCGGCGATCTCACCCTGGCTGAGGACCAGACGAGCAACGAGTACGTGGTCTGGAACGACAACCGCGCCGGCACCTACATCCCGACGCCGATTCCCTACAAAGGCTCCCTGTGGGTGGTCTACGACCGCGGCATCTTCGCCCGCTACGACGCGGCCACCGGGGAACGGCTGTATCGGGCGCGGATCGAGGACTCGAACGGCCACTTCACGACCTCGCCCTGGGCCTACCGGGACCGCATCTTCGCCACCGACGAGGCCGGCACGACGTTCGTGTTCGGAACCGGCGACGAGTTCGAGCAGCTCCACGCGAATCCGCTGGACGAGATGACCCTCGCTTCTCCGGCGCTTGCCGGCGACCGGCTGGTGATGCGGACCCGGTCGAAGCTGTACAGCTTCCGGGAGAGGTGACGCGCGAAGGGCGCATCCCACCGGCGCTACTGGAGCGCCCAGATGTAGGCCGGCTTCGCCACCACGTCATTCGGCAACTCCGGCGGAATGCCGTCTCGATGGAGGGTGAGCAGGAGCTTGCGCGCGTCAGGAAACGCCTCCCCCGCCGCCTCGAGAGCCCGCACCTCCCGTTCAGCGGTCACCGGGTCCGATGCGTCGGCGCAAACCTGAATGAGCTCGCGACGCCCGTCGGCGGAGCGAACGAGGAAGTCAACTTCGTATCCCTTTCGAGTGCGCACGTAGGTCACGTCGAGCCGCCTGCGTTCGAGTTCGACCAGAACGGCTGTTTCGAGGGCATGGCCCACGTTCGCACGCCCCGTGCGATCGAAGAGCGGAATCAGACCCGTATCGACGGGGTACACCTTGCGCGGATTGACCATGCGCTGCCGTTCCGAGCCCGACTCCATCCACACCACACGGACGAGAAAGCAGTCCTCCAGGTAACCGAGAAACCGATGTACCGTGTCCCGCGCGATCGCAAGTCCCTGAGACTTGACCACGGCGTGGAACTTCTCGACACTGAAGAGGCCGCCGGCATTCCCGAGTAACTGCCGAACGAGCCACCGCAACCCGGTGACGTTGCTGACGCTGTGGCGTTCCACGACGTCCCGGAGGATGGCGACGTCCACATAGTCCCTCAACAACTGCTGCCGTGAGAGTGCGTCGAGGCTCTGCGCCTCAGGGAAGCCGCCAGTGCCGAGCCAGGCCGAAAAGGCTCGCTCCAACTGCAACCGCTCTTGGCGCGCCAAGCTCTCCGTTTCGCCCGGCACTGGCAAGCCCTGGTGGCGAAGAGCCTCCTCGAAGCCGAACGGATGGATCAGCACTTGCCACGCGCGACCGCGAAGCGCCGTGGCAATCTCCCGGGACAGCAGCGCGGCCGACGATCCCGAAACGAACACTTCCACGTTCCGGGTGTCGAGCAACCGTCTCACGAAGCGCTCCCAGCCCGGCACGAGGTGGACTTCGTCAAAGCACCACATGGTCGCGGTGTCCAGTCCCGGCGGCGCTAGCCGGTCGTACTCGTTGAGAAGAAGGTCAAGGTGTCTCGTCTCCAGACCCGTCAGCCGGTCATCCTCGAACGACAGATAGGGCGCATGGAGCGGCACCTCCCCTTCGGGCGTCCTCTCCCTCCTGAGCTGGTGAAGGAACGTGGTCTTGCCGGACCTCCGCATCCCCACCACCGCCGTTACCTTGCCGGCAAACCGAATGCGCCCCGGCACTTGCCGGGGGGTGTGAGCAGGGAGCGCGTTCCGCAGCGACTCGGAGAGTAGTTCCGAGAGGACCTGTCGGAGCTGAGTTGGCACGGACTCCACAGTTTTCTCCCTACAGAAGGGAGAATATGCCACATATTTCTCCTTCTCACAAGGAGAACTGGGTTGTCGCCGAGTCGGACGCGACGCTAGCGGACGGGATGCAGATCGAGTTCCAGGCGGTCGAAGAACTCAATGCGATTCGGCATCGTCGCCTGGATCGTCCCGGCCATGTCGCGGGAGATCCGCTCCCGGCGGTGCCGGAGGGCGAAGAACGGTCCGAAGCTCTCGGCGACGTCCTCCCGGCCGGGATGGTCACGAGCGTAGTCGGAGATGAAGCCGCCGTCCGCTTCCTGCGCGGCGAGCCACCCGTCGGCCGCCGCATGGACCGGATCCAGGGAGGTGTGCGCGGCCTCGTGCATCAGGATCTCTTCGAGGACACCGTCGCGCAGGTACTCCGCTGCCTTGCCCGTGTGGATCAGGATGTTGTCGTTGCCGCCGCCGAAGGGCTGGTCGCCCCGGTGGATCCACACGGTTTCGACCCTGGTTCGCAGGCCCGCCGGTAGCTGTCCGATCGCCCGGGCGTAGAAGGCCGCGTGGCGCTCGGCGGTGGCGGCATCGCCGAACTCCGCGTTGACCTGGACCTCTACGACCATCGCGCCCTCGAAGGTGGCGTCGAACAGGTAGGCATCGGTCGACACGAAGGCGTCCACGCGCCGGTCGAACATCCTGCGGGTGTCCAGCCCCTTGTAGTCGAGACTCCGCAGGGTCGACGGATCGGACGCGACGATGAGATCGGGATCGATGAAGGCGGTGCCCCGAAAGGGCGGCTTCTGCAGCACGGGTTCCGGCGTGGCGCACGCGAGGCCGAACAACAGAACGGTGGCAGGCATGGAGCCTTGTCGCAACCGGAACACGGCGGCTGACCCGACGGCTACACGATCCGGACTTCCGGCACCGGCAGGATGAACCTGCCGCCCCGGCGGCGGAACTCTGCCTGCTGGGCCAGGATCTCCTCTTCGAAGTTCCAAGCCAGGAGCAGCACGTGGTCGGGCGACGGGTCCTCCAGGAGCCGCGCCGGCGCGACGATCGGGATGTGGGAGCCCGGGGTGTAGCGACCCTGCTTGAGCGGGCTCCGGTCGGCGATGAAGTCGAGCGTTCCCGGGCCGACACCGAAGTACTCGAGCAGCGTGCTGCCCTTGGCGGGAGCGCCATAGCCAGCGAGACGACGGCCGTCCGCCTTGAGGCCGCTGAGGCAGTCCATGACCTCCGCCTTCAACCCGCCCACCCGCTCGGCGAACGTGCGCCAGGTGTCGACGCGGTCGATGCCGAACTGCTTCTCGACGGCCAGGACATCGTCCACGCTTCGGTCCACTTCGCCCTCGCCGCGCCGCATCACGGTCGCCCGGAGTTGGCCATGATGAATCGGCAGCCGTTCCGCCCGCACGACCTCCATGCCGTGGTCTTCGAAGAGCCGCATCATCGGGTCCAGCGCCCAGTAGGAGACGTGCTCGTGGTAGACGGTGTCGAACGCTACCTGGTCGAGCAGATCGACCAGGTAGTGCGCTTCGAGCACGAAGGCGCCGCCGGGAGCCAAGACCGCGTCGAGGCCGGCGACGAAGCCCGAGAGGTCGGGGATGTGCGGGAACGTGTTCGTGGCGGTCACCAGGGCCGCCCGACCCCAGCGGTCGGTGATCTCGCCGGCGGTGTCCGCGCCGAAGAAGCCCCGGTAGCGCTCGATCCCGGTGTCGCGGCTGAACTCGGCCAGGTTCTCGGCCGGGTCGACGCCCAGGGTCCTGGCGCCGCGGTCGCGGAAGCAGCAGAGGAGCGAAGCGTCGTTGCAGCCGATGTCGATGACGAGGCCGCCGTCGGCGAGGCCATGCCTGGCAGTGAGCGTGGCCGCCAGGTCGTCGAAGTGGGCTCTCAGCGTGTCCGAGGCGGACGACACGTAGAGGTAGTCCGTGAACATCGCGGCCGGCGGCACGCGCTCGACGAGCTGGACGTGGCCACAGCCGTGGCAGAAACCTACGCGCAGCGGGAAGCGCGGTTCGGGGCGGCTCAGGTCTTCAGCGCTGGGGAACTTGTTGGCGAGCGCGGTGCTGCCGAGGTCGAGGAATGTCTCCACCGACCGCCCGGCGCAGACCAGGCAGGCCGACTCAGCCATGGTGGAACGGGGCGACGAGCTGCGAGCCGTGAGACTCGTGGCCGACGGGCAACTCGTACAGGTCGCCAAGCGCCGCGCGGACCGCCGCCTGCCGATCGGGCGGCACGACGAACAGCAGGAACCCGCCGCCGCCGGCGCCGCAGAGCTTGCCTCCCAGGGCGCCGGCCGCGATGGCCGCGTCGTACCAACCGTCGATCAGCGGCGTCGTGATCGATCCCGCGAGCTCCCGCTTCATCCGCCAGCCCTCGTCGAGGAGCCGGCCGATGCCCTCGACGTCGACATCGCCGGCGCCGAGATCCCGGTGCAGGTCGCTCGCCTGGTCCCGCATCCTGCGCAGCGATTCCAGGTTCAGGTCCGTTCGGTCGTCCTGTTCCGTGAGCACCGCGCTCGCGTCGCGCTGGTGTCCGGTCCAGAACATGAGCACCGAACGGAACAGCTCGCGCAGCCGGTCGCCGGGGATCCGCAAGTGCTCGACGGTCACGCCGCCGTCCCGCTTGAACGACAGCAGGTTGAGTCCGCCATAGGCCGCCGCGTACTGATCCTGCTTGCCGATCCGCGCACCCAGCACGTCGATCTCGATGTGACAGGCCTCTTCCGCCAACTGCCCCGCCGAGGCGCGTTCGCCCTTGTAAGAGTGGAGAGCGTTCAGCAGGCCGACGGCGAAGGCGCTCGAGCCGCCGAGGCCAGTGGACGCCGGCACGTCGCCGACCGTCGAGATGTAGACCGGCGGGTCGACACCCACGAACCGCAGGCACTCGCGCGCGATGTTGTTGTCCAGTTCGTCGATCCGCTCGACCTGCTCGCTCCGCGAGTAGTTCACGCGGACCGGCTCGAAGAACAGCTCGCTGTGCCGCTTCACCGTGACGTAGACGTAGCGGTCGATCGTCGTCGAGAGCACGGCGCCACCCTCGCGCCGGTAGAACGCCGGCAGGTCGGTGCCACCGCCCACCAGGGACACCCGCAACGGCGTACGGGTCACGATCAGGCGCGATGCGTCCACGTCAGCGAGGGTTCCAGCCGACTCAGCCGTGCTGGAGGTCCCAGTCGTAGGGGATCCGGTCGCTGAACGGATCGAGCCGCTCCATCTCGTCGGGGTCGTGCGGCTCGGTGGCGGCATTCGCCATGATGACCTGCCTGTCGCCATACGCCTTGTAGCCGTTCGCGATCCCCGGCGGGATCTGGACCAGGACGTAGTTGTCCTCGCCGAAGAAGACTTCCTGGAGTTCGCCGTGGGTGGGCGAGTCCTCGCGCAGGTCGTACATCACGAGCTTGGCCCGGCCGCTGACCACCGCGTTGTTGACGGTCATCGACCGGTGGATGTGCCAGGCCTTGATCGTCCCCGGCCAGGCGGTCGAGAAGTAGATCTCGCCGAAGCCGAGGAAATGCTCGTCCGTGGCCTTCAGCATGTGCATGATCTTGCCCCGCTCGTCGACGATCTGACGAAGCGGAACCACCTTGACGCCGTGGATCATCCCTTCTCCTCCGGGTTTGCTGCCTCCGGGTGTGCCTCGCCGGCGCCGGCCTTCCAGCGCAACGACCGGTCCAGCCGTCCCGAATCGAGCAGCCGGTTGAGCCAGCGCAACCGCACGAAGCGCGCGTCGCCGTAGAGCGCCGCATCGAGGCCGACGCGGCGATAGCCCTCGATCAGCTGCTTCGCACCGCCGGCAGCGTCGCGGAACTCGAAGTCCGGGAAGGCGCTGGCGAACTTCTCGAACGAAGCGCGGTAGGTGCGCTGGTCGGCGCCGCGCTCGCCTCGCACCTCGATCTCGCAGCCGGGCACGAGATCGGCCGCGATCTCCGCGAGTTCGATGACGCGGTGGTTCAGGTGGTCGGCGCCGGTGTTGAAGGCCTCGTTGTGAATCAGCGCGAGCGGCGCTTCGAGGACACGGTGGAAAGCCGCCGCCACGTCCTCCACGTGGACGACCGGCCGCCACGGCTTGCCGTCGCCGTAGACGACGACTCGCCGGTTTGCGAAGGCCGCTCCGGTCAGGTCGTTGAGCACCGTGTCGAAACGCATTCGCGGCGACAGACCGTACACGGTGCCGTTGCGCAGGAAGGTAGGCGAGAAACCGTCAGTAGCGAGATCGCGGATCGCTCCTTCGCTCCGGACCTTCGAGCGGGCGTAGAGGGTCCGCGGGTCGAGCGGCGAGGTTTCGTCCACTGTTTCCGTGGTCGATTGGCCGTACATGATGCACGAAGACGAGAACAGGAAGCGGCGCACATCGGCTTCGCGCGCCAGCTCGGCCAGACGCACGGAAGAACGGTGGTTGATCTCCTCGGTCCAGGTCTCGTCCAGGTTGCCGATCGGGTCGTTCGAGAGCGCGGCGAGATGGATCACCGCGTAGAACGCGCGCAGGTCGCCCGGCTCCAGGTCCCGGATGTCCTTGCGGATCGACGGAATCGGCACCGGGTCCGCCGTGATCGTGCAGTCGTCGAAGTAGCCCGTATCGAGCCCAACGACGTCGTAGCCGCGCTCCACCAGATACGGCGCCATGACCGAGCCGAGATAGCCGCGATGCCCCGTGATCAGGACCGGGCGGCGCACGAAGGCGGTGCTCATCCCACCGCCGCCGTTCGGAGAGCCAGCAGCCGCTCGGCGTGCGCGACCAGCGGTTCGCTCTCGGTGACCAGGCCGAAGGGACAGCCCGCCGCGTCCGCCGCCTGCCCGTCGCGCTCGTCGTCCCCAAGGAACGTCGTGCGCGTCAGGTCGAGATGATGATCGCGCTGCGCCTGGAAGAGCATTCCCGGCGCCGGCTTGCGGCAGTCGCAGCCCTCGTCCCAGCCGTGGGGACAGAAGTAGATGCGATCGATCCTCCCGCCCGCGTCCTCGGCCTCGCCGCACAGGCGTCGATGCACCGCCGCCAGGTCGTCCAGCGTCATCCGCCCGCGGGCGACTCCGGGCTGGTTCGACACGACGAGCACCCGCCAACCGGCCCGGTTGAAGGCGGCGAGCGCCTCGCGGGCTCCCGGCAGCCAGCGCAGCTCCTCGGGCGTGCAGACGTACTCCGCACGCGGCGGGCGCACGTTCAGGACGCCGTCGCGATCCAGGATGATCGTCGGCGAACGGGCGAAGAACGCCTCGGTCAACGGCAACCGCTCGTGGCCGCCGACGCTGTAGTAGCGGTGCTCACTCCAGTAGGCGTGGAGTTCGCCCCGGGCGGTCAGTGCCGGATACACCGCCTCCTCGAACAGCTCCTGGTGATCCGGCAGGAGGGGCAGCACCGCCGATTTCTGAAGGATCGCGTAGCTGATCTCGACGCCGCTGAGCCCCGGAGTCGTCCGGCCGCGGTCGAAGACGGTGACGAAGCCGTCGTCGCCCACGATCACGCTGTCGCGGGTGTAGCCATCGCGGTTCGCGTAGACGGTGATCTGCGCCGCCGCCCCGGAGTCGACGTAGGCGCGCCACATCCGGTCGAACTGCATCGGCCAGTAGTTGTCGCAGTAGAGGAGCAGGAACCGGTCGTCCAGTTCGCCGGCCGCGTCCTTGACCCGGTGCGCCGTCAGGTCATCCGGGGCCGTCACCCGGTGGCTGATCTCGACGCCGTAGGCCGAGCCGTCGCCGAAGTGGTCGATCATCGCCTCCGCCCGATAGCCGAGCAGCAGCAGGACACGCTCGAAGCCCTGCTCGCGCAGCATGTCGATCACATGGCCCAGGAACGGCTTGCCGTGGAACGGAATCAGCGCCTTGGGCAGAGTGTCCGTCAGGGGCGCCAGGCGGGTGCCCCGGCCGCCGGCCAGGATCACGGCCTGGGTAGGTCGGGAGTGCATCGTTGGCTCGATCGTCGGCGCTTGGCTCGCCGTGAGGCCAGCCTACTCCGTTTCAGTTGCGAACGCGCTTGCCGCCAGGGTCGTACATGGGTCGGATGGAGGCCTCGGCAGGGACGCGGAGGCCAGCCACCTCGATCTCGAAGGGAAAGGGCAGTTCGGGGAAGTCCGGCAACAACGACATGGGGACGTAGCCGAGGCCGACGGCCGCTCCGAGGCTGTGGCCATAGCTCCCGGAGGTGACGTAGCCGGCGATTTCGTCCCCCAGCCAGATCGGTTCGTAGTGGTAGAGCAGCGGCTGCGGATCCCGGAGCCTGAACTGGATCAGGCGCTTCGCGATGCCGCTCTCCTTCTGCCTGAGCAGTGCCTCGCGCCCGATGAAGCCGCCCGCCTTGTCGAACTTGACGGCGAACCCGAGGCCCGCTTCGAGCGGCGAGTCCTGATCCGTGATGTCGTGGCCCCAGTGACGGTAGGCCTTCTCGATGCGCAGCGAGTCCAGGGCGTGGTAGCCGGCATGGACGACGTCGAACGCCTCGCCGGCAGCCAGGATCTCGTCGTAGACGCCGGCCACGAACTCCGTCGGAACGTAGAGCTCCCAACCGAGTTCGCCGACGTAGGTGATGCGCGATGCCCGCACCAGGCCGTAGCCAAGCTCGATCTCGCGGCTCGTCGCGAACGGGAACGCGTCGTTGGCCAGGTTCGCCGGCGTCACGGACTGGAGAAGCGCGCGGGAAGCCGGGCCCATCAGGGAGATCACGCCCATCGCCGAGGTCACGTTCACAAGGACACAGTGCGCGTCGCCCGGAATGTGGCCCTTGAGCCAGTGAAAGTCCCGCACCTCGGAGGTGACGGCGCTGACGATCAGGAAGCTGTCTTCCGCCAGCCGCGTCACCGTTAGATCCGCCTCGATGCCGCCGCACTCGTTGAGCCACTGGGTGTAGACGATGCGGCCGGGCGGCACGTCGACGTCGTTGGCGCAGACCCGGTTGAGCACCCTGGCCGCATCCCGGCCCTCCAGGCGGAACTTCGCGAACGACGACTGGTCGAACAGTCCCACGTTCTCCCGCACGGCCCGATGCTCGGCGGCCGAGTACTCGAACCAGTTCTGGCGTCCGTAGCTGTACTCGTAGCGGGCCGGCACGCCCTTCGGCGCGTACCAGTTCGGCCGCTCCCATCCTGCGAGTTCCCCGTGGCAGGCGCCGGCGGTCTCCAGGCGGTCGTACAGCGGTGACCGGCGCACGCCCCTTGCCGTCTCGAACTGGCGATACGGGTAGTGCATGGCGTAGAGGAGGCCCAGACTCTCGGAGACCCGCTCGCGCAGGTACCTCCGGTTGCCCTGGAAGGGCATGTTGCGGCGCACGTCGACTTCCCACAGATCGGCCGGCGGATGCCCGTCGAGAATCCACTCGGCAACCACCTTGCCGATCCCGCCGGCGGACTGGATTCCGATCGAGTTCAGGCCGGCCGCGACGAAGCAGTTCTCGCACTCTGGCGCCGGGCCGACGTGGTAGCGGACGTCCGGCGTGAAGCTCTCCGGGCCGCAGAAGAGCTGCACGACCTCGGCCGACTGAAGGGCCGGCATGCGCTCCCTGGCGCCCCGTAGCAACGGCTCGAAGTGCTCGCGGTTGGCGGGGATCTCGTCGAAGCAGAAGTCCTCGGGGATGCCGTCCGTGCCCCAGGGCCGCGCGCTCGGCTCGAAGACGCCGACGATCAGCTTGCCCGCGTCGTACCTGAAGTACGAGATGGCGTCGTAGTCCCGCACGACGGGCAGGTTCGCATCGAGTCCCTCAACGTCGTCGAACCGGACGTAGTAGTGCTCGCAGGCATGCAGCGGAACGTTGACGCCGATAGAGGCGGCCAGCTCCCGGGTCCACATGCCGGCGCAGAGGACGACGCAGTCGGCATCGATGTCACCCTGCTCCGTCGCGACGCCCATGACGCGTCCCCCGGCGGTGCGAACGGAGGTCACCGGCACCTGCTCGACGATCCGGGCGCCGGCGGAGCGGGCGGCCGCGGCCAGCGCCAGGGTGACGTCCGTCGGACTCGCGTAGCCGTCGCCGGGGATGTGCAGTCCGCCGAGCAGGTCGGACGTCTCGAGCAGCGGCACCCGCTCCCCGATCGTCTTCGCCGTCACCACATTGACCGGCAGCCCGAGCACCTTCGCCAGTGAAGCCGCGCGCCTGAGTTCCTCGAACCGCTCGGGGTCGGCGGTGACCGAGAAGGAGCCGCAGCGGCGGTAGCCAGTCGACTGTCCCGTCTCTTGCTCAAGGCGAGCGTAGAGCTCGCTCGTGTAGCGAGCGAGGTTCGTCATCGTGACCGACTGCCGCAACTGGCCGAGCAGGCCGGCGGCATGCCAGGTCGTGCCGGAAGTGATCTGCCGGCGCTCGAGCAGCAGCACATCGGAGCACCCCGAGCGTGCGAGGTGGTAGGCGACCGAGCAACCGATCACGCCACCGCCGATCACGATCACGCTCGCGCGGCGCGGCAACTCCGCCGCGCCCTGACGCCCTGGTTCTCGCTCTCGTCCGGTATCCGGGCGCATCTTCGTTCGAGGTTCGTTTGAGACTCGTTCCGGATGCTCAGCCGAGCAGGCTCTTCGCCCGCTGCGCCGCCCTGATCCCGCCGCCGATCGCGCCGTCGATGAAGCCGCGCCAGCCTTCCCCGTGGTCGCCCGAGCCGAACAGGATGCGGCCCCGGTCCCGCTGGAACTCGTCGTAGTGGCGGCTCACCCAGCCCGGCCGGTACACGGCCCAGGTGCCCCGCGAGTACGGGTCGCCGTTCCAGTCGTGGCTCATGCTGCCGATCAGCTCTGCGCGCGGGACGTGAGCCCGCAGCGCCCGCTGCACCGCGTCGCCGTCGTTCACGTCGAGGTCGGCGGGGTCCTTGCCGAACGCCACCAGCAGCGTGTAGTTCGCGGCCTGCTTGTAGGTCATCACGAAGTCGATCGGCTCGTCGATCGCGTAGGTGGCGACATTGCCGACATCGCCTTCGGCCTTGAGCAGGAGCTTGAAGCCGGCGCCGGCGTGGCGCTGCCGGCCCGCCTCGACCACGCCGGCGGCGAGCGGGGGGTCGAAGGCGACGTCCGCGATCGTGTTCATCGGCAGGCAGCAGATGACGGCCCGGCACTGGATCTCCTCGCCCGCGCCGGTGCACACCACGGCCCCGTCACCGCGGTCGCGGATGGACTCGACGGGCGTCTCGAGTCTCGCCTCGAGTCCCGCGTCGTCAACCATCGCCTGGAGCAGGCCCCGCGTGCCGCGCTTCAGCTTGAAGCGCGCGACGGAGTCTTCTACCGTCGGCAGGAAACCGCCGCCGGCGAGGTGCCAGCGCATCAGCTCCAGGTACGACATCGTCTCCGGCTGGCCGTTCGCCATGATCGCGATGACGGCTCGCAGATAGTTCCGCTGGAGGGACGAGAGTTCGAGCCGCTCGATGTGGTCCGTCGCGCTGATACGGTCCGCGGCGAGCGCGGCGTCGCGGTTGTGGAGGATGTCCCACGCCCGCGGAACGATCCATCGCGCCTCCGCGTGGTAGAGCCGCCAGGCCTCGTAGGTTTCGGCGTACCGGGCCTCCGTCAGCCGGATGCGCTCGCCGTCCGCGATCAGGTAGCCGGTATCCGCCACCGCACCGGGGGTCTGCTCGATCTCCAGGCCGTAGCGTTCCTTCTCGGCCCAGACGAAGGGCTGGGTGTGGTGGATCCAGGTGCCCCCGAGTTCGACCTGGTCGCCGTCGAAGTCAGCGGTCCAGGTGCGGCCGCCGAGCCGGTCGCGCGCCTCGAGCAGCAGCGTCGAGTAGCCGTTCTTCATCGAATCGCGCGCGGCGGCGACACCGGCGAAGCCACCGCCAACCACCACGACATCGACATCGTGCCCGCGAACGGCGGACCGGCGGCGCGTGGAAGCGGCGGCGGCGGCGCTTGCCAGGACTGCCTTCCCCGCGAACAGCGATGACACCCCGACGACGAACTGCCGGCGACTGGCGGTTGCGCTTGCCAAGTTCGGCGCCACGGTTGGAGTCATGGTCGCGCGGAAGACTCTAGCGGAACCGAATGTACACTCGACTCCAGGCAATGACACCAACCCGGAAGCCGCGACGGTTCGGAGACGACATCAGCCGTCGCGACTTTCTCTCGGGGATTCCCGTCGCGCTGACCGGCGCCGCCCTGGCCTGCCGGGACGTACCCGCGTTCCAGCGGGAAATCGAACGCGAGGGCGCGGCGGCCTATCCGCCGCTGCGCACGGGAATGCGCGGCTCCCACCCCGGCTCGTTCGAAGTCGCGCACGAACTGGTCCAGGAGGGCCGGGAGTGGACGGCCACCGAAACCGGCGAAGCGTATGACCTGGTGGTCGTGGGCGCCGGCATCTCGGGACTGGCGGCCGCGCACTACTTCTCGAAGCAGGCGGGCCCGGACGCCCGCGTGCTGCTGCTCGACAACCACGACGACTTCGGCGGCCACGCGAAGCGCAACGAGTTCCGGCTCGACGGGCGGACCTACCTGATGAGCGGCGGCACCCTGTACGTCGAGGCGCCCTCCCAGTACGGGGACATCGCGGGGGGCCTCCTCGAGGAGATCGGGATCGACCGCGGGCGCTACTACGAGTCCGTCGCCTCGGTAGCGGACACGTACGAGAACCTGGGGCTTGAGCAGGGCATGTTCTTCGACCGCGAGACATTCGGCACGGACATGCTGGTTGCCGGTGTCGGGAGTCGCCCCTTCGCGGAGTTTCTCGCCGACACGCCACTGTCGGAGACGGTCCGGGCCGATCTGATCCGGCTCCACAGCGAGGAGCAGCCGGACTACCTGCCGGACCTCTCGCCGGCCGGGAAGAAGGCGTACCTTGCCACCATCAGCTACAGGGACTTTCTCCTCGAACACGCGAAATGCGATCCGGGCGTGGTCCGGTTCTTCGACTACCGGCCCAAGAGCATCTACTGCACCGGAATCGACGCGTATCCGGCGCGCTACGCCTGGGAGGAGGGCCTGCCCGGCTTCTCGGGCATGGAGATTCCGGAGACGCCCCCGGATCTGCTGGCGGACGAGCCGGGCGGCCAGCACGGCCGGGAGAACCAGGCCCGGGCGTACGAGGGAGATCCCGACGTCTACTTCCCGGACGGAAACGCCACAATCGCCCGGCTCCTCGTGCGGGGGCTTGTTCCGGGCAGCGTCCCGGGATCGACCATGGAGGACGTGGTCATGGCGCCCCTCGACTACGGGATGCTGGATCGGGCGGGAAACCGCACCCGGATCCGGCTGTCCTCGACCGTGATCCGGGTCGAGCCCGGGCAGGGTGGCCCGGCCCGGGTCACCTACGTCCGGGACGACCAGGGGCACACCGTCACGGCCGGACGGGTCATTCTCGCCTGCTGGCACAACATCGTTCCCCATCTGGTTCCCGAACTGCCGGAATCCCAGCGGGACGCGCTCTCCTGGCCGGTCAAGTCGCCGCTCCAGTACACGAGCGTGCTGCTGCGGAACTGGCGCGCCTTCACCGAGGCCGGCGTCTCCTACATCGAGGCCCCAGGTGGCTACCACACCTCGGTGGGGCTCGCCGAACAGCTCTCGCTCGGGGACTACCGGACGTCGACCTCGCCAGACGAGCCGCTGGTGATCTCGATGTACCGCTATCCGTGCGAGCCGGGCCTGTCCCGGCGCGACCAGCATCGAGCCGGCCGGATGGACCTTCTCCGCACCACGTTCGAGACGGTGGAAGCCAACATCCGGGACCAGCTCAACCGGATGCTCGGTCCAAGCGGTTTCGACGACCAGCGCGACATCGCGGCGATCACGGTCAACCGCTGGCCGCACGGCTACACCTACACTTACAACCCGCTCTTCGATCCGCCGGAGTGGGCCTTCGAGGCGGGCGACGACAGGCCCGTGGTGACGGCGAGGCAACCCTTCGGCCGGGTCGCCATCGCGGGCGCCGACGCCGCCGCGAGCCCCCACACGGACGCGGCGATCCAAGAGGCTCACCGGGCGGTGAAGGAGGTACTCGCGGCGGACTGACGGACGGCCCGGGATATGGTGCAGATGGAATCCGTTCACGGGGTTGCCATGCGATATCGCCACCTGCAAGCGCTGGCCCTCCTTCCACTTGCAGCGCTCGCCCTGGCCTGCAGCGCCGATCCTGAGTCGGCGCTCGAGCCGGCGGCCGAGGCACCGCGGCGCGTCTTCCTGATCACGGTCGACACGCTGCGCGCCGATCACCTGGGCTGGCATGGCTATCCCCGGGACACGAGTCCGCGGCTCGACGAATGGGTCGAGCGCGGTGTCGTCTTCGAGAGGGCGATCGTCCAGTGGCCGAAGACCGGACCGTCCTTCGCCTCGATGTTCACGAGCCTCTACCCGCACACGACCGGACTGATCAACACGGCCGCGCAGACGATCCCCGACGACTACCTCGCGCTGCCGGCATGGTTCCAGGAACGCGGCTTCACGACGGCGGCGGTGATCTCCAACCCGGTGCTGAGCCGGGAACTTGGCTGGGGCCGCGGCTTCGACCGCTACGAGCAGACCTGGGTCGACCAGGCGACGCTCGACGCCGTCGACGAACTCCCGATCGAGCAGCGGCCGATGGCGTTCCGGCGTCACGTGTGGGCCGACCGCGTGAACGAACTCGCCCTGCCCCTGCTGGCCTCCCTGGTATCCGAGGAGCGGCTCTTCGTCTGGCTGCACTACACCGACCCGCACGTCCCCTACCTGCTCCAGCCCGGCACCGGGAATCCGTTTCTGGACGATGAGCACTATGTCGGCGACGAAATCGTCGACCTGACGGGTGCCGAGGGACGCGCGCTCGGCGACCACCGGGAACTCCGCTACTACGTGGCCCAGTACGACGCGAATGTGTGGGTCACGGATCGCGCGATCGGCGCCATCCTGGACGAGATTGCCGCCCTCGGCATGGAGGACGGGAGCCTGTTCGTGGTGACCGCCGACCACGGCGAGGAACTGAACGAGCACGGAGTGCCTTTCGAGCACGGTCCGGTGCCCTACAACAGCAGCGTCCACGTGCCGCTGGTCGTCGTCGGCGAACCCTGGGTCGACAGAGGCGCACGCGTCGAGCAGCCGGTCGAGTTGATCGGCCTCTTCCCCACCCTGGTCGAGCTACTGGGCGAACCGATGCCCGAGGGCTTCGAGGGCCGGAGCTGGACGCCTCTGCTGCGGGAACAGCCCGAGACCGACGAAGCCGGTACCGGCGCCGTCGCGGATCCAATCGCTTTCGCCGATGCCGGGGCCTACCAGCGTCACCTGCGGAGCATCCAGGACGGCGAGTGGCAACTCGTCCTGCGTCCGCCGAACCGGGACCATGAGAAGCCGACGATCGAGCTCTACCACCTGCCGTCCGACCCGCTGCAACTCAAGGACGTGGCCTCCGAGTTTCCGGATGTCATGGACCGGCTCGGTCGACGCCTGAGCAGATGGATCCGCGATTCGCCGCAGAACGTGGCCCCACACACCGAGGCCGCGCGCAAGGCGCTCGAGGCGATGGGCTACCTGGAGTGACAGAGGACGAGGCAGGGACGCCGCCGTTCACGATCGAGCGCGTCAGCGTCATCATCCCCTGCCTGAACGCCGCCGAGACCCTGGACGCGCAGCTCGAAGCGCTCCGCCGGCAGACCTGGCAGGGCGAGATCGAAGTGCTGGTCGCGGACAACGGGTCGACCGACGGTTCGGTCGAAGTCGCCGCGTCCTGGCGCGACCGGCTGCCCGGCCTGCGCGTCATACCCGCCGCCGACCGAAAGGGGCCGGCGCACGCCAGGAACGTCGCCGCGGCAGCAGCCACGGGTGACGTGCTCCTGTTCTGCGACGCGGACGACGTAGTCGCCGACGGCTGGATCGACGGCCTCGTGCCTGAGCTGGAGCGCCATGAGGCGGCGGCGAGCCGTCACGAGATCGAGCGTCTGAACGGCGAGCAGGCGCGACGGCTGCACGGCGACCCCGCACAGCAGCACGGCCTGTGCAGCTACACGAACCCTTCCTTCCTCGACCACGCCGGCGGCTGCGGGCTGGGTGTACGGCGCCACGTCTTCGAAGAGCTCGGCGGTTTCGACGAGGAGTACGTTGCGCTGGAGGACACCGATCTCTGCTGGCGCCTGCAGCTCGGCGGCTACAGCCTCGTCTTCGCGCCCGAGGCGATCGTCCACGTGCGGTTCCCGGCAACCTTGGCGGACGCCTTCCGCCAGGCGGCGCGCTACGGGCGCTACAACGTCTACATCTACACGCGGTACCGGACACGCGGCATGCCGCGGCTGCGGGCACTGCCGGGCCTGTTGCGACTCGGGTCGCTGCTGCTTCGGAGTCCACAACTCCTATCGAGATCGGCCCGGGGCCGGTGGATCTGGCTCGCCGGCTGGAGGTTGGGGCGGCTCCGGGGCTGCCTGCGCTACCGTACGTTGGCGTTCTAGTTCCCTGACAGGAGGAAACAGATGCGCTACGTGTCCTTCATCCACCGGGACGGCGCCGGTTACGGCGTGAGCTTTCCCGACTTTCCCGGCTGCGTCTCCGTCGGCGACACAGTCGACGAGGCCGTGCGGCACGGTTGCGAAGCCCTCGCCTTTCACGTCGAGGGTCTCGTAGCGGACGGCGCCCGGATTCCGCCCCCAAGGTCGATCGACGCGATCAAGGCCGACGCGGAACTCGCCGACTGGCGTCAGGGGGCGGACTTCGTTCTGATTCCACTCTTGCTGGACCGCGGATCTTCGCGGCGGGTCAACATTTCGCTTGACCGCGGTCTGCTCGAGGCGATCGACGACGAAGCCAGGGAGCGCCGGATGACCCGGTCGGCGTTCTTGGCCAGCGCGGCACGCCACGAGATCGAGGGGACGTGACCGAAGCGCCGCCGCACGTCGGCGCCGGGTCGTGACGGGCGCCGCCGAGCCCGAGGCGAAGCAGCGGCTGCTGCACTCGTCGGTCAGCGCCTACGGCTCGATGCTGCTGCGCCTGCTGCTCGCGTTCGCCGCACGCGCCATCCTGGCCCGGCTGATTCTCCCGGACGTTCACGGACTCTTCGACCTCGCGCTGCAATTCGTGGTGATGGCCTCCGCCATCCGCGACCTCGGCCTGACCCACCACCTCATGCGCGATCCGCGCGAGTCCTACGGCACAGTGCTCGCCTGGAGCCTGAGTGTAGGCGCCGCCATGTCCCTGGCCCTGGTCGCATTCGCCGGCGTCTTCTCCTACCTCAATCCGGACCTGCCGAATGTCCTGCGCGGTCTGGCCGTGTGGATCGTCATCGATGCCGCGATCATGGTCTACCGGACCTTCTTCGAACGGCGGCTCCGAATCCGCGAAATCGCCGGCTTCGAAATCCTGCGCAGCCTCGTGTACGGCCTGATCGCGGTCGGCCTGGCCCACCTCGGCGCCGGAGTCTGGTCTTTCGTGGGCGGCGAGTTGCTGGCATCGGCACTCTTCGCCGTTCTGCTGCTGTGGCGAGCGCGAGGCCGGGTCAAGCTAGACGTCGACTGGCAGCGACTCCGAGGCCTGCTCCGCGCCAGCCGCTACCTGTTCGTCGTCTGGGCCGCGGCCCAGGTCTTCAACCGCATCGACATCTACATCATCGAGATCTTCTCGACCACCACCTTCGTCGGCTACTACGGTCAGGCCTACTACTTCGCCTTCCTGGTCGCCCTGACCGTGACCCCAAGGCCGCTGTTGCCAGCCCTGGTCGAGTTCCGCGAGAAGGCTGCAGAGTTCGCGGAGACCCTGCGGCTCGGCACGCTGGTCTTCCTCGCCGGAATCGTCGTCTCGGCCTACTTCCTGTTCTTCAACGCCGAGAAGGCAGTCCAGGTGGTTCTCGGGCCCGGGTGGGACGACACGGTGCCGCTACTTCGCGTTCTCTGTCTGGTACCCCTGGTCGATGTCTTCACGACAACGGGCGGCGAAGCGCTGAAGGTGCAGAACCGGGACCGCCTGTGGGTGACCACGGTAGTGCTGAACATGCTGGCTCTCATCGGCTTCGGCTTCCTCTTCACCTACCTCTGGGGCCCCATTGGCATGGCCTGGGCGAACTTCCTGCGCATCGGCAGTTTGTTGATGTTCCTCAAGGTGCTCGGCATCTTCGCGGGCCGACGACGCCGGCTGGTCGCCAGTCTTGCCCAGGTCTACCTGCTGCCTCTGCCGTTCTTCATTGCCGTCGCGGTCTTGCTGCCGACAGGCAGTTGGGCCCGGCTGATCGCCAGCATCGCGGCGGCGGCACTCGCCGGCGGCCTCCTGACGCTTCGCTTCCTCCCCGATTACCGGCGGTTCTTCCGCACCGCCACGACCGGCGCCGAGACAGCGGGCGACGCGGACATCGGGACGACCTCGTGACGGATCGCCGAACGCTCAGACTCCTCGGCGCCTCGGCGGCAGCCCTGCCGCTGCTAACCCTCCTGTTCCTCCCGATCCGCACGATCGACGACGCCTTCATCACCTTCCGCTACGCCCGCCACCTTGCCGACGGCAACGGCCTGGTCTTCAACCTCGGCGAGCGCGTGGAAGGGGTGACCAGCCTGTCGTGGACCCTGCTGCTGGCGTTCGTCGAAACGCTGCGTCTGCCGGTCGAGCCCGCGGCGTTCGTTCTCGGCGTGTCGTTCGCCCTGTTGGCATTGCGCGAGGCCTACCTGCTGGGTCGCGGCCTCGGCGCCTCACCGGCGGCCTGTCTGGCCGCGGTCGCGCTGGTGGCGGTCCATGGCCGCTTCTGGCTGGTTGCCGGCAACGGCCTGGAGGGCGGCCTGTTCGCCTTTCTGGTCGTCCTCGTCGCGCGTAAGACCATCGAGGAAGCGGACACGCGGCTGATCGGCGTCCTTCTGGGGCTGCTCTTCATGACCCGGCCGGAGAGCCTGGTCGTCCTGCCGATCGTCGCCGGCTATCAGTTGCTGGGAACGTCCGAATCCGCCGAGAGGACGGAAGCGCGTACCCGAGCCGTCACCCTTTCGGTTGCGGCTCTCGCGGTCGTCGGGGCCGTCACGATCTGGCGGCTCGGCTACTACGGCGCCCTCCTGCCCAACTCGGTGGCCGCCAAGTCCGCCGTCTCGGCCGGAACCGAGACGCTGCTGGCGAATCTGGTGTCGGGCCTGTCCTATACCGTCCGCTTCGAGATCGCTCACGCGCCCCTGATCCTCGGCGCCGCAATCGCACTGGTCCGAAGGCCCGCGAACCGGGCCCTGTGGTTCTGCCTGCTCGTGGTGGTGTCCGAGTTGCCGGCCGTCCTCGTCAACGGCGGCGACTGGATGCCTCACTACCGGCTGTTGACCGTGTTCGCACCGGTGCTGGCGGCTCCGCTGGCCCTCTGCCTCTCAAGTGCGTTCGGGGACTGGGACATGCCGGGCCCCGCCAGACGGCGCTCAGCCTGGGTGCTCGCCGTGCTGTCCGTGAGCGCCGTCTTCATGCTCAGCCGCAGTCCCTGGCAGACCACACCCGGCCCGCGCTTCACCTTCCATCCGATCACGAGCTGCTACCAGTTCATGGCGACCCGCCTGAAGCCCCACCTTGCGCCCGGCGACGTCGCCGCCGCCGAAGCGATCGGGCTCTTCGGCTGGATCCTCGACGAAACGACGATCCACGATCCTCTCGGCCTGACCTCCACTCATCACGCTCGCCACGGCGAGTACCACCTGAACTGGGGTAAAACCGACTACAACCATCTCCACCAGGTCCGCCCCGCGGTCCTCGTGCTCCACGAGGGCTCGGTGGTGACCCCCGGGAAGATCGACCGCGGCACCGACGGCCGCTTCGCCCGCGACTACTCCGCCTGGTTCGTCAGCCAGCAGCCGCCCTGCGCGCCGTACCGGCTCATCGTGTACATCGACAACGAGCGACTGGAGCGCCTTCGCCCGGCACTCGCCGGCCTCGCCATCGAGCCCCTGCCGACCAGCTAGGAGTCAACGCTGCGTCTTCGCAACGCTGACTCGCATGGGACTCGCCGCCCACTGGGCGGCACTACCAACTCAGCCGGCAGGCAACCGCCGGCGCAACCAGATCGAGCCGAAGTGGGTGTCGTAGTCGTCCACTTCGACCGGGCGGTAGCCGGGAATCGTTCGCTCCAGGTAGGGCTCGTCGAAGTGACGAATCATCGGCGCGGAGAGCACCACCTCGAACTCCCGGTTGAAGCTCAGGAAGGCCTGCAGGACCATCGCCTCCGTGCGGTAGAGCGGCCACTTGGCGCGAAAGATGTACTGCTCGGCCGGGTAGGGAGTGTTGTAGGGGAAGTGGATGTCATGGATGTGGACCACGACGCCGGGCCGCAGCCGCGGCAGCACCTCGAGGAAGAGAAACGCCACGTCTCCGCCGAGCTTCAGCACGTGGGTCGAGTCGATGAACAGCACGTCGCCGGCATCCAGGGCCTCGAAGAGCCCGAGGTCCGTGGCCTCGACCTTTGACACGACGGCGTTCACCGCCGGACCCTCCAGCTCGCGCAGCCGGCCGGTCGGGAACGGATCGATACAGGTCATGTCGCAGGCACGGCCGTCACGCCCGTTCGCCGCCCCGGCCAGCCACGCGTAGTAGGTCGACAGCCCGGACCCGATCTCGACATAGCGCGCCGGCCGCAGGTCCCGCACCATGAGGTACGTCGTCAGCGCATCGATGACCGGGAATCCCGGGCCATATCCCAATGCCCTGATCTCACTGTGCGGCGGCAGTTCCTCGAACTCTCCGCCATGGGTCTCGACCAGGGCTGCGAGCAGAGACTTCATCGCGTCCAGGTCGTAGTCGACTCCCACCAACTCGCTCGGCCGGTCCCACGACTCCCGGGACTCCGCCACCTCTGACAGCACCGGCAACGGCGAGTAGAAGTCGGCCGTCCACGCCACGTTCCACCCCAACCGCCGCAGGGCGGCGAACAGGGCCGCGTGCAACCGGCGGTAGATCGTCCTCAGCACGTTGACCATCGGATGCCGACGATAGCCCGTTCGGAACTCAAGGAGCGAGGCATCGGCTCGCGCATTTCCGCCGCGCGATCCGGAGTCGGCCACCTGTGCCGATCCGCCGGGACAAGCCACGAAAAAATCGCTCGAAGAGACGACAGATTCGCCAAAATCTCACACAGGCTCCTATAGGCTCCCCGTTCGGTCGGACAGCTTCAACGGACAGAGTTCAATTGAGTCGCCCCGCTCATCGTAATGCCGCAACTCCTCGCCGAGGTGCCCGGTGATCGGCCCCGCAGGAGTTCTCAAGGAACGTTCGAAGACAGCACCGGCCCGGAACCTCAATCAGACGATCGAGGCCGCGGCGCGCAACCTCCTGAGCAGTCGCAAGGAGGATGGTCACTGGCGCTTTGAGCTCGAGGGCGACACGATCCTCGAATCGGAGTACGTTCTGCTGCTCTACTTCCTCGGCCGCGCAGGCGATCCGAGAGTCACCGCCTGCTGCCGGCGCCTGCGGAGCCAGCAGATGCCGACAGGCGGCTGGGCGACCTATCCGGGCGGACGGGTCGATCCAAGCGTGTCCGTCAAGGCCTATCTGTGCCTGAAGCTCGCCGGCGACGACCCGCGTTCGCCGCACATGGCCGCGGCACGCCGCGCGATCCTCGGCGCCGGAGGGCTGCGTGCTTGCAACTCGTACACGAAGTTGTACCTGGCAATCTTCGGCCTGTGGCGCTGGCGACAGGCGCCGGCGGTGCCCCCGGAGATGATCCTCCTGCCGCGGTGGTTCTGCTTCAACATCTACGACATGTCTTCGTGGACGCGGGCGATGGTCGTTCCGCTGTCGGTGATCTGGGCCCACCGGCCGAGCGTGCCGCTCGGCGTCACGCTCGATGAACTCGAAACGGAGTTCGTCCCGACTCGTGCTCGTCGACCGCTGATCGAGCTTCTCTGGGCACAGGCGTTCAGCGCGCTCAGCGCACTGTTCAAGCTGGTCGACTGGATCGGTCCTCTTCCCTGGTGGCGGCGCCGTGCCCTGGTGAAGGCCGAAAGATGGCTGACAGAGCGCATCGAGTGCGCGGACGGCCTGGGCGCGATCTTCGGGGCAATGGTGAACGCCGTCATCGCTTTGCGGTGCCTGGGATACGACCTGAACCACCCCCTGGTTCAGGCTCAACTGCGCGAACTCGAACGGTTCGAGATCGAGGAGGCCGGGGAGACCCGCCTCCAGCCTTGTCTGTCGCCGGTCTGGGATACGACCCTGACGGTGAACGCGTTGCTCGATGCCGGCGTGGATGACGGGAAAGCCCCGATTCAGGAAGCTCTGGAGTGGCTGCTGGACCGGGAGATCTCGGTTGCGGGCGATTGGCGCCAAAGGAGTCTCCAGGAGGCGCCCGGCGGCTGGTGCTTCGAGTACCGGAACGACCACTACCCCGACTGCGACGACACGGCGGAGGCACTGCTGGCGCTGGCCCGGGTCCGGGGGCGTTTCGCGCTGGAAGGGCGACGGCAAGAGGCACTGGCCCGGGGACTGGCCTGGCTTCTGGGCATGCAGAACCCGGACGGCGGCTGGGCCGCCTTCGACCGGGGATGTGACAAGGAAGTCCTCACCTTCATTCCCTTCGCCGATCACAACGCGATGATCGATCCGAGCACGCCGGACATCACCTCTCGAAGCATCCGTGCCCTGCTTGCCGCGGGACTCGGTCCGCGGGAGGCGCCGGTCAGGCGGGCCGCCGGGTACCTGCTGCGACAGCAGGAGGAGGACGGAAGCTGGCCCGGACGCTGGGGGGCCAATCACATCTACGGGACCGGGCTTTCGCTGCGGGCTCTAGGTGAGCTCGCCTCCCCGGCGGCACGCGACCGCTCCGACGCCCTGGCGCGGGCGTTGAAGCGTGGCCGGAGTTGGCTCGTCCGGGTCCAGAACGGAGACGGCGGGTGGGGCGAGTCGCTCCGTTCCTACGAGCATCCGACCGCCAGGGGGCGCGGGGACAGCACCGCATCCCAGACGGCCTGGGCGATGCTGGGGCTGAGCGCGGCCGTCCGAGCGCGGCCGGAACCACGCGAATCCGGTGTGGCTCGCGCGGCGCTCGACCGTGCCGCCGCCTTCCTTCAGGAGCGTCAGCGGGAGGACGGTTCCTGGTACGACCACTGGTGGACCGGGGTCGGTTTTCCGGGAGTCTTCTATCTCCGATACCACGGCTACGCCCAGTACTTTCCGCTCGCGGCGCTTGCTGCGTATCGCCGGCTTCGATCAGGGAGCCGGCGATGACCGTCAGGTTCGCCGAGGAGATTCTCCTGCTCATCCTCGACGAAGAGCACGGTGATCTGCCGGAGTCCTACTCGGAGCATCTTCTGGACATCGTCGTCGCCGGCGCCGTGTTGATGGATCTGGCGCTGGAGGGACGGATCGACACGGACCTCGAGAAACTCGTCCTGGTGGACTCGACGCCTCTTGAGGACGAGCTTCTCGATCCGACCCTGGCGGATGTAGCGACCGGCCCGGGCGATCGCAACGCGGACTACTGGATCGCGCGCACCGCGGAGCGGGGCAAGGAGATCCGTGAACGTGCGCTTGCCCGCCTGGTCGAGAACGGAATCCTGGAAACCGATGCCGGCGGCATGTTCTTTTCGTCCGCCGTCTCCCGTTCCAGGCGCTATCCGACCCGTGACGGGCGCCAGATGGAGGAAGTGCGCCTGCGAATCATGCGGGTGCTGTTCAGCGACGAGATACCCGATCCGCGCGATGTCGTGCTCATCTGCCTGAGCGACGCCAGCGGCGTACTGCGTCGCCTGCTCACGCCGCAGGAGAGGACCCGGCTGCGGGAACGGATCGAGCAGATCCGGAAGCTCGACCTGATCGGCCGGTTCCTGCTCCCGGCGATTCGCCAGAACCAGCTCGCCGCCCCGGCGCCGACGGCAGCCCGGCAGCCGAGCGAGATTCCCGAAGTGAAGGGCCTCCCGTTCCTCGGCAGCGCCCTCAGCATGACCGGAGATCTGAGCGTCTTCTTCGCCCGGCAGTATAGGGAACTGGGCCCCGTCTTTCGCGTGCGCGCCCTGAACCGGCGCCTCCTCGTTCTCGCCGGTCCGGAAGCCGTTCAGTTTCTCCAACGCCAGGGCAAGGCCCACTTGCGAACCGGCAACGAGTGGTTGCGCTTCAGTTGGGAGATGGGGGCCTCCAAGACGATCATCGCCCAGGAGGGCCCTCCACATGTCCGCATGCGCAAGACGATGGCCCCGGGCCTTTCGCCCCAGTGCCTCCACGAGCGCATGCCCGACTTCATGCGCATCACCCGAACGGAGATCGCCGGCTGGCTCCACGGCGGTCCCGTTGCGGCCCGCTCCGCGCTTCAGCGCATGATCACTCGCCAAGCCGGCGCACTGCTGGCCAACCTCGACATGGTCGACGGCTCCGACGACCTGGACCGCCTTCTAGGGACGATCCTGGACGTGGAGGTGGCGCGACGACGTCCAAGGTGGTGGCTGAAGCTCCCGCGGGTGTCTCGCGCTCGAAAGTCCTATCGGGCGCTCTTCGAGGAGATCATGGCAGTGCACGAGCGACGCAAACCGTCTGGCGGCCCATCGAACGTCGTGGACGATCTGCTCGATCTTCATCGAAGAGACCCTCGGCTGCTCCCCGAAGAGGACCTGCCGGGCGTCGTCGGATCCATCCTCATCGCGGCGCTCCACACGGCAGCGTACACGGTGGTGTTCGCGCTCTACGAGGCGCTGAAACGCCCGCGGTTCCTGAACGCGATGAGGGCCGAAGCGGACGCCCTGTTCGACAGCGGAGCCGCAGCCGCGCCTCCACTGTCACGACTTGACGTCACGAACCGCTTCGCGATGGAGACCATGCGGGTGTACTCGATCACGCCCGCGGTGCTGCGTCGCGTAACGAACTCGTTCGTGTTTGCCGGCCACACGATTCCGGCCGGCGCAGACATCGTGATCGCCTACGGAGCAGCGCACCATCTGCCGGAGCACTTCCCCGATCCGCAGCGTTTCGACATCGACCGGTACACGCCGGAGCGGGCGGAGCATCGGGCAGCCGGTGTGTACGTTCCGTTCAGCGCGGGAGCGCACAGTTGCCTGGGAAAGGGCCTCGCCCAGATTCAGATCGCACTGACCCTTGCGACGATCTTCCATGAGGCCGACCTGGAGATGAGGCCCCCGGGCTACAGGCTGAAGGTCTCCTACGGTCTGTCGCCCAGGCCGGCCGATTCCTTCAGGTTCGTCGCGCGGCGCAGAAGAGAAAGAGACGCCTCCCTCACCGCCTGAGGAGGAGACTCCAGTGCCCGGCAAAGACAAGGTCCTCCCGCACTCGAGCACGATGGCCCCTCCGGGCACATGGCTGCGCCTCCTCTGGGAGAACGGCGGCGCCCCGCCGGCCTACTGGGGCAAGGTGGCGCGGATCCTCATTCCGACGACGCTGGCTGCTCCTCTACGGATCTTCGAACGACTGCGCTGGGGCGGGGCCGTCGCCCGCGTGGAGATCGACAAACCGCCCGTCTTCGTGCTCGGCGTTGCCCGCAGCGGCACGACCCATCTGCTCAATCTGATGTCGCAGGATCCCCAGTACGCCTGGATCTCGACCTTCCACGCCGCCGTGCCGACCTTCTTCCTCACCGGCCGTGGCCGGTTGAAGCGCCTCATGGCCGGACTCGCGCCGGCGACCCGGCCGATGGACAACATGAAGGTGTCCATGGACATGCCGGTGGAGGAGGATCTGGCAGTCGCCAATGCGAGTCCTTTCTCTTCCCTCCATGCGCTCTCGTTCCCCCAGCGGGGAGAGTGGTACTTCAACAGGTACTGCTTCATGCGAGGCCTTTCGGCCAGGGATATGAAGCAGTGGGAGCGCGTCTACATGGAGGTGCTGCGCAAGGCGACGCTGGATGCCGGCGGCCGGCGGCTGGTGCTCAAGAGTCCGGCCAACACCGGCCGGATACCTCATCTGTTGCGGCTCTTCCCGGACGCGCGGTTCATCCACATCGTTCGCAATCCGTACGTGGTCTACGAATCCCTGGTGCACATGTTCCGTTCGGTCATACCGATGCACCAGCTTCAGTCGATCACCGAGGATGCTCTGCACGATCTCGCTCTCTTCCTCCTGCGGGAGACTCTGCGGCAGTACCTTGAGGACCGATCGTCCATCCCGAAGGGACAGCTTGTGGAGCTGCGTTTCGAAGATCTGGAGCGGAATCCGCTGTCGGAGCTCGAGGCCGTCTACGCAACGCTGGACCTGCCGGGCTGGGAGGCGGCGCGGGTCGGGATCGAGAGCTACCTGGGTGGAATTGCCGGCTATCAAAAGAACCGGCACGCAATCGATCCGTGCACGGTCGAACGCGTTCAGCGAGAGTGCCGCTTCGCACTGGACACATGGGAGTACCTGCCGCCCGACGGTCCGTCGGCCGCGGTGTCCTGGGCGTCACGGTGAGTTGTCGCGGTGCTCGTGCCTGCGCTCTACGCGATCCTGGACGATCTTCGCCCCTCTACCGGCGCTGTAGTCGCAAGCCGACGACAATCGTGCGGCCCGGCGTGACGAAGCCGGGGACCTCGAAGTAGTCCTCATCCAGGAGGTTCTCGATCCGTACGAACGGTCTGAGCCACGACAGGCTGTAGCTCAGGTGGAGGTCGACCTTGGTGTAGTCGTCCATGACCGCCCCGTCCGAATCGGTCCGGTCGGAGACAAAGGCGACCATGGCGGCCGCCGTGAAGCGGTCCGTCGGCTGTAACTGCGCGACTGCCGTCGTGCGGTTCTTCGGCCGCCTGGCCAGCGGATTGCCCGTGGCCTTGTCTTCCGTCCGGTTCCAGGTGTGCGAAAGCTCGATGCTCGTCGAAACGTCCGGCCGGTAGCGCAGGGTGAACTCCGCGCCGCTCGAGCTGGCCTGAGCCACGTTGCCGAAGGTGAAGCTGGTCAGATCGAACTCGATCAGTTGATCGAAGTCGATGTCGAACCAGGTCAGATCGAGGGTCACGCCCGAATCGCCCAGCCGCTGCTGCAGGCCGACGTCGAAGCCTTCCGTGGTCTCCGGCAGCAAGTTCGGGTCGCCGGAGAAGGGAAAGTAGAGCTCGTTGAAGTTGGGCGCCCGGAACGCCGTGCCGTAGCTGCCGTGGACGCGGCCGCGGCCATCGCTCCAGCCGCCTGAGACGGTGACCCGATGACTTGTCTCGGACCCGAACGCCGAGTGCTCGTCGCCTCGCAGCGCGGCGGTCACGTGAACATCGTCCGTAATCGACCACTGGTCCTGCACGAACCACGAGTCCAGGTCGGCCTCCTCGTCAAACGTGCCGACACTCGCCCCCCGCCGGTTCTCCGTCCCGAGACCCAGATTCAGCACGTTGCTCGTGCCCAGCGTGATGTCGGACTGCAGGTCGATCTGCCGGATCTCGGAACGGATCTCGTAGTTGTTCCAGATCGTGTCCGGGTCGGTCCCGAGCAGGGCCGCATCGGTCCGGCCGATGCGCACGGTCTGTCGCCAGAACGAACCCAGGCCCTTCTCCACCGTCAGAGAGATCGTGTCCTCGTCCTGGGCGGCCATCGCGTTCAGATCCTCGAGGCCGAATCCGTCCACCGCGGTGTCGCCGCGGTAGGAACGAGCACGCAGGTCGATCCGGCCGTCACCCGCGAAAGCGGCGCCGAGGCGGGTACTCAAGGTCTGGTTCTCGTACGGATCGTCTTCGACCGCACCGCCCTCGATCGCGCGGTGGGACACGCCGTCGGTGCTCAGGTCGACCGCTGAAACGCTGACGTCCCAACGGTCGGTCGCGCCCAGGAGGCCCAGCTCGAACCGACGATGATCGTGGGTCCCGGTCTCACCGGTCCCGCTCAGCCGCCATCCCTTCATGCCGCGGCCAGTCGTGATGCTGACGACCCCCGTCATCGCCTCCGAACCGTATGTCGCCTGCGGGCCGCGAAGCACCTCAATGCGCTCGATGTTGGCCGCCAGCAGGTGCGCGAAGTCGACCGTGCCGCCGGTGACCGAGTTGACCCGCACGCCGTCGACGAGGACCAGCGCCTGCGCTCCGGAGCCGCCGCGCACCCGGACCGTGGCGATCTTGCCGGGACCTCCGGCGTGAGTCACTTCCGTGCCGGGAACCGTGCGGAGCAGGTCGAGCACGGCCACCGGATTGCGCCGTTCGATCTCTTCGGCCTCGATCACCGTGACCGCGCTGCCGACCTCCGACGCCGGTACCTCGTAGCGGTTGGCGCTGACGACGATCTCCTCCGCGACGGTGTCTGGCTCGGCGCCAGCTTCCTCGTCCTGGCTGCCGGCTACCGGCGCCACCAGCAGGACGGTCGCCGCGGCGTGCAGCCACGGCAGGTGCGGGCGGCGTCGGGCGGCGCCCCGGGGACGTGGTACGTCGAGACTTCTCTTGTCGTTCATTCGGGCCTTCCTCCCCCTCGGGATTCTTCTCCGGGCGACCCTTCCGGGGCCGGTGGAGCGTTGTGTGCCTCGGCAGACAGCCAGGTCTCCTGGCTTACCTTCGTCCTACTGGCCGGCCCTTCCCATCCCGCTGGCGGGACAGTGGTTAACGCCGGCTTTCGTCCGGATCACAGTCGCGGGGCGGTGGGAGAGTCTCACTCCCTTCCCTTGAACTGCCTGCGTTCGATGTGTGCTCAGACTCTTGCTGCGGTGATCCTCGTCACGTTGAAGAACCGGGCTGCGAACCGCCACCCTAGCAGCCCCGCGATGCGGCCTACAATCACGCGATGCAAAACGCGACGGGTGAGCAGCTCTCCCTGCTGATGGACGAGCCTGACGCCACGTTTCGCGTCCACGCCTCGCACCGCCTGGAGACGCTGGCGGAACGACTCGCCGATGAGATGCGGCGGGATCCCGCGAAACCGCTCGAGCCGGAACGGATCGTCGTGCCGGACGCCCTGCTCGGGCAATGGCTGCGGCTGGAACTCGCCACCCATCTCGGTGTCGCCGCGCACCTGCGGGTCGAGCAACCGGCCCGGTTCGCCTGGGCCGCGATGCGCGAAGAGGTCGCCGAACTGACCGGAGAGTCGGTCTACGGGCCGACCCACCTCCGCTGGCGGATCTTCGACCTGCTCGCGGACTGGACCGGCGACGACGAGATCGCGCGCTACCTCGAGGACGGGGACGAACGCAAGCGCTTCGAACTCGCCGACCAGCTCGCCGTCGCCTACGACCGTTGCCGCGTCTACCGGCCGGACGCCATCAGAGAGTGGCAACAGGGCGGCGGGCGCGGCTGGCATGCGCAGTTGTGGCGGGAACTGGCGCCGGCCGCGCCCGGCGCCGAACACTGGGTCGACGCCATCGACCGCTACCGGGGCCGGCTGGAGGGGCGGCCGCGGCCGGCCGCGTCGAGAAAGCGCGTCAGCTTCTTCCACGCCGCCTCGCTGTCGCCCACCTACGTTGAAGTGCTGCGCCTCGCCGCCCGGGTGATGGACATCCACCTCTACCTGCTCAGTCCAAGCCGCGACTTCTGGGGAAGGCCGCCGGGCGCGGAGGACGGCGAACGATCCAGCGAACTGCTCGATGCCTGGGGCCGGTCGGCGCGCGAACTCCGCGACCTGCTCGGGGCCCAACCGGACGCGTTCGCCGTCGTCGATCACCCCCGCGCCAGCGACCTGCCGGACCGAGCGACCTGCCTGGCCGCGGTTCAGGAGAGCATTCTCGATGTCGATCCGGAGGCGGCGCCGGTGCGACGCGAGCCGACGGAACCGGACGACTCGATCCAGATCCACGTCTGCCACTCTCCGACCCGCGAAGTCGAGGTGCTGCACGACCGTCTGCTGGGCCTGTTCGCCGCCTACTCCGACATTCAGCCTGCGGACGTGCTGGTGCTGACGCCTGACCTCGACACCTACGCGCCCCTGGTCGAGGCGGTGTTCGGCTCGGCCGGCCGCATCGGCTTCAGCATCGGACGGCGCCGCCTCAAGGAGGGCGCCGCCCTGGCCGCCTTTCTCGACCTCCTGAAGCTGCCCGGCTCCCGCTATACGGCGAACGACGTGCTGGCGCCGCTGCTCGCGGAACCGGTGCGCGCGCGCTTCGGCATCACGGACACCGATCTCGCCACGATCCGGGGCGCTATGGCAATGGCCAGGATCCGCTGGGGACGAAGCGGCGAGCACCTCACCGAAACCGGCGTGCCGGCCTCCCCGCACCACAACTGGCGCCGCGGTCTGGACCGGCTCCTGCTCGGCTACGCAATGCAGGAAGGCGACATGCTCGTCGGAGACATCGCGCCCAGCGCGCTCAACCGCTGGGGCCAGCACGCCGGCGCCGGCGACTACGAACTGCTCGGCCGCTTCCACCGCTACTGCGAACTCGCCTTCGCGCTGAACGGCTGGACCGGGGTCGAGCACGACGCCAGCGCGTGGGCGAACCGCCTGCGGACCGACCTCCTGGACGGGTTCTTCGTTGGCGACTTTCGGGCCGGGCCCGAAGCCGCCCGCGAAGTGAACACCGTGGCCCGCTTGATCGACGAGTTCGCCGCCGAGTGCGAACGGGCCGGCAACACGGGACCCATCCCGTTCCCCGTGCTGCGCGACGTGCTGGACGACATGGCCGAACAGGCAGTCCGCTCGGCGCCGAGGCTGGCCGACGGCGTCGCGGTCGCGGATCTCAAGTCCGGTCAGGTCTTCCCCGCCAGGGTGATCTGCGCCATCGGCATGAACGACGGCGCCTTCCCGCGACGCCCGCGGCCCGCGCAGTTCGACTTCCAGGCCGAGCTCTTCGAGGGCGAGGAGCGGCGGCCCGGTGACCGCGACCGCCGCAACGAGGACCGGTTCGCCTTCCTCGAAGCCCTGCTCGCGGCCCGAGAGCACTTCGTGCTGACGTACACCGGACGCGACCTCCAGGAGGACAGGCCGATCCCGTCTTCCGCCGTCGTGAGCGAACTGGAGGAGCACCTGGAGCAGTCCTTCCCGCACCTCCGGCGAGAAGCTGATGGCTGGGCCGTGAAGCACCCGTTGCAGCCGTTCAGCCCCAAGTACTTCGAGCCCGACAGGACCGCCCTGTTCAGCTATTCGGAGTCGATGCTGAAGGCGGCCGAGGCGCTTCGCGCGAGCGGCGAAGGCCCCGACCGCTTCGCCGGCGAACTTCCCGTGGAGCTTCGCGACGAGCCGGTCGAACTCGAACTGGAGGATCTCGTCCGTTTCGCCGCCAGTCCATCGCAGGACTTTCTCCGGAAGCGCCTGGACATGCTCCGGGCCGTCCGCGAAGAGGACGTGGCGTCCGACGAGCCGCTCGACCTGAACAACCTGGAGGCCTGGCAACTGAAGAGCGATCTGGCGGGAATCGGGGAGCAGAGCGACGACCTGAGGATCAAGCTGGCCGCGGCCCGGGGCCTGCTGCCGCCCCGGAACCTCGGCCTCGTCCAGCACCGGCAGTCCGCCGCCCAGCTCGCGGAGCTGATGAAGGAGCTACAGCCCTTCGAGCGGCACGAAGAGGCGCCCCCTCACCGGGTCGAGGTCGCGTTCGGGAACGTCCGCCTGGTCGGGGCGGTCGAGAAGTTCGACGAGGGAACGAACGAACTGCTCTTCTGGCGCATCGGGAGCCTCCGCGCGAAGTACCGTGTCGGCGTCTGGCTGCGACTGCTGGCGCTCATCGCCAGCCGGCGGGAGCCGGCGACCGCTCACCTCGTCGGCGGCAACAGGGACCAGGTCGAACGCATCCGGCTCAACGGGCCCGAACCGGACGGCGCCAGGTTGCTGCTCGCCGATTGGGTCGACGTCTGGCGCGAGAGCCAGCGCTGGCCCCTGCCGTTCTTCGCCGAGACGTCATGGGCATGGACGGCGAAGCGGACCTGGAGCAGCAATGTCGAGTATGCGTGGTCCGACCGACCGTGGAGCGAAGGCAACGACGCCCGCCACCGCCTGATCTTCGGCGGCGACCCGGGGGACGACGACTTCGAGCGCCTCGCCGAACGGCTGCTCCGTCCCTTGCGGGAAGCAACCGCATGACCGTGAACACCGAGCGCGGCGACGCCTTCAACCGGCCCCTCGACGCCGACCTGCTGATCGAGGCGAGCGCCGGGACGGGAAAGACGTACGCCCTGACCACACTGGTGGCCCGCCTGATCGTCGAAGAGGATCTCCGCATCGACCGGCTCCTGATCGTGACCTTCACGATCTCTGCCGCCGGCGAACTGCGAACGCGCGTGCGCCAGCTCCTCCAGGGGGCTCGACGAGCAGCCTCCGGCGCCGGAGTGGACGCCGACTCCCAGGCCGGCAAGCTGTGGCGGCGCTGGCTGCGGTGCGGGATCCGCGACGCCGAAGCGCTGGAGCGCCTCACCCGCGCCGTTCGCGATCTCGACCGGGCCAACATCACGACGATCCACGGCTTCTGCCAGCGCACCCTCGTCGAGTTCGCGCTCCATGCCGGCACTCCCTTCTCGTTCGAGGTCAGCGGAGACGACGCTCTGGCGGTCGGCGATGCCACGCGCGACTTCTGGCGCCGCGGGATGGTCGGAGAACCCATCGCGTTGCTCGAGTACGCGAAGTCGAAGAGGTTCGTCCAGAACGAAGACACGACCACCTGGGTCGCCGGCCATCACGCCAGGGCTCAGGACATCCGGGGCGTCTGCTCGCCGGAAGAGTTGCCCGGCGTCCTGGAGTCGAAGCGGGAGAAGTGGCTGGAAGCGGTCCGCGCCGCCCGGAACGCATGGTCCGACCCCGCGCAGAAGCGGGCGTTTCTGGAGGTCGCCGATCCGAACCGGTGGAAGAAGACGGGGAGGCCGAAGGACCTGGGCGTGCGCGCCAGGACGATCATCGAGGCGTTCGATGCCGGCGTCCCGGAGGAGCTCGCACCGGACAGCGTCGGCACCTTCGGCACAACGGCCCTGAAGAAGGGTCTGCCCGTCAACAATCCGCCGCCATCCGTTCCTCTCTTCCACTGCTTCGACCGCGTCGCCGAGGCGGGGAAGGAGTACGGCGACCTCTGGCTCGCCAGTCGGCGCAGCAGCCTCCTCGAGGACGCGAGGCGGTCCCTGGGGCACGCCACCGAAGTCGACCGCAGCCTGAGCTTCGACGCCCTGCTCGTCGAGTTGCACCGCGCGCTCGTCGGGGCCGGGGGAACCGAACTCGCCCGCCGGATCCGATCCCGGTACCCCGTCGCCCTGATCGACGAGTTCCAGGACACCGACCGCCTGCAGGCGCGGATCTTCGAGACGATCTATCCGGCCGGCGCCGGCGAGGCCGACGACCTCGGCGGACGGCTCTTCGTCGTCGGCGACAAGAAGCAGTCCATCTACCGCTTCCGCGGCGCGGACGTCTTCGCCTACCTGGAAGCCCAGAAGCGTCCGGGCGCGTCGGGCGAGCCGCTGACCCTGGAACACAACTTCCGCTCCACGCCCGAACTCATCCGCGCCGTCAATGAGCTCTTCGCGCGGCCGCGGCCGTTCCTCCTCGCCGACTTCCCGTTCCCTCGGGCGGCGCCGGCCGACCGGGAGCGCGCGGAACTCGTCGTCCAGGACGAAGAGGACGACAGGGCCCCGTTCCAGCTCGTGCTGATCCCCGGGACGGGAGGCAGAGGCCGCAGCAAGCCGGCACTGACGACCCTCGCCGCGGAACTCGCCGCACGCGACATCGCGCGGCTGATCGCCCTGGGGAAGGAAGGCCGGGCGACACTGGCCGGCGGCGACCGGTCCGCGCCCCTGGCCGCCCGCGACATCGCCGTGCTCGTCCGCACGCGCGACCAGGGAAAGGAGGTGGCGGCCGCGCTGCGCCGGCTCGGGATCGGCAGCGTCGAGATGGGCACGGACAACATCTTTCAGTCCGAGGAGGCGGGCAGCCTCCATCGTCTCCTCCACGCCCTCTGCCTGGACGAATCGGAGGTCAACGCCACGCAACTGCTCCGCGGGGCCCTGGCCGCCGACCTGTTCGGCCTCGACATGCGGGCGCTTGCCGCGCTGCGCGACGATGACGACACCTGGAGCGAATGGCGGGGTCTTGCCCGCGAGTGGGCCGAGAACTGGCAGGAACACGGCATCGCCACGCTGATGCGCCGCATCCTCTTCGCCGGCGACCGGACCGACTGCTCGGCGAACCTGCTCGCCTACCCAAACGGTCCGCGGCGGTTGACGAACTACCTGCACCTCACCGACCTGCTCCACGAGGCCGAGGTGCGCCGGCGGCCTTCGCGCCAGGGCCTCCTCGACTGGTTCAGGCAGGCCAGAACGGACGCGCAGGGTACCGACGAAACCGCCCAGCTTCGCCTCGAGAGCGACGAGAACCTCGTCAAGATCGTCACCGCGCACCGGGCCAAGGGGCTCGAGTTCCCGGTCGTCTTCTACCCGTTCGCCTGGGACGGCCGCAGACCGCCTTCAGGCGGGCAGCGGCAGCCGACGGCCGAGTACTACGACGCCAGGCGCAAGACGCCGGTGCTCGATCTCCGCCCGTCGGACGACGCCTACGACCGCGAGCACATCGAAGAGCACGCCGACGAACTGCGACTGCTCTATGTGGCGCTGACGCGGGCCGAGCACCGCTGCGTGGTGACCTGGTCGCCCGACGGCCAGGCCGAACACGCGCCGCTGTCCTGGCTCCTCCACGGCCGGGAAGGCAGCGACGACGACGCGACCGCCGCCCAGGACCTGAAGGACCACGCCGCCCGGGTGCACGGGCTCGGCGCGGGCGAGTGGTATGCGGAGGTCGAGGCCTTCGCGAACCGCGCGCCCGAAGCCGTCTCGTTGCGGTTGATCGACGACGAGGAGGCCGAAGCCGCCGAGCCCGCCGCCGGAGACGAACAGGCCGTACCCCTCGAGGTCCGCAAGCTCGAACGCCCGCTTGAACGGATCCGCCAGCGAACCAGCTACTCCGCCCTGTCGGCCGGCGCCGGCGGCTTCGTCCGCGACCGCGACGAGGTCGACCTCCCGGACAGCGAGGACGCGGCCGTCGAAGAGGAGGCGCCCGCCAGCGCGTCCGCACCGGAAGAAGAGGGTCCAACCGTCTTCACCTTCCCCGCCGGCGGCCGCTCCGGCCGGTGCCTTCACCACGTCTACGAACGGCATCTGGGCGATCCGGAAGCCGGGAGCCTCGAGCGGACGTGCGAAGCAGCGCTCATCCGCTACGGCTTCCAGGACAAGTGGCTGCAGGCCGTCCGGACGCTGGTCGAGAACGGCCTCGAAACGCCGCTTGCGCCCCCAGGCGAGGCCGGCAGCGTCTTCCGGCTCTCCGATCTCCAGCAGCCGATCGTCGAGATGGAGTTCCACCTGCCTCTCGGCAAGCTCCGGCGCGAGCAACTCGCGCGGTGCCTGGAAGAGCACGGCTACGAGCACCGGCTCGCCGCGGACGACGGTCAGATCGACGGCTTCCTGCACGGCTTCATCGATCTGGTGGCGCGGCACGACGGCCGCTGGTACGTCATCGACTACAAGTCGAACTGGCTCGGTCCGGACCTGGCCTCGTACTCGAAGGAGGCGATCGCGGAGTCGATGCGCCACCACGGCTACCACCTCCAGTACCTGCTGTACCTCGCCGCCCTGCACCGCCTGCTGGCGCTGCGGCTCCCCGACTACGACTACGACCGCCACATCGGCGGCGCCTTCTACCTGTTCCTGCGCGGCATGAGACCAAACGCGCCAGGCAGCAGCGTCTTCCACGACCGTCCGTCCCGCGCCTGCATCGAAGCGATCAACGCCTGCTTCGGCGAAGCGCCATGAGCAACCACGCCCGGATCGACGCGCTGACCGAAGCCGGCGTTCTCGCCGACATCGACCGTTACTTCGCCCGATTGACGATGGACCTCGGCGCCGCCGACGACGTGGCGCTGGCGGCCGCGACGACGAGCGCGCTTCACCGGAACGGCCACGCCTGCCTCGATCTCGGAAACGCAGGCAAGCCCATCGCCGCGCTCGTGGAGCGGCCGGACTCGGGCCGCCCCGAGGACACGCTGGCCTCCGAACTGCAGGCGGTCGCACTACCCGGAAAGGCCGCCCTGCTCGAAGCGCTGGCTCGAAGTCCCGTCGTCGCCGCGGACGGCGGCGCAGCAAACAACCGGCCCCTCGTGCTGGACGGGGAGCGCCTCTACCTGCACCGCCTGTTCCACGCCGAACGCGAGCTGGCGGCGCGGCTGCGCGTCCTGGCAGCGGACCGGAATCGCCCCAACCAGGCCGAGTCCACGATCGCGCGGGTCTTCGATGAGGTGGAGGACCGAACGGCCGAGGCGATCGCGGCCCTGCGCATTACCCTGGAACGGCGGTTGTGCATCGTCACCGGCGGTCCCGGCACCGGCAAGACGACGCTGGCCGCCAAGCTGATCGCCGCGCTGGTCGACGCCGGCCTGGCCCACCCGCGCCGGATCGGCCTCGCGGCGCCGACCGGCAAGGCGGCATCACGCATCCAGGAGTCCGTCCGCGGGAAGCTGCGCCCGAGCCTCCTCGACCGGATACCGGGGCTTCGCGAGTTCGCGGCCGAGGCGTGGACCGTTCACCGCCTGCTGGCAAGCCGGACCAGCCGGATGGACCGACTCGACGCCCTGGTCGTCGACGAGTGCTCGATGGCCGACCTGCAGTTGATGGTCCGCCTGGCGACCGCCCTGCCGGAGGGTTGCCGCCTCATCCTCCTCGGCGACGCGGACCAGTTGGCCTCGGTGGAACCGGGGTCCGTCTTCAGCGATCTCTGCAGAGCGGGCGATGCGGGCGCCCTGGCACACTGCGTGACGACCCTGACGAAGAACTACCGCTTCGAGACGCAGTCGGACATCGGCCGGCTCGCCCGCGCCGTGGTCGGCGGCAACGCCGACCGCGCGCTCGCCGTCCTCCGGGGCGGCGGCGACGCCAGGACCCGGCTCCATCCACTGGAGGGCGAGGCCGCCTTCGACGCGTTCGCCCGCGAGAGCGCGGGGAAGTGGACCGCCCACATGACGAAGCTCCAGAAGAACCCCATGGGCGCCGATCCGTTCCCCGCCGAGCGGGTCCTGTGCAGCCACCGGCGAGGCCCCTTCGGCACCGACCGCTTCAACCGCCTGGTCGAGCGCCGTCTGGCCGAAGCAGGGCACCGGACCGGTCACGACGAGTTCTACGTCGGGCGCCCGATCATCGTCAGCCGCAACGACCGGCAGACGAACCTCTCGAACGGCGACACCGGCGTCGTCGTTCCCGGCGACTCGGGCCACCCCCGCGTCTGGTTCCCGGACCTTGACCGCGATGGCGAGCGCTACCTCGTCTCACCCGCGCGCCTGCCGCAGCACGAGAGCTTCTTCGCCCTCACCGTGCATCGGGCCCAGGGCTCGGAGTACGACGACCTCGTGTTCATTCCGGGCGACGCCGCGTCCCGCGTCAACACGAGGGAACTCTTCTACACGGCGGTGACCCGGGCGCGGGAAACCGTAACAGTGATGGCCGGAAGGGACGCCGTCCGCGCCGCCGTCATGCGGACCACCTCCCGCGCCACCGGCCTCCTCGACCGGCTCCGCTAGCCAGCGGTGCCGGTCCGGCAGAAGCCGCCTGCGGCGGATGCCGGCGGGGACGCCGGCGCACCCAGTGTGACCGGCTCCGCTAGCCAGCGGTGCCGGTCCGGCAGAAGCCGCCTGCGGCGGATGCCGGCGGGGACGCCGGCGCACCCAGTGTGACCGGCTCCGCTAACGACGAAACCCCGCCGCGGCCGAAGCCGGGGCGGGGTTGTCGATTTCACGAAGCGACTGCGACGCGAGCTACTCGCCGCCGCTGACCGTGCCTTCGCCGGCGTCGCTATCCGCGCCCTGACGCTGCTGCTGGCGCATGCGGCGGAACAACCGACCCTGCTCCTCCTCGCTCAGCGAGTCCCAGTCGACCCCGAAGCGCTCCTTGATGCTCTTCTTGAAGTCTTCCCGATTGAACCGCTGCTGGTTCAGGAAGCCGGTGTTGGAGGGGTTGTACCCGGGCTCGGCGTCGGCGTAGGAGACGAAGCCGAACATCATCTCGGCGGTCGTCGGGCCGCCGTAGACGACGGTCTTGGTGGGATCCGGGTTCGCCGGATTGTCCGCCGAGTTGTCCCAGGTCATCGTCAGCTCGATCTCGGTACCGGCCGGGATCTTCTTGCCGCCCGCCGGATACTTGTAGTGCGTCTGCCAGTTGAAGTCGTACCGCGGCACGTCGAGCAGAACCTCTTCGGTGCCGTCCGGGTACTTCGCCAGGTAGTGGGCCGACTTGCCCCGCAGGTGCATGTGCGGGGTGTAGCCGAGCAGCAGCGCGTCGCGGTCGAACTTCGCCGTCGTCGTGGCGACGTAGTTCGAGTCGCCGGGCGGGATCTCGAAGTCGAACTTGCCCATCGACTTGCTCTGCATCACGTGGTCCGGCTCGTAGTCCTTGGGGTAGAAGCGAAGCGCCACCGAGGAACGGTCCCAGGTGCCGGTGCCCGGCCCAGGCTCCTTGTGGTAGTGCATGTTCCAGCGGATCGTGGTGCCCGGCTTGACCAGGGTGCCGAAGCCGTCGTGGTGAACCGTCGGGTCGTTGCCCGGGGCGATGCCGCCAAACGGACGCGCGATGATGTGATGTACCACCGGGCCGCCCGGACGGAACTCGACCGCCTTGATCCAGCGCGGCTCGGGCAGCATCTCCTCCGTGATCACGGTCTCGAAGTTGACGTACTGGTCGCGGACGTCATCCTCGACGAAGAAGTCCTGGCCCATGTCCATGACCAGATCCGGCTCGCCGATCGTCCAGCCGTCGCTGCGTTCCCACACCTTGGCAGGCGGCGCATCGGCCGCGTTGCCCATCGGCGCCCCGCCCTTGGCCCAGGCGATCAGCGTGGCCTTGTGCTCGTCCGACAGCGAGCGCTCGTTCTCGAACACGCCGTGGTGTCGCGGCGCGGCATGCCACGGGGGCATCAGGCCGGCTTCCACCTGGCGGGCGATCGAGCGCGCCCAGGGCCGCGTCTCCTGGTAGCTGGTGAACGCCATCGGCGCCACCATGCCGCCCAGGTTCGCGCCGTTCGGGCGGTGACAGACCTGGCACTCCTGCTCCAGGATGTTCTGCACCTCGCCGTAGTAGGTCGGCGTGGCAGTCGGAGCGTCGTTGTTGTTGTTCGCCGCCGCGAGCGGAGCGGCGAGCGCGAGGATCGTCAGCACAGCGAGTGCCTGCTTCATGGATCGGATCTCCTCGGGTCGGGTTCGGTTGGGTGCTAGTTGCAACACCGTACCACATGAGGCCGGTCGCAACTATGCCTGAGACCCGAGCGCTCCCGCGAGGATCAGGGCACCCGCCTACGCCGCCGAAAGCGGTCTTCACGGTGCTCCTCGTTCACCAGGATGAGGCGAAGCGCTTCGACCGCGTTCCACACGTCCATGTAGCGCACGTACAGCGGCGCCAGGCCGAACCGCATCAGGTCCGGTCCACGGAAGTCGCCGACCACGCCTCTGGCGTTCAACGCCTGGACCAGGGCGTCGCCCTCCGGGTGGCGCAGTGAAACCTGGGCGCCTCGTTCGCCGGCGTCGGCAGGACTCGCCGGGATGACGCCGAACTCGGCGAGACGCTCGGCGGCAAGCCGGTGAAAGAGGTCGCCCAGCGCCTCGCTCTTGCCTCGCAACTCGGCCATCTTCACACCCTCGAAGGTCCGCAAGCCGTCCTCGAAGGCCGCCAGCGACAGGATCGGAGGGGTTCCGGTCAGGAATCGGCGCATTCCCGGCGCGGGCCGGTACCGCGTGTCGAAGTCGAACGGACTGGCATGCCCCATCCAGCCGGTGAGGGGCGACTCCAGGGAGTCCTGAAACTCGCGCGCCACGTAGAGGAACCCTGGCGCGCCCGGACCGCCGTTCAGGTACTTGTAGCCGCAGCCGACCGCGTACTCGACGCCATCCGCGTTGAGCCGCATGGCGACGGCGCCCGCGCTGTGGCTGAGGTCCCAGACCAGCGGCACACCGCAAGCGCGCGCCGCGGCGGTCAGAGCCCGCAGGTCGCGCCTCCGTCCGGTGCGAAAGTCCACGTGGGAAACGGTCGCCACGGCCACCTCGGATCCCAGAGTCGACTCGAAGTCCTCGGGCGCCGTCAGCCGGAGCGTCGTCCCGGACCCTTCGAGAAGATGTGCGAGACCCTGCGCCATGTAGAGATCGGTCGGGAAGTTACCTTCGTCGGCCAGCACGACGCCGCGGCCCGGCGCCTTCACGACCAGCGCCCCGAGCAGCTTGAACAGGTTGAGCGAGACGGAGTCGGCCGCGATCACTTCGTCGGCGCCGGCGCCGACCAGTGGTGCGATGCGCGCCCCGATCCGTTCGGGCAACTCCAGCCAGTCGCTCCTGTTCCAGGCCGCGACCAGATCCGTCCCCCACTCCCGGTCGATCAGCCGCTCGGCGCGGGCCCGCATCGTCCGCGGAGGGGGTCCAAGGGAGTGTCCGCCGAGGTAGATCAGACCTTCCGGGAGATCGAACAGGTCGCGAAAGCGCGCCAGCGGATCACGGCGGTCCATCTCCGCCGGGTCGCGCTTCGGATCCATCGGTGGAAGTATAGGGAGGCAACAGAGACGGGGCCCTTTTGCTTGTTCACCGGGCAGACTATTCTCCCACCTGAGAGATGCGCGAGCCTTTCGAGCAACTGGCCTTCGACATTCCCGCCTGCTACGTCGACGGCTACAAGGCAGCCCGGGCGCTGGATCCGGATCTGGCGGAGCGCTACATCCGCTACACGACCGTGGGCGATCCGCTGGCCGATCGGGCGGTCGAACAACTGGCGGCGATCGTGGAGCCCCAGCACGTTCACCGCACGATCGCCCAGACAGTCGACCACTACCACGATCCGCCGAAGGACACGCCCGAGGCTCTCCGGGAGCTCATCGAGTCCTCAGCCGTCGTCCCCGACTGGTTCGACCCCGAGATCGCCCTGAAGGCCACGAGAGCCTTCCTCCGCAACTCGGACATGGTCCTTGGAGGCCTCGTGGGCGGCGCCATCGTCGAGGGCTTTTCCACCCTGATCAGCAAATCGTTCCGCATCCGCAGCCGGATCATCCTGAACGGCGTCCGCCGGCTCAAGCAGAACACCCTGCAGTTGACCGAGCAGTTCATGCCGGGCGGTCTGGAGCCTGGCGGCGACGCCTGGAAGCTGAGCCTGCGCATCCGCCTGGTGCATGCCCAGGCGAGGATGCTGCTCAAGCAGTCGGACGAATGGGACACGCCGGAGCACGGAATGCCGCTCAGCGCGGCCCACATGCTGCTGGGCGCGGCCGCCTTCTCAGGCCGACTGATGGACCACATCGCGCGCCTGGGCGGTGACTTCAGCCGGGAGGAGAAGGATGCCTACGTCCACGTGTGGAGATACACGGGACTCGTCATGGGGATACCCGAAACCATCATGTTCCACGACCACGCCTCGGCGTGCCGCGTCTTCGAGATCGCGGCGACCTGCGAGCCGCCCCCGGACGACGACGCGATCATCATGGCGAACAGCATCGTCAACAGCGCACCCATCCTGCTCGGGTTCAGGGAGACGAAGGAACGCCGCGAGATGGCGGCGTTCATCTACCAGGTTTCGCGGGAGCTGATCGGCAACGACCTGGCGAACTCCTTCAGATTCCCCAAGTCGAGGTTCGTCAAGCAGGTACCCCTGCTGTTCCTGAGGAACAGAGCGGAGAAGGCGGCCCTGAAACTGCTCCCCCGCCTGTTCGCGAACCGGTCGATGAAGCGGTTCGACGCGTTGCTGGATGCGTCGGATCTCGGCGAGATCGAGCACTCGTACGCGCTGCCGACGACTCTCCACGACGAGGATTCGCGGGACTGGTAGCGCGACCTACTCGGCGGCACCCGCGGCCGGTCGGCCAGCGTCCAGATCGGCGTGCAAGGCGCCGACCAGCGCGGCCACTTCGGGACGGGTCAATTTCGACCCCGGACCCTGCTCCTCGACCCGGGCCAGCGTGGCCCAGGCGAGGCGAACCGGAAGCGCGGTGAACCCCAGGTACCCGCGCGGTGCTTCCGCTTGCTGCAGGTGAGCCACGTACTCCCCCGCCACTTCGAGATCCGCGCGGGCCAGTTCGAAAGCGAGCGTCCGGTCGCGGCCGTCCCGAATGAACGACCTGCCCTCATCCTCGTCGGTCGCCGCATCCTTGAGGATGTTCACGAGGTGAAGCGCCTCGCCGAACGCGGCCGCGCGCCGCCGGAGCGGCGCCGCCACTTCTTCCAGCGGCGCGCCAAGCAGGAACAGCTCGGTCAGCATCTCGCCAACGATGCCGGCGACGACGTAGCAGTAGTCCCGCAGCTCGGGGATGCCCTTGAGGCGGAGTTCGCCGTCCCGGTCGGCGCGCCTCACGATGTGCGCCATGCCCACGCAGGTGCGGCGAACGTGACGACCCACCACCGACCGGGCCGGCGGATCGAGAGCGCGATACGCGAAAAGCACTTCGTCCGTCGCCTCGAGCAGCTCCAGGTAGCCTTCGTGAGGCGAAGGCGGCTCGGCGAGCCAGGACGCGACCAGATCTCCTGTCGCGGCGCCTGCCGTCCCGTCCGCGTCGTTCAGCAGGTCCGCGAATCGGAACAGCGCCTCGACCCGCTGCTCCCGGCTCCAGACCGCCGCGTCCTCGAGCGTGTCGGCGATCCGCAGTAACAGGTAGCCAAGAGTCACCTGATCCCGCGTCGCGCCCTCGAGTTGGGGAATCGAAAGCGCGAAGGTTCTGCTCGTCTTGACCAGTAGATCTTCGAGGTCTGCCATGCGCAGGCGCAAGAGTCTACCGGGGCTGAGACAAGGTGCCCGGCCGTTGCTGCGTGGTATCGTGCCGCCTGTTCCTGCCCAGCGGAGCCACGCCCGAGCGCCTCATGAACTCCAATGCGATTGCCCCGCTCTCGCTAGTCACGGCTGCGTTTCTGTACCTCGGTTGCTCCCTCGCGCCGCCGCCGGAACCACCCGATCCGGCGCCGGAACTGCCGGAGGACTTTCAGGAGACCCCCGCCGTCGCCGGCACCCATGAGCCCTTGCAGTGGTGGAGGGCGTTTGCCGATCCGGCGCTCGACCGGATCGTCGACTCGGTTCTCGACTCGAGCCTGGACATGGCCGCCGCGGTTGCCCGCGTGGAGCAGGCCAGGGAGAGAGCCCGGATCGCCAGGGCCGCCATCCGGCCGGTCGTCCAGGGCGGCGCGGGGATCAACGACCTGACCAACCCGACGAACACGGGCTTCGGCGCCCAGATTCAGGAACTCGGGCTGGAGCGGCTCGCTCCCGGCTTCACCCTGCCGGAGCGGCTCGCGATCACGACCTGGTCCCTGAGCGCGGACTTCTCTTACGAAATGGACTTCTGGGGACGCGCCCGCAGCTCCGCGCTCGCCGCCGGCGCCGAGTACCTCGCCTCGGAGTCCGACTACGAGACCGCGAAGATCGGAATCCTCGCCGAGACGATCGGCGCCTACTTCGAGATCGTCGACCTTCGCCGGCGAATCGCGATCAGCCGAAGGATGGTGGATGTCCTCATGGAGCGTGAAGACGTCGCCTCCACTCGTTACGACCGCGGTCTCGCCGACTCTTCGATCCTCTATCGCATACGCCAGGACCTGCGGAACACCCAGGCCATCCAGCCGCAGCTCGAGAACGGGCTGGCGAACGCTGAGGGGCGTCTCGCGGTCCTCCTGGGCGGCTACCGGGACGATCTGGCCGAACTGCTGCCCGAAACGCCGGCGCACGAGACCGCGGCCGATCCCGTTCCGCCGGGGATTCCGGCCGACCTGCTCATGCAAAGGCCCGACGTAAGGGCGGCGAGACACCGGCTCGAAGCGGCCGGTTTCCAGGTCGACGCCCGGCGCGCCGAGCTTCTCCCGACCCTCTCCTTCTCAGGTTCCATCGGGCTCCAGAGTTCCAAGGTAGACAGCCTGTTCAAGGTGGATCAGTGGTTCACCAACCTGGCGTCCAACCTGCTCGCGCCGGTCTTTCAGGGCGGCCGGCTGCGCAGCAACGTGGTGCTGGCGGAGGCCCGGTTCGGCGAGCTCGCAGCGACCTACGGCCGCACCGTCGTGACCGCCGTCAACGAGGTCGAAACGGCTCTGGCCGTGCACGGGAACGAGGGCCGTCGCCACGCCCTGCTCGCCTCCCGCCTGGAAGAGGCCCGAGCGACGGAGAGGCTTCGCTCCCAGAGGTACGAGGCGGGCATCGGGGGCTACGCCGACTTCCTCGACGCGCTCCTCACCCGACTGAACGTGGAGTCCGCCCTGGCCGGCGCCGAGCGCGATCTCGCGCTCTCCCGGCTGACCGTCCACCGCGCCCTGGGAGGCGCCTGGACGCCCGCGGATTCGGTGGGCGAACGAAGCGGGACCGGCACATGAGTCGAGTAACCGGCTTTCTCGTTGCCGCCGCGATCCTGGTCGGGGCCACGGGTCTTGCCGTGTTCATGGTCTCCCAGCGGCCCGAACCGGAACGCATACCACCGCCCTCCCAGGTTCCCTTCGCGATCACCGCCCCGGCGCGAGCCGGCGAGGGCGCGATCCCCGTGTTCGGGGCCGGCACGGTGCGGCCCCGGGCGGAGATCGACATCGCCGCCGAGGTGAGCGGCAAGGTCGTTTGGGTCGACCCGGCCTTCCAGAGCGGCGGGCGGGTGCGCGAAGGGCAGGTGCTCTTCCGCCTCGACGACGTCGACTACCGGCGCGCAGTGGAAAAGGCGCGAGCCAATGTCGCGCTCCAGAGAGTCGAGGTCCTCAAGGCAAAGGAAGAAGCGCAGGTCGCGCGCAAGCAGTACGAGCAGTTCAAGGAACGCCAGGCCGGCAGCGGAGGCGCTTCCGAGGCGAGTCCGCTCGCGCTTTGGGAGCCTCAGCTCGAGGCCGCCGAAGCCGCCCTGGTCCGGGATGGCGCCACACTTGCCGAGACCGCACTGAACCTCGCGCGAACCGAGGTCAAGGCGCCCTTCTCCGGCGTCGTGCGGACAGAGTCGGTCGACCTGGGGCAGTTCGTGGCGGCGGGCCGCGGAGTGGCGCGGCTCTATGCGTCCGATGCCGTCGAAGTCGTCGTGCCGCTCTCCGACCGGGAAGCGGCGCTCATTCCCGGCCTGTGGGATCTGCGGGCCGGCGACGGAAGTCGGGAGGTGGTGGCCCGGGTGGTCGCGGACTACGGCGGCCAGCGCTACGGCTGGGACGGACACGTGGACCGCGTCGAAGGCGCGCTGGACGAGCAGACCCGCACGCTCGACGTGATCGTTCGGGTTCCGGAGCCCTACCGCAGCGGCGACGCGGACCCCGACGGCGCCGGTCCACCGCTGCTGGTCGGCAAGTTCGTCGACGTGGAACTCGAGGGAATCGCACCGGACGCCTGGTTCCGGATCAGGCGGCCGGCGCTCAGACCCGGCAACGAAGTCTGGGCCGTGCGGAACGACAGGCTGCGGATCGTGCCGGTCGAGATCCTCCAGAGACTCGACGACAACGTCTACGTGACCGGAGATCTAGAGGCCGGCGAGCAGGTCGTGGTCGGCGGGATCCAGGTCGGGACGGACGGCATGGAGGTGCGAACGGCAAGCGCGCAGTCGGAGTGACGCAGAGCAGTCTGTGCGGTACCTGGCGATCGAGTGCGTGCTGCTGGCCACGCTGCCTCTTGTCGGCTGCGGCGACGCCCGGTCCGGCGAGGATCGCGAGGGCTGGGAACTCGTCTGGTCAGACGAGTTCGACGGCGCGGCCCTGGATGTCGCCAAGTGGAACATCCAGACAGGCGACGGCACGGCCGAAGGCATACCCGGCTGGGGCAACAACGAGCTGCAGAGCTACCAGGCCGCCAACATCTCCGTGTCCGGCGGTGTCCTGGTCATCACGGCCCGCGAGGAGGACGCCGGAGACGGGCATGCGTACACCTCCGGGCGCATCAACACCGCAGGCAAGCTGGACACGACCTATGGCCGCATCGAGGCGAGCATCCGGGCCCCCGGCGGCCAGGGTCTCTGGTCCGCCTTCTGGATGCTGCCCACCGACTCCGCCTACGGCGGCTGGGCCGCCGGCGGCGAGATCGACATCCTGGAGGTCTTCTCCCGCGATCCGGGCCCCTTCGCCCAGGCCGCGCTGCACTACGGGATGGCCTGGCCGCTCAACACCGCCGACTACGCGAGGTACTCGGGCGTCGATCCCGCGGACGGCTTCCACGTCTACGCCGTCGAGTGGGACGAGGAGGAGATCCGCTGGTTCGTGGACGGCGCGCACTTCTACACCGTCCGGCGAGACAGATACTGGAACTACTACAGGGACACCGGGACGAACGCCCACGTCTCCGGCGGCGTTTCGGCTCCGTTCGACCGCCCGTTCCACCTGCTGCTGAACCTTGCGGTCGGCGGCAATCTGCCCGGCGAGCCCGTGGCCGGCGCGCTGCCGGGCGAACTCAGGGTCGACTACGTGCGGGTGTACCAATGCGGCATCAATGTCCCGACCGGCGTTGGATGCGCCGATCTCCTGGACCGAACGTCCGCCGCGGTCGCACCACCGCCGCCGGCCGACGTCTACCGGGCCGTCTACGACCTCTACGTGGACGCCGTGGGACCGCTCCGCCTCCCGGGCGAGGAGGACGCCGGGCCACTCGACCTCGCGGTCCATGACCCGAATGGAGTGCTCGCCGTCGCGGAAGTCGCGCGCGCCGGCCGCGGGACGGTGATCGACGTCGCTACAACCGGCGGCGGCCACTTCTCGATCCGCCCGGCCAACGGGGAGCGGCTGACGCTCTTCGGTATCGGCGACGCCTCCGAACCCGGGGATTTCGCAGGAGAGTTGCAGTTCGACCTGCACGTGTTCGGCGACGGGACGGATGCGACGAGCAGCCTGAGGGTCAAGCTCGACAGCGGCTCGCTCGATGCCGGCGCCGTCGACCTGCCGTTCTCAACGCTCGACCCGGGGGAGTGGACCACCGTCACCGTCCAGATCGCCGACATCGTCCGGCACCCAGCCGAGCCGGGTGGACGCCCCGTCGACCTCGGCCGGGTGCGAAGCCTGTTCACACTCGAGCCGACGAGCTTCGCGCGCCTCCAGGTGGATAACATCAGGCTCATCTGCGGCCACGTCGTGCAAGACGGCTGCGGAGTAAGGCAGAATCCCCGCAGATGAGTCAACGAACCGGGTGGGCCATCGGCGGTGTGATCCTGATCGGATCCCTCGCCGTCGCCGCCGCGATGGTCCTGCTGAGACCCGAGCCGGCCTCCAGGCCTCCCCCTTCCGTGGTCCCCTTCGCGCTGACGGCGCCGGTGGAGGCAGGCGAGGGCGCCATCCCGGTCTACGCCGCCGGCACGGTGCAACCGCGCGCCGAGGTCGACGTCACCGCGGAGGTCAGCGGCAAGGTCGTGTGGGTCGACCCTGCCTTCCAGAGCAGCGGGCGCGTCCGGGAAGGACAACCGCTGTTTCGCATCGAAGACACGGACTACCGCAACAGGGTGCAGCAGGCGCGGGCCAACGTCGCAATGCAGCGTGTCGAGGTGTTGAAGGTGGAAGAGGAGGCGACCGTGGCGCGCTCCCAGTACGAGCGGTTCAGGGAGCGCCAGGGCAGCGAGGCGAACTCCGACGTGCCGAGTCCGCTGGCGCTGTGGGAACCTCAGCTTCAGGCTGCCCGCAGGGCCCTGGAGCGCGACGGCGCCGTCCTCAGGGAAGCGGCGCTGAACCTGGCGCGTACCGAGATCCGGGCCCCGTTCGATGGCATCGTGCGCTCCGAATCCGTGGATGTCGGACAGTACGTCGCCGCCGGCCAGAGCGTCGGGCGGCTCTACGCGTCAGGCTCGGTCGAGGTTGTGGTCCCGCTCTCCGATGACGCCGCAGCCCTGTTACCTGGTCTCTGGGATCTCCGGGCCGGCCAGGCGGACACCCGGATCGCCGCGCGGGTCATCGCCGAGTACGGCGACGGGAACTACGCCTGGGATGGCTACCTCGATCGGGGCGCGGTCACGCTGGACGAACAGACACGGACCATAGACGTGATCGTCCGTGTTCCGGAGCCCTTTTCGAGCGGCTCGCCTGTAGACGCGGACGTCGATTCCGGGGCGGCTCCCCCTCTGCTGGTCGGCAAGTTCGTGGACGTCGAGCTCCAAGGGCTCGCCCCGGAGCGGTACTTCAAGGTGCCGGACTCGGCGCTCAGAACCGGTGACGAGGTCTGGGCGGTACGGGACGGCAAGGTAGCCATCGTGCCGGTGCAGGTCCTGCAGCGCTCCGACAACGTGGTGTACGTCACCGGAGCGCTCGATGTGAATCAACCGGTCATCACCGGCGGCGTCCGGCTCGCCACCGAGGGCATGGCGGTGCAGACGGCGGCGGGAGGCTCGTGAGGCCGGGCGCGCGAGTCCCGCTTCCGGATTGGCGATAGTCTCTCGCCGATGGACGCTGACGGCGCCTCCGAAGTCCTCGCCCGGTTGCGGGACGTGCTGCGCGACAGCGCGGTCGAAGAGCATGACTGGGACGCGGTGGTCGCGGAGACGCCGATCGAGTCGCTCGGCTTCGATTCCCTGACCATCCTGGATGTGCTCTACGACGTGGAGGAGGAGTTCGGGATCGCGCTCGATCCGAAGCAGGTCGTGAAGACCCGCACGGTCGGCGAGATCATCGCGCTGCTGCAGCAGAACGGAGCCTGAGCGCAGCCTCCTGGCCGGGGTGCTCCACCTTCTCGAGTACTGGGCGGCCCGGCTGGCGCTGTTCGGCGTCGATCTGCTGCCGGCGGCCGCCGCCTCCCGCTGGGCTGCGGCGCTCGGTTCGCTGTGGTGGACGGCCGACCGGCCGCGGCGCCGCGTAGCGATCTCGAACATCCTGCGCGCGGGCCTAGCCGACGACACGCGGCAGGCGCGCGCGATCGGCCGCGGCGCCGCCCGGCACATGGGCATGGTGCTGGTCGAGTCGATGAAGTCCTCGCTCGTGCTCGACGACCCGGAGCGGCTACGTGTCGACATTCCCGAAGATGTGGCAGCAGTCCTGGAAGACCCGGACCGCGGCCTGATCCTCGTCTCCGGTCACTTCGGCAACTGGGAGATCGCGGGCCAGTGGCTGTCGCGCTACAAGCCGGTCGCGGGCATCTCCCGGCCGATGACCAACCCGCGGGTGCAGAAGCTGGCGCTCGAGCGGCGTCCGCGGCGTGCGTTTCGGATGATCCCGAAGTACGACCCGGATCCGGGGCGCTTCCTCAAGCTGCTGGGCGACGGCGAGATCCTGGCTCTGCTGGTCGATCAGCACGCCCGCCAGGGGATCGACGTGCCGTTCTTCGGCCATCCCGCGAAGACGCACACGACCGCCGCGATGCTGCACCTCGTTGCGAGAACGCCGCTTGTTTTCGCAGTCTGCCGCCGGACGGCGCCGATGACCTTCGAGTTGAGCCTGTCGCCGCTGATCGAGCAGCAAAGAAGCGGCGATCGGAACGCGGACGTCGAGGCGATCGTCCGGACCCTGAACTCACTTCTGGAGGAAGCGATCCGCCGCGACCCGGAACAGTACCTCTGGGGCCACCGTCGCTGGCGCTAGTTCCGGCGCTGGGCGATGCACTCGATCTCCACCGCGGCGCCCAACGCGAGGGTCGGCGACTCGATCGTCGCCCGGGCCGGAGGGCTGCCACCCAACACGGCGACCCAGGCCACGTTCATCCGCTCGAAGTTGGCCATGTCGGTCAGGTAGACGGTGCACTTCGCCAGGTGGGCCAGGTCTGAGCCGGCCGCTTCGAGGATCGTCTCGATGTTCCGGAGCGCCTGCGTCGTCTGCGGTCCGATGCCGCCGGGCGCCAGGTCGAAACTCTGGCCGACCGTACCGAGCGTGCCGGCCACGAAGATCAGGTCGCCGACGCGGGTCGCGTGCGAGAACGCTTCGAGCCGGGGCAGTTCGTCGGTGTTGATGCGGGGCGGCTGGGCGTCGGCCGGTGACAGGGCCGCCAGACAGGCGCCCACCATGACGAGTGAGGGAATCGAAGCTCGGGCAGGGAGATGAAGCATGGCGGGCAGTCTAGCGGCGGGCCAATTGGCTGCCGGGACCGATCGGTCGGCTAGCCTCGAGCGTCTATGGCGCAGCGGTACCGAGGAAGCCGGCTCAGCCTGCTAGTCACTCTGTGGCTTGCGGCGACGCCTGTCCTTCCCGCGGAGCAAGACGCCGCCGAGGCCGACAGGGAGCCGCCCCACGGCTCGGCCCCACAAGGTAACTTCGGCGAAGAGATCGACGTTATCGGTCTCGCTCCTCTCGACCACCTGGGCGAATCGCCGGACCACGTGCCGTGGACCGTCCATCGTGTCGCGCCGAAAGCGCTCGACCTGGCGGCTGTGTCCGGTGTCGGCGCTCTGCTCGAGGCGGAACTGCCCGGCGTGAGCCTGGCGCCGGCGCAGGGAAGCGCGCTGCAGTCCGACGTGCTGTACCGGGGCTTCGGGGCGTCGCCGCTCCTGGGTGCGAACCAGGGCCTCTCGGTCTACGAGGACGGAGTGCGGGTCAACGAGGTCTTCGGTGACGTCGTCGCCTGGGACCTCGTGCCGACGTTCGCGGCGGAACAGGTGGAACTCCTGCCGGGAGCGAACCCGATGTTCGGCCTGAACACGCTCGGCGGGGCGCTCGCCCTGAACACGCGCAGCGGCTTCGACTCGGAGCGGTTCGACCTGACGCTCGAAGCCGGTTCTTTCGGCCGTCGGGCGGGCGAGTTCGGCGCCGGCGGCGCACTCGGCTCCGATGACGAGTACGGCTGGTTCGTCGGCGGTCGCTCCTTCGAGGAAGACGGCTGGCGCGACTTCTCGCCCAGCTCGCTGCGGCAGGCGCTGGTGAAGCTCTCGCATCGCGGTGAGCGCGAGCGGATCGACTTCGCGGTTGGCGTCGCGGACAACGACCTGATCGGAAACGGCGTGACTCCGTTGGAGCTGCTGGAGATCGACCGCGCCGAGGTCTTCACGCATCCGGATCAAACCTGGAACGAGCTGTTCTTCCCGCGGCTGCGGATCGGCCGGATGATCGGACCGGGGCTCGAACTCGAAGCGCAGGTCTACCTGCGTGGCAACGA
>VXUF01000103.1 GCA_009837085.1 Holophagales bacterium
AGGGCGGCCGCACGGTCGGCGCCGGCACCGTCACCGACATCGCCGAGTAGTGCGGTTCAGGCTCGAGTTGGGAGATTCAGGCCAGTAGCTCAATTGGTAGAGCATCGGTCTCCAAAACCGAAGGTTGGGGGTTCGAGACCCTCCTGGCCTGCCAGACCTTCCTTCGGAGGACGTAGACGGCAAGGGAGTTTGGGCGTCCGGACTGGGCGGAGGCCGGATTTCAGGGAATAGACGAGGGAGTCGGAGGAAATCAGATGGCCAGTGTCCGCAGGCTCGGTGCCTTCCTGGGCGAAGTGCGCACCGAGATGAAGAAGGTGACCTTCCCCTCGCGGGAGGAGGTCGTGGGCACCACAGGTGTGGTGCTGATCACGAGCGTCATCTTCGCCATCTTCCTGTGGGTAGCCGACGTCGTCATCCTGCGGCTCTACAACGGTCTCAACAACCTTCTCCTGGGGCAGTGATCCGAGACCGGGCCGACGGTGGGGAGCACGCGATGAGCGAAGTCGAAACGGCAGCCATGGGCAGCGTAGAGGCCGCGGAAGGTGTCACCGGGGAAGCCTCCGAGCCGCGGCGGCAGTGGTACATCGTGCATACGTACTCGGGATACGAAGAGCGGGTCCGGGAGACACTGCGGCAGCGTGCCGAGGCTCACGGCATGGGGCATGCGTTCGGAGAGGTGCGTATTCCCACGGAGACGATCGTCGAACTGAAGGGCGGCAAGAAGCGGGAGACCCAGCGCAAGTTCTTCCCCGGCTACATCCTGGTGGAGATCGAGTGCGAACCGCGTGGCGACGGCCGTCTGAAGATCTCCGACAAGGCCTGGCACGTGGTCAAGAACACGCCCAAGGTGACCGGGTTCGTGGGAACCGGCAAGGATCCGACGCCACTTGGTCAGGACGAGGTCGACGCGATCATCGAGAAGGTGGTCACCGCCAAGGAGAAGCCGAAGCCGAAGTACCTGTTCGAGAAGGGCGAGCTGGTGAAGATCGTCGATGGCCCGTTCAACAACTTCACGGGCACGGTGGAGGAGATCAACCTCGAGCGGAGCACGCTCAAGGTGATGGTCACGATCTTCGGCCGTCAGACACCGGTCGAGCTCGAGTTCCTGCAGGTCCAGAAGACCTGAGGGAACGCGTCCGGAGCGAACGGGAAGGCTGTAACAGGTTTGGGTGACAAACAGGTAGGTAGGTAGTGATGGCGCAGAGAACGACAGGCAAGCGAGTGGTGGGGCAGATCAAGTTGCAGATCCCCGCCGGCGGAGCGACGCCGGCGCCTCCGGTCGGCCCCGCGCTGGGTCAGGCGGGCCTCAACATCATGGACTTCTGCAAGGCGTTCAACGCCAGGACGCAGGGCGAAGCCGGGTTGATCATCCCGGTCGTGATCACCGTCTACGCGGACCGCTCCTACTCGTTCATCACGAAGACCCCGCCGGCGGCCGTGCTGCTGCGGAAGGCCGCTGCCGTGGACAAGGGGTCGTCCGAGCCGAACCGGGACAAGGTCGGCACGGTCACCCAGGCACAGCTCGAGGAGATCGCTCGCACGAAGATGCCCGATCTGAACGCAGTCGACCTGGAGGGCGCCTGCCGGATCATCGCCGGCACTGCCCGCTCGATGGGCCTGGAGATCGTCGCGTGAGCGGCGCGGACGGGTCGAGAACAGAGGGCTAAGGGAGAACGCGCGTGGGCACTCGAGGCAGGAAGTACACGGAAGCAAGGGCGGCGGTGGAAGACCGGCCGCACGGGCTGGAAGAAGCGCTGCAACGGATCAAGGACGGCAGCTTCGCGAAGTTCGACGAGACCGTCGAGATCGCGATCCGGCTGGGGGTCAACCCAAGGCACGCGGACCAGATGGTCCGCGGCACCGTGGTCCTTCCGCATGGCACCGGCCGCAGCGTGCGGGTGCTCGTGTTCGCATCGGGCGAGAAGTTGCAGGAGGCCGAAGCGGCGGGCGCAGATCATGTGGGCGGCGAGGAACTCGCGAGCCGGATCCAGGACGGCTGGCTGGACTTCGACGCCGTGGTGGCGACCCCGGACATGATGCGGGTGGTCGGCCGGCTCGGCCGCGTGCTCGGCCCGCGCGGCCTGATGCCGAATCCGAAGACCGGCACCGTCACTCCCGATGTGACGAAGGCGATCGAGGACATCAAGGCGGGCAAGGTCAACTTCCGTGTGGACAAGGCGGGCGTCGTTCACGCGCCGCTCGGCAAGGTCTCGTTCGACACGGAGAGGCTGGTGGAGAACGCGACGGCGTTGCTCTCCGAGATCATGCGTGCGCGTCCGAGCGCCGCCAAGGGCACGTACCTGCGTTCGGTCAACCTGAGTTCGACGATGGGGCCGGGCGTGCGGGTGGACTCGTCCGAAGCCGCCGCGGTCGAGGCCACCTAGCCTGCCGGTCCGGTCACGAGGAGGTCGAAAGAGATGGCACTGACACGGGAGACGAAGGCCGAGTTGCTGGCCAGCTATCAGGTCGACATGGCGGCTGCGCCGCACGCGTTCCTGGTCGGCTTTTCCGGCATCACGGTGGGCCAGGTCGACGATCTGAGGCGCCGCGTGCGGACGGCGGGCGGCAGGTACTCGGTGGTCAAGAACCGGATCGCCAAGCTCGCGTTCGAGGACAGCAGCCTCGGAGCGCTGTCGGATCACCTCGTCGGACCGACCGCGATCGCCTACAGCGACGACGATCCGGTCGGGCTGGCGATGACGCTGACCGAGTTCGCGGAAGACGTGCCGGTCCTCGAGTTCAAGGCCGGCCTGGTGGACGGCCAGGAGGTCTCGGCGGAGGCGATCAAGGAGATCGCCAATCTGCCCAGCCGGGAGGCGCTGGTGGCGAAACTCCTGTTCCTGCTCCAGTCGCCGATCGCGCGGCTGGTACGGGGGCTCGGTGACATCACGCCGCAGTTCCTCCGCCTGTTGAACCAGGTCGGAAGTCAGAAGGAAGCAAGTCAGGAGAGTGGGGGCTGATTCGGGCCCTGTCAGGGAGGTTGAAAACGCGGCGCCGAGCCGGCGCCGGTGAACCGTAAGGGAGCCAAGAAGATGGCAGTAGCAGCAGCGGATCTGATCAAACAGATCGACGAGATGACCGTCCTGGAGCTGAACACGCTGGTCAAGGAGCTCGAAGAGCACTACGGCGTTTCGGCGGCGGCCGCCGCGGTCCCGATGGCGGGCATGGCGGGCGCCGGCGAGGCCCAGGAAGCCGAAGAGAAGACGGAGTTCGACGTTCAGTTGACTTCCTTCGGCGACAAGAAGATCGCCGTGATCAAGGTCGTGCGCGAGGTCACCAGCCTGGGTCTCAAGGAGGCCAAGGATCTGGTCGAGTCGGCGCCGGTCGCGGTCAAGGAGGGCGTCTCGAAGGAAGAGGCCGAAGAGGTCAAGGGCAAACTCGAGGAGGCCGGCGGTCAGGCCGAGGTCAAGTAACCATTCCGGCTGGCGATCTTCCCCGGGGTCGGCGTAGAATCGGGCTGGCCAACCGCGACCCGGCGCCCAGGCTTCTTCCTGAAGCGAGCGCCGGGGCGGCATTCGTGCGTTTCCACCTCGTGCAGAGGATCTGACGTAGAGACGTAGAGGACATCGAAGCATGACGGACACTTCAGTTGCGCAGAACGGTCACCGCAACGGCAACGGCAACGGGCGGATCGACTTCTCGACCATCGAGACGACGCTGGCGATTCCCGACCTGATCGGGGTGCAGCGGCGCTCGTACGATCGGTTCCTGCAGATGAGCCTGCTCCCGGAGGAGCGGGTGAACCAAGGCCTGCAGGCGGTCTTCACGGGGATCTTCCCGTTCTGGGACTTTCGGGAGACCTGTTCGCTCGACTTCGTGAGCTACTCGATCGGCGACTGGCAGTGCCGCTGCGGCGATCTGAAGGGGCTCGAGTACCTGCGCATGTCGTGCACCAACTGCGGTGCGAAGATCATGACCGACCACCCGCTCGAGGACAGCGTCGGATGTCCGAGTTGCGGTGCGGTCAACGCGAACCGGGTGACCAAGTGCGACACCTGCGGCGGACCGGTCGAACTGCAGCTCAAGTACTCGATGCCGGAGTGTCGGGAACGGGGCATGACCTACGCCGTGCCGCTCAAGGTCACGTTCAGGCTCTTCGTCTACGACAAGGACCCGGAAACCGGTCAGAAGATGATGCGGGACGCGAAGGAGGAAGAGGTCTACTTCGGCGAGATTCCGCTGATGACCGACACCGGCACCTTCATCATCAATGGCACCGAACGGGTGATCGTGAGTCAGTTGCACCGCAGCCCCGGTGTCTTCTTCACCCGCGACAAGCGCGTCTACCTGGCGAAGATCATTCCCTACCGCGGCTCCTGGGTCGAGTTCGAGTACGACCAGAAGGACATTCTCTCGGTCCGGATCGACCGCAAGCGGAAGTTCTACGGCACCGTCTTCCTGCGCGCCCTGGGTCTGGAGACGAACGAGCAGATCCTCCGCCAGTTCTACACGGCGCTGCCACTGACAATCGAAGGTGGTGGCGTGTACCGTCTTGGCATCGGTCCCGAGGTGCTGGAGCGCGAACGCCTGCGTGAACGCTCGAGCCGGGGCGTCCGTCACCGCTACAGCGTGTTCGCCGGTCTGACGCTGGACGAGACCGCAATCGAGAGGCTTGACGCCGGCGACAACATCGAGGCGGAGGTCGGTCCGCAGGAGCTCGAACCGGCCTTCCTGATCGCCGACGTGATCGACCAGGACACCGGCGAGGTGCTGCTCGAGGCGAACGAGCCGATCCCCGAGGATCTCGACGAGCGGCTCGACGGGCGCAACCACAGCGAGCTCGAGGTGTTCTTCCCCGACTGGGAGCTGTGCGGCGCCACGATTTCGAACACCCTGGCCAAGGACACGACCAAGGACACGAAGGAAGCGCAGATCGAGATCTACCGGCGCATGCGTCCCGGTGACCCGCCGACCCACGAGAGCGCTCGTTCGCTGTTCTACGGGATGTTCTTCGACGCCAAGCGGTACGACTTCTCCCGGGTGGGCCGCTTCAAGTTCAACATCAAGCTCGAGACCGAGGTGCCCGTCGACCAGAAGACCCTCTCAGCCGAGGACTTCTACCGGGTGATCGAGTACCTCCTGCAGCTGCAGAAGGACGTGGGGCGCGTCGACGACATCGACAACCTGGGCAATCGCCGGGTGCGGGCGGTCGGCGAGCTGCTCGAGAACCAGTTCCGTGTCGGTCTGGTGCGAATGGAGCGGGCGATCAAGGAGAAGATGTCGGTTCACCAGGACATCGACTCGGCGATGCCGCACGACCTGATCAACTCCAAGCCGGTCATCGCGGCGATCAAGGAGTTCTTCGGTTCGTCCCAGCTCTCGCAGTTCATGGATCAGACGAATCCGCTGTCCGAGGTCACCCACAAGCGGCGGCTTTCCGCGCTTGGCCCGGGCGGACTGTCGCGTGAGCGCGCGGGCTTCGAGGTTCGCGACGTGCACGCCTCCCACTACGGCCGTATCTGTCCCATCGAGACCCCCGAGGGGCCGAACATCGGCCTCATCTCCTCGCTGGCGACCTACGCCCAGATCAACGACTACGGCTTCATCCAGAGCCCGTACAAGAAGGTGGAGGGTGGTCGGGTCATCGACCACTTCAAGGTGATCAAGCCCGGCGACGGCACGTTCGCCCTGGGCCAGATCGTGTCGGCCGATGAACTCGTGGCAGAGAACAGCCGCCTCAAACGGAACAAGAAGCGGCAGGTGGAAGCCGAGCCGCAGGCCTTTTACCTCACGGCCTGGGAGGAAGAGAAGTACATCATCGCCCAGGCCAACGCCAAGATCGACGACAGGGGCTTCCTCGAGAACGAGCGGCCGGTGGCGCGCGCCCGCGGCGACTTCGTGACGGTGGACCGGGAGCGCGTCGACTACATGGACATCAGCCCGAAACAGCTCGTCAGCGTGGCCGCGGCCCTGATTCCGTTCCTCGAGAACGACGACGCCAATCGCGCCCTGATGGGTTCGAACATGCAGCGCCAGGCGGTTCCCTTGCTGCGCTCGGACTCGCCGATCGTCGGCACCGGCCTCGAGGGGATCGTCGCTCGCAACTCGGGTGCGGTCGTGCTGTGCCAGCGTGCCGGCGTCGTCGATTCCGTCGACGCCGACCGGGTGATCGTCCGGGTCGAGGGAGCGGATCCGGAGACCGGCGAGCCGCGTGAGTTCGGCGCCGACATCTACCAGTTGACCAAGTTCCGTCGATCGAACCAGAACACCTGCGTACACCAGAAGCCGATCGTCGACGAGGGCCAGCGGGTGGCCCGGGGAGACGTCCTGGCCGACGGCGCCTCGACCGAAGAAGGCGAACTGGCCCTGGGGCGCAACGTTCTGGTCGCCTTCATGCCCTGGCGGGGCTACAACTTCGAGGATGCGATCCTGGTTTCCGAGCGCCTGGTGCGGGACGACGCCTACACGTCGATCCACATCGAGGAGTTCGAGATCGAGGCGCGCGACACGAAGCTCGGTCCCGAGGAGATCACCCGCGACATTCCCAACGTCTCAGAGGCGGCACTCGCCGATCTCGACGAGAGCGGCGTCATCCGGATCGGCGCTTCGGTCAAGGCCGGCGACATCCTGGTCGGCAAGGTCACGCCGAAGGGCGAGACCCAGCTCACGCCGGAGGAGAAGCTCCTGCGCGCGATCTTCGGTGAGAAGGCCGGCGACGTGCGGGACGCCAGCCTGAAGGCGCCTCCGGGCATCGAGGGCACCGTCGTCGAAGTCAAGATCTTCGCTCGCAAGGGTGTCGAGAAGGACGAACGGGCGCTTGAGATCGAGGAGCAGGAGGTCGGACGGCTGGAGAAGAACATCCGCGACCAGACGCGCATCATGCACGAGGAGCGGAACAAGAAGATCGCCGATCTTCTGGTGGGTCTCAAGCCCACCGCCGGAGTCAAGGACCGGGAAGGCGAGGGTCTCCTGAAGAGGGGTCAGACGATCGAGTACGAGCACCTCGAGCGGTTGACCCGGCGCGAGATCCTTGCGCTGCCCCTGAGGCAGAAAGCCCTGCTCAAGGAGGTGTCGGAGATCTACGAGCACACCGACTCCTACATCGAGGTCATGCACCGGGTGAACGAGGAGAAGATCAAGCTCCTCCAGAAGGGCGACGAACTGCCACCCGGCGTCATCAAGCTCGTCAAGGTGTTCGTGGCGATGAAGCGCAAGCTTCAGGTCGGCGACAAGATGGCCGGCCGTCACGGCAACAAGGGCGTCATCTCGCGCATCCTGCCGGAAGAGGACATGCCGTACCTGCCGGACGGCACGCCGGTCGAGATCGTGCTGAATCCGCTCGGCGTGCCCAGCCGGATGAACGTCGGCCAGATTCTGGAGACGCATCTGGGCTGGGCCGGCAAGTCCCTGGGCGTCAAGTTCGCGACTCCGGTGTTCGACGGAATCCAGGAGTCCCGGCTCAAGGAACTGCTGGACGAGGCGGAGCTGCCCTCTTCGGGCAAGACGACGCTCTACGACGGCGTCACGGGTGACGCCTTCGAGCAGAAGGTCACGGTGGGCTACATCTACATGCTGAAGCTGTCCCACCTGGTGGACGACAAGATCCACGCGCGGTCGATCGGTCCCTACTCGCTGATTACCCAGCAGCCTCTCGGCGGCAAGGCCCAGTTCGGCGGGCAGCGCTTCGGCGAGATGGAAGTGTGGGCGTTGCAGGCGTATGGCGCCGCCTACACGTTGCAGGAACTGCTCACGGTCAAGAGCGACGATGTCGAGGGCCGCAGCCGCGCCTACGAGGCGCTGGTCAAGGGCGACGTGCCGGAAGACCCGGGGCTGCCGGAGTCGTTCAACGTACTGGTGCGCGAGCTGCAGAGTCTGTGTCTTGACGTCGAGTTGATGAAGGTCTAGGAGGTCGCGGGTGCAACCACTGTCCAGTTTCGAGAAGACGCAGTCGGCCAAGGACTTCAACGCGATCAAGATCGCGCTGGCTTCGCCGGAGAAGATCCGCTCCTGGAGCTACGGAGAGGTCACGAAGGCCGAGACGATCAACTACCGCACGTTCAAGCCGGAGCGGGACGGGCTCTTCTGCGCGAAGATCTTCGGGCCGATGACGGACTGGGAATGTCTGTGCGGCAAGTACAAGCGGATGAAGCATCGCGGTGTCGTCTGCGACAAGTGCGGCGTCGAGGTCACTCGCTCGCGGGTGCGGCGGGAACGGATGGGGCACATCGAGCTGGCCAGTCCGGCCAGTCACGTCTGGTTCTTCAAGGGCCTGCCCAGCCGGATCGGCCACCTGCTCGACCTGAGCCTGCGCAACCTCGAGCGCATCCTCTACTTCGAGAGCTACGTGGTCATCGATCCCGGCGACGCCGACCTCGAAGAGAACGAGCTCGTCTCCGAGGAGCGGTACCGGGAGCTGCGTGAGGAGTACGGCCCGGATGGCTTCGACGCCCGGATGGGCGCCGAGGCGATCAAGGAGCTCCTGGCCCGCATCGACATCGATGAGCTGGCGGAGGAACTCCGCATCGTCATGCGCTCCGACACGAGCCAGATCCGTCGCCTGAAGGCGGCGAAGCGGCTCAAGGTGGTCAACGCCTTCCGGCGCAGCGGCCACCGTCCGGAGTGGATGATCCTGGACGTGATTCCGGTCATCCCGCCCGAGCTGCGGCCGCTGGTGCCGCTGGACGGCGGACGCTTTGCGACGAGCGATCTGAACGACCTCTACCGGCGCGTCATCAACCGGAACAACCGGCTCAAGAAGCTGCTCGAGTTGCGCGCGCCGGAGGTGATCGTCCGCAACGAGAAGCGGATGCTGCAGGAGGCCGTCGACGCCCTGTTCGACAACGGCCGCCGCGGCCGGGTGCTCAAGGGCTCGAACAACCGTCCGCTCAAGTCCCTGTCCGACACCCTGAAGGGCAAGCAGGGCCGCTTCCGCCAGAACCTGCTCGGCAAGCGCGTCGACTATTCGGGGCGTTCCGTGATCGTGGTCGGGCCGGACCTGAAGCTGAACGAGTGCGGACTCCCCAAGAAGATGGCGCTCGAGCTGTTCAAGCCGTTCATCTACAGCTGGCTGGAAGAGCGTGAGTACGTCGGCACGATCAAGGCCGCCAAGGAGATGGTCGAGCGGGAGGAGGAAGTTGTCTGGGACGCCCTGGACGAGGTCATCCGCGATCATCCCGTGCTCCTGAACCGCGCGCCCACTCTTCACCGTCTGGGCATCCAGGCGTTCCAGCCGGTACTGATCGAGGGCAAGGCGATCCAGATCCACCCCCTGGTCTGCGCCGCGTTCAACGCGGACTTCGACGGCGACCAGATGGCGGTTCACGTGCCGCTCTCACCCAAGGCCCAGATCGAGAGTCATGTGCTGATGCAGGCCTCGAACAACATTCTGAGCCCGGCCCACGGCCGGCCGCTGGCGGTGCCCAGTCAGGATCTCGTGCTGGGCGGCTACTACCTGACGATGCCGCGGCCAGGCGCGCGCGGCGAGGGGCGGACGTTCGCCAGCGTCGACGAGGTCCTGTTCGCGCTCGAGGACGCGGTGGTCGAGACGCAGACGCCGATCCGTCTGCGCCTGAGCGGCCCGTACGTCGATCTCGGGGCGCAGCACGACACGCAGGACATCGTGCACGCCGAGCTGCAGCAGCTCGACGGCGAAGTCGTCGAGACGACGGTCGGCCGGGTCATCCTGAACGACCACCTGCCGGACGAGCTGCCGTTCATCAACGGTCTGCTGCGCAAGCGTGGCCTCCAGGATCTGGTCGGCTACTGCTTCATCCGCCACGGTGCCGACCTGGCGGTCCGGATGCTCGACGAGATCAAGGAGATCACCTTCCAGTACGCGACCCGGGCCGGCATCTCCTTCGGCGTCGACGACATGGTCGTGCCGTCGACGAAGGAGAAGCTGATCGAGGAGGCGCGTGGCGAGGTACTCGAGATCGAGAAGCAGCGCAGCGCGGGCGTCATCACCGCTGGTGAGCGCAAGAACAAGATCATCGACATCTGGCATCGGGTCACCGAGAACGTCTCGAGCGAGATGTTCCGCGAGATGAAGGACGTCGAGGCGGAACGGGGCGAGTTCAATCCGATCAATCTGATGGCCGACTCGGGCGCCCGAGGCTCCCGTGAGCAGGTCCGGCAGTTGGCGGGCATGCGCGGTCTGATGTCCAAGCCGTCGGGCGAGGTGATCGAGACCCCGATTCACGCGAACTTCCGCGAGGGTCTGTCCGTCCTGCAGTACTTCATCTCGACCCACGGCGCCCGCAAGGGTCTGGCCGACACGGCGCTCAAGACCGCCGATTCGGGCTATCTCACGCGCCGCCTGGTCGATGTCGCCCAGGACGTGATCGTCACCGAGGAGGACTGCGGCACGATCGACGGGATCGTCGTCGGCGCGATCATGGAGGGCGGAGACACCCTCGAGCCGCTGCGCGACCGCCTGGTTGGACGCGTCAGCCAGGAGGACATCTTCGATCCGATGACCGGCGACCAGCTCCTCTCGGTCGGCGACGCGATCACCGAGAAGATGGCGAACAACCTCCAGGCGGCGGGAATCGAGCGGGCGAAGATCCGTTCCGTGCTGACCTGCGAGACCCGTCGCGGCGTCTGCGCCGCGTGCTATGGCCGCAATCTGGCGACAGGTCGCAGCGTCGACCTCGGCGAAGCCGTCGGCGTCATCGCTGCCCAGTCGATCGGCGAACCCGGCACGCAGTTGACCATGCGCACGTTCCACTTCGGCGGCACGGCCAGCCGCGTCTCGGAGCAGTCACGCCACGCGGCCAGGAACGAGGGCTGGGTCAAGCTCATCAACGTGGCCACCGTCGACAGCCGCGAGGGCGCGCTGGTCGTGGTCAACCGCAACGGCAAGCTGGTTCTGGTCGACGAGGCGGGCCGCGAACTCGAGCGGCACCCGCTGACCTACGGCTCCCACCTGCTGGTGCATGAGAACCAGGAAGTCAAGCCCGGGACCGACCTCGTCGAGTGGGATCCGTTCACATCCGCCATCCTCTCCGAGGTCGGCGGACATGTGGAGTTCCACGACATCGTGGAGGGCGAGAACGTTCGTGAAGAGACGGACAAGGTGACGGGACTGACCGAGCGGATCATCGTCGAGGCCTCGCAGAGCGAGAGGCGGGCGCCGGCGTTGGTCGTCGCTGCGAGCGCTGTTCAACGACCCGAGACGGGCGTGGATCCGGGTGAGAGCAGGCGGTACTCGCTGCCGGTTGGCGCGCACCTCGTGGTCAACGACGGCGCCGAGGTTCATCCCGGCGACACGCTGGCGAAGATCCCGCGGGAGACGACCAAGACCAAGGACATCACCGGCGGTCTTCCGCGGGTCCAGGAGCTCTTCGAGGCCCGCAAGCCGCGGGGTGAGGCGGCCGTCGTCGCCGACATCGACGGCATCGTCCGTTTGGGCAAGGAGTTCGTCAAGGGGAACCGGGTGATCACAGTCGAGAACGAGGCGGGCGAGGCCCAGGACTACACGGTCGCGCGGAACGTCCACGTCAACGTGCAGGACGGCGAGTTCGTCAATGCCGGGGACGTCCTCGTCGGCGAGACGATGAACATCGATCCTCGCGACATCCTCAGAGTCAAGGGCGAGAGGGAACTTCAGCGCTACCTGGTCGACAAGATCCAGGAGGTCTATCGTTCCCAGAGCGTGGCGATCAACGACAAGCACATCGAAGTGATCGTCCGCCAGATGATGCGCTCGGTTGAGATCGAGGAAGTCGGCGACACGGACTTCCTGATCGACGAGCAGGTCGACCGCTGGCGCTTCAAGGAGGAGAACGAGAGGGTGACCGCGGCCGGGGGCACTCCGGCGATCGGCCGGCCGCTCTTGCTCGGGATCACCAAGGCTTCGCTTTCTACCGAGAGCTTCATCTCGGCGGCCAGCTTCCAGGAAACCACGCGGGTGCTGACCGAGGCCGCGATCAGCGGCAGGGTGGATCATCTGCGCGGGCTGAAGGAGAACGTGATCGTCGGGCGGGTGATCCCGGCCGGTACCGGCATGGACCACTACCACGACTTCCACATCGAGGATGTGGTGTATCCGACGCCGGAACTCGTGGCCGACGACCTGTACAACTACGACTACCCGGAGGAGTTCATCCGCACGATGCCGCAGGTACTGAGCGAAGGCGACAACTGAGGCCGGGGAGTTGCCCCGGTTCCCTGGTTTCTGCTAACGTTCGCGCCCTTGTGCGGCTCGCGCGGGGCGAGCCAGAAGATAGTCCCAACTTCACTCAGCGAGTCAGGCTCTGAACCGGGTGTCCGCCCGGTGCCGCGCGCTTCTGGCGCCTAACGCGGTCGGCTGGCCTGCTCGTTTTCGGTCGCCTCGGGTAGCCCCGGGTCGGCTCAGGCTGGCCCGCGCCGTGCGTGGCGACGGGCCTTGGAATGCCGGGTCCCGGCACCAGGCAAGAGAGTCTGCTGGAACAAGAGAACCGATGCCCACAATCCGTCAACTGGTCCGAAAGGGCCGCCAACGCCAGGTCGCGAAGACCAAGAGCCCGGCGCTCCAGGCCTCGCCGCAGAGGCGGGGAGTGTGCGTTCGCGTGTACACGCAGACGCCGAAGAAGCCAAACTCGGCCTTGCGCAAGGTGGCGCGTGTGCGCCTCACCAACGGCATCGAGGTCACGACCTACATCCCGGGTGTCGGGCACAACCTCCAGGAGCACTCCATCGTTCTGATTCGCGGCGGCCGGGTGAAGGACCTGCCCGGCGTCCGTTACCACGTCATTCGCGGCACCCTGGACGCGGTCGGCGTCGACGATCGTCGTCGAGGACGCTCCAAGTACGGCGCCAAGCGCCCCAAGGCCTGATTCACGGGAGCCTGCTCATGCCTCGACGCCGCGAAGTCCCCAAGCGACAGATACTCCCCGACCCGCTGTACCACTCCCAGTTGGTCAGCAAGTTCGTCAACGTCCTGATGAAGGACGGCAAGAAGTCGGTCGCCGAGCGCATCCTCTACGACGCCCTGACGACGATCAAGGAACGGACCGGGGAGGAGGATCCGGTCGCCGTCTTCCAGAAGGCGATCGACAACGTGAAGCCCGCGGTCGAGGTCAAGTCGCGGCGTGTCGGCGGTTCGACCTACCAGGTGCCAATGGAAGTGCGGCCCGCGCGCAAGCTCGCTCTGGCCATGCGATGGCTGATTCAGGCTGCGAAGGGTCGGGGTGAGAAGACGATGAGACTGCGGTTGGCCGGCGAACTGCTCGATGCCGCCGAGAACCGCGGAGTTGCGATCAAGAGGAAAGAGGACACCCACCGGATGGCAGAAGCGAACAGGGCTTTCTCCCACTACCGCTGGTAGCGAACGGCGCGAGATCCGCCTGGCGCGGATCCCGAGCACGTTCCACGGCCGCCGGTTGTCCACGGCCCGTCCCGTTGCGTCGCCGCCTTCCCGCAGGGCGGCGACTCCCGCGTTGAACCCAATAAGACCAGTCACGAATCCACCCGCAGAATCTGCTTTTCAGCCAACCGTTCGTCTCCCCGCACCATGTCCACCGCCACCTCCAGAAGGGTCCCATTGGAAAAGACCCGGAACATCGGGATCATGGCCCACATCGACGCGGGCAAGACGACCACGACCGAGCGCGTCCTCTACTACACCGGCGTGAACTACAAGATCGGTGAAGTGCACGAGGGCACCGCGACGATGGACTGGATGGAGCAGGAGCAGGAGCGCGGGATCACGATCACGTCGGCCGCTACGAGCTGCACTTGGCAGGACCACCGGATCAACATCATCGACACCCCGGGCCACGTCGACTTCACCGCTGAGGTCGAGCGTTCGCTGCGGGTGCTCGACGGCGCCGTGGCGGTGTTCGACGCGGTCGCCGGCGTCGAGCCCCAGAGCGAGACGGTGTGGCGGCAGGCGGACCGCTACGGCGTGCCGCGGATCGCGTTCGTCAACAAGATGGACCGGGTCGGCGCGGACTTCGACCGCTGCGTCCGGATGATGCGCGAACGGCTCGGCGCCTCGCCGGTCGTTCTGCAGTTGCCTCTTGGCCGTGAGGACGCGTTTGCCGGGGTCATCGATCTGGTCGAGATGTCGTCCTACATCTACGAGGACGAGAGTCTGGGAGCGCGGTTCACGATGACCGCCATCCCCGAGGAGTACGCCGACCTGGCGCTGTCGGCTCGCGAGGCGATGGTCGAGGCCGTGGCGGAGACCGACGAGGAACTGCTCGAGAAGTACCTCTCCGGCGCTGAAGTCACGAGCGACGAACTCCGCGCGGCCCTGCGCCGGGCGACGGTCGCCAATAGCCTGCAGCCGGTGTTCTGCGGTTCGGCCTTTCGCAACAAGGGCGTACAGCCCCTACTCGACGCTGTCCTCCACTACCTGCCGTCGCCGCTCGACGTGCCGATGATCGAGGGGGTCGTCGAGGGCGACGAGAGTGCAGTCCGCGAGGCGTCTGACGACGCGCCGTTCAGCGCCCTCGTCTTCAAGATCATGACCGACCCGTTCGTTGGCCAGCTCGCCTACCTGCGCGTCTACTCCGGCCGGGTCGAGACCGGACAGTCGGTGCTGAACGCGAATCGGGGAGGCAAGGAGCGCGTGGGCCGGCTGCTCAAGATGCACGCCAACAAGCGCGAGGAGGTCAAGCACGTTTCGTGCGGCGACATCGCCGCCGCGGTCGGTCTCCGCAACGTGACCACCGGCGACACCATCTGCGAGCCTTCGGCTCCCATCGTCCTCGAGTCAATGGACTTTCCGGAGCCGGTGCTTTCCGTCTCGATCGAGCCGAAAACAAAAGCGGACCAGGAGAAACTGGGTCTCGCGCTCGAGAAGCTGATGCGGGAGGACCCGACGTTTCGGGTCCACACGGATCCGGACACCGCCCAGACGCTGATCTCGGGAATGGGCGAGCTCCATCTGGACATCATCACGGACCGGCTGATCCGGGAATTCCGCGTCGGTGCGAACGTCGGCCGGCCGCAGGTGGCCTATCGCGAGACGATCACCCTGGAGGCTGCCGGCGAAGGGCGCTTCGTGCGTCAGTCCGGCGGTCGGGGCCAGTACGGTCACTGCATGTTGCGGGTCCGGCCCTTCGAAGGCGACGGGATGGAGTTCGAGGACTCGACCAAGGGCGGCGTGATTCCCAGGGAGTTCATCCGGTCGATCGAGCGGGGCATCGCCGAGGCGCTCGAATCGGGTCCTCTCGCGGGCTATCCGGTCACGGGCGTCGCTGCCGAGGTCTACGACGGAAGCGCCCACGACGTCGATTCATCCGAGGTCGCGTTCAAGATCGCCGGTTCGATGGCCTGGCGCGACGCCGCCAAGGACGCCGGTCCGGTGCTGCTGGAGCCGGTCATGGCGGTCGAGATCACGACGCCCGAGGAGTACATGGGCGACGTGATCGGGGACATCAGTTCGCGCCGGGGCAAGGTGCTCGGCATGGAGATGCATGGCAAGACGCAAATCGTCAATGCCCGGGTGCCTCTCGCGGAGATGTTCGGTTACGCGACCGACCTGCGTTCGGCGACCCAGGGCCGGGCGAACTACTCGATGCAGTTCGAGTCCTACGAACCGACGCCGCGCACCGTAAGCGAGGAGGTCGTGGCGAGGGCCACCGGCTGACCGGTGGCGGAGAGATGCTGAAACTAGCCGACAGAGTGAGATAAGCGAGGAGCTGAGGCATGGCGAAGGAGAAGTTCGAGCGTACGAAGCCGCACGTGAACGTGGGGACGATC
>VXUF01000112.1 GCA_009837085.1 Holophagales bacterium
GCGGCTCCGCGGCATCGCGCTTGATGCCTGCGTGTACGGCGGCGCACCCAGTGGCTAGTCAACCCCGGCGTTCCAGGGCGCGGGCCGAGGCGAGTTCCCGCCGCGCGTCTTCCGGCTGGCCGAGGCGGGTGTAGATATCGGCGAGCAGGTAGTGGCCCATCGGCGCCATGTCCGAGCCCGGATCGAGTTGGAGGCCGATGCGGGCCAGTTCGATCGCACGGTCCAGTTGTTCGTTGCGGTCGACGAGGGACTTGGCCAGGAAGAAGTGGCCGACGGCGAACTCCGGGTTGATCTCGATCGATTGCTCCAGGGCTTCGGCCGCGCCGTAGCGGTCGCCGAGGCTGTCCAGCAGCCGGCCGAGGTTGAACTGGACCCGGTAGCTCTGCGGGTGGACATCGAGTTCCCGGCGGTAGAAGTCGACCGCGGTGCGCGGGTCGCCGCGCTGCTCGGCGAGCAGGGCGAGGTTGAAGTGGGCGAGCCGCACGTCCGGCTGAATCGTCAGCGCCTCCTCGAACAACTGCGCCGCGGTTGCGAGATCGGACCGGAGGAGCGCCACGGCGCCCTGACTGACCACCGCGGCGCCCATCTCCGGTGACAGGGCCGCTGCCTCCCTGAGGTGCTCCTCGGCGCCCTCCAGGTCGCCGTGGTCCACGAGCATGCGCGCGAGTTCGTAGTGGATGATCGCGTTGCGGGGATCGAGGCGCAGGAACTCCTGGTAGCCGAGGATCGCCTCCTCCGCCGCGCCGGTCCGGCGGTAGGCGTTGGCGAGGTTGATCACGGCGTGGGCGTAGTCGGGCTTCAGTTCGATGGCTCTCCGGTAGCTCTCGATCGCGGCGCCGGTGTCGTCGCCGCGCATCTGCTCGTCGCCCAGCCGGACCCAGGCGTCGATCACCGACGGGTCCTCGAGCAGCACCCGTTCCAGGGCTTCGACGGCCGCCGGCCGGTTTCCCTTGAGCGAAGCCTCGCGCGCGTCGCGCATCAGGTTGAAGAGATGGATCCGGTCCTTGGGGTCGGCGAGCAGGGCCCGGTCCACGCTCTCGTCGGTACTGCCGCCGAAACTGGCCAGATAGCCGAGGGCGGCGAGCCGCGCCCGGGTCTCCGGATCGATCTCCTCGATCGCCGCCGGCTGCGCCACGTCGGCCCATCGCGACTCGAGGGACTGGAGCATGGAGGCCATCCGGTCCGCCTCGTCGGGCCGCTCGGCGTACAGGTTGTTCCGCTCCTCCGGGTCGACCGCCAGGTCGTACAGCTCGGGCCGGGGCGCGGCGACGTACTTTATGTTCTCGACCCGCAGCGCGGCGAGGTCGCTCCAGCCGTAGTGATAGCGCGGATAGACGGCTTCCGCGTAAGCCGGCAGCCGTGGCCCGGAGGCGCCGGTCAGGAGCCGGACGATGCTTGCGCCTTCAAAGGAGGAATCCCGCTCCGCCTGGCCCGCGTCGACCGCCAGCAGGTCGAGGACGGTCGGGAAGACATCGACCGCCCTGACCACATCGGCGATCCTGCGGCCCCGCATCGTGTCGAAGGGCGCGCGAAGGATGAAGGGAACCCGCGTCGCCCCCTCGTAGACGAAGAAGCCGTGGCCGGATTCGCCGTGCTCGCCGAGACTCTCGCCGTGGTCTCCGATCACGATGACGACGGTGTCGTCGGCGCGCCCGTTCTGGTCGAGCCAGTCCAGCAACCGGCCGACCTGCGAGTCGACGTAGGCGATCTCGCCGATGTATGGACGGTTCCGGTAGCGCTCGGCGAACGGTTCCGGCGGTTCGTAGGGGGAGTGCGGATCGTAGAAGTGGACCCAGGAGAAGAAACGCGCCTCCGGGGCCTCATCGAGCCACGTCAACGCGGCGTCCGTGACCTCCCCCGCCGGCCGCTCGATCTCGTTCAGCGCCAGCCGCACGGTGTCGCTCAGGTCGAAGTCGTCGAAGTAGTGGTCGAAGCCCTGGGCGATCCCCCACTTCGCGTCGAGCACGAACGCGCCCACGAAGCCACCGGTCCGCAACCCCTCGTCGCGCAGGATCTCGGCCAGGACGACGTGTTCGTCGCCCAGATAGAAGGCGCCGTTGTCCCTGACCCCGTGAGCCGGCGGGAACTGTCCGGTGAAGATCGACGAGTGCGCCGGCAAGGTCAGCGGCGCCACCGCCTCCGCCTGCTCGAACAGCACCCCCTCAGCTGCCAGCCGGTCCATGTGCGGCGTCTCGATATCAGCGAACCCGTAGGCCCCGATCCGATCCGCCCGGGTCGTGTCCAGCGTGATGAGCAGGAGACTCAGGTCACCGGGCCCGACCCCGCCCGGAAGCCGACCCAGCACATGCCCCGATGGTGCCGTGATCTCCCCACCGGACAGTAGCCGGATCCCCACACCGACCACCACAACGCCGGCAACGGCCAAGGCCAGCGCGAGTCCTATCCACTTGCTTGGTGACGCCTTCTTCACGGCAGCGTTTCCGCTCGGCCCATTATCTCGCTGTTCGGGTTCTGCGGTGTCCAGCCCGCCGAGGGCCTGTGGAGAGGGTCCCAGCGGGCTGGAGGCAAGTGACGCCCACCGTCCTCCCTTCAACCAACGCCGATGTGAAACGCAGCCGACCGAAGCGAGCGCCGACGTTCCCTCTACTCAGAGAGCGCGAGCATCCGCTGGGACCCTCTCCACTGGGCCACGGCAGGCGGGTGCAACCGACGCAGCACCCGCCATGCCGCCGCGCGGCGCCGCCTAGAAGTGGAAGCGCGCCCCTATTCGCCAGACCCGGCCGCGTACCAGCCGCCTCGGGGCGCCGAAGGGCCTGTCGCTGTTCAGGCTCTGTTCGGCTTCGATGACCGTGTCGGCGTTGCCGACGTTGAAGACATCGATGCCGACGCCGAGCCTGCGGTTATCGCCGATGTTGAAGTCCTTCTCCACCCGCAGATCGAGGTTGATGCCGTCGTCGAGACGGAAGGAGCCCGCCGGGTAGCCGTAGATGTCCGAAGTTTGATCGACGTCTTCCACCCTGATGAGCTGGTTGTAGGTGTTGCCCGAGAAGTAGCTGAGGTAGCCGCCGAGGACGACCCCGCCCGGGAGTCGGGCGTTACCCAGAACCTTGATCAGGTGCGTTGGATCGATCGTCAGGTTGCCGTAGGCGTTGATCTGGTGGTTCGGGTCGCTGAAGAAGGTCGAACTGCCGAGCTGGGAGCCTCTTCCCTCCAGGAACTCGTACCAGCCGTTGTTGTCGTTGCCTCTTGCCTCGCCGTAGGTCCACGAAGCCTGCATCTGCCAGTTGTTGCGCCACCGCCTGGCGAGGCTTGCCGTGATCCCGGCGTACTTGCGGACCTTCCTGAAGCAGGTGATCTCCCTGTAGGCCTGCCCGTAGTCCTGGCAGTGGTTGACGTTCGTGAAGTAGTACCGGTTCTCGCCCTCGTTCGTCTGGTTGAGAACGTTGAAGGTCCGTCCACTGTCGGGATCCGTGTACCGCGTGGGTTCGAACGCGCCGGTGAGGTTCACGCCGTCCAGGAAGTTGTCGTTCGTGCGATAGGTCGCCGTGATGTCGAGCGAGACGGTACGCGAGAGCACCTTCTCCCAGCCGACGTCCAGGGCGTCCATGTGGGGCACGTTGAGACTGTCGTCGATCGTCCACTGGCCGGGACCTCGCCCTTCGGTGAAGTCGTGCTCCCAGACCTGGTCGTCCGCGTTCCAGATGTAGCCCGTCACGTCGCTCTCGGGCGCCAGCCGGCTGTAGAACAGCGAGATGACCTGGTGGTAGTAGCGCCCCCAGTGGGCCTTCAGCACGGACTCGTTGTTGTCGCCCAGGTTGATGTTCAGCCCGATGCGCGGCGCGATCCCGACGCCGGGCGTGAACACGCTGCCCTGATCGAAGCGGACGCCGTTGACGTCCGACTCGACGGCCCCGCGCCAGTAGTTGGCCCGCAGGCCGAGGTTCAGCCTCACCCGGTCGTTGATTCCCCAGGAGTCCTGCACGTAGCCGACCATCTTGTCGGTGTCGGCATAGGTGTCGTAGCCGGTGCTCTCGAAGAGGATGTAGTTCTCGCCGGCGTAGTCCTCGTAGAACTTGCCGCCCGCGTACTGGTTGAGCGTGTTGACCAGCGTGTTCTGCAGCTCGACGCCGAACTTGAAGTCGTGCTCGCCGCGGATGAAGTCATCCGTGAAGTGGCTGACCGAGGCAATGAGCTGGTAGCGCTCCCGGTTGGCATTGAAGGGCCCCCACCAGTTCTCGGTAAGGCGGTCTTCATAGATGTCGTAGCGGGCGGGTGTATCGCCGCCGTCGGGCGTCTCGGACTGACGCTGGCGATAGCCGCCGAACTTCAGATCGAGCAGCGTGTTCTGGGACAGCATGTCCGTGTAGTTGAAGTTGAACAGGTACTGGGTCCCCTCCAGGCTGACGGTGGCTCCAGGGGCGATGAAGTCACCCTCGTCCGCGCCCTGGTAGGCCTGGTCGCGGGTGCTGTACTCGAGCATGCCGCTGAAGATCTTCTCCTGTGTCGGCGTCCAGTTGATCTTGCCGAGGAAGCGGGGCCTCTCGTTGGTCGGGGCGTTGACATGGTCGCCGCTGGCCTTCGAGTCCTGCTGGTAGTACTTGAACGAGGTGAAGAACCACGCCTTGTCGCGCTGCACCGGTCCGCCGATGTCGAAGTGGACTTCCGTATCCGTGCGGTCGCTGCCGCTGCGTTGCAGATCGGGGTCGTTCGTGTTCTGGGACTGCCAGTCGTTGTCGGCGAGTTGCAGGTCGACCAGACCGTTCAGGTCGTTCGAGCCCTGCTTCGTCGTCACGTTGACGATCACGCCGGTGTAGCCGCCGTACTCGGCCGAGGCGCCGGCGCCGAGAACGGTAACGTCCTCGACTGAGAAGAAGCCGAGGGGCACCTCGCTCTCGCCCGCCTCCGGGCTGTTGATGATGACGCCGTCGACCGAGAACTGGACGCCCATGCCGGGCGAACCGAAGGCTGAAGGTTGCCTGCCGTCCGCGTTCTGGGAGTGGACGCCGGGCGCCAACTGCACGACGCCCCGGATGCTGCGTTGGGTCGGCACCTCCATCAGGATCTCGTTGTTGAGTTCCGTCGTCTGGAGCGTCGAGCTGCGGACGTCGATGAGCGGTGAGCCCTCGACGATGATGATGTCCTCGACGCTTCCCAACTGCATCGTCAGGTCGACGCTCAGGGTCTGGTTGACGGTGAGGACGATGTCCTCCTGCTGCGCGGTCGAGAAGCCCTCGATCGAGGCTGCGACGGTGTAGGTGGACGGCAGCAGAGCGACGAAGCGGTAGCGTCCGTTCGCATCCGTCATCGTCTCGCTCGTGGCGCCGAGTTCTCCCGACGTGAGAGTCACGTTGACGCCCGGCATGCGGTCGCCGTTGGGGTCCGTGATGGTGCCGGTGATCGAGCCGCGCTCGATCGACTGGCCCCATGCGGCCGCGCAGATGAAGGCGATGAGTACTTCCGAGCCGATGATGCGTGCGACTCCTGCCTTGGGGGCAAGGGAGCGGGAACAGGTGGTTCCGCCGTGTGTCATGTCCGCCTTCCTTCCTGACCGGGTTTCCGTCTCCTCCTGGTGCTATGCGCAAGCCGGCTCACGCGGCGGTGGCCAGCCGAATTTCCCCTTGTGGAGTTTCAAACTACGTTAGCGCCCGGGAGGGGGCGCGTCAAATCAATTCAGGGCTTTGGACCGGGACGGGTCGCCAGGCTTTCCCGGATCAACGCCAGCGCCTCGCGGCGGTCGGCCTCGGGGAGGGCCTGCCGGGGCGGCCGAACGGTTTCGGACCCCATCCCGACCTCCGCCTGCACCAGCTTGATCAACTGGACGAACTCCGGCACGGTGTCCATGCGCAGGAGCGGAAGGAACCAGGCGTAGAGTTCGAACGCCTCCTGGCGCCGGCCCGCCACGGCCAGTTCGAACAGGCGAACGGACTCGGCCGGCAGCGCGTTGACCAGGCCCGCGATCCAGCCCGTCGCCCCCGACCACGCGGCTTCGTAGGGCATGTCGTCGAGGCCGGCGAAGACGTCGAGGCGATCCCCCAGCAGGGCCTTGACGGCCGTGATCCGCCGGATATCGCCGCTCGACTCCTTGATCGCACGCAGGCTGGCGTGCTCCGCGGCCAGTTCCCCCATGATCTCGGGCAGGATGTCGACCCCGTAGGCGAAGGGGTTGTTGTAGAGCATGCACGGCAGATCCGTGGCCTCGAAGATCGCCGCGACGTGACCCCGGGTCTCGTGCATCTTGCCGTTGTGGACGTAGGGCGGAAGCACCATGAGCGCCTCGGCGCCGCGTTCGGCCGAGCCGCGGGCGATGCGGACGGCCTCGGCGGTGCTGAGCGCGGAGATGCCGGGCATCACGGGCGCCCGGCCGTCGAGAGCGGCGACGCAGGTCTCGACGATCGCCAGCTTCTCGTCGAACTGGAGGGTGTTGCCCTCGCCCAGCGAGCCGAGGGGCACGATGCCGGTGCAACCGTGGTCGACGAGCCAGTTGGCGTGCTTTGCGAGGAAGTCGTGATCGACTGTCAGGTCGTCGTTGAACGGCGTGGTGATGGCCGTCATGACACCGCGGAATTCCATGTCCTGCTCCTGTTCTGACTCCGTGAGTCCGTTCTCAGTGGCGCTACTGCCGGGCGACCTCCTCGATCGCCGCCATGCCGCCGACTCTGTCGGCGTTGTCGAGGACGACCTGCCGCACCCTGTCCTCGAACAGGGTGCGGTCGATCTCGTTGAACTCGATCCCCAGCTCTTTCAGTTCGGCCAGGGCGTCGGCGGTCATCGACGCCATCGCCTCCCGCTCGACCCGGACCGATGCCCTGCCGGCCTCGAGCACCGCCGCCTGGATGTCCGGCGGCAGCTCGTCGTAGAGCTTGCGGCTGAAGATCAGCGCCACGGCGAGGTAGAGGTGACGCGTGTAGGACACGTACTTCGTGACCTCGTAGAAACGCTCTCCGTAGAGATCGACGTGGTCCGTCTCGGCTCCGTCGACGACTCCCTGTTCCAGTGCCGAGTAGAGCTCGCCGAACGACATCGGCGTCGCTTGCGCGCCGAGGGCGTTGAAGGTGTCGACCAGAATGGGGGTCGGGATGACCCGGATCTTGAGGCCTTCGAAGTCGTCGGGGGTGACGATCGGCCGTTCCGCGTTCCAGGCGTTCCGCCGGCCGGCGAACCAGTAACCGAGCACGAGGACGTCGAGTTCCTCCTCGATCCGGTCGGCTACCCGCTCGCCGATCGGTCCGTCGAGCACCCGGTAGAAGTGGTCGAGATCCCGGAAGATGAAGGGGAAGTTGAAGATCTCCGCCTCGGGGACGAAGGCGGAGATGCCGCCGCCGGCGCTTGCGGCCGAGGCGGCCAGCGCGCCCAGCTTGACCATCAGGGTCGCTTCCTCCTCGGTGCCGAGCTGCTCGTTCTCGAAGATCTGCACCGTCACGGCGCCGCCGGACCGTTCCTCGAGAATCCGGCTGAACTCCTCGAAGCCGGCCTGGAACGGGTGTCCGGCCGGCCCGTTATGGGCGACCTTGAGCACGGTGACGCCGTCGCTGCCGCGGCAGCCGGCGAGCAGGGCGAGCGCGCAGAGCGCGAACACAGCGGCGCGAAGGGGGTTACTCATAGCCGAGCGTCTCCGGCAGCCAGAGCGTGACCCCGGGCACGAAGGTGATCACCAGCAGCATGATGAGCAGCAGCGCGAGGAAGGGCAGCAGCTTGGGCGTCACCTTCTCGATCGGCGTCTTCGAGATCCCGCAGGCGACGTACAGGCAGATGCCGACCGGTGGCGAGATCATGCCGATGCCGACGTTCGCCGCGACCAGGATGCCGAAGTGGAGCGGGTCCATGCCGAGTGCGATCGCCGCCGGCAGGAGGATGGGCATCAGGATGATGATCGGCGGCAGGGCGTCCATCACCATGCCGAGGAACAGGAAGATCAGGTGGACGAAGAGGATGAAGACGATCCAGTTGGGCGCGTGGGTCGAGATTCCTTCCGCCAGCAGGTGCGGCAGCCGCTCGAAGGTGAGGACGAAGGAGAACATGGACGCGGTCCCCAGGACGAACAGGACGACGCCGGAGAGCGACGCGGTCTGGAGCAGGATCTTCGGGATGTCCTCGAGCTTCAGTTCGCGGTAGACGAAGAAGGACACGAGAGCCCCATAGACGACCGCGACGGCGGATGCTTCGGTCGGCGTGAAGACACCGCCGTAGATGCCGCCGAGGATGATGACGATCATGAACAGGGGCAGGATGCCGTTGCGGATCACGCGCAGTCTCTGCGGCCACGAGGCCTTCGCCTCGAGCGGCAGGTTCAGGTCGAGCGCCCGGATGTAGGTCATGCCCATCAGGGCCAGCCCCAGCACGATCGCCGGCGTGACGCCGGCCGCGAACAGGGCGCCGATCGACATCCCCGAGACGACGCCGATGATGATCAGGTCGATCGCGGGCGGCACAAGGGTCGAGACGCCGCCGGCCGAAGCGAAGACGGCGGTCGCGAACGGCGGTGGGTATTGCCGCTGACGCATGGCGGGCAGGGCGACCGAGCCGATGGCGGCCGTGTTCGCGCTCGGCGAGCCGGAGATGCCGGAGAACAGCATCGTCGACAGGATGACGACCAGGCCGAGGCCGCCCGGCAGGCGGCCGACGAACTGCATCGCCAGGTCGACGATCCGGCGAGCCATGCCGCCGTGGGAGATGAGCGCTCCGGCGAGCACGAACAGCGGCACCGCCAGGAGCGGGAAGGAGTCCAGGCCGGCCAGGAACTTCTGGGGCAGCACGATCAGGAACTCGGGCGAGCTGTAGAGCAGGCCGACCATGGCCGCGAGGGCGAGCGCGATGGCCACCGGCACCCCGAGCAGCAGCGCGGCCACCAGCGTCAGGATGACGAGGATTCCCATCGTCCCGGCGTCCTACTCCCGTCCCGGTGCCCGGAGTTCCCGGCGCCAGTTGACGAGCACGTAGTAGAGCGTCAGCGTGCTGCCGACGAAGGCCGAGGAGTACGGGACCGCCATCGACATGCGCGTCGCCGGCGCGAGCATGTCGTGCACCTCGATCGCGAAGCGGAGCGACTGGTAGGCGAAGACGGCCAGGAACGCGGCCGCGGAAAGCGCGACCGCCGAGCCGATGAGGCGCCGCATGGCCGCCGGCGTCCGGTCGACGACGAAGTGAAGCGCGAAGTGCGCGGCCGTCTTCATCGCGTAGGCGGTGGAGAGGGCGGCGAGCCACATCAACAGGAAGCGGGCAAGTTCCTCCGACCAGGAGAGCGACGCCTGCAGGACGTAGCGGAAAACGACCTGGGAGAACGTGACCGCGACCAGCGCTACGAGGATCGTGCAGACCGCCACCTCGAGCGGGTGGCGGATCAATGTCCGGAACATGGCGCCGAGGCGCTTCAATGCATGTACTGGCCGCCGTTGGCGTAGAAGGTGGCGCCGGTCGTGAATTCTGAACCGATCATGCAGTCGACCATCCGGGTGATGTCCTCGAACTCGCCCAGCCGTCCCATCGGCAGGGTGGCGAGTTCTTTCGCCAGGCCTTCCTCGGTTTCCAGGTGGTAGCGGTCGATGACCTCGCGCGTCCGGACCGATCCGGGCACCAGGCAATTGACCCGGATCCGCGGTGAAAGCTCCTGAGCCATGCACTTCGTCAGCGCGATCACGCCGCCCTTCGCGCTGCAGAAGTTCGCTCCGTTCTTGCGCCCGATCTGGCCGCAGGCGGCCCCCAGGTTGATGATCACGCCGGGCCGGTCGGGGTTGTGGAACAGGAACTCCTGGCCGCAGACGAAGTGGCCGCGGAGATGCGCGGAGACGACCGAGTCCCACATGTCGTCGGTCAACTCCGTGAAGGGTGCGTCCCGGTTGATGCCGGCGAAGTTGATCAGGATGTCGACCTGGCCGAAGCGTTCGATCACGGCGTCGAACATCGCCCGCACCTGTTCCCGGTTGGCGACGTCGGCCTGGACCTTCATCAGCCGGTCGGCGCTACCCACGCTGGCCGCGATGCGGTCGTAGGTCGCCTGCGCCTCGGGTTCGATCAGGTAGTTCATCGCCACCCGGTAGCCCTTCAGCGCAAAGTGCTCGCAGACCTCGGCCCCCAGGCCGCTCGACGCGCCGGTAACCACCATCACTCTGTCTTCGCTCATCGCACTCACTCCTCCTGGCCGCCCCAGATGTCGCCGACGGTGAATCCGTTGGGGAATGGATCCTCTGGATCGACGACGTACTGGGCGAAGCCGGTAATCCATGCCGTGCCCGCCAGGGCCGGCACCGCGGCGTCGACATCGCCGACCTTCGTCTCCCGCACCATGCGGCCCGTGAACGTGGTGCCGAGGACGCCCTCGTGCACGAAGTCCTGGCCGAGCGGCAACTCGCCCTTGGCCCACATCGCCGCCATCTTGGCGCAGGTGCCGGTGCCGCACGGTGAGCGGTCCAGGGCGCCGGTCCAGGTCAGCGGCTTGTTCCAGTCGAGCTTGCCGGTGGACACGATCACCGTGTTGCGCCGGTGGGAGCCGGGCATCAGCGGCGGCGCGGAGAGCTGACCGATCGTCACGCCGCGGATCTCCGGGTTCAGCGGGTGGACCGGTGGAGGCAACTGCTCCTGGCAGGCGGCCTTGATCATCTCGCCGACGCGGGTCGCTTCGGCGGCCTCATCCGGCGCCAGGGTCAGACCGACCTGATCGGCGTCGGCGATGACGTAGAACATGCCGCCGTAGGCGACGTCGACGGTGACCCTGCCGAGTTCGGGCACATCGAGGACGGCGTCGAGATGGACGGCGAAGGCGGGCACGTTCTCGAACTCGACCCGCTTCACCTTGCCGCGCTCGACATCGGCGCGCACCCGGATCAGGCCGGCGGGCGATTCCAGGGTCAGTTCGGTGACGGGCTCCGTGTGCGGCACCATCCCGGTCTCGATCAGCACGGTGACGACGGCGATCGTGTTCGTCCCCGACATGCCCGGGTACTCGACCTGCTCCATGATCACGTAGCCGGCGACCGCGTCGGGATGCGTCGCCGGCAGGATCAGGTTGCAGTTCGCCGCCGGGTAGCCACGCGGCTCGCGCAGCATCCGCATGCGCAGCTCGTCGGCCTCCGTCTCGAGGTAGCGCATCTTCTCGAACATCGTCGTCCCGGGGACGTCGAGGACGCCGCCGACGATCACGCGTCCCGGCTCGCCGCCGACGTGGGTGTCGACGGCGTGGATCACGTTGGAGACGCGCATGCTCAGGCGCTCCCGCCGGGCGGCATGACCTTCATCTTCATCCAGCCAGCGGTGTTGTGGAAGTCGGCGACGACGCTGCCGGGCGGCACCAGCGCGTCGCAGGCGGCCCGCTGCTCGTCGGTCAACGTCATCTCGAGCACGGGCAGCAGGTCCTCCAGGTGCCTGAGCGTGCGCGGCCCGATCAGCGGCGCGGTGATGCCGGGCTGATCCTTGGTCCAGAGGATGGCGAACTGGGCCGGCGTGAGGCCGGAGTCGGCGGCGACTTCGGCGAACCTGCGGCCGATGTCGATGCCGGCCCGCGTGACGCGGTCGGCGTAGAAGCCGCCGCGCAGCGCGGCGCGGGAGTTCTCGGGGTAGTCGGAATCGCTCAGGTAGCGACCGGCGAGCACGCCCATCGCCATCGGCGCCCAGGTGATGATGCCGAGGCCGAGGTGCTGGCACATCGGGATCAGTTCGTTTTCGATCCGGCGGTCGAGCAGGTTGTAGGGGGGCTGCTCGCTGGCGAAGCGGGCGTAGCCCTTCAGTTCGCTCGTCATCACGGCCTCGGCGACCATCCAGGCCGGGTGAGTCGAGCAGCCGATGTAACGGATCTTCCCGGCCCGCACCAGGTCGTCCAGTGCCCTCAGGGTCTCGTCGAACGGCATCTCGGGCGAGGGCCGATGCAGTTGATACAGGTCGATGTAGTCGGTCTGCAGCCTCCGGAGCGAACCTTCGCAGGCGCGGATCAGGTTGATTCGCGAGTGGCCGTACTCGTTGGGGCCGATGCTGCCGGTGTAGTCGACGACGCTCTGGCCGACGACCCGGCGGCCGTGATCGACCTTGGTGGCGATCAGCAGTTCGTGGCGGCGGCCGTTCGCCTTGAGCGCCCGGCCGATGATCCGTTCGCCCTCGCCCTCGGCGTAGACCTCGCCGGTGTCGATCAGGTTGATGCCGGCGTCCATCGCCGTCTCCAGCATGCGGACGCATTCCGGCTCCGGCGTCGGATCGGCGAAGTTGTCGCTGCCGAAGCAGAGGGGCGCGACCTTGACCCCGGTCCGTCCCAGTACGCGGTACTCCATGAGTGCTCCTGCCTCCGGCCGATTCCGCGGCTACTTGTGCCAGCGCCGCCCGTTGCTGAGACCGTCGGCGCGCGGGAAGAGTTCGTCGCGCATCGCGGCATGGTAGGCGAAGCTGGCCAGGATGACGGACGCCTGCCTGAGGTCGTCGGCGATCAGGCGGTCGTAGACGTCCATGTTCGTGTGGAACGTCGCGTTGAAGAACTCGAGGTCGTCCTGGATGAACTGGTAGCCCTGGAGGCCCGCCTCGAGAAAGGCCATGTGGTCCGTGCCGCCGGTGTTGCCGGGCACGATCCAGGTCATGCCCACGTCGTGGAACGGTTCCATCCATGCCTCGAAGATCGGCCGGGAGTCGTCGTTGCCCTGCAGGTACATGCCGCGGAAGCGGCCGTACCAGTCGACGTTGAAGTAGACCGAAAGATCCGCGTGGGCGGCGGGCTTCTCAGGGGACGCCGGGTCGCCGAAGTGCTCACGCACGTAGGCCCGCGAGCCGAGCAGACCGCTCTCCTCGGCGCCCCAGAGGGCCGCCCGGATCGTGCGCCGCGGCTCGAGGCCGGCCGTCCGCAGCAGCCGCATCGCCTCCATCACGATCGCGCAGCCGGAGGCGTTGTCCGTGGCGCCGGTGCCGGCCGGTTCCGCGTCCAGGTGGCCGCCGATCATCACGACCTCGTGCGCGAGGTCGCCGCCGGGCAGGTCGGCGATCACGTTGTAGTCGAGCGGATCGTCGTCGCTGAGGACGTTGCGGACTTCGATCTCCATCTCGACCGGCGTACCGGCGGCCAGCAGCCGCATCATCCGGTTGTAGTGCTCGGGCGCGACCACAACGCGGGGCATCGGCACCGGTTCGTCCAGCGGCAGCGGACCGTCGCCCGAGACGTGGACGATCCCCTTGTCCATCGGGCCGACGTTGGTGGAGCCGATCTCGACGAGTACTGCGACACCCTGCCGCTCCAGGAAGGTCTCGATGTCGTGGCGGGAGAGTTCCGGTGCGGCCTCGTCGTCCTCCCTCGACTGCGTGGGGTTGTTCTGCGGGTCGATCTCGAGCCGGGCCATGCCGCTGAGCTCCTCGTCCGACAGCCGGACCGCCTGCGGCGAGAAGTTGGGAACCAGCTCCCGCTCGGGCGAGATGAGCAGGATCGAGGTCTCGACGCCTGCCCCCAGGGCTTCCAGGTCGTCCGGCGTCCGGACGTCCGTGAGGTCGACCGCGCCGACCGGACCGGCTACCTTGCCGTCCGTGCTCCGGGTTCCCGGCTGCGCGTAGCCGATGACGGGCTGGTATTGCGGCGCCGTGATGTGGACCGAGGTGTGGCGGTTCTCCCAGGCGTAGCCGAACTCGCCCCAAGGCTCGAGCGTGGCGTCGAGGCCGAACTCCTCCAACGTGTCGCGGGCCCAGTTGGCGGCGCCGTCGTAGGAGGGAGAGTTCGCGAACCGGGGGCCGTACCGGTCCGTCAGGACGTGCGCGAACTCCATGACCCGGGAGCGATTGAAGCCCTCGTCGCGGAGTTGGGCGACGACCTCGAGGTCGACGGTCTCCACCGGACCGGCGCCGCCGGTGCCCTCTTCCCCGGCCGGCACCCCGCACGCCGCGAGCGTCGCTGCGAGCGCGACGAATGCGGGTATCCGGTTGACGCCGCGTGCGATCACCGAGTCTTCGAACCTCCGCAGTTTGTTGACCGTTCGGCACTATACAGGCGGCACCGGGATCACTGCGCCACTACACTGCCGTCGTGTCCGCGATCGGCATCGCCGTTCTCCTCTTCGTCGCTCTCACGCTGTTCATAGGTGTTCGCACCTACGCGAAGATCCGCGGCCGGGCGACGAACTACTACGTCGCCGGCAACGCGATGCCGGTTGGCGTCGTCGGCATCACCCTCTGCGCCCAGGCCTTCGACGCGAACGGCTCGGTGGGTAACGCGTCGCTCGTCCACTCGGGCGGCTTCTGGGCCGGCGCGGTGATCCCGGTCGGGCTCGCCCTGTGCCTGTTCATCGCCGGCACCTGGTTCGCCGAGCCGCTGCACCGGATGCGGCTGATGACCCTCGCCGACTTCTACCGGCGTCGCTACAGCGTCCCGACCGAGACCCTCGCCGCCGGGCTCATGTTGCTGAGCAACGTCGTCCTGGTCGCGGGCAACCTGGCGGGCCTGGGCCTGCTGTTCGAACTCGTCTTCGGAGCGCCCTACCTCGCCATGTTGGTGGCCGTCGCGCTCTGCATCCTCGCCTACGCCGTCTCGGGCGGTCTCTACGCCACGATCGCGACCAGCGTGCTCCAGGTCTCGATCTTCATCGTCAGCATCGTCGTCGCCTTCGTATGGCTCGGCGGCAGCCACGGCTGGGGCACGCTGCTGAGCGCCGCCCCCGAAGGCGCCATGAGCTTCGCGGGGCTCTTCTCGCGCGAGAGCGGCGCGCTGGTCAACTGGGCGGCGCTCGGGTCGCTCGCTCTGGGCGATATCGTCGCCATCGACTTCATCCAGCGGATGATCTCGGCCGATTCGGGCCGCTCGGCGAAGCGCGGCTGCTACCTCGCCGGCGGGCTGACCCTCGTGGTCGGCCTCACGGTCTCCCTGATCGGGCTCTCCGCCCACTACTTCGGCCGTGACGCCGGCTCCTCCCTGCTCGTCGACCTGGCGCTGACCGACCTGCCGGTGCTGATCGGGGGTGCTGTGCTGCTGGGCATCATCGCGGCCAGCATGTCGACCGCGAGCGGCGTCGTGCTCGACCTGGCGAACGTGATCACCCGCAACCTGGTTCAGCGTCGCAGCCGATCGACCTGGGACGACGCGCGGATGCTCCGCTTCTCCCGCTGGATCGCCCTGCCGACGATGGCCGGGGCCGTCGTCTTCGCCTACGTCCGGCCGGAGCCCGGCATCCTGCTCATCCTCGCCTTCGACATCGTCCTCGCCGGTTGCTTCGTGCCCCTGCTGCTCGGCCTGTTCTGGCGTAAGGCGAACACGACAGGCGCGCTGGCAGGTGTGATCGCCGGCAGCGCCGCGCGGCTAGTGCTTCACTTCGCCGTCACGGATGCCTGGCGCGGCCTGGACACGCTACTGGCCCCGGTGTTCAGCCTGATCGCGATGGTGGCGGTGTCGTTGATGACCCAGAAGACCCACCGGCCCAAGCACGAGGAACTCCGGCGCGTCCCATCCGAGCGCGACCTCGTGGCGGGTCTCGACGGCTGACGGGCGGACGCCAGGCTTCGCCAAGACCAACGCAGACACCGTGTTTGGCTCCAGGCACCGACGTCCAGCCCAGTTGGGTCAGGAGGGGTCGGCGCCCAAGGTGCCCCTGAACGAGCGACGCCCGACGACGTTGAACTTACCGACGACCAACCGGAGCGAGTGAAGCGGAGCGAGCCCATCTCGGGCGATAGCCCATGAAGTCCAAAGAGTGCGGGAGAGAG
>VXUF01000086.1:0-10054 GCA_009837085.1 Holophagales bacterium
CTGCAAGCCCAGGTTTCCCTCCTGGACGAGCGGGGGTGGGCGTTGCGCGCGGGAGGGGCCGGCCGGGCCCTCTTTCTCGCCGACTCCGGCCCGCTCCCGGAGCCGAACGGCTGGAGGCGGCTCAATCGCCATTCCCTGCGGCCCGGGACCCTCAGGCTGCCGTCGCCATCTTCCGAAACGACGGCCAGGACGGCGCCGACGGCGGCCGCCGACGCTCGCGAAGACCCGCCGGACGACGAAGAGACGGCGGGCCTGGCCTTCCTGCATGACCTCCTGCGCCGTCTCGGCGAACGCATGCCCGAGGCCCGTCTGGTTCGGGGCCGGCTCGATTGCGGAGCCAGCGCCGCGGTCCTCGCCAGCACGACCGGCGTCACCGGACGAAGTACGCGGCGGCTGGTGACGGTTGAACTGGACTTCGCCGCTTCGCGAGACCAGCGCCGTGGACACTGCAGGATCTACCGCGCGGCCTCGAACCTCCACCTGCTCAGCGCCGACTCCATCGCCAGCGAGATCGCGGAACGCCTCGGGCTGGCCACGGCCCCCGCTCCGCCCTTCCTGCCGGCCGGCGAGGTCGTGGTGTCACCGGCACTCGGCTGCAACCTGCTGGCGCTGCTCGCGCCCCTGCTGCGGGGGCGCGACGGCTGGCGGCGGCTGCGGCAACTCGGCGCCGGCCGCCCGCTCGGGCCGCCCCAACTGCAGATCGTGGACGACGGCGGCCTCGACGCCGGCTGGATGAGCGCGGCGGTCGACGACGAGGGCGTCCCGACCCGGGCCGTGGCCCTCGTACGCGACGGCGAGCCCGGCGAACCCCTGCTGAGCTGGGAGGACGACGGATGGTCGGGTTTCGCCGCCGCCGGTTGCCGGCGCAGGTCGGGATGGCGCGCGCTACCGGAACTCTGCCACTCGCACCTCTACATCGCCGGGGCCTCCGACTCCGCCGAGTCGCTCCGCAGCGGCATCGTCCACGGCTGCTACCTGGTGGACAGGGCGCATGACGGGCGGTGCCATGCGACGTTCGAGTCCTCGACGAACGGCGGCGCGGGAGGTCTGGAAGAGGGGCGTTTCGAGGTCGACGCGATCGGTCTGGTCATCCGCCGCGGCGCCGTCCTGGGCGAGGCCCCCAAAGTGAGGTTGAGCGGCTCCGTGCGGCAACTGCTACAGGGCATTCGCGGCATCGGGGACGACCTGCGCTTCCTGCCCGCGCCCGGGGCGGTCGGCGCTCCGACGCTGCTGCTGACCGGGCTGCAGGTCGAGGCGCTGGGCTAAGGCGCCGGCAACGCTTGCCGGCGAATCGTCGTCTCGAGTTGCGCGCTGCTCCGGGTGCTTGGCTGGAACCGTCCACCGTCGCCACGGAAGGTCCCGGCCGCCGGCGGAGCCGACTGCCTGCCGCCCGGTCCGACCGCGGTTCCCGGCCGGACGCGGCCTCGGGGATCCTGATTGAGCATGTGTTCCGGCACGGTGCCGTACGGAATCCCGGGCACCATCCTGCCGGAGCCGAGCGTTCGGGATCGCAGGTTCTGCCGGGTGAAGACCCGCGGCCGCTCCGCGGCGCCCGCGTCATCGGACTGCCGCTCCGGGGCCGCGGCCGCACGGCCCGTGTCGGCGGTTGCCCACTCCCTTTCGACGGTCTCCACGGAGGCCGCACGGTTGAACGTGCGGTCCGCCGGCTGGTCGCCTGCCGGCAGGCTTCGCGGCGACTGGATCACCCGCCTGACGGCGCCGGCCCTCGCGCCCTCGGGTTCGCGCACCCCGCTCGCCCTCCGGGGCAGGTCCGGATCCGCCTCGGGCGTGTCCGTCGCCTCCGCCGCCTCCACTGCATCCGCGGCGCCGCCCGCCTCGGCTGCCGCCGCTTCCTCTTCCATCGTCGGCAACAGCAGGCTGCTGATGCGGCCCGGTTCGGAGTAGGTCCGCGGCGGCAGGGCTCCGACCCGGCTTCGATCCGCCTTGAGGAGCACCTCGGTGGCGTACTGGTTGACGGCGAAGTGCGGGTTCACGTCGGTGAACGCGAGACGCGTGTCCAGGCTCAGGGCCTGGACGTAGTGGTCCACGGCGGCCTCGGCATCTCCGGCATCGTCCGCGATCCGGCCGAGCTGGTAGTGCGCCCAGGCGTTCTCCGGATCGAGTTCGATCGCGGTTTCCAGGTGTGTCGAGGCCAGCTCACTGTCGCCGGTCGTGTAGGCGAGCAGCGCCAGGTTGTAGTGCGCGGGCGCCCAGCCGCCGTCCGCCGCGATCGCGGCGAGGTAGTGCTCGAACGCCCCCTCGACATCCCCGCGCAGTTCCAGCAGGTTCGCCAGGTCGTTCAGCGCGCTCGCGCGGTCCGCCGACCCGGTCTGCTCGCTCACCAGCTTGCGCTGCGCCGCGATCGCCCGGTCGAGGTTCTGGACCTCCGCCGGCGCGGACTCGACCGTCTGGGCCGCGCCTTCCGGAACACCGCCGACCGGCAGGCCGGGCCCGACCATCAGCCAGACCAGGGTCAGCACCGTCGCTCTGGACATCGTCTTCATGGCAGTCGTGGCCCTCTTCGCGCGGCGCGCGGGATCGGAGTTGCCGGTTTAGGATCTGCAGGACGTGAGTCAACTGCGACGACTACCTGCAGTCGGACATCTACTGCAGGAGAGCCCGCTTGCCGAACTCACTGGATTATACGGAAGGGAAGCCCTGAGGGTCCAAGCGACCCGCGTTCTCGACGCCGTCAGGGCCGAGATCCTGGCCGGAATCGACGACGACGAACTGGCGGAGAGGGTTCGCGGGATCCCGGAACGGGTCCGCGCCGCGCTGGAGGCGGAGGCGCCGCCGCTTCGAAGAGTCCTCAACGCGACGGGCATCTTCCTGCACACGAACCTGGGCCGGGCGCCTCTGCCCCGCGAAGTCCTGGCCGACCTGGCGGACCGCCTGGACGCCTACTGCGACCTGGAGATGAGCCTCGAAACGGGCCGTCGCAGCGATCGCGGCAGACGGGTCGAGAACCTGGTGCGCGCCCTCACCGGCGCCGAGGCGGCGCTGGTCGTCAACAACAACGCCGCCGCCCTGGCCCTCGCCCTCTCCAGCCTGGCGTCCGGCCGCGAGGTTCTGCTGTCCCGGGGCGAACTCGTCGAGATCGGCGGTTCGTTCCGGATTCCGGACATCCTCGAGGCGAGCGGCGCGCGCCTGATCGAGGTCGGCACGACGAACCGCACCCGTCTCGCCGACTACGAGCGCGCCGTTCGTCCAGGCGTCTCCCTGGTGCTCAAGGTGTATCCGAGCAACTACCGGATCCAGGGCTTCGTCGAAGAGGTCGACCCGGCGACTCTCGCCGACTTCGCCCACCGGCACGGTCTCCCGCTCCTGGTCGACGAGGGCAGCGGCATGCTGCGACCGGAAGCGGCGCCCCAGCTCCGTCGGCACCAGAGCTTCCACGACCTGATCGGAGCGGGCTGCGACCTGGTCTGCGGCAGCGGCGACAAGCTCCTCGGCGGTCCCCAGGCTGGACTGATCGCGGGTCGGGAGCCGATCGTCGCGCGACTCCGGAAGTCGCCGCTCTACCGGGCGTTCCGGCCGGGAAGGCTGGTGCTGACCGCTCTGGACGCTGTGCTCCGGCGGCACCTGGCGGCGTTGCCCATGCCGAGCGCGGCCCTGTGGCGCGACGACGAAGAGCATCGTCGCCGGGTCGAGATGCTGGCGGCCCGGCTTGGCGGCGACGCTGTTCGGGGCAGCGCCTACGTCGGCGGCGGGTCCGCTCCGGAGCAGGAGATCGAAGGCTGGGTGGTGGCCCTGGCCGCTCCCGCCGGAGTCGCCGCCCGGCTCCGCCAGGGCGAACCGCCGGTCGTCGGCTACCAGCGCGACGGCCGTTTGTTCCTCGACCTGCGGACAGTGAATCCGGAGGATGACGAGGCGCTCGCTGGCGCGGTGGAACGGGCCCTGGCCTAGAACATCCGGTCCTCGAACCAGTCGACGTCGATCCGGCACACCGGCAGGACCGCCAGGCGAAGCGGCTCACCGCCGGGCCCCGCGCCGACCAGGCGCAGGCGGGCACCGGGGAACCGGCAGCTTTCCGGCATGCCGGCACGGAGCGTCTCCAGGACGCGTTCTTCGCCGGGGAACAGCAGGGGCGCGGAGTAGCTCCCGGGATGGTCCACTTCCAGCCGGGTGGGCGACCCGAAGTCGCCCGACGGCCGCGAGCCGCCGCTGGCGACTGGCACGCCGCGCGCTCCGCCGGCGGCGGCATCGCCGGAGCGCAGCCGCAGGGAGTAACGGCGGATCCCTCCGCCGTCGAACCCGGCCGATCTGAAGGTCAGAAAGGTCAGCAGTCCGGCCGCGGCCAGCGGCGGCGAGACGACCTCTTCGCCCTGGTCCAGGGCAAGCGACCAGCCCTGGTCCGACGGCGGCAGCTCCGCCGCCAGGCGATCGGGACCCGGGACGCTGCCGGAAGGATCGATGGCAACAACGCTCCCAGCCGAGCCGATGGGTCCCGACCCCCGGTCGACCAGGACGAAGAACCGGCCGGCCGCTTCCGGGCGCGACGCCTGGAGATCGACTCGCCCGTCCGCGCCCAGGGCCAGCACCAGCGCACCGATCTCCGGCACCGGCACGACCGCGGGCGGCTGGCGGATCGGCCGCCCGCCGGTTTCGAACACCCGCCGGGGCGCCCTGAAGTCCGCCGCGACGGGTCCACCGGCAACTGGCGCGGGCGTCGACACATCGACGCGGTACAGGGCGCCGGCCAGGGTGCCGACGTAGATCCGGTCGGCCACGCCGTCGCCGTCGAGGTCCGCCACGGCCGGCGACGCCGTGACCGGAGCGTCGAGCCGGCGCTTGTAGAGCAGCCTGCCGGAGTCGACTCCCACGATGTACAGCCAGTTGCCGACCTCGTGCGGCCGGTCGGGATCGTAGCCGCCGCCGAAGATCACGACCGGAAGGCCGCCCTCGCCCAGACGCAGCCTCACGATCGCCGGCGCCGTCAGCGGGCGGCCGAGATCGGGCGCACCGTTGCCGTCCTCGTCGGTCGCGTCGGCGAACGACCAGAGCGGACCCGGACGGGGCGAAATCTCGGCGGCATGGAGCGCAGTGCCGGAGCCGCCCACCGCCACGACCCGCGGTTCGCCGACGCCGCTGGCTTCGAACCGCGCCACCGCCACCGGCGCCCCTTCCTCGTAGAGGCCGTCCCCGGCAAGAGCGGCCTGCCGGATCCTTCGCCGGGCGGCCGCCATCGTCGCGGCCAGGTCCCATCGATCCCGGCTCTCAGCCGGCCAGGGCATCAGGTCGACCACGGCGGACACCGAGCGGCGGGGCGGCGGCAGACCATCCGAACGGCGCGCAGCGCGCGCTGAAGCCGAGACGGCGTGGCTGACCCGGCTCAACCCGCCCAGCGACCCCAGCGTCCCCTCCAGGTTCGTCATGCACAGGTGGCAGGCTCCGTGAGCCATCGGCACGAAGCCGGACAACTCGAGCAGGACCTCGGCGCCGGCCAGCGAGCGGCCGAGGGTTCGCGTGATCGGCTCGCCGGCGCCGGCGATGCCGCGCGCCACGCCGAGCTCCACGCCGCCGTCCGCCGCGGCCAGCAGCCGCACCTGGACCTTGTGCTGGAACGCGACCAGCATTTGGGTCTGCGTCGCCATCAGCAACGCCAGGCAGGAGCCGCTCAGCAGGAGCAGGATGAGAGTAACCAGCAGGGTCGAGCTGCCCTGAGCCGCCACCGGCCTCTTCACCGGAGGTTCCTCAGCCGGACGGCGGACGACGCGGTCCGCTCCACCCGTAGTGCGGCCGCGGCGGGTTCGCCGGCGCGGGCCGTACTGACCAGGTTCGCGGTGAAGCGCCGTCCATCCGCGGTTTGAACGATCGTCACGTCCAGGTCGACGATGTCGTCGGCGATCGGCTGCAGCAGGCTCGAGCTGCGCCGCCGCCACGCGATCCCGGTCCCGGGGTAGAAGCGCGCCTTCGCAAGCTGCGGTCTCCGGCCGGAATCCGGATCGCCCGGCCGGATGTAGAACCGCCACTCCTCCAGCACGCCGACCCGGTCGACCGCCACCATGCGGTCGGCGGGCCAGACGCCGCCGCTCGACAGGCCGGCGTAGGCGGCGGCGATCGGCCCCCGCGAGGGATCGCCATGGAAGTGGACCTTCAGCACGCGGCTGGAACCGCGCCCGCTGGCCTCCAGGTCCGTGATCGGAGCGACCGCATGAGCCGCCCCGGCCGCACCGACCAGGAGCAGGGCGTCGTCGCCCGCCTCGCCCGCGGCCTGGAGCGCGGAGAGCGGTTGCGAAACGCCGCCCCCGGTCTCGGCCCGCACCTCGACCCAGCCACGTCCGCTGACCGGATCGAGGGCGGAATCCCCCACCCAGTAGAGAGGGCCGTTCATCACGCCCCGAACGACGAGGACGTCGGTGCCTTCGGCCGCGGTCACGCCGCCGACCGGATGCCCCGACGCCACGTCCTTCTCGACGAAGGCGGCGAGCCGCGGTCGCGGCTCCTGGTCCGGCAGCGGCCGCGCGATGCCGCCGCGGCCGGCGCCGCGCAGGCTCCGCCGCAGCTCCCGGTGGGCCGTCCGCTGCGCCTGCTGAAGGAACGAGTCGTCCAGTTGGGCCCGGGCCAGACGCTGGTGGAACGTGAACAGGGAGAGCGCGAGCGCCGCTACGGCAACGGTAAGGCCGAAGGCGACAAGGGTCTCGATCAGGCTGGCGCCCGCTTCGGCCGTCTTCGGGAAACCCGCGGCGGTCCTCATGGAGCGCGCAGCGTGACGACGGTGATCGTCCTGTCGCCCGCGGCTGGTCCCGCCTGCAGGGCGGTCACCTGGAGCGTGATCTCGGCGACCGCCACGGACTCACCCGGGCGTCCGGGTTCGGCCACGGCAACGGTACGGACGACGCGCCGGTAGCGGGGCGACTCGGCCGCGCACGCGGCCTGCCAGGCCGCCGCGGAGGGACACCAGACCTGCTCCAGGTCCTCGACGCCGTCGAGATCCGGGAGCGTCGCGCGCGTCATCGCCGCCAGAGCCTCCGCGCGACGCGCCTCGAGGTTGTTCAGGCCGGAGTGAACGAGCAGCGTGAGCACGGTGGCCGCGGTCAGCCCCAGCAAGGCGAAGGAGACGAGCACCTCGACCAGGCTGAAGCCGGAGGTCCGGGGCGCGGCGACGGCGGCGCGGCGGGTCCTGTTCATACTGACCAGGACGGAATTGGTGGGCCGCCTATAGCAGGGACGTGTAGGCGGCGATCAGCCGGCCTCCGAAGAACAGCGACACGACCGCGCCTATCGCGAGAAAGACGCCGAAGGGAAGCCTTGAACTCCAGCCCAGCCGGCCACGGACCAGGAACAGGAGGCCGGCGAGGGCGCCGATCAGCGACGCGAGGAACAGCGTCAGCAGCGTTCCGCCGATGCCCAGGAAGGCGCCGACCGCCGCGAGCATCTTCACGTCTCCGAGCCCCATGCCCCGTACCCGGCGAAGGAGGTACCAGAGCCCGATCAGCAGCAGCAGCGCGCCAGCCCCGATCGCCGCGCCGAACACCGCGTCCCGGGGCGTGGTCCAGCCAACGAAGAAGGAGCCGGCCAGACCGAGCCCGATTCCGCCCCAGGTCAGCGGGTCGGGGAGCAGGAGGTGGCTCGCGTCGATGATCGCCAGCACCAGCATGAGGCTGCAGAAGACGGCGGCCAGGAGACCGTCGAAGGTCGGCCCGAACATGAGCCAGGAGGCAAGCCAGAGGAGACCGCAGCCCGCCTCGACCGCCGGGTAGCGCCAGGCGATCGCCGCGCCGCAGGTCCTGCAGCGGCCGCGGAGCATCACGAAACTCAACAGCGGCACGTTGTCCCGGGCGGAAATCCGGGCGCTGCAGTGGGGACAGCGCGACCGCGGCCGAACGATCGACTCGCCACGCGGCAGTCGCCAGGCGACCACGTTGAGGAAGCTGCCGACGCACAGGCCGACCACCGTGGCGTAGACGGCTCCGAAGGCGACGGTCGCCGGCGCCGTTTCGGGAGTCATGGTTGCCCGCCGTTTCCCCGGACCAGCGCGGCGACGACCCGTTTCATCATCTCGCAGCCGCGAAGGAAACCGTCCACCGGTATCCGCTCGTCGAGCCCGTGGATCCCCGCGGCTTCACCGCTGGCCAGGACAAAGGGGGAGAATCCGTAGGCGTCCACTCCGCGTCGGCGGAAGAAGCGCGAGTCCGTGGCGCCGGCGATCATGGCCGGCGCCACCGGCGCGCGCACGCCGAGGACCCGCTCCAGCGTCCGGTACACGTCGCTGTCCGTACTCGACGCCGGGCTGGGGCCGGAGCGCAGGAGTTCCTCGACGTGGATGCCGGTGCCCAGGACCGTGTCGACCCGCCGGCGGAAGGCCTCGGCATCGGTGTCCGGCAGCAGCCGGGCGTCGATCAGCGCCACCGCCTCGGCAGGCGCCACGTTGACCGGCCCGGCGCCATTGTCGATCCGGGTGATCTGGACCGTGTCGCGGAAGCTCGCCGACATGCCGGGCAGCAGCACCCGGTCGAGGCCGCCGACCCGCAGGCGCCGGTCGAGCTCCGCCTGCACGGCCTCGATCGGCTGATCGAAGACTTCGGCGAACTCGTTCGAATGGAACGCCGCGAGCCCCCGGTAGGCCTCGTGCGCCGCGGTGGTGACCCGCCATCGATGCTCCAGTTCGAGGACCCGGTTCAGCGCCCGCACCAGCCGGTGCGTGGGGCTCGCGGGATTGAATCCCGAACCGTGCCCTCCGCGCCCGGTGGCCGTGACGCGGAGCCAGAGCACCTGCTTCTGCGCCGTCTCGATGCCCCACCACAGCAGGCGGTCCCCAGCCACCCGGTTGACGCCAGCCTCGTTCAGCACCGCCTCGGCATCGTCGAACAGCTCCCAGTGCTCCTCCAGCAACCAGCCGACGCCGTCGGCGCCACCCGCCTCCTCGTCCGCGCTGGCGACGAAGACCAGGTCACGACGCCGCGGCTGCCCGCTCTCGAGCAGGTGCAGCATCGCGCCCAGATGGGCAATGCCGAGACTCTTCGCGTCGAGGGCGCCGCGGCCCCAGATCCTCCCTTCGTGCATCGTGCCGCCGAAGGGCGGCCGGCTCCAGCCCTCTCCCGCCGGGACGACGTCGACGTGATGGAGCAAGACCAGTGCGCCAACTCCGGCATCGCGGACGTTCGCCGGCAGCCGCGCGTAGAGGTTGGCCCGACCGTTCGGGCTGATCAGCACCCGCACGTCGATCTCGCCCGCCGGGTCGTGACGCTCGATCAGCGAGACCAGGTACTCGACCGCTGCCTGTTCGTCGCCCGGGGGATTGCTGGTGTCGAACGCCAGATAGGTCTGGAGCCAGGCGACCGGTCCCGGGCTGGCGAACGCCGGTCCGGCCGCCAGCAGCACCGCGGCGGCCAGGAGCGGCAGGCTGGTCCGCCGCGCGCCGGCCGCCCTCACCGGGCCGTCTCCGGCACTCCGCCCGCGGAGACGGCGGTCAGCCTGTTCCCGGGCGCCAGGTCGAGAAGGTCCAGTACGACCTGCCGGTAGAGATCGACACCGTCGATGAAGGCGGGCAGGGCGATCTTCTCGTTCGGGCCCGCCACCGTCATCGAGTCGACAGCCAGGAACTGAAAGGGCGTGAATCCGTAGGCGGCGATGCCGTGAAGCCGGAAGAAGCGGGCGTCGTTGGCGTAGCGCGCCAGCAGGTAGGGCCCGATCCGCTCCGGCTCGACACCGGTGCGCCGGCGCAGCGAGTCGGTCAACTGCAGGTACGCCGGATGATCGAGCGGACTGCCGTGCGCCGCTCCGCGCCGCTCGTGGATGCGGATCTCCACGCCGTCCAGCAACCGGGCGGGCAGGAGCTCGGCCGCGGCCGCGTCGGCGTCCATCCCGGGCAGCACGTGGAGGACGATGCGCAACCGGTAGCCGCCAGAGGACGCGGCTTCGACGAAGAAGGGATGCGCCTCGTTGCGGAACAACGCCTTGAGCAGGTCCGGCAGACCGTCGAAGAGCTCCGGCTCCGCCAGCACCCGCTCGGGTTCGGCCAGCGCCGCCCGGTAGTCCGGGTGCTGGCGCGACGGGCCGTAGGCCGCCGCGAACGCTGCCACCTCGGGGACCACCGCCACCGGCTTCGCGG
>VXUF01000086.1:10064-15504 GCA_009837085.1 Holophagales bacterium
GCGCCGAGCGCCGCGAGCAGATCGGCGCGCAGCCGCTCCAGCCGCTCCGCTGACGGCGCGGTGGCCATCGCCTCCAGGAACTGCTTCTGGGCGAAGGAGGTGCCCCAGTACTTCACCTCGTTCGTCCAGGTCGCCTCCAGCACGCCGCCCTCGGTCAGCACGACCCAGAACCTGTCCTTGAGTTCCGGTCGGTGGTCGAGGATGTGGCGCGTCCCCAGGTCGCTGCCGGTCTCTTCGCTGCTCGTCGCGAGGAAGATCAGGGACCGGCGCGGCCGGCGGCCGGTCTCCGCCATCCGTTCCCCGGCCGCCAGCATCGCGGCGAGCTGGGCCACCGTCACGCTCTTCATGTCGAACACCCCGCGGCCGATCATCCAGGGCGGCTCGATCCTCCCCTCGAAGGGCGGCACGACCCACTCCTCCGGGCGCCGCACCGGATCGACGTCGAGGTGGTTGTGGAGCACCAGCGCCTCGCGGCTCTCGCCTTCGAGGATCGCCCACAGGTTCGCCCGGGCGCCCTCTTGCGGTTCGATCTCGACGGCAATGCCCGCCTCTTCCAGGATGCCGGCGAGGTAGCGGGCGGCATCGATCTCGCGACCGGTGTCCGGCGTCGTGTCGATCCGCACCAGATCCTGAAGGCGCCGGATGTTCTCGTCCGCTTCGTAGTCGATGTCCTGCCAGCTCGTGTCGAAGACCGGAGGCGGCCCCGTCCGCCGGGAGAACACGACGGCGAACGCAAGGGCCGCGAGCAACGCTCCATAGAGCACGATCCGTGCAGCCAGGCGGTGCCGCGCCTTCGACTTCGCGCTCGACATCTGCGGAGTCAGCTTAGCGCCTCCCACCTGACCTGTGCGCCACACCCATCCTTACGATCCTGAAGCTGCTACCGTCCATGCCGCCGCCCGTGCAGCTCTCCACCCACCAGCCGTTCCGCGGCATCGGAAGGGGCCTGCTGATCCTGCTCCTGCTGGGCACGGTCACCTTCGCCGCGCTCGGTTTTGTCGGCGACTTCGGGCAGATTCGCGACCTGATCCGGGATTTCAGTCCCGCGACGCTGGTCGTCGTGCTGGCGCTGTCCGCGGTCAACTACTGGCTGCGCTTCGTTCGCTGGCAGATGTACCTGCGGCAACTCGACATCCGCCTGCGCTGGAGCCGCAGTCTCGCCATCTTCCTGACCGGCTTCCTGCTCGCGGTGACCCCTGGCAAGGCCGGCGAGCTGGCGAAGGCCTGGCTGGCGCGCGAGTTCGGCGGCGGACGGGCGCGGCCGGTCGTCGCCGTCGTCGTGACCGAACGGCTGCTCGACGTGCTCGCCGTCCTCCTGCTGCTCCTGTCCTCCGTCTTCGTCTTCACCGGTCAACGCTCGTTCGTCGCCCCCATCGTCCTCGTCGCGGCAGGCGCCGTGGTCGCCGTGGCCTACGGCCCCCTCACGAGACGACTGCTGCCCCTGCTGGCCAGGAGCCGGCTCGCCAGGGGCCGCGCCGCCCTGCTGATCGACATTCACCAGGCATTCACGAAACTCGTGGAGCCCAGGATGCTGCTCCCGGGTCTCGCCCTGTCCACCGCGGCGTGGGCGGCCGAGGGGATCGGCTGCGCGCTCGTCGTTCGTCACTACGCGCCCTCGGTGCCCGTGCTGGCCTCGGTCTTCGACTACGCGGCCTCCAGCGTCGCGGGCGCCGCCTCGATGATCCCCGGCGGCCTGCTCGCCGCGGAGGGTTCGCTCGTCCTGCTGCTGGAACGCCAGGGCGTCGCTCTCGACGCCGCGATGGCCTCGACCGTCATCGTCCGCGCCGCCACCCTGTGGTTCGCGGTCGCGGTCGGGGTGGTGGCCATGCCCTGGGTGCTGTCGCTGCTGCGCCGGCGCTAGGCGGAAGCCGGCGTTTGGCGCCGGATGCCGGCGGGGACGCCGGCGCACCCAGTGTGCAGAGCGCCGGCGCACCGAGTGTGCAGAGCGCCGGCGCAGCAGTTCTCTACTGCGCCGGCCCCGGCAGGTAGACGATGAGGAAGACGGCCAGGGCGTAGAGCCCCACGTTCACCAGGAAGGGAACGTCGTACAGGAGTAGCTCGGTCGGGTTCCGCTGTTTGGGGTTGTCTGCCTGGTGGATCAGGTACAGGTAGCGGAAGATGCCGAACAGCACGAACGGAACGGTCCACACGAGTCCATAGTCGCCGAAGCGCATCACGGTCTCGTCGGCCGTCGTGTAGAGGGCGTAGGACAGCAGGGTCGAAGCCGTCACGACGTTCATCATCTGGTCCAGGAACGTCGGGCTGTAGTGATCGAGAACCGCCCGCTGCTCACCGGCGTCGTCCGGAAGCAGCACGAGTTCGTGGCGGCGCTTGGAGAAACCCAGGAACAGCGACAGGAAGACCGTACAGAGCAGCAGCCAGGCGGAGACCGTGACCCCGACGGCGGTCGCGCCGACCACCACCCGGATGACGTAGCCGCTCGCCAGCACCATCACGTCGACGATCACGATCTCCTTCAACCACAGGCTGTAGAGGAGGTTCGCCAGCAGGTAGAGGCCGACCAGGAGAACCGTCTCCCGGTTGAGCGTCCAGGCCGCGATCAGAGCGGCGGCGGCAAGCGCGACACCCGTCGCGGCGGCAGGCACCGTGCCCACGGCGCCGGACGCCACCGGCCGCAACCGCTTGCGGGGATGGCGGCGGTCCTGCTCGCGGTCGCGGAGGTCGTTGAACAGGTAGACGGCACTGGCCGCGGCGCAGAACGCGACGAAGGCGATCGCCGAAGCCTCCAGGGTGCCGCGATCCAGGAGGCTGCCGGCGAAGGTCGCCGGCGCCAGAACGAAGACGTTCTTGCTCCACTGCGCCGGCCGGAGCGACCTGAAGAGTGGCACGGGGCCGTCAGCCCCGGCCGGAGACGGGGATCCCGAACTCGCGGAGGGTTCCCTCGAGCGTCGGTCGTCCGAGGCGCATGCGGTCGTCGGTCAGCAGATAGGAGAACAGGAAGCCGCCACCCAGCATGAGGATCCCGACCAGGAAGCAGTACATGACCGCGCGGTCCGGGTAAACGTCCTTGAGATAGCCCAGGTAGACCGGGCCGACGATCCCGGCGGCCGCCCAGGCTGTGAGAACGGCGCCGTAGATCGAGGACATCTTCCGCGACCCGAAGACGTCCAGGACGAAGGGCGGCATGGTGGCGAACCCGCCGCCGAAGCAGAGCAGCACGTAGCAGACGAGGATCGAGAAGATCCAGGGATTCGTCTCGGTCATCAGCACGCCGAACACGACCATCTGGCTCGCGAGCAGGATCCGGAACACCTTCACCCGGCCGATGCGGTCCGACAGCAGGCCCCAGAACAGCCTCCCGACACCGTTGCACAGCGAACTGATCGCGATCAGCGTGGCCCCGTACTCCGCCAGGGTCGCCGGTTCGAGCGAGGGGTCGGAGAGACCCCAGACCTCCTGGAGCAGTTCCGACTGGAAGCTGATCACCGTGATGCCCGCCGCGATGTTGAAGAAGAAGACGATCCACATGAAGACGAACTGCTGGGACCCAAGGTAGGTCCTGACGGCCGTGTCGTCCTCCGCGGGCGCCGTCTCCGCGGCGGGCCCGGCGACGGACTTCACCAGATCAGAGGGAACGGGCGGATCACTCAGCAGCAGGCTGCAAGGGATCAGGAGGCAGGCGAAGGTGATGCCGAGCCAGAGGAACACCTGGGACAGGTCCTCGCCCGTTCGCAGCACCAGCAGGGGCGCCAGCCCCTTGCTGAGCAGGAACGCGCCGACGCCGAAGCCCATGACGACGATCCCCGTGACCAGCCCCTTGTGGTCCGGGAACCACTTGGCCACCGTCGCGACCGGCGTCACGTAGCCGAGACCGATGCCGGCGCCGCCGACCACCCCGTAGCCGATGTAGAACAGCGGCAGCATGTCCAGGCGCAGCGCCACTGCCGCGATCAGGTAGCCGCCCGAGAACAGGATGCTGCCGATCACGGCGAGCTTCCTGGGTCCCAGCCGCGGCAGCACCTGCCCGGCCCAGGCCGCCGACACGCCCAGTGTGAAGATCGTGATGCTGAACGCCCAGGCCGTCTGCGAGAAGGTCCACCCCGCCTGCCGGACCAGCATCGTCTGGAAGAAGCTCCAGGCGTACACCGTGCCGAAGCACAACTGGAGCGTCGTGCAGAGCAGCGCGATGACGGTTCTGGGGACCCGCACGCCGGAGCTACTCCGTGCCGGAAACGCTCGCCGGCAGGCCGCGGCCGGCGCCCTGGCGCGACACGTGAAGGAACAGCCGCGCCAGGTGGCCCACCTCGTCGTCGCGGGCCAGGAGATCGCGCTCGCCAAGCTCGTCGTTCTCTCCGTCCCTGGCCAGTTCCACCGCGTAGGCGAGGAGTTCGCCCAGCGGCTTCGCGGCCAGGTTGACGAACCAGATCGACGCCAGCACGCCGAGGACCAGCATGACGCTGATCAGGTAGACCTGCTGGCCGATCGCGCGCTGGATCTTGAGCGCGACGACGTCGAGGTCCATGCCGACGTGAACCGTCCCGGCGACTCCGGCCAGGATCGGGCTGCCGACCTCGATGAAGTCGCCCATCCCGGGCAGGCTCCGTTCAACCGGCGCCGTGTTGCTGTGCTCGCTCGCGAGAATCTCCTCCGGGATGCCGGGGACGAAGGTGTGCGCCAGGAACTCGCCGGTCTCGCTGGTGATGTAGATGTACCGGATGCCCTGAACCTCGAGAAACTGGTCGACCAGCGACTGCAGGGTCGCGAGATTCTGGTTCAGGAGAATGCCGGCGCTCGAGTCCGCGATCGTCTTGGCGATGTTCTGGGTGTTGACCTCGTATTCCGCCGACAGCTCCGTGTCGACGGTGTAGATGCAGAGAATCGAGGTCGACAGGACGATCAGGCCGAAGACGGCGAAGATGCCGAACCTCGTCCACTTGAACAGCCTGCGGATTCTCATCTCAACCGAACCTGGCGCCCCAGTCGTCGAGGGGAACGAACCGGCCCTCCTCGACGACGGTGGGGTAGACGCTCTGCAGTCCCTGACGCCGGTCGGGACCGAAGGACACGCGTTCGCTGATTCCGAGATCGAAGTCCTCGATCGAGAAGACCGCCTCCTCCAGCCCCGCCCGGTCCGGGTTCGGGCCCAGCCGCCGCAGAATCTCCCCCATCAGCTTGGCGTTCAGGAACCCCTCGAGGCTGCCGAAGCTGTGCGCGAACGGCGCGTACTCCTCCTGGACCAGGTCGGCCGGAACCTGGGGGTCGTAGCGCGCCATCAGGTCCCGGTACTCCTGGACCGCCGGGATCGAGGTGTCCTCGTAGCTGGGAACCACCTGGGAGTTGATCAACTGCCGGGTGTATCGCTCGGCGTCGTCCTGGCCCTCGGTCAGGAGCTTCAGCATGTTCTCGCTGCCGACGAAGGAGAGATTGTCGATCTCCACGTCGACTCCGACGTCAACAGCGTCGCGCGCGAACGCGGCGC
>VXUF01000145.1:0-16730 GCA_009837085.1 Holophagales bacterium
CGTCGTGGCGGCCCCCGCCCCGTCCGGCCCCAGGCGACCGCCCTCACCGAAGTGGCCCTTGCCCGGCACATGGTTCACTTCGACCCGGATGCCGTCCGGGTCCTCGACCAGGATCGAGTAGTAGCCCGGCGCGAACCGGTCGCCCTCCTCCGGGCCGTGGACGACGGTCGCGTCCAGTTCGGCTTCGATGAAGCGGTAGATCGCGTCGACGTCGGCGCGGCTGCGGGCCCGGAAGCAGAGGTGGTGGAGCCCGGGACGGTCCTGGTCGAAGGGCCGGTCGCGCTTGTCCGGCGGCGCGGCGCGGACCAGGATGCCGGTCCGGCTGCCGATGCAGTACAGCACGTCCTCGCCCCGGATCAGGGTCTTCATCTCCAGGAAGTTGCAGAGCCCCTCCCAGAACGGCAGGCACCGTTCCGGGTCCCGGACCGTCAACTGGATGTGCGCGATCCCGTTGACGCCAACGGTCTGGCCGGTGCCGGTCACTCGCCGCCGGTCGGCACCGACTCCGCGCTCTCACCCGGACCGACTTCGATCAGCTCGAAGATGCCGACCATCATCTCGTCCGTCGACCGAAAGCCGAAGCCGACATCGCGGGTCGGATCCGGATTGTCGGGGTTCGCCGCCGAGTTGTCGTAGTGCGCCACGACCTCGACCACGCTCCCCGCCGGCAGCAGGTTCGGCGCCTCCGGGTAGTAGAAGAGTTGCCAGTCGAAGTCGTACTCCGGCACATCGAGGAGGATCTCACGGCTGCCGTCCGGGTAGACCGCGATGAACGACATCGCCCGGCCGCGCATGTGCATGTGCGGGAAGTAGGACACGATCCGCGAGTCCTTCCCGAGTTCGTGGCGGGTCACGATTCGATGGTTCGGGGCGCCGGCCGGGATGGTGAAGTCCATCCTGCTCGCGAAGATCGCCTCTACCTCGATCTCCAGCGGACCCTCGCCGAAGTAGACGCCGATCCGGGTCCTGTCGGTACGTTCCGAGTCGCCGTTCGGATGGTAGTGCTGGTTGACCATCAGCAGTTCCCCGGGGTCCACCCAGCGTCCGGCGCCGTCAGGGAACACGGTCGGCGCCGCCCCGGCCGCCCAGACCGCGAAGATGTTCACGTCGACGGTGCCGGCTTTCCCGCGCTGCCGGTCACCAACCGGCCGCTCCTCGCCGCCAGGCGAACCCGTCCCGCTGAATCCACCCCTGAAGACGATCTGGTGGTGATTCACGGTGCGGTCGCCCGGCTGGAACTCCACGGCCCGCACCCAGCGACGCTCCGGGATGTCCAGCCGCACGAGCTGTGTGGGAGCCAGGTCCGGCCCGTTGGCCGGCACGGTTACCGGCGGCAGTTCGATCACGTGGTCCGGCTCGCCCACCTGCCAGCCATCCCTGAACCGAGGCGGCTCGGGCATCAGCGCCGGATCGCCGGGCCTAGCGCCGCCATCCACCCAGGCGACGATCGTCTCGATCTCCTCCTTGCTCAGCCGGGCGTCGTTCGTCCACTTGCCGTGCTCGGGATTCGCGAACCACGGCGGCATCTCGCCATTGACGACGACACGCCGGATCGAGCGCGCCCAGGGCCGCGTATCCCGGTAGGTCAGGAGCGACATCGGCGCGATCTCGCCCGGCCGGTGGCAGCCGACGCAGTGGCGCATCAGGACCGGCGCCACGTCACGGCTGAAGACCACCGCGTCGCCGTCGGCGGCAGCGGCGGAGACGGCGAACGCGGCCACGGAGAAGGACGCGACCAGAGTAGTCGCCGCAGTCCGGGCGGCCCGGCGGCGAAGCGAGACGGTCGGAAACGAACGCATCATGAGGGCCTCATCTGCCCCATCGAAGCCTACTCCACGCCCCGATGGTGAACGGCGGAACGACTGCCGCCGCGGACTGCTAGAGTCCGCGTTCGCGAAAGAACCAGCACTCCCAAACCTCAGGAGACCCAGCGACAATGTACCGAAAGACTGCCTGCCGCGTTCTCATCCTCAGCCTGTGCCTCGCGGTGATCGGCTTCGCACCCGCCGCGGCCCAGGGCGAACGGCCCGCCAGCCCCGAAGGCGCCGCCTCGACCCAGATCGGCGACGCCTGGATCGACATCACCTACAGCCGGCCGATCCTGCGTGGCCGCACCGGCATCTTCGGCTCCGGCGAAGAGTACGGGCAGACGCTCCTCGCGGGCGGCCCCGTCTGGCGTGCCGGCGCCAACGTGACAACCCGGATCAACACCGAGGCCGACCTCACGATCGGCGGCACCACGGTCCCGGCCGGCGAGTACAGCCTGTTCATCGACCTGAAAGACGGCGCCTGGACCGCGATCGTCTCAAAGCAGGGCTACATGGAGACCTTCGACCGTGCCAAGATGGCGGAAGGCCTGACCTGGGGCGCCTACGGCTACAGCGCGGAGCACGATGTCGTCCGCGCGCCGATGATGACCTCGACGGAGGAGTTCTCCATCGACCAGATGACGATCCTGTTCTCCGGCGTCTCGGACGCGGGCGGTGCGATCATCGTCATGTGGGACAACCAGATGGGCGTTCTGCCCTTCGGCGTCGCCCAGTAGCTTTCGCGCGTCTCAGTCCTCAGCGGCGGCCCGGGCTTCCTCGGCCCGGGCGCCGCTCAGTACGTTCGTGACCGCCCAGTTGCCCTCGTGGCAGGCGTACTCGAACAACCCTCCGACGGTGACGCCCCGTGACGCCTGATCGTTGGTCAGCGGCGCCGAAACCGTCCACGGGCCCGTGAACATCGTCGGGTCGTCAACGGTGAACCGGTAGTCGATCGTCCGCTCGTCGACGCGCCTGAAGCGCTCGACGAGCCGCATGGTCGGTCGCGACGCCCGCCACAGGCGGCTCCAGTGGTAGTCCGTCTTGTCGGCGATGTTCGTCGTCTCGACGACCAGCGTGTCGCCCTCCCAGCGGCCGCGGGAGTCGCCCAGCCAGAGCCCGATCGTCTCCGGCAGCGGCGGCCGGCCGTCGAGCGGCACGATCCGGAGCTCGTGGTACATCTCGTGCAGCATGACCACCGCGTCCGGGGTCTGCAGGATCAGAAAGTTCATGTTGTAGGGCTGGATCGGGACCATCAGCGGCAGGCCGTCCGTGATGCAGCGCTCGCCGGTGTCGAGATCGGTGTGGTCCAGATACGGTCCCTTGCCGTAGCGCGCCAGCTCCACCCTGCTCGCCTCGCGCGCCGCCGCCGTCCACGGGATCCGGCCGTCCGGCGGATCGACGATGAGCGAGGTGCGGCGTTCCGCGTCCACCCGGGTCGACGCATCCATCCAGACCAGGTTGTAGCCGCCCACCTGACCCGGCCGGGACGTGCCGTCGGCGGCGATCCGGTTCTCGACCGTGGTCCGCTCCAGCTCTGACACCTCGGACTCGCTCAGCGACTCGCGACCGGCCATCGCCTCCGGACGTTCGAGCGGAGTCAGTGTGGCGCTCGTCCAGGTCCCCTGGAGATCAGGATCTCCCCAGGGCGTCCGCGGCTGTGCGGCGCCCGCGGCCGGCCAGAGGAAGGCGACCAGGAGCACCAGCCCGGAGAGGCGGGGAACCGGTTGGTCCGGCCTCAGGCGTCGCACTCCCGGTAAGCGTCGATCACCGCCCGCTCGCCTTCCCGGCCCGGCTTCGCGTTTCCGTGCTCCATGCCCACGATACCGTCGAAACCCCTGCTCTTCAGGTGCCGGAAGATGTTCAGGTAGTTGATCTCGCCCGTGGTCGGCTCCTTGCGTCCCGGGTTGTCGCCGACCTGGATGTAGGCGATCTCGTCCCAGGCCCGGTCGAGGTTCGGGATCAGGTTCCCCTCGGTGATCTGCTGGTGGTAGAGGTCGTCGAGGATCTTGACGGAGGGCGATCCGACCGCTTTGCAGATCTGGTACGCCTGAGGAATCCCGGTCAGGAACACGCCGGGGTGGTTCGTCCAGTGATTGAGCGGCTCGAGCACCGCCACGAGTCCGGCCGGCTCCAGGATCGCGGCTGCCCGTTTCAGGTTCTCGATCACGTTGGCGGTCTGGTACTCCCACTCGAGGCCCGGATCGAGCTGACCCGGGACAACGGTGCACCAGGTCGCGTTCACTCTCTTGCCGACCTCGACCGCCTTCCTCATGTCCGCCTCGATCGACTCGCGGGCAGCGGGGTCGGAAGAAGCGAAGCTCACACCGCCCCAGGAGGTGTGAGCGACGAAGACGCCCATCTCCATTCCCAGACGGTCGAGTTCCGCGGCGATCCTTTCCTGGAGCACCGGCTCGCGACCGCCCATGCCGTTGTCTTCGAGGGCCCGGAAGCCCTCGTCGTGCATGAAGCGAAGCTGGTCGATGTGGTCGTCACCGGCGTGATGCCGGAACATCCCGAAGTGAGGCGCGTACTTGAGCTGGAATGCGCCTCCGTCTTCACGCTGGGCGGCACGGGCAGCGGACATCCCGGGAGCCGCGCCGACGGCAAGCGCCGTTGCCGCCGCGGCGCCTCCGGCGAGGAACTGCCGGCGCGGAATCCGGCCAGTATCAGGAGAACCGACTGTCTTGTTGCGCATCGTGGCAGAGTACCAGCCGCCGAAACGGCCAACAGACCCGAAGACACGAGGGACCGACATGCAAGCAACCGCGCACAGGATCCGCTTTCTGACCCCTGCCATCGTCGCCATCGCGACCGGCACGCTGGCACCCGCCCTTCACGCGATCGACGTCACGGACACGAGACTGCTGTCCCAGCCCGCGGTGAGCGCCGATCACGTGGCGTTCGCCTATGCCGGCGACCTGTGGATCGCCGGCCGCGACGGTTCCGGTGCGCGGCGGCTCACCTCCCACGAGGGGACGGAGACCACCCCCCGCTTCTCACCCGACGGCACTCTGGTGGCGTTCAGCGCCGAGTACGACGGCAACATCGATGTCTTCGTCATGCCCGCCGCGGGCGGTGAGCCGAAGCGGCTCACCTGGCACCCGGGCGCCGATCTGGTCCAGGGCTTCACCGTCGACGGTTCGGCCGTGCTGTTCGCTTCCCAGCGCAGCATGTTCACGAACCGCCACTTCCAGCTCTTCACCGTGTCGCTGACCGGTGGCCTGCCCACGAAGCTGCCGATCCCGCACGGGCTGCGCGCCAGCTATTCGTCCGACGGCCGCCGCATCGCCTACATCCCGACGCCCGAGCGCTTCCAGCAGTGGAAGAACTACCGCGGCGGCACAGCGTCTCGCATCTGGATCTACGACACCGGGGACCACTCGGTGCAGACGATCCCCCAGCCCGAAGGCCGCTCCAACGACACGAACCCGACCTGGATCGGCAACCGGGTCTTCTTCCGTTCCGACCGGGACGGCGAGTTCAACCTGTACTCCTTCGACACGGGCAGCGGGGAGATCGTCAGCCACTCGAACTTCGAGGACTTCCACGTCGAGAATCTCTCGGGTTCCACCGACACCGTGATCTACGAGCAGGCGGGCTACCTGCACGTCTACGATCCCGCCTCGGACCGGCATGAACGCCTTCGGATCGGCGTCGCGGCTGACCTGACCGAGACCAGGCCCCGCTGGGTCGAAGGGCCCGAGAACATCAGGAGCGCGTCCATCTCGCCCACGGGCGCTCGCGCCGCGTTCGGCTATCGGGGCGAGGTGCTGACGCTGCCGGCGAAGAAGGGCGACGCGCGCAACCTGACCCGGACGCCCGGCGTCCACGAGCGCGACCCGGCCTGGTCGCCCGACGGCGCCAGCATCGCCTTCTTCTCGGATCAGGGCGGCGAGTACGGACTCCACGTCCGCGATCAGCAGAGCGGCGACGTTCGACGCTACGAACTGGGCGGCGAACGCGGCGGCAGCGGCTTCTACCACGGACCCGAGTGGTCGCCCGACGGCGACAAGATCAGCTACGTCGACAACTCGATGACGCTCTTCGTCATCGATCTCGACAGCGGCGACGTGGCCAAGGTGGCGAGCGAGTACTACTACGGCCCCTCCTTCCCGCCACGGCCCGGGCACTCCTGGGCGCCGGACTCACGGTACGTGGCCTACACCCTGAACACCCGCTCCTACATGCAGCAGGTGTTCGTCTACGACGTGGAAGCGAAGACATCCCACCCAGTGACCGACGGGCTGAGCGAAGTCGGCGAACCGGTCTTCGACCGGAGCGGCGACTACCTGTACTTCCGCGCCTCGACCGACGCTGGTCCTGTGAAGCACTGGTTCGCCATGTCGAACGCGGACATGGAACTGTCGAGCGCCATCTACGTCGCGGTACTTCGGCAGGACGGGGAATCGCCTCTTGCGGCGGAGAGCGACGAGGAAGCCATCGTGTCCGACGGCGAAGACGAGGCCGAGGAGGGCGGCGAGGACACCGACGCCGCCGAGGCCGAGGACACTGACGAAGGCGACGGCGACGAGCCGAGGGTCGAGATCGACTTCGACGGACTGAACCAGCGCATCCTCGCACTGCCCGTCCGGGCCGGCGGCTACAGCAACCTGGAAGCCGGCGAAGCGGGCAAGCTCTACTACCTCCGCTCGCAGCCGGCGGGCCGGTTCGGCGGGGGCGGCGGCGATCTCATCCTCTTCAACCTGGAGGATCGCGAGGAAACGGTGCTGCTCTCCGGCGTCGGCGGCTTCTCGCTGAGCGCCGACGGCAAGAAGCTTCTCTACGCCGGCCAGAACGACTTCGGCATCGCGAACGCCGGCGGCAAGATCGACCGCGGAGGAAGCGCGATCCCGGTCGACAAGCTCACCGTCCGCATCGATCCGCGCGCGGAGTGGAAACAGATCTACGACGAGGTCTGGCGGATCAACCGCGACTACTTCTACGACCCGGGCATGCACGGGGCCGACTGGCCGGCGATGGCCGAGAAGTACAGCGGCTTCCTGGTCGACATCTCCACCCGCGCGGACCTGAACAAGGTGCTGCGCTGGATGTGCAGCGAGATCGCGGTCGGCCACCACCGGGTAGGCGGCGGCGACCGGCGAGCCGATCCGGAGCGCGTGGGCGGGGGCCTGCTCGGCGCCGACTTCGAGATCGCCGACGGCCGCTACCGCTTCGCCCACGTCCTTGGGGGCCTGAACTGGAACCCCGAACTGCGGGCGGCGCGCTCCGAGCCGGGCGTCTCCGTTGCCGCCGGCGAGTACCTGCTTGCCGTCTACGGCGTCGACCTCGAAGCCGCCGACAACGTCTTCGAGCGCTTCGAGAACACCGCCGGCAAGATCACCGACATCACAGTGGGCCCGAGCGCGGACGGTTCCGGTTCGCGCACGGTGTCCGTTGTGCCGATCCCGAACGAGTCGGCGCTCCGCAACCGGGAGTGGGTCGAGGGCAACCTGGCCAAGGTCGACGAGGCCACCGACGGCCGCGTTGCCTACGTCTACGTGCCCAACACGACCACCCTCGGCCATACTTACTTCAAGCGCTACTTCTTCCCGCAGGTCCACAAGCAGGCCCTGATCGTCGACGAGCGCTTCAACGGCGGCGGCCAGGTAGCGGACTACTACATCGACCACCTCCGGCGCCCGTACATCAGCCACTGGGCGACCCGCTACGGCGCCGACTTCCGCACTCCAAGCGCGGCCATCCTGGGGCCGAAGGTCATGATCATCGACGAGACGGCCGGTTCCGGCGGCGACCTGCTGCCCTGGATGTTCCGCAAGCTCGGTCTCGGCCCGCTGGTCGGCAAGCGGACCTGGGGCGGTCTGGTCGGCACGCTCGGCTTCCCCATCCTGATGGACGGCGGCTTCGTCACCGCTCCGAACCTGGCGATCTGGACCGAAGACGGGTTCGTGGTCGAGAATGTGGGCGTGCCGCCCGACGTCGACGTCGAGCAGTGGCCCGCAGACATCATCGCCGGCCGTGACCCGCAGCTCGAGAAGGCGATCGAGATCGTCCTCGAGCAACTGGAGGCGAGCCCACCGCCCGAACCGGTGAAGCCGCCCTTCCCGATCCGGGTCCGCCGCTAGCGCCGCCAAACAGGTGAACGTCAGCTTCCTCCTGCCGCGGCTTCGCGCCGAGTGGCGCAAGCGCACCCGACGCGAGCTCTCGGCGGCCGACATCCATCCGCGCTTTCGGGACCGGGAACGGCACTTCCGGTCGCCGCCGATGACGGCGGAGATGGTGGCCGCGATCTCCCGCCTGTCGCCCCAGTTCCACCTGGAGCCCGGAGAGTCCTCCCGGTCGTTCTGGGAACTGACCCAGAACGGGTCGTGCTGGGGCGAGTTCGACGCCGTGGAGCCCGTGCTTCGCTCCATGCAGGCCCCAGCGAAGACGCTCGACATCGGCTGCGGCCTGGGTCGCTCGACCGCCTTCTTCCGGCGCGCGCTCGGCTGGGAGGAAACCGAGTTCCACCTCTACGACGGCGACGGTCCCCGGATCGACTATCCACGCAGCGGGGAACGCACCGATCGCTCCTTCTGCGGCGATCTCACGACGCTGCGCCAGGTGCTGGAACACAACGAGGTGCCGAGCTTCCGCATCTTCGACGCCCACGAACTGGACCACCGCCTGGACGCTCTACCCGGTCCCTACGACCTCGTGTACTCCTTCTACGCCGCGGGCTTCCACTGGTCGCTCGCCGACTTCTGGAGCGAGTTCGAGGCGATCTCGCACTCCCGAACCGTCGGCGTCTTCACGATTCACCGGAACTTCGAGGAATTCCCGGCGCTCCGGGATTGGGAACTCCGCATCGTCCCCTTCGAGCGCAGCCTGATCAAGGACCGGCCGCACCGGCTGCTGATCGCGACCAGGGACGAAGACCTTCTGTCGCCGTTGAGGCCTCGAACGGGACGGTAGGCTAGCCCCACGCCACAACAGCCCAGGGAGGAACGCGATGCTCGACTCGCTCAAGAACTGCCAGCCCCAGACCTATGCCGCGCTGCGGATCGTCGCCGGTTTCCTCTTCCTCTGGCATGGGGCGCAGAAACTCCTGGGCTTTCCACTTCCGACGCCCGAAGGGGCTCCGAGCTTCATCCTCTACATCGCCGGGCCGATCGAACTGATCGGCGGCGCCCTGATCATGGTCGGCCTGTTCACCCGTCCGGTCGCCTTCCTGGCCAGCGGCCTGATGGCCTTCGCCTACTTCCTCGGCCACGTGTTCCGGCCGGTCGAGAACCCCGACATCCTGCACTACCTGTTCCCGCTCGTGAACCGCGGCGAAGCCGCCGTTCTCTTCTGCTTCGTCTTCCTCTACATCGCCGCCAAGGGCAACGGCATCTGCAGCATCAGCGGCGACGAGGACTGAAGCAGACCGACGCCCTCAGCTCACCGCGAAGATGCCGCCGTCGACCGGGATGGCGGCGCCGGTGACGTAGGCGGCGGCGCGGGACGCCAGATAGATCGAAACGCCGGCCATGTCCTCCGGCGTGCCGATCCGCTTGCGCGGGTTGCGGGCGCGGATCTCGTCGCCGAACTTCCGCAGGTTGTACTCCATCATCTTGCTCTCGAACGGGCCCGGACAGACGGCGTTCACCGTGATGTCCTCGGGCGCGAGGCGACGCGCGAGGGCTCGGGTCAGGTGGATCATGCCGGCCTTGCTGGCGCTGTAGGGATAGTGCTCCTGCGGGTTGACGTGCAGGCCGTCGATCGAGGCGATGTTGATCACCCGCGCCGGATCGTCCTCCGTTGCCCCAGCGCGCAGCTCGGGGAGCAGCTTGACGGTCAGGTAGAACGGACCCTTCAGGTTGATGTCCATCACCTTGTCCCAGCCGGACTCCGGGAACTCCTCGAGCGGCGCTCCCCAGGCGGCGCCGGCGTTGTTCACCAGGATGTGAAGCCTGTCCTCGCGTTCCCGCAGCTCCGCGCAGAAACGCTCCACCCCTTCGATCGTCGAGAGGTCGTTCGGCAGCGAGACGCACTCACCGTATGCCGAGAGCTCGTCGGCCATCGCGTCGCAGACGGGAGCCTTCCGGGAGCTGATGTAGGTGCGTACGCCGTTCTCGACGTAGCCGCGGGCGATCATCGCGCCGATGCCGCGGGAGCCGCCGGTGACCACCGCCACCTTGCCGGACACGTCGAACAGGTTCTTCATCGCTATCCCCCCACGGTCAATGCGTCAGTCAACACCGACCCCGACCGTGCGGCCTGGTCCCAGAGTCCGAGCGCGATCCGGTGGCGGCCGCCGGGCAGACGGATTCTCAGGCCGGCCCGGTAGTGGCTTTCCAGGGCGTCCGCGAGCGCTTCCACGGGCACCTCGAGCGGCACCTCCAGATGCTGCGCCGCAGTCAGCTCGTCGTCGTCGTCCATGGCGACGACGACGAGCCGTGTGGCGGAGCGGTGAACGCCCTCGATCTCGACCAGCTCGACGCTGCTGATCGGAAACTCGATCCACATCTGGACGTCGTAGAGGTCCTCGCCTTCGACGGGCATGATCGCGTCGACGTTGACCTCCATCCGGTGCGGGTTGTCACTCTCGCCGACGTACGCCGCCGCCAGCGCCCTCTCCGAGATGCGCGAGCGGACCCCCTTCTTGACGTAGCTCCGGCGGTAGTCGGCCGACGCGCCCCTCACTCCGCGCACCCGCACCTCGATCGACGTGAATTCGCCCTCGACCTTGTTCGCCGACGAGAGCCCGAGCGAGTAGTACGACTGCATGCCGCCGACGGCCTGGGCCAGCACGCCGGTCAGGCTTCCGCCGCCGGTGCGGCCGAACCCTCCGGTCCCTTCAGCCAGGTTGTGAAGCGCTTCCCGGCGGTCCGAAACCTCCATGAGCGCGCCGCGCCCCCTTGAGCGCCTGGCGCTGGTCGCGGCGTCGCCCGGCGGCGGCTTGGCCGCGAACAGCGTGACGCCGTAGGTGTTCGCCTCGGCGACGATGGCCTGAACCGTCCCGGTGACATGGAACTGCTCGACCTCCTGTTGAAGGCGACCCACCTCCATGCTCGCGTCGCGGTCGAAGACGCCGCCCGTACCAGGCGTGCCGCCGGCCTGACCGCCGCCCGCCCTCTCGACCAGGGCGCCGGCGTCACTGGCGCCACCGGTGAGCAGGTCCTGGACGTGCTCCATCAGAGTACCGAGCGGCCGCTCCGCCACGCCGTCGGAGACGAAGACGAGCGCCTTTCGGCCCTCCAGCCAAGCCAGCGTGCGCACGAAGTTGCCGAGCGCTTCGAAGCTGGCCTCCGAGTCGTTGTAGACCTCCCGGGCGTAGGTCCTCATCTCGCCCAGGAGGGCGTCGATCGCGAGGCCCGCGTTCTGTCGGTCGAGTCGGTCGCGGCTGCGCATCCGGTGGAAGATGTCCGTGACGGAGAGTTGAGCGCTCTGCCGGAGGCCGTCCCTCTGGTCGCCGACCGTCTGCTGACCCCTCAGACCGTTCAGGGCGCCCCGGATCGCCCCCCAGTCCCGGGTGAAGTTCTGCACCACGCGCGGCTCCTGGTCATGCGCCGCGACCATGATCCGCACCCGGCGGTCCTCGAGCACCGTCGGCAGGTCGACCTCCAGTTCGGCGAGCGCCCGGTCGCGGTTCGCGGACAGCAGGTTGTGCTGATCGAAGTACAGAACGAGCCAGATCGGCGCGTTCGCATCCGGATCTTCCCGGACGACTTCGTAGAAGTTCACCGGCTCGACGCGTTCGCCGTTCTCGAACACCTGGAAGTTCGAGAGCTCGAGTCCGGCGACCGGCGCGCCCCGGCGATCGGTGACGTGGACGTCGATGTTCACGACCTCGACGTCGACCGTCTCCTGGATGACCCCGGCCCCGGGCTCAGTCTGCAACTGGGCGGTGACCGGCGTCGCCGCGACCAGCAGCGACACCATGAACGAGAGAGCCAGGGAAAGGGAAGCGAGGCAGGTTCTGCATTTCATGACAGTTCGAACCCCTCATAGTCGTTGGCTGCGACGGCGTCGCACTTCTCCACATAAGGAGGAAAGCCCAGGTAGGGCATGAAGACTCGCGGCTTGCCCGGCACGTTGGCGCCGAGGTACCAGGAATTGCACGTGGGATAGAGAGTCGCGCCGGCGACCTCACCGACGTGGGCGACCCATTCGTTCTCGGCCTCCGCGGTCGCCTCGATCGCGGCGTGGCCGCGATCCCGCATCCAGGCCATGCAGTCGGCAATCCAGTCCACGTGCTGCTCGATCGACGGCAGCATGTTGGAGAGCACGGAGGGGCTACCGGGCCCGGTGATCACGAAGAGGTTGGGAAAACCCGCCACGCCCAGGCCGAGGTAGGCGCGGGGGCCGTCCTCCCACTTCGAGCGCAGGGTCCGGCCACCGCGACCCCGAATGTCGACGCGTGTGAGCGCGCCGGTCATCGCGTCGAAGCCCGTCGCGAAGACGATCGCGTCCAGCCCGTAGTCCCGACCGCCGGCGCGGAGACCGGACTTCGTGATCTTCTCGACCGGCGCGGAGCTGACGTCGACCAGGGTCACGTTGGACCGGTTGAAGGTCTCGAAGTAGCCGCTGTCGAGGCAGATCCGCTTGCAGCCGATCACGTTGTGCGGACTCAGCAGGTCGGCGACTTCGCGGTCGTCGACGATGCCGCGGATCTTCTCGCGCACGAACCCGGCGGCGGCATCGTTCGCCTCCTGGCTCGCCAGCATGTCGGCGAAGGAGGCCATGAACGAGAAGCCTCCGTACTCCCAGCGCTCCTCGAAGCGTCGCCGGCGTTCCTCCGGACGAACTTCCGCGAACGCGTCGTTCATCGCGTTCATGTCGGCTCCGAGTCCGGCCGGCATCAGCTTGTTGCGTGCCCGGAAGGCCGGGTACTCGGCCTTGACCTCCGCCTCCCGGTTCTGGTCCATCGGGCCGTTCCGGGCCGGAATCGAGTAGTTGGGAGTGCGCTGGAAGACGGTCAGGTGCGCCGCCTCCCGCGCGATCACGGGAATCGCCTGGATCGCCGACGATCCCGTGCCGACGATGCCGACCCTGACCCCGGTGAAGTCGACGCCCTCGTGCGGCCAGGCGCCGGTGTGGTACTTCGCGCCTTCGAAGTCATCGATTCCGGGGAACTCCGGCAGGTTGGCCGCCGACAGGCAGCCCGTGGCCATGACGACGAAGCGGGCGAAGACGATCTCGTTCGCGGCCCGGTTGCCGTTGCCGTCGCGATCCAGGCGCGATGCGGTCGATCCAACCGCCGATGCAACTTCGATCCGCCATCCCGAAGCCGCCTCGTCGAAGCGGGTCGACACGACGCGGCGGCCGAACTCGATGTCGCGCCGCAGGTCGAAGCGGTCCGCTACGTGGTTCGCGTAGCGGAGGATCTCCGGTTGGCCCGAGTAGCGTTCACTCCACGACCACTCCTGCTGGAGTTCCTCCGAGAACTGGTACGAGTACTCCAGGCTCTCGACATCGCAGCGGGCGCCCGGATAGCGGTTCCAGTACCAGGTGCCGCCGACATCGTCGCCGACCTCGAACGCACGCACGGTGAAGCCGAGCGACCGCAGGCGGTGAATCATGTAGAGGCCGGCGAATCCCGCACCAACCACCACCGCGTCGAACTTGCGCATTGCCCGGAATCGTATGCTACGCACCGGGTTGGCGGTCCGGTGACACCAACCGGACGCCCTTACCGGCACGAAGACCAAACATGCCAGCGCTCGACGGCCTCCGCATTCTGGACCTGACCCGCATCCTGGCCGGGCCGACCTGCACCCAACTCCTCGGCGACCTGGGCGCGGACGTGATCAAGATCGAACGTCCCGGCCGTGGCGACGACACGCGCGCTTGGGGGCCGCCCTTCGTCAAGGACGCCAGCGGCGAGGACACGAGCGAAAGCGCGTACTACCTGTGCTCCAACCGGAACAAGCGCTCCGTCGCGATCGATCTCGCGACCGCCGAGGGGGTCGGCCTGATCCGCCGGCTCGCCGCCCGCTCCGACGTCCTGATCGAGAACTTCAAGGTGGGCGCGCTCAGCCGCTACGGCCTCGGCTACGACGACTTCAAGGACGAGCTGCCGGGGCTCGTCTACTGCTCGATCACCGGCTTCGGTCAGACCGGGCCGAACGCGCACCGCGCCGGCTACGACCTGCTGGCGCAGGGTTACGGCGGCATCATGAGCCTCACGGGCGCGCCGGACGGCGAGCCGATGAAGGTCGGCGTCGGCATCGCCGACATCATGTGCGGCATGTACGCGGCGACCGCGATCCTGGCGGCGCTGCGACACCGCGACCGGACCGGCCGCGGCCAGCACATCGACGTCGCCCTGGTCGACGCCCAGATGGCCTGGCTGGTCAACGAGGGATCGAACTACCTGGTCTCCGGCGAGGTGCCGGAGCGGCGCGGCAACGAACACCCGAACATCGTCCCCTACGGCGTCTTCGAGACCGCCGACGGCCACGTGATCGTCGCGGTCGGCAACGACTCCCAGTACGAGCGCTTCTGCGAGTTGATCGGGGCGCCCGAACTGGCGGCCGACGACCGCTACCGGACGAACGCAGGCCGGCTCGCCCACCGGGACGAACTGGTGGCCCGATTGTCGGATCTCGTGCGCGAGCTGGGCAGCGCCGAGGTGCTGGCCGGTCTGGAAGCCCGCGGCGTGCCCGGCGGACCGATCCACGACCTGGAGCAGGCGCTGGCATCGGACCAGGCCGAGTCCCGCGGCATGACGCTCGACATGCCGCATCCACTGGCAGGCCGCGGCAGCGTGCCGGTCGTCGCCAACCCGATCAGGATGTCGGAGACGCCGGTGACCTACCGCCGGTCCCCGCCTCTGTGCGGCGCCGACACGGACGAAGTGATCGCGGAACTGCTGGGCGACGACTAGCCCACCACCCGGGTCGCCAAGCGGTGGTACGGTGGACGAGCCACCCGGCAATTTTACGCCCCTAGGAGACCACTTGACGAACACGGCCGTAGGAATCAGCGGCTTCGGCGGTTACGTGCCGGAGCGAGTGATGACGAACGAGGAGTGGACCCGGTACGTAGACACCTCCGACGAATGGATCGTGGAGCGCACCGGCATCCACCGGCGCCGCGTCGCCGCCGAGGACGAGTCCACCGCCGACATGGCAACGGCCGCCGCCAGATCGGCGCTCGAGAGCCGCGGTATCGGCCCCGAAGAGATCGACGAGATCATCGTCGCCACGGACACGCCGGAGGTCTACACCCCGGATACGGCCTCCTTCGTCCAGCGCAAGCTCGGCGCCCGCGAAGTCCCTTCCTACGACCTGGGCGGCAGCGGCTGCGCCGGCTTCGTGCAGGCGATGGACGTCGCCCGTTCGCGGGTGCTGACCGGGACCCGCCGGGTGCTCGTCATCGGGGTCGAGCTGATCACGCGTCTGGTGAGCTGGAAGATCCGCGAGACGTGCGTACTGTTCGGCGACGCCGCGGCCGGCGTGATCGTCGAGCGCGGACCGCAGATGGCCGAGATCCTCGGCGCCAGGACCGGCACCGACGGCAGCCAGTGGAGCATCCTGACGCTTGAGATCGGCGGTACCCGCAAGCCGTTCAGCCTCGAGTACGCCCAGAAGGAAGAGCATCTGAAGCTCATCATGGAAGGCAGGGCGGTGTTCCGTCACGCCGTCCATCGCATGTCGGAGGTCGGCCTCGACGTGCTGGAAGCCGTGGGCGCGAAGCTCGAGGACGTGGCCATGATCGTGCCCCACCAGGCGAACCTGCGCATCGTCCAGGCGGTCGCGAAGAACCTGTCCGTACCGATGGAGAAGGTCTACACGAATCTCCAGGAGTACGGCAACACGGGCTCGGCATCGGTTCCCCTGGCGCTGTGGGAAGCGCACAGCAAGGGTCGCATCTCGCCGGGCGACCTCGTGCTGCTGACCTCCTTCGGCGCCGGCTTTCACTGGGGCGCGGCCCTGCTCCGGTTCACCGGCTAGGAAACCCGGAACGCGGGACTCACATCACCCGAAGATCAGGCCCCAGATCGTGAACAGGGTGAACGAAACGTAGACCGCCGACGCGATCAGCATCATCACGACGTTGAGCGGCTTCGGCCGGGCGGACTTCGGCAGCTTCGTCAGGTTCACGTAGAGCGTCAGCGGGACGTAGATCGCCATCGCGAAGCCGCCCAGCAGGGCAGAGTTGAAGATGAATCCGAGCGCCGAGACGCCGGTCAGTTCGAAGAAGGCGGTCGAGGCGGTGCCGGCGACCATGAACATGATGGCGAAGGTCAGGTACCACTGGCTCTGGGTCCGCTTCTGGCCGAACTTGAACATGGAGCCGAGCAGGTAGGACCAGGTGCGGGCGCCGCCGTCGACGGCGCCGAGCTGGGAGCTGAACAGCGCCGCCATGCCGATCAGCAGGAACACGTAGCGGCCGAACGTGCCGAGGCTGGTCTCCAGGATGACCGACATGTCCCAGACGATCTGGCCCTCCTCGGGAACGATGCCCGCCGGGCGCAGGACGGTGAGCGCCCCGAACATGAACAGGAACATGGTGAACGTGTTGCCGAGCCAGAAGAAGATGACCTGGTCCTGGATCACGTAGCGCATCCAGCGCCTGAACCGGCTCGCGTTCTCGGGACTCTCGATGTAGCGGTAGCCCGACTGCACTTCCGCCGTCTTGTGCACGCGCAGCGGATTCGCCAGCACCGGGATGCGGCCACCCATGCCGATGTTCTTGTCCCGCAGGTAGAAGGCGTACCAGAGGTTGCCGGCGCCGCCGATGCCGGCGAACACGACCGCGCCGAAGAAGCGGGCGAAGGTGAACTGGTCGTCCAGCTCGATGTGGCCGAAGTTGACGAGTCCCCGGCCCATCTCCTTGATCGCGTCCCAGGTCCCGACCGAGAACGCGACGTAGATCAGCCCGATCGTGATGACCAGCACCATGATCCCGATCGCCCGTTCGACCGCCTTGTACATCTGCTTGGGCCCGAACAGGATCAGAGCGATCAGCCCGAACGTCACGGCGGTCCAGAAC
>VXUF01000145.1:16740-55870 GCA_009837085.1 Holophagales bacterium
GTCCAGAACCACTCCGGGCCCGGCCCGTCCGGTCCGAAGAAGAGCGCCTTGAGCGCCGCTCCCGACATCCGCGCCCAGCCCGGCAGGAACAGTCCGACGAAGCCGAGCGACAGGAAGGCGTAGATGACGCCCATCGACATCCGCGCGTATGACGTGTACGGGTGTTCGCCGGTGACCACCGCCCAGCGGCCGATCTCGATGTTGATCCAGAGCTGGAGGAAGACGCCGAGCGCCGCCGCCCAGATCATGACCGCGCCGAACTTGGCCGTCACCCAGGGCCAGACCGCGAGTTCGCCCGCGCCGATCGCGAGGCCGATCATGATCGCGCCAGGCCCGGCGAGCTGCCAGAACGAGAGCTTGCGCTCGGGCAGGTTCTCCTCGCGCAGTGGTGGGATCGGTACCGGCATAGGGAAACTCCTCCGGCCGGTCCGGCCCGTCACGGTTCAACCGGCGCTCCGCGTTCTGGGGTGTCGGGTTCTGAGCACTGTAGCAGCGCGATTCGCAGCCTCGGGCTCGCGCCACACCGCGCCGGACGCTACGATCGGCCCCCACGTCACGACCAACGTACGAGGAGATGACGATGAAGCGAGGGATGTTCTCACCCTGGCGGCCTGCGGTCGCAGCGCTGCTCGCCCTGACCCTGGCCGCCGCAGCGCCGCTGACGGCCGCCGACCCCGAGGTCACGATCTCGAAGCCGGAGCAGGTTGGCCTGTCGGCCGAACGGCTCGCCCGCATCGACGCGGCGATGAACGGCTACATCGAGGCCGGCAAGGTCGCCGGCGCCACCGGTCTGATCGCCCGCCGCGGCGAGATCGCGTACTTCAACACCTACGGTTACCGGGACCTCGAGACGAAGGATCCGATGCCGAAGGACGCGCTCTTCCGCATCTACTCGATGTCCAAGGCGGTGACCGGCGTCGCCGTCATGATCCTCCACGAGAAGTACGGCTTCCCGCTGCGCACGCCCGCCTCGCGCTGGATTCCGGCGCTCGGCGACCTGGAGGTCACCGAATGGAGCGTCGACCCGGGGACCGGCGATCCGCGCATGGAGCTCGTTCCCGCGAACCGTGACATGACGGTCCAGGACCTGCTGACCCACAGCGCCGGCATCAGTTACGGCGGTCCGCGCAACGCGCGCGGCGGCATGTACTACGCCGAACTCGGGGTCGGCAACCGCGACCAGACCCTCGAGGAGTTCGTCGACAAGCTGGGCCAGGCGCCCCTCCACGACCACCCCGGCACGGTGTGGCGCTACGGCTACAGCATGGACGTCCTGGGCCGCCTGGTCGAGGTCATCTCGGGCAAGACCTTCGACGTCTTCCTCGAAGAGGAGATCTTCAAGCCGCTGGGGATGAAGGACACGGCCTTCTACGTCCGACCGGGCACCGAGGACCGGCTGGCCGTGCTCTACACGCCCAACCGCGAGGCGGGCGACGGCACGGTCATGCGCTCCAGCGCGCCGCCGCAGGACTCGTATCTCAAGAAGCCGAAGATCTTCTACGGCGGCGCGGGCCTCGTCTCGACCACCACCGACTACTACCGGATGGTCCAGATGCTGCTCGACGGCGGCCGCTACGACGGCGGCCAGTTGCTGAGTCCGAAGTCCGTCAAGCTGCTGTCTTCCGACCACATCGGCGACATGCCGCGGGTCGGTCAGTTGATGGGGCCAGGCGACGGGTTCGGGCTCACCTTCCGGGTCAACACGAACCCGGGCATCAACGGCGCGCTCGGTTCTCCCGGTGACTACAGTTGGGGCGGCGCCGCGGGCACCCGCTTCTGGATCGACCCCCAGGAGGAGATGGTCGCCGTGTTCATGATCCAGATCCTCCCCCACGCCGGCCTGACCTACGGGACGGAGTTCCGCAACCTCGCCTACCAGGCGATCATCGACTGACCCTTCCGGAGCACGACGAACGATGTCCGACCGTAGCCAGGAAATCCGCCTCGCTTCCCGCCCCGCCGGCGAACCCGAGCCGGCGAACTTCGAACTCGCCGAGACCGGGATGCCGGCCGCGGGCGCCGGTCAGGCGCTGGTCCGCAACGTCTACATGTCGGTCGACCCGTACATGCGGGGCCGCATGCGGGACATCAAGTCCTACACGCCGCCGTTCGCCATCGGCAAGGCGCTCGACGGCGGCGCCGTGGGGGTCGTCGAGGAGTCGAACACGGACGCCCTCTCGCCGGGCGACCTGGTATCGAGCCGTTTCGGCTGGCGCAGCCACTTCGCCGCCCACGCGACGGAACTGCAGAAGCTCGACACTCACGGCGCGCCGCTGTCCGCCTTCCTCGGCGTGCTCGGCATGCCGGGGATGACCGCCTACGTCGGCCTGCTCGACCTCGGCGAACCGAAGGAAGGCGAGACCGTGTTCGTGTCGGCCGCGGCGGGCGCGGTCGGCAGCCTGGTCGGCCAGATCGCGAAGATCAAGGGCTGCCGCGCGGTCGGCAGCGCCGGCTCGCCGGCCAAGGTCGATCACCTGGTCTCCGATCTCGGCTACGACGCCGCCTTCGACTACCACGACGACCTGAACCGGTCCCTGAGCGAGACCTGTCCGGACGGCATCGACGTCTACTTCGAGAACGTCGGCGGACCGACGCTCGAGGCCGTCCTGCTGCACATGAACATGTTCGGACGGATCCCGGTGTGCGGGATGATCGCCCATTACAACGACGAGGAGCCCCGTCCAGGACCGAGGACCCTCATCTCGATCATTCCGAAGCGCCTCAGGATGCAGGGCTTCATCGTCTCCGACCACATGGACCGCCGCGCCGACTTCGTTCGCGACGTCGCCGGCTGGATCGCGGAAGGCAAGGTCGCCTACCGCGAAACGATCGTCTCCGGCCTCGAGAACGCCCCGGAGGCGTTCATGGGCCTGTTCCGCGGCGAGAACACCGGCAAGATGGTGGTCCAGATCAGCGACGATCCGACGAAGTAGCGCGGTCCGCTGGACTCAGGGATACGGATAGTCCAGGTCCAGGAACGGGAAGGCGCCGAGGACGTCCGGTGGATCGACCGGAAGGGCGCGGTGGAGGTAGGAGGCGTCGAGCTCGTCCCAGCCGGTGACGCCAAGCAGGCCGAGGCAGGTGACGATCTCGTGCTCGAGGATCCTGAGCATGCGGACGACGCCTTCGCGGCCGCCGGCGGCCATGGCGATGGCCTCGAGACGGCCGATGCCGACCGCGTCGGCGCCCAGGATCCTGGCCTTGACCACGTCCGTGCCGCGCATGAAGCCGCCGTCGACGACGACCTCGGTGCGGCCGTCGACTTCCTCGACGACCTCCGGCAAGGTGTCGAGGGTGCCCCGGGTGTGGTCGAGTTGGCGCCCGCCGTGGTTCGAGACGTACACCACGTCGACGCCGTGCTCGCAGGCCAGCCCCGCGTCCTCGGCCGTGGCGATGCCCTTGAGGATCAACGGAATGTCGAACTCGTCCTTGATCCGCTTGACCAGGTCCCAGGTCATCCGCGCCTGGTAGTTCAACGGCGCGACGCGAGTCGTCGCCTCGCCGACCGAAGGCGGCCGCCAGCGCTTCAGGAGGTCCCGCTCCCGCCGGCTGTAGACCTGGGTGTCGACGGTCAGGCAGAAGCCGTTGTAGCCGGCCGCAACGGCCCGGCGAATCAGGCCCCGCATCCAGTCTTCGTCGTCGGCGAGGTAGAGCTGGTAGACCTTGGCCGAGTCGGACGCTTCGGCCGTGCCCTCGAGACCGGGCAGGCACACCGAGCTGACGAAGTTCATGATGCCGAAGTCCTCGGCCGCCTTGCCGGCGGTGGCGCCGCCGCCCTCCTCGAACAGTTGCAGCGAGCCGATCGGCGCCAGGATCACGGGAATGCGGAGATCGTGGCCGAGCAGCGACCCGCCGGCGCGGACTTCGGAAACGTCGGTCAGCACGCGCGGCCGGAAGGCCACGGAGTCCAGCGCCTGCCGGTTGCGCTTCACGCTCGTCTCGGTCTCGGCGCCGCCGACCAGGTAGTCCCAGACGCTCCCGCCCAGGTTCCGGCGCGCGGCCACCACCAGTTCGTGAAGGGTCAGGGCGTTCCTGGCCGCTTCTCCCGGCGCCAGCGGGTCGGCGCTCATGTTCGGACGTCGTCTGGGATCGGTCACGGAGGCGCTCGGGCTCGTTCGGCGGGACCCTAGCAGTCCGTGGCAGGCACCAGAGGCCGGCGCTTCGCGCCGAATGCCGGCGGGGACGCCGGCGCACCCAGTGTGCGAGCACTCGGTGGACAGGGTCGGCCGCCCGATGGAAGGCTTGCCGCCCATGATCGAGGTCGACCTGCCGCGGTTCGAGTACCTGCTGTCGCGTGCCCTGGACACGCTGCCCGCCGCGTTCGCCGAGCTGATCGACAACGTCGCCGTCGTCGTGGAAGAGGAACCGAGCGAGGAGGATCTGCGCCTGGTCGGGCTCGACCCGGAAGAGGACGACTTGCTGGGGCTTTACCACGGCGTGCCGCTCGACGAACGGGGCGCCGGCTACAGCTCGCTGCCCGATCGGGTCGTGATCTACCGGTTGCCGATCCTCTGGATCTGCGAGACGGAGGCGGATGTCGTGCGCGAAGTGCGCGACACCCTGGTGCATGAGCTCGGACACCACTTCGGTCTCGGCGACGACGACATGCCGTACTAGCGCGGCGCCCGGCTGCTAGGTTCCGTCCGTGCCGAAGTCCCTTCCCTACCTGGGCATCGCCGGGGCGCTCATCGCCGGCGCGCTGATGGCGGCAGCCGGCGGCAGCCGCGGCGTGGAGGTCGGCGGCCTGCCGGCTTTCGCGGTCGTCGTCGCCGCGGCCTTCGCCGTCCAGTGGATCGCCTTCATTCCGGCCTGGTTCCTCCAGACGGAGCGCTTCTTCGATCTGACCGGGAGCATCACCTTCCTGGTCCTGACCGCGGGCGCCCTGCTGATCCGCGGCGGCTTCGACCCGCGATCCCTCGTCATCGTCGCGGCAATCTCGGTGTGGGCCCTGCGGCTGGGTCCCTTCCTCTTCCTGCGCGTCCGCCGGGACGGCGAGGATCGCCGCTTCCGTCAGATCAAGCCGAACTTCCCCGTTTTCCTGATGACCTGGACCCTGCAGGGCCTGTGGGTGTCCCTGACCGCGGCACCGGCACTAGCGGCGCTGCTCGCGAACGAAGGCACTCCGCCAGACTGGACCCTCGCAGCCGGGCTCGCCCTGTGGACTCTCGGCTTCCTGATCGAGGTGACCGCCGACGCCCAGAAGACCCGCTTCCGCGCGATCCCGGAGAACCGGGACCGCTACATCACGTCGGGGCTCTGGGCCTGGTCGCGCCACCCGAACTACTTCGGTGAGATCGTGCTATGGACCGGCATCGCCGTGATCGCGGCTCCCGCGCTCGAAGGCTGGCAACTGGCGACGCTGGTGTCGCCGGTCTTCGTCTGGCTGCTCCTGACCAGGATCAGCGGCGTACGGATGCTGGAAGCGCGGGCGAACCGGAAATGGCGCGACGATCCCGCTTACCGGGACTACGTCCGCCGCACGAACACGCTGCTGCTCTGGCCGCCACGCAGGACTTGACGGCGCCGCAGCACCTGAGGGCGGCGATCTGCCTCGCCGCCATCACGCTGAACCTGACGTTCTGGGCGCTGCTGCTGCTTGTCCTGCTGCCCGCCAAGGCGGCGCCGCGAACGCGACCATGGTTCCGGCGAACCGCCGCGCGGATCTACCGCGCCGCCGTGCGCGTCGACAACGTGCTGCTGCAGCGTATCTCCCGCGCCTCCTGGCGCGTCCGCGCACTCAGGCTCGACCCGGCGCGGCCTCACATCGTGCTCTCGAACCACCGCTCCTGGGCCGACATCTTCCTGGTCCAGAGTCTCATCGCCACCCGCGGCCCGATTGTCACTTTCCTGTGCAAGCGCGAACTCCTGTACGTGCCGATCTTCGGCCTGATCATCCTCGCCTTCGGCTTTCCGGTTCTTCGCCGTCAAGCACAGCGCGGGATCGACGCCGGGAGCCGGCGCGGCGACGACCGCCGCCGGGTGACCGAAGCAGCCGCCGCCCTGCTCGAGTCCCCCGCGGCCATCCTCTCGTTCGCCGAGGGCACGCGCTTTACCGCCGCCAAGCGGGATGCGAACAGCCGCGCTGCCGGCGACGGGCACGAAGCGTCCAGGACTGCTCCGCAATACCAGCACCTGCTGCCGCCTCGCGCCGGCGGACTCGCCGCCATGATCGAAGCGCTCGCCCCCGGCGGCGGCTCGATCGTGGACGTGACGCTCGCCTACCCGCGCCCCTCCACGTTCTGGGAGTTCCTCGGCGGCACGGCGGGGTCGGTGGAAGTGGCGTGGGAGGCGATTCCCATAGCTGCGGTCGAGTCGGCCGACGTGACGAGCTGGCTGAACGACCGCTGGCGGCGCAAGGAGGCGTTGCTGGATCGTCGATCTTTATGAAGAAACACTAAGATGTGTACAACCTAAGCGAAATGGAATAAGATCCCGCGGCAGCTCCGTTCCGGCGGACAAGCACGACAACCGCCCCGAACCGAGAGGCACTCGACTCATGACTGAACCCGACGACCGGCACGAGAACCAGGAGCCGGAGGCGAACGCGCCGCCCGAGGAACAGCCGCTGCCGGAAGCGCCGCTGGCCACGCGGGCGACGGCGCCCAAGCCGGAGCTGCCCGTCATCGTCCTCCGCGACATGGTCGTCTACCCGGGGGTCACGATGCCGATGGAGATCGGACGGGCCGAAACCCTGAGCGCCATCCAGGCCGCCGCCGAGCATCCGGAGCGCACGTTCTTCGCCCTGCTCCAGCGCGAGAAGAGCGAAGAGATCGACCCCCTCGGCCTGCACACCATCGGCGTCGTCGCCCGGGTCGTCCAGCTCCAGCACGGCCTGCGCGGCACCCAGGCGGTCGTCGTCGGACTCCACCGCGGCATCGTGCTGCGCATCGACGAGGGCGACGAGCACATCGTCGCCACCGTGTCGCCGGCGCAGGAACTGCTGCCCGTGGACCCGAAGGACCTCGCCTTCGTCGCCCTTGATGAAGAACTCCGGAATCGCGCCGCCGAGTTGGGCGCCCGATCCGGCATCCCGAACGACGTCATCACGAAGACGCTGCGCGCGGTCACCGACTCCGGCCGGCTCGCCGACCTGGTGGCGGGCCATCTGGAGCTACCGGCCAGCGACCACCAGTCCCTGCTCGAGACCCTCGGGGTCGAGGAACGGATGCGCCGGGTCCTGACGCTGGTCCAGCGGCGGATCAAGGTCCTCGACGCCCAGGAGGACATCAACACCCAGGTCCAGGAGGAACTCGGGGACCGCCAGCGCGAGATGTACCTCCGCGAGCAGTTGAAGGCGATTCGCAAGGAACTGGGCGACGACGACGGCGCGGACGATCTCGAGGAACTCAAGGCCCGCGTCGACGACCTGGAGCTGCCGGCGGCGGCCCGCAAGGAAGTCGAACGCGAGTTCCGGCGGCTGGAGCGCATGGGCCGCGAGTCGATGGAGTCCCAGGTCATCCGCACCTACATCGAGACGGTGTGCGAACTGCCCTGGAGCGAACTGAGCGAGGAACGCCTCGACCTCGCCGACGCGGCCCGCATCCTGGACGAGGACCACTACGGCCTCGACGACGTGAAGGACCGCATCCTCGAGTTCCTGGCGGTGCGGGTCATGCACGACCGGCGCGCGCGGCGGGACGAGTCGCAAGCGGTAGAAGAGACCGGGACGGCCGACGACGAATCGGGCCGCAGCCCGATCCTGCTATTCGCCGGCCCCCCCGGCGTCGGCAAGACGTCGATCGCGAAGTCCATCGCGCGCGCGATGGGCCGCGAGTACGTTCGGGTCTCGCTCGGCGGCGCTCGTGACGAGGCGGACATCCGGGGCCACCGGCGCACCTACGTCGGCTCGATGCCGGGCCGCATCCTCCACGGCATGAAACAGGCCGGAGTCAAGAACCCGGTCTTCCTGCTCGACGAGGTCGACAAGCTCGGCGCCTCGCTCCAGGGCGACCCCTCGGCCGCTCTGCTCGAGGTGCTCGACCCGGCGCAGAACAGCGCCTTCATCGACCACTACCTCGGCGTCCCCTACGACCTGAGCCAGGTCCTGTTCATCGCCACCGCGAACTTCACGCAGAACATCCCGGCGCCGCTGCGTGACCGCATGGAGACGGTCGAGTTCTCCGGCTACACCGAGCGGGAGAAGCTCGGCATCGCCCGCCAGTTCCTGGTGCCGCGAGCCGTGCGCAACGGCGGCCTGTCGCCCGACCAGATCGACGTCGGCGACGAGGCGCTTGGCGAGGTGATCTCCCACTACACCCACGAGGCCGGCGTCCGGCAACTGGAGCGTGAACTCGGCCGCATGGTGCGCAAGGTCGCGCGCAAACTCGCGTCGACGCCCGAACAGGAGGGGGACGGCTCTGACGAGGCCGCCGAACAGGTCGCGACGACGAGCGTCGGCGCCGCCGAAGTGCGGGAGTTCCTGGGCCGTCCCCGCGTCCGACCGGAGCGGGCCCTCGAACGGGACGCGGTCGGAGTCGCCACCGGCATGTACTACACGCCGGTCGGCGGCGACATCATGTTCGTCGAGGTCGAGACGACGAACGGCAAGGGCGAGCTCCAGCTCACCGGCCAGCTCGGCGACGTGATGAAGGAGTCGGCGCGGGCGGCCTGGACCTACGCGAAGTCGAACGCCGAGGCGCTTCAGATCCCGCCCGGGAGTTTCGAGACCGACGTGCACGTCCACGTTCCGGCCGGGGCCATCCCCAAGGACGGCCCCTCGGCCGGTGTGACGATGGCCGCCGCCCTGGTCTCGGCGCTCTCCGGCCGGCCGGCGAAGGCGCGCATCGCGATGACGGGAGAGATCACGCTCTCCGGGCGCGTGCTGCCGATCGGCGGCGTCAAGGAGAAGGTGCTGGGCGCGGTACGCGCCGGCATCCGGGAGATCGTGCTGCCGAAGCAGAACGAGGCCGACCTGGAGGACCTGCCCGCCGACGTGCTGGACACGCTGACGGTCCACACCGTTGAACAGTTGGGCGAGGTGCTGGCGGTGGCGCTCCCCAGCGCCCGTTTCGTCGACGGCCGCCTGCTGTTCGAGGGCGACGACCCGGAAGACGTCAGGCCCCTGAGCTACAACTGATCAGCCGAGTGCCTGGCTCAGGGCCTCTTCGTGGTAGCCCACGATCAGCGTGCGGCCCACCCTGACCACCGGCGCCCGCAGGTTGCCCGTGGGCCCTAGCATCAGGTCGGCCGCGCCCGGATCCGACGCCGGCAGTTCCGTGTGCTTGCGCCCCTTGGCCACGTAGAGAGTCTGCGCGTCGGCGAGTAAGGCCTCCGCGTCGGCTCTCCCCAGCTTCCGGCTCGCCGGGGTCGTGTCAGCAATCTCCGCGCCGCGTGCGTCCATCAACTTGGACGCTCTCTTGCAGCTCGTTCAGCCGTTGCGGTGGTAGTACCAGTCGACTCTGCTCATCTGTTTCTCCTCGAGGTGGGGTTGACCCAACTCTAGCCCGGCGGCGCGTCGACCTCCCAGCCCTCGTTCACTCTCCGGCCGTAGTAGGGGTAGTAGTCCCAGGGCGCGGGCAGGCCCAGGGCCCGCGGATCGCCGGTCGCTGCGAGATGGTCCATCAGGCGATCCCGCAACTGCTCCAGGATCGGCCGCGACGACGAGTCGCTCGCGAGGTTGTTCAACTGGCCTGGATCGCTCTCCAGGTCGTAGAGCTCGTGCTCGGGCCGGGTCCCGAAGGAGAGCTCCGCCAGATGGTCGATCCCGGGCGCGCCTCGCGACTCCATCATCAGCGTCTTGGTCGGCGACGAATCGATCTCGCCATAGGGGATGCCCCTGGCGCAGTCCTTCGCGTTCGGCGAGCCCGACGGCCAACGCGTGGGCTCGAAGTTCCGGATGTAGAGATGGCTCCCGGTCCGGATCGCGCGGCAGGGATATCCCTTGCCGCCGCGGCGGCAGCCGTCGTGCCGTTCCATCGCGATGAAGGCGGCGTCCCGGTCCGCCTCCACGCGGCCACCGGCCGAGGACGTGAGCAGCGGCAGGAGACTGCTCGCCGTCATCTCCGCCGCCGGCTCGAGTCCCGCCGCCTCGAGGAACGTCGGCGCCAGGTCGCTCAGGCTGACGAAATCCTCGACCACCCGACCGCCGGGAATCGCATCGCCCCAGCGAACCGCCAGTGGAACCCGGCTCCCGTAGTCGTACAGGCTGGCCTTGGCCCGCGGGAACGGCATGCCGTGATCGCTGGTAACGACGACCAGGGTGTTCTCGAGTTGCCCCGCCTGCTCGAGGAGCCCGAGCGCAGCCTCGACCGTACCGTCGAAGCGCTCCACCTCGACGTAGTAGTCGAGGATGTCGTCGCGCACGATCGGATGATCGGGCAGGTGCGGAGGGACTTCGACCTCCGCGGGATCCTTGCCCGATTCCTGCCCCGATCCGGCCGTGTAGGGACGGTGCGGGTCGTAGCTGCCGAGCCAGAAGCAGAACGGCTGGTCCCCGTCCCGCGAATCGAGGAACTCCTCGAAACTCCTGAACCGGGCCCCGGCCGGGTTCCGCGTCCTGCCGCCCGGCTCCAGCCGTCCCGGACCCCAGCCCTTCAGGGTGTGGCCGATGGCGTAGCCGACCTGTTCCAGCATCTCGGTGTAGGTGGCGAACTTCGCTGGCAGGGTGCTGTGGATGTTCCCGGCCTCCTCGAGGCGCCAGATCGGCTGACCGGTTACGAGCGCGCTCCGCGAAGGCCCGCAGGTCGGTGCGTCGCAGAAGGCGTGCGGGAAGAGGACACCCTCCGTCGCCACCCGGTCGAAGCCCGGCGTGCGCACGACGGGATCGCCTCCCGCGCCGGTGTGCAGCCAGGACTGGTCATCGGAGATGCAGAGCAGGATGTTCGGCGCTCTGCCCGCCTGCGGTCGCCCGGCTGGCAGCGCCGCCGCACTCAGCATCGCGGCGGAAGAGGCCAGGAAGGTACGACGGGTCTGCTTCACGCCGTGACTCTAGCGGCTCGATCCAGCCCTATAGTAGGACGGCTTCTCGAACGTCCGGAGGCAGCATGCACAGGTTTCCAGTCGCTGCATCACTCATCGCTCTGTCGGTGCTCGTCGCCACGCCGGCGCTGGCGCAGGACCGGCCTCCCAACATTCTCTTCATCGCCGTCGACGACCTGAACGACTGGGTCGGCCACCTGGCCGGCCATCCGCAGGCGAGCACTCCGAACATCGATCGCCTGGCCCGCCGCGGCGTTTCGTTCACCAGAGCCTACGCGCCGGCACCGCTCTGCAATCCCTCCCGGGTCAGTCTGCTGTCGGGCGTCCTGCCGTCGAAGTCCGGCGTCTACGGCAACGGCGAGCGGTTTCGCGACAAGATGCCCGACGCCGTGACGCTGATGCAGCACCTGAAGGCGCACGGCTACACGACGCAGGGCGGCGGCAAGATCTTCCACGGCCGAACCGCCGGAGACCCGGACTCCTGGGACGAGTACTACACGCCGCCACGGCCGAGGGGCGCCCGCCACATCGGCGAGCGGCAGCAGGGTGTCCCGGAGTCCGCCTGGGCGCCCTGGGGACCGCTCGACATGGCCGACGCCGAGATGTTCGACGTCAGGGTCGTGGATTGGACGATCGGCGAGCTGAACAAGCCGCACGAGAAGCCCTTCTTCCTGGCATGCGGCTTCACCAAGCCTCACCTGCCCTGGTATGTCCCGAGGAAGTACTTCGACCTGCATCCACTCGAGGACATCGAGCTACCGGTAACCCTGGACGGCGACCGGGATGACCTTCCGCCGTTCGGGAAGAGACTCGCGGCGGAGGTGTACGCGGTCTCGGACTCCCGCAACTTCAGCAGGCACGGCGAAGACCACGCGATGGTGCTGAAGCACGACCAGTGGCACCGGGCGGTGCAGAGCTATCTGGCCACGATCAGCTTCGTCGACGCGCATGTCGGCCGCCTGCTGGACTCTCTGGACGCTAGCGAGCACACCGACAACACAATCGTCGTGCTCTGGGGCGATCACGGCTGGCATCTCGGCCAGAAGCAGCACTGGCGGAAGCACGCACTCTGGGAGGTGACCACCCGTACGACGCTGATCATCTCCTCGCCGGCGGCAACGCGGCGCGGCGCCACGAGTCCACGCCCCGTCAGCCTGATCGATCTCTACCCGACCCTGGTGGAGCTTGCCGGAGTCCCCGCCCGAAACGGGCTGGACGGCCAGAGCCTCGTGCCCCTGCTCGAGGACCCCGAGTCGGAGTGGCCACGACCCGTGCTGACGACCTACGGATACGGGAACCACTCCGTCCGCACCGAACGCTGGCGCTACATCGAGTACCACGACGGCGGCCAGGAGTTGTATGACCACGACGCAGACCCGAACGAGTGGACCAACCTGGCTTCCGTGCCGGAGTACGCACCCGTTGTCGACGAACTCGCAGGGTTCCTTCCCACCACGAACGTGGAGTAGCCAAAGGCGCTACAGCACGGGTGCGCTGCGGTCCTGGCGCTTGTACTTCTCGAGCAGGGCCGTCAGATGTTCCACGACGTCGGGATGCTCCGCGTAGACGTTCGTGCGTTCCCCGATGTCCGCGAACAGATCGTAGAGCTGGATCTCCGGCAGGCCGGCCTCGCGGGCCTCTTCGCGTGACACGCGGTAGTAGCCGCCGGAGCTCGGTGTGTCCTCCAGCTTCCAGCGGCCCTGCCGGATCGCGTAAGAGCCGTCGCCCGCCTGGTACACGGTCGCCTCACGGATCGGTGCGGACAGAGGTTCGCCGAGGAGCGCCGGGAGAATGTCGTAGCTGTCCTCGCCGGCATCTTCCCCGAGCCTCGTGCCGGTGATGCCGGCGCAGGTCGCGAGCAGGTCCGTCAGGCAGATGATCTCGTCGGAGCGGGTTCCCGCCGGGATCCGACGCGGCCAGCGGGCGGCGAACGGAATGCGGTGTCCTCCCTCGTAGATGTCCGACTTGTAGCCCCGGTAGACGTAGCTTGGGTAGTGCCCCTGCTCGTTCATCTCCTCGACTCCGATGTAGGGCGCGCATCCGTTGTCGGCGGTAAAGATGACCAGCGTGTCGTCGGCGACTCCCTTGCGGTCAAGGGCATCCAGCACCTGCCCCACGGTGTCGTCGACCTCGAGACAGAAGTCGCCGTAGGGTCCGAGTTCGCTCAGTCCGCGGAACCTCCCGGAGGGAACGATGGGGATATGGGGAGCGGTAAGGCCGAGAAAGACGAAGAAGGGCTCGTCGGGGTCCTGAGCCTCGATCGTCTCCACGGTCCGCCGGGTCAGCTTCGGCATCACTTCGTCGGCGCGGAAGTCCGCGTGGGCCGGGCCGAGGTTGTCGCCGTAGCGCTCTTCACGGGTGTCCTCCGTCGTGAAGAGCAGGTCGTTCTCGACCGTGCACTCCCCCACGAAGTGATCGTCCTCGATGTAGATGTAGGGATGCATGTCGAGCGAAGCCGAGATGCCGTAGAACGTGTCGAAGCCGTTGGCGACCGGTCCGTTCTCGATCCGGCCCGCCCAGTCGACGTCGCCGGTGTAGGAGCGTTGGTCGACGACTTCGTCGCCCTCGGGGAAACCGCTGCCGCCCCGGGCCGGCATGTCCATGCCCAGATGCCACTTGCCGATGCAGTGAGTCCGGTAGCCGCTGTCCCTGAGGAGCGAAGCGACCGTTGTGCGCTCGGGCTCGATCAGGTGGCGGCTGTAGCCCCAGAGCACGCTGCGCTTGACCCGCGTGCGGAAGCAGTAGCGGCCGGTGAGCACGCCATAGCGGGTCGGGGTGCACAGGGCCGAGGGCGAATGGGCGTCGGTGAAGTAGCGGCCTTCGCGAATCAGGCGATCAATGTTCGCGGTCGGAATCTGCGAGTCGCGGTTCAGACCGCTGATGTCGCCGTAGCCCATGTCGTCGGCCAGGATGAAGACGACGTTGGGCATCCGGTCCAGATCCCTCTCGGACCGCAGGCTGCACGCAACGGCCACGCCGGCCGTCGCCACGCCCACGGTCTTGAGAAACTCGCGTCGATGTGTTCGCTTCGTCACGATCACCTCCTGACCCGGTTCATCCGTACGAGTATCCTAGGTGCTTAATGCCCCAAGACGGCCCTGAAGGCGTTCTCCACGAGACCGCGAAGCCGGCTCAGCGTTACCTGGTCCCCGAGGGGACGAAACGCTTCGATCCGCGGGAATGGGCCACGGCGCCACCGCCGGACGCGCCCGGCCACAACGAACTGCGAAAGCTGCGCCGGCGCGCTGTGCGCGACATCAGCCGCCTGCAGAGGCTGCTCTACGCCGAGAACCGCTACGCACTGCTGCTCGTCTTCCAGGCCATGGACGCCGCCGGCAAGGACAGCACGATCAACGCCCTGCTTACCGGCGTCAACCCGGCGGGCTGCCAGGTGTTCAACTTCAAGCAACCCTCAAGCGAAGAGCTCGATCACGACTTCCTCTGGCGCACCGCCCGCAGCCTGCCCGAGCGCGGCCGCATCGGCGTCTTCAACCGCAGCTACTACGAGGAGGTTCTCGTCGTACGGGTCCATCCCGAGTTGCTGGAGAAGCAGAACCTGCCCCACCTGGACCCGAACGGCCTGTGGCAGCAACGCATGGAATCGATCGTCGAACACGAGCGGCACCTGGCGCGCAACGGCACCGTCATCCTCAAGTTCTTCCTGAACATCTCGCGAGACGAGCAGAAGGCGCGCTTCCTGCGCCGCCTCGACCGCCCGGACAAACACTGGAAGTTTGCGATCAGCGACGTGCGCGAACGCGGGTTCTGGAACGAGTACATGAGCGCCTACGGCGAGGCGATCAGGGCCACCACCAGGAGCCACGCGCCGTGGTACGCGATTCCAGCAGACAGCAAGCCGTACATGCGCTGGGCGGTTGCCGACATCGTGCGCGACAGGCTCGCCAGCCTCGACCTGCACAACCCGGAACCATCGCTCGCCGACCTGGCCATGTTCGACGACATGCGCCGCCAGTTGGAGAACGAGTAGCGCCGCCGATCCCGTTCCTCGGCTATCATTCGCCGCCTACGCGATCCTGACTACGGAGCGATCGGACGCTCCAGGCAACGTTTCGAACGACACGGGTCCCGACGGGGACCGGAAAGGCCACCATGACCCCCGAAACTGGGAAACTCCGCAACGCCCTGCTCCTGGCCCTCGTCGCCGCCCTGCTTACCTTCGCCTGCAGCGGCTACGGCGCGCCGGCCCTGCCCGCCGCCATCGGTTCCTGGAACATGACGATCGAGACTCCCCTCGGCACCCAGGAACCCACCCTGATCGTGTCCGGCGACGCCAGCGGCCTGATGGGTACGATGAGTTCACCCCAGGGTGACGTCGAACTCGCCGACGTGACCTGGAACGACGACGGCACGCTCGGCTTCACCATGGACATCGACGCCGGTGGACAGTCGCTTAGCCTGACGTTCTCCGGCACTGTCGACGGCGACTCCCTCACCGGCAGCTTCGCCAGCGACTTCGGTGACATGGAAGCGAACGCCACTCGCGTCGTCGAGTAGCTCCCTTCTCCGACGCCGGCACCCTGAAGCCGGCCAGCAATCCGGTCCGCGCCTGACCGGTCCTTGACAAATAGGACCAATACGATCCACTATCCCGGACTCGCCGAGAGGCAGCGTCGTTGCCTGGCGAAGACTGGGGGCGGACGAACAGGATGAAGATCGACTCTCAAAAGGCAGGACCGGGATCGCTGGTGCTGTTCGTGGCACTGGCGGCCCTCGTCCTGACGGCCGCACCCACAGCCGCACAGGAGGCCACCGAAGAGCGCATCGCGACGCTCGAGGAGCAGATAGAGGCCCTGCGTCGGGCCATCGCCGAACTCGCAGCCCAGGCGCCCGACGAGCGAGTGGCCGAACTGGAACGCCAGATTGAGGTCCTCGCCGAGGAGATCGAAAAGCTCAACCTCGGCTCCGCGGCGGCCGAAGGAGCCGAAGCCACTGAAGGCCTCTACGGCCTGGGCATTGCCGCCTCGAAGGTCTACCGCGTGGAGGAAGGCCTGTCGATCGGCGGCTACGGCGAAATGGTCTTCGAGAGCTACGCCAGCAAGCGGGAAGGCGGCGAACCGACCGGCTTCGGCGACACCATCGACTTCCTGCGCGCCATCGTCTACGTCGGCTACAAGTTCGACGAGCGGTGGGTGTTCAACTCGGAGATCGAGTTCGAGCACGCCTCGACGTCCAAGTCCGGCAGCGCCTCGGTCGAGTTCGCCTACGTCGACTACCTGTGGAAGCCGCAGTTGAACTTCCGCACGGGGATCCTGCTGCTCCCCATGGGCTGGCTCAACGAGCTGCACGAGCCCACCCTCTTCCCGAGCGCGGAGCGCCCCTACGTGGAACAGGTCCTGATTCCGAGCACCTGGCGCGAGAACGGCGCAGGCATCTTCGGCGACGTGGGGCCCTTCTCCTACCGGAGCTACGTGGTCAACGGCCTGAAAGGCGCCGGCTTCACGTCCAACGGCCTCCGCGGCGGACGCCAGAAGGGCGCGCAGGCGCAGGCCGAAGACTTCGCCTGGACCGGACGCCTGGACTACACCGCGACGCCCGGGCTGATCGTCGGCGTCTCGGCCTACGTCGGGAACTCCGGCCAGGGACTCCTCGACCCCGCCGGGGCCACGATCGACGCCCGTACCGAGATCCTCGACTTCCACTTCGACTGGAGCCACCGGGGCTTCCGGTTGCGCGGCCTGTGGGCCCAGGGCGACGTCGGCGACGCGGCTCGCCTGAACGCGGCGCTGGACATCACCGGCAGCGACTCGATCGGCGAGCGGCTGGAGGGGCATTACGTCGAACTGGCCTACGACGTGCTCGCCCACCGCGGCGGCCGCGCTTCGCTGTCGCCGTTCGTCCGGATCGAGTCGATCGACACCCAGGTGCGCGTGCCGGCCGGATTCGAAAGCGACCCGATCTTCGATCGCGAGATCCTGACCTGGGGCGCCGCCTGGCAGCCCATCGACCGTCTCGTCTTCAAGGTCGGCTATCAGGACTGGACCAACCCAGGCGGCACCGGGTTCGACGAGTGGAACCTGGCGATGGGCTACCTCTTCTAGGAGTCTGCGGAGCAGAGACGGAACGTCGTGAGTTTCGACGCGACCAGCCGCCGCGCCTCACTCGCGGCCGCGGCAGCCGGCACCCTCGCGCTGTCGCTGTGGGCCCCACAGCCGGCCGCCGGCGGCGTGTTCCTGACCCGCGACGAAGCGCTGGAGCTCGCCTTCCCGGACTGCGAGGTCGAGCGCGAGACCCTCTACCTGACCCAGGACGAACGACGACGCGCCGCAGACCTGGCCGGCGCCAGGATCGACTCACGGCTCGTCGTTCGCTATCGCTCCGACTGCGGAGGCGTCGCCTACTTCGATGTCCACCGGGTCCGCACCCTGGCGGAGACGGTGATGGTCGTGGTCGACGCCGAGGGCCGGGTCGCACGCCTGGAGGTCATGTCCTTTCTCGAACCGGAGGAGTACATCCCCCGCCGGAGCTGGTACGACCAGTTCCTCACGCTGCGGCTCGACTCGAGGCTGCGCCTGAAGCGGTCGATCCACGCGGTGACGGGCGCCACCCTGACCGCCCGCGCCACAACCGACGCGGTACGGCGGATCCTGGCCCTCGATCAGGTGCTCAGGAAGGACCCGTTTCGGGACGGCGACCTCGTGCCATGAATCGCCTGACCGCCTGGACCGTTCACACGTCGACGTTGCTGGTCGGCGGTACGGGCCTCGTCTACGCCTGGATGCGCTACTTCACCGCGCCGGCCGACGAGTTCGCGATCGTCGGCCACCCGTGGCAGCCGCACGTCCAGCACCTGCACCTCTGGACAGCCCCCCTGCTTGTCTTCGCCGTCGGCCTGATCTGGCGGGACCACGTCTGGCGGCACGTCCGGCGCCGCGTCCGCGACCGCCGCCGAAGCGGCCTGTCCCTGCTGCTGGGCTGCGCCCCGATGATCGTCTCCGGCTACCTGATCCAGACCGCCGTCGGCGATGTCTGGCGGCAGACCTGGATCGCGATGCACCTGATTGCGTCGGCGCTGTTTCTCATCGGCTACGGCGCCCACATGGTGAAGCCGCTCCGGGCCGCGCTCGCTCCTAGAAGTCGTAGCGCAGGCTGACGCTCACGACCCGGATGTCCGTGTCGTCGGTCTCCATCCAGTAGGAGACGGGCTCGCTGCCGTCGAGCCGGAGCTGGGACGGATGGCTGCGGAGCCGGCGCCAGCCGTCTTCGTCGAGCGAGTAGAAGCCGTCGAAGTCGGTCCATCGCGCCTCGAAGTCGAGGCTGACCCGATCGCTGAGCGCGTAGTTCAGGCCCGCGATGACCTGGTAGCCGGAGAGATCGTCGTCGAGCGTCGTCGTTTCGCTGGTCACCGTTCCGGCGAGGTTGCGGCGCACCTCCTCCTCGTTGGGAAGGCCGGCAGCGGTCGTGATCGAGTCGGGATCCGTGTTCCGCGCCCACAAGGTGCCGTAGTCGATCTCGGTCGCGCCGAGCCCGAAGCCGACGCCGACGTAGGGACTCCACCGCCCGCCACCGCCGAAGTCGACGTAGAGATTCGCGAAGACGCTGTCCGACGTGACGCTGTTGATCCGTTCCTCCGCGACCTGGATCTCGCCGCCCAGCTTGGCGAACGTGGCGCCGGTGGCGCTGGCGACCGGCGCCGACTGGTCGACCTTCGAATCGCGGTGGAAGTACTCCGCTTCCACCCGCAGCCGACCACCGAAGTCATAGCCCAGGGCGGCGCCGGCGAACAGGCCGCGGGCGCTGTCGAACGACGTCCGCCAGCCAGCGCCGGAGCCGCGATCGGGCGTCGTACATCCTTCCACCTCGGCGTAGCGCGGATTGATGAACTCGTCGCAGCGGCTCGCCCGATCGTCGCTGTGGCCGACGAAGAAGACCCCCGGCGCGGCGTGGATTCCCATGCCGCTGCTCAGATAGAAGCCCTTTCGCTCCTCCGCCGCGAGACCTCCTGCCGCGAAGGCGCACGCGACCGCAAATGCCGCGCGCCGCGCCCATCCGCCTCCCCGCGCCCGTCTCATTGTCCTGTTTCGCTTTCCCCCTCACTCACCGCCGTCTGCTCGCCGTGGCCGCCGCCTGGCGGCCCGGGGTGCGGCGTGTTCGTCGTGATCAGGATGACCGAAATCAGCATCCCGCCGATGCCGACCCAGAGCAGGGGACTCACCTCGAGCTGGCCCCGGCCGCGGTACAGCGTGAAGAGCGCCGTGACCGTGACCGCGCCGCCGAACACGACCGGCATGACGGCGTAGGGAATCCGCGCCCCGCCGCTGAACATGGCGAGCGTCAGCGAAAGCGCTCCCAGCGCGCCGAGGGTGCCCGCGTAGAGACCCCAGATTCCCGACGGTCCGGTCGGTTCGAAGCTGTCGCCCATCACTCGCATGCCGATCAGCCCTCCGACGATCGCAATGACGAGATAGGCGATGCCGATGCCCACATAGGGCTTGAACGGCGACATGGACTCGTCCACCAGACGCGCCCTGCCCAGGACCGGACCGTAGAGGCCCCAGCAGAGCGCCGTGCCGAGCGCGAACACGAAGGGAAGGAAGTTCTTCATCGATGATCTCCAGGTTCAGGTCGCGCGAGGTTATCCCCTGAGCAGGGAGACCGCAGCGATCGTTCCCGGCAAGCCGGTCAGACCGCCGCCCGGATGGCAGCCCGCGCCGCCCAGCCACAGGCCAGAGGCGGGCAGCGGCTCGCCCGCCCAGGCAGACGCCGACGGTCGAAGCCACAGGCTCTGGGACGGGTTCATCTCGCCGTGATGGAGCCCGCCGGCAGTAGCGCCGTAGTCCGCCTCGAAGTCCGTGGGCAGCAGCAGCGCGTGCTCTCTCACGAGGCCGCCGATACCGGGGGCCCACCGCTCGAGTTCGTCCGCCACCCGGGCCAGGAGCTGCGGACGACCCGCCTCCCAACCGCCCTCCAGGTCGAACGGCAGGTGATGCACCGTCGCCAGCAAGAGGTGCCGCCCCGCGGGCGCCAGCGACGGATCGAGCGCCGTCGGCAGCGCCGCCTCGATCCAGGGACGGTCCGGCAACCGACCGTACTTCGCAGCGTCGGCCGCCCGCTCGATGTCGTCCGGTTGCTCCGCGAGCACGATCCGGCCGGTCAGCGCCGGCCGCTCCAGCCCGCGGAACGCCGGCAGCCCGTCGAGTGACAGCGCCAGCCTCGCCGCGGCGCCGCGGTACTTCACGTGGAGCAGGCGCCGCACGAAGCGAGGCTCGAGGAGCGCCGCGCCGATCAGATCGAGGAAGGTGACGGAGGGCGTCGCGGTCGAGACGACGGCCCCGGCTTCGATCCGTTCGCCGTCCGCCAACCGTACGCCGGCGACGCGGCCCGAATCGACCAGAATCCGGGAGACGGCAGCGCCGGTCCGGATCTCCGCACCCGAGGCGGCGGCCGAAGCGGCCAGGGCAGAGGCCAGGGCCCCGGCGCCGCCCTGGGCGCGCACGACCGGCGCCAGTCGGTCGGAACCGCCCAGGGCGCAGTGGAAGAGCAACGGCCAGCCGGTCCCGTTCGCGCGAGGCCCCAGACCGGTCGCGGGTAGCGCCACTCCGCAGAGCCCGGCCAGCAACGAAGGGTTCTCGAACCGCTCGCGCAGCGACTCGTCTAGCGACGAGGACAGCGCCCGCAGGACTTCCGGCGCGATGAGGAGACGCCCCATGTCGCCGAGCTCCAGTGGCCTGGAGAGGAGCGGCTCAAGCGCCGCCGCGCGCTCAGCCAGCTCGAACACGAATCCGGGCCAGGCAGCCGCGTCCCGACGGCTCACCCCGCCCAGCCCCTCCACGGTGCGCCCGACTTCGGGCCAGAGCACGACCGCGCTCGAACCGGCGGTCGCCGGAACCGCGGCTACCGCCGGAGCTTCGATCAACTCCAACCCGTGCGCGCCGAGCTCCAGCTCCTCCATCACGGAACGGCGGAACATCCCCAGGTCGTGGCTGCCCGCATCGACCCGGTGGCCAGGGATGAGCTCCCGCGTCGACGCCAGCCCGCCGAGCTCCGGGCGCGCCTCGAGCAGAACGACGTCCCGCCCCGAACGTGCGAGGAGCGCCGCGGCGACCAGCCCGTTGTGACCGCCGCCGACGACGGCTACCCGACCGTTCAACGCGTCTCCCCACCGCCGCCACCGGCCGTGTCGGCTGTCCGCAGATCGTCCAGCACCCGGAGCGCGGCCAGCCGAGCCGGGCCGCCGGAAATGCCGCCGCCGAACTGCGTCGACGAGCCGCAGAGGTAGTAGCCGGGCAACGGCGTCCGGAAGGCCGCGGCGGCCGGGTCGGGGCGCAGCAGGAACAACTGCGACAGCCGCAGCTCGCCGTGGAAGATGTTGCCCCCGGGGATGCCGGCGATCGCCTCGATGTCCGGCGGCACGAGCACCTGCCGGTGCAGGATCTGATCCTCGATGCCGGGCGCGTACTCGGCGAGGGTGCGCACCACGGCATCGCCGAACGCCTCGCGCTGACCCTCGTCCCAGGAGCCCGCCGCCAGTTCGTACGGCGCGTACTGCACGAAGCAGGACAGGACATGCTTGCCCGGCGGCGCCATGTCCGGGTCGAGAACGGACGGGATGATCATGTCGATGAACGGTCGTTCCGAGAAGCCGCCGTACTTCGCGTCGTCGTAGGCGCGGTCGACGTAGTCGAGGCCCGGGGCGATCGTGATCCCGCCCGAGAGGTGGGGGCCGGGCTCCGGCATGCACTCGAAGCGCGGCAGGCCGGAGATGGCGAGGTTCACCTTGCCCGCGCAACCGCCGCTCTGCCACCGAGCCGCCCGTTCGACGAGTCCGGCGCCGCCCGGGATGTCCCCGGGATCGAGCAGCCGGCCGAGGCTGATCTGCGGCGCTGCAGACGACATGACGACCGCGGCACGCAACTCGTCGCCGTTCGCCAGCACGACGCCGGCCGCCCGGCCGTCGCTGACCAGCACTCGCGCCACAGGGCTCTGCGTCCGGATCTCGGCGCCGTGGCTTCGCGCCGCCCTGGCGATCGTCGCCGCCACTGCGCCGGTGCCGCCCTTCTGGAAACCCCACTCCCGGTAGACCCCGTCGACCTCGCCCATGTAGTGGTGCAGGAGGACGTACGCCGAGCCCGGCGTGCGGGGCGACAGCATGGAGCCGATGATGCTGGAACTCGAAAGCGCCGACTTCAGCACGTCGGACTCGAACCACTGGCCCAGGAAGTCGGCGGAACTCATCGTCAGCATCTGCACGAAGGAGCGCAACCGGGCCGGCGGCAGGTCGAGGAAGTAGCGCGCGATGTCGGCGACCTCAGCCGACACCTCGACGTCCAGATGCTCCGCGCTCTCGACGACGCGGTCACCGATCGCCGCCGCCAGTTCGTCGGGCGCCGCACGCTGCAGCCGGTACATCAGATGGCCCATGCGGCGCATCTCGAGCTTGTACTCGAACAGCGCCTCGGCATCGCGGCGCGAGTGACGGGCGATGTGGCGGTATGTCCGCTGCGGATCCGCCTCGCGGAACAGGCAGTCGCCCCCCGGCAGCGGGTTCAGGGTGCTCGCGGTGGGAACGAGGAACAGACCGTGGCGCACCAGGTCGAGTTCGTGGATGACCTCTGGCCGCAACAGCGAAACAAGGTAGGAGAACACGCTGAACCGGAAACCCGGGAAGGCCTCCTCGCTGCGGGTGGCGCCGCCGATCTCGGGAGAGGACTCCAGCACCACGACGTCGAGGCCGGCACGGGCAAGGTAGGCCGCGGCAACCAGACCGTTGTGGCCGGCGCCGACAACGATCGCATCGGTCATTCGTCAACCCGGGGCATCGGATCGACCGCCGTCTTGCGCGCCGGATTGAAGAACGGCCGCCGGACGACCCGCGCCCGTGCCCGACGCCGGCCGTAGCCGACGGAAACCTCGACATCGAGCTCCGTTCCCAGGGCGGCCGCATCGGCGTGCACGGTGGCGAGGCCGATGTACTTCTTGAGCAGGGGCGAGAAGAATCGGCTCGTGCACTGGCCGACCTGCCATCCCCCGGGCGCGAACACCGGCGTCGGCTCCCGGGAAGCCGGCTGTCCCACGATCTGCGGGCGGAGGTCGATCTCGGACCACAGCCGTTCCAGTTCGAACCAGTCGACCTCGAGGCCGACCATTGCCCAGGCAGGCCCCCGATCGCGTTCCAGCTCGAGCGCGCGTCGACCCACGAAGTCGGCCTGCTTGTCCAGCTTCACCGTGAACCCGAGTCCCGCCTCGGCCGGCGTCACCTTCAGCACCTCGATCTCGGCGTGGGACGCCGACACGTAGTCGACGTCGATCAGCACCAGGCCCGCTTCGACCCGCACCATGTCGAGCGCCAGGAGCCCCGCGGGCAGCAGCCCGTGGTCCTGGCCCGCCTCGACGAGAGCGTCCCACAGCGCCTCCGCGTGCTCGGCGGCCACCCAGAACTCGTAGCCGAGATCGCCCGTGTAGCCCGTGCGGGTCACGGTCACCGGACCGCCTCCGGCGACCGGGCCGACTTCTCCGGCCGCGAGGTCGAAGTAGCGCATCGCGCCGAAGTCAATGCCCGTCGTGGCCGCCTCAGCAATGGCCCGAGCCCGCGGCCCCTGGAGCGCCAGCACGCCGACCTCTTCCGAGACGTCCCGCACCTCGACGTCCATGCCCCAGCCGCAGTCCTCGAACCAGCGCAGGCAGGGCTCCGCCGCGCTGACCAGAAAGCGCTCGCGCGCGAGGCGCTGCACGTTGCCGTCCTGCAGCAGATGGCCCTCCTCGTTGCACCAGGACGTGTACATCACCCGGCCCGTGCGACTCTTCGAGAAGTCCCGCGTCATGAGGCGATCCAGCAGCCGTTCGGCGTCCGCGCCGGTGATCTCGTACTTGAACAGCGGCGACACGTCGATCAGGCCGGCCGCGTTGCGGATCGCCCAGTACTCGCGTTCGGGCGTCGGCTCGTAGGTTTCGACGCACGTGTAGCCCGACCAGTCACGCCACGCTCCGCTCTCGCACAGCGCGGCCGTCCGCCGGTGGAACGGCGTCCGCAAGGGTTCGAGCGGTCGCAGACCGTTGTGGCGCGGTGACGGCCCGGCGTCTCCGGCGCCGGGCGCGCCCGGCACCCACCGGTAAGCCTGGCTGTCCGGACTGCGGCCGATCAGACCCTCCGCCTCGAGCACGCCAAGCAGGCGATGCGCGGTCGATGGATGGAGCCCGTGCGACGCCGCCAGGTCCGACAGGCGGTGCTCCGGCGCCTCCGGCGTGAACGACCTCAGCAGGGCCAGCGCCCGCTGGACGGCCTGCGTTCCCTGCGGAGCCCGGCGCGGCATGGACCGCCGCTCCTATCGACGCCAGCGGTGGTTGAGGCGCGCGTAGTAGTACCCGCCGCCCAGGCCCCAGGGCGTGAACTGGCTGTAGGGCAGGCCGAACTGCGCGGCGAACAGGTCCATCCGATCCGAGAGCGTGTCGAAGACGTTCTGGCCGCCGACCGAAAGGGTGGTGTCACGCACCAGGGGGACGCTGACTTCCAGGTCGAGAACGTACCGCCCACCGAGGACCGGCGCCTCGGCCCGGCGCACGGACCGGGCGTCGAGGTGGTCGACCCACGATCCGAAGTAGTGGAGCCGTCCGAGCAGGCCGACCCGCCCGATGTCCTGGTTGACGGCCAGGTTCCACCGCGTTTCCGGCACGCCCCGTTCCAGGGCGAGCACGTCGCCCGGACCGAGCAGGTCGGAGTTCTTCGTGATCTCCGTCTCCGTGTGGTTCAGCGCCAGGCTGAACACCGTCTTGCCGCCCAGGGCCGGCGGCGCCCAGGTCGAGACGATGTCGATCCCCTGGGTGCGAGACGAGAAGTCGTTGATGAAGAACCGGAACGAAGACAGGGTACGCGCCGAGGTGATGCCTTCCGACAGCAGCAGGGTCCGCTCTTCGTCGGCCAGCGTAAAGAACTGGGACAGGGCGAGCCGCCGGTCGACGTCGATGTGGTAGGTGTCCGCCGTCAGCGTGAACGGCCCGGTGTCGATCACGAGCCCCGCCGTCATGTTGGTCGACGTCTCGGGTTCGAGGGGCTGACCGCCGCGGAACTGCGCGGCGCGGAAGGTCGACGGCACCGTGGCGCTGTCGACCAGATCGAGCGTCTCCGGGTTGATCGTCGACTGTACGTTGAACACGTTCTGCTGACCCGGCGTCGGGGCCCGGAAGCCGGTGCTGACGCCGCCGCGCACGGAAACCGTGTCCGTCAGGGCGTAGCGGGCCGAGAGCTTTCCGTTCGTCGTGTCGCCGAAGACGTCGAAGTGCTCGAACCGCAGGGCGCCGCCGAGCGTCCAGCGCCCGTCCGGATCCCGCAACTCCAGGTCGCCGTACACGGCCGTGTTGGCGCGGCTCCAGGTACCGGCCGTGTAGTCGGGGAAACCCGGGAAACCGTTGGAACCGGAAACGAAACCCTGCGCGGCGTATGGTCCGACCTGCCACGACGGAAGCTCCCCTGAGCGGATAGTGAAGCGCTCGTCACGCCACTCGGCGCCCCCGGCCACGTGAACGAGTTCGGAAACCGCGTAGGAGACGTCGAAGTGCAGGTTGAGTTCGGCCTGCCTGTAAACACCCGGATCGAAGTCGCGTGGACTCGCCGGCCCCAGCGAGGCGTTCACCGTGTTGAAGAGGAAGAAGTCCGCTTCGTGGGAGCCGTAGCTGGCGCTGGCGTCCCAGGTGAAACCGCTCTTCGTGCTCCGGCGCACCCCGGCCACGGCCGACATGTCGGTCATCACGCCGCTGAAGTACGGCGTGAAGCCTCCCGGGGCAATCTCCTGGAAGGAGAAGCAGTTCGGATCGGCGAACACCTCCGCGAGCGCGTCCTGGTCCGGCCGGTTGTCGGTGATCGTCACGATCGGGCATCCGGCCGAGCCGTCGCGCACGCCATCCTGCGCGTCGAGCACGTCGCCGATGAGCAGCGTGCGGCCGCCATCGAGGCTGAAGATGTTGGCCCGCGTATTGGGATTGCGGTAGTAGAAGCCCTGCGTCGCCGTCTTCTCGGCGTAGTTCGCGTGGCCGTACACCTGCGCGCCGTTCCCGAGCAGCTTGCCGAAGTTGCCGAACAGCTTCAGGTCGTCCTCGTACTCCGAGTCGCCCCAGATCTGAGCCGGGTCGCGGACGTGCGTGTTGCCGGCGGCGATCAACGCCGCGGCGTCGGCGCGCTGCACGCTGCGGCTCGTCGGGTCGGCGTTGCCGTACTCCATGCTCAGATGAGCAAAGCCGTTCTCCCCCAGCGGCAGTCCGACGTCGCCGGCGATCGCATACGCCTGGCCGTCGCCCGCGCCGTAGACGCCGCTCTTCACCTCCAGGCTGCCGCCCGACGGGGCGTCCTTGAGCAGGAAGTTCATCACGCCGGCGATCGCGTCCGAGCCATACTGCGCCGAGGCGCCGTCGCGCAGCACCTCGACCTGTCGCAGCGCGGTCGCCGGGATGGTCGAGATGTCCGGCCCCTGCGTGCCGTCCGTCACGCCCCCGAACCAGACCAGGATCGCGGACCGGTGCCTGCGCTTGCCGTTGACGAGCACGAGCGTGTGGTCGTGAGCCAGGTTGCGCAGGCTCGCCGGCCGCACCAGCGACGCGGCGCCGCTGATCGGATGGGTCGCGACGTTGAACGAGGGCACCAGATTCCGCAACTGGTAGTCCAGCGTGCTGGCGCCCTGGCTGACGACATCCTCGACCGGGATGGCGTAGATCGGGACGGACGACTCCGTCACGGACCGCGGCCGTGCGCGGCTGCCGACCACCACCAGTTCTTCGTCGAATTCCGCGGCTGGCTCCACCGCGGGCGGTGCCGTCTCCCCGGCCTCCTGGGCGTAGATCGCAACGGGAGCCGCGAACGCGTCGAGCAGAAAGGCGAGCAGGAGGAGACGCGGCACGGCGGCATGATCGCACATCAACAGCGCTAGGATTCCTCTCATGGTCCCACGCAAGGCTCCCCGGCCCCTGGATGGCGAGCTGTACACCGACGCCACGGTCTTCGAGCAGGAGATGGAGCGCATCTTCTCGCGCATGTGGGTGTGCGGAGGACGGCTCGAGGAGCTCGACGAACCAGGACGCTTCGTGACCCGCGAGATCGGCGGCGAATCGGTGATCGCGGTGCGGACCGCGGCCTCCAACGCCGACGCCGGATCGAACGGCAACGGTACGGCAGAGGAGACAACGCAGGAACTGGCCGCCTTCTTCAACGTCTGCCGCCACCGGGGATCGCGCGTCGTCGACGAGTGCGCCGGCCGGGCCAACGTCTTTCAATGCCCCTACCACGCCTGGACCTACGGACTCGACGGACGGCTGATCGGCGCGCCGCACATGGGTCAGGACTTCGACCCGAACAGCGCCGGCCTCGTGCCGGTGCGGATCGACGCGATGGACGGCTTCTTCTACCTGTCGCTCGCGGCCGACGGGCCGCCGCTTGCGGAGGTCGCCGCCGACCTGCCGGACCTGTCGCGGTTCACCCTGGGTCGGCTGGTCCGGGGCGACCGCCACGAGTACGAAGCGCAGGCGAACTGGAAGATCCTCTGCGAGAACTACAACGAGTGCTACCACTGCGCCGTCGTCCACCCGGAGTTGAACCGGGTGTCCGACTACCGTAACGGCGGCAACCTGGAGACCGGCCGTTTCTTCGTCGGCGGCCCGATGACACTCAACGACGGCTGTAACTCGATGACGGCGACAGGGCGCAGCGACCGGCCCGACCTTCCCGCGATCGAAGTGGCCGACCGGACCTCGGTTCAGTACTACAACGTGTACCCCAACCTGCTGATCAGTCTGCACCGGGACTACGTCGTGACCCACACGCTCTGGCCGATCGCCGCCGATCGCACGCGAGTCGTCTGCGAGTGGCTGTTCGACCCCGACGAGGTCGCGGCCCCCGGCTTCGACCCCAGCGACGCCGTGGACTTCTGGCACCTCGTCAACAGCCAGGACTGGGAGATCTGCGCCCGCACGCAGTTGGGCGTCTCGTCGCGCGGATATCGCCCCACCGCCTTCGAAGAAAGCGAAGCCTGCATCCAGGTTTTCGACGGCTGGTACCTGGACCAGATGGGCCTGTGAGCCGGCGACGCCGGCCGCGGTGCACTCCGCCGCGCGAGCATCGAGGCTGAAGAACGCCCATGTGGCTCCGTGAACACGCGCTGATCCTCGTCCTGTTCGCCCTCTACACGGGCGTCCTGGTGCACCACGCCCTGATCGGCCAACGCCGGACCCGCGATCTGGCCGACTTCCTGGTCGGCGGCCGCTCGCTCGGCGGCATCATCCTGGGCGTCTCCTTCTTCGCCACCTACGCCAGCACGAACAGCTTCATCGGCTTCGCCGGCAGAGCCTACGCCTCGGGCATCGCCTGGCTCCTGATCATCCCCACCGCGGTCATCCTCTCGTTCGTCGCCTGGGCCTGGCTGGCGCCGCGACTACGCGGGGTAACCGAAACCCTCGGCTCGGTGACCATCCCGGACTACATCGGCTTCCGCTTCAACAGCCGGCCGGCCCGCTTCGCAGCCGCAGCGATTGTCATCTTCTCCAGCTTCCTCTACATGACCGCGGTCTTCAAGGGGATCGGCTCGCTGCTGGTCGAACTCCTGGACCTGAGCTACGGCCTGTCGCTCTTCGTCGTCGTCCTGATCGTCTGTCTCTACACGATGATCGGCGGCTTCCACTCCGTGGCCCGGACCGATTTCGTCCAGGGCATGCTGATGACGATGGCGGCGCTGCTCATGTTCTTCCTGATCACCCGCGCCGCCGGCGGCATCGGCCGCCTCGCCGATCTGGCGCAGATCGGCGACGGCTCTCTCGTCCGCTGGGACACGGCGCAGCCACTCGGGATGCTGATCGGCGTCGTCTTCGCTTCCACCGTCAAGCTGATCGTCGAACCGCGCCAGCTCTCGCGCTTCTACGCCCTGGAGACCGAGGGCGCCGCCAGGAGCGGCCTCGTCGTGTCGACCCTGAGCTTCCTCATCGTGTTCAGCCTGCTGGCGCCGCTCGGGCTCTACGCCCACTTCGTCGTCGGTCAGGGCATCGCAGACACCGACCAGGTCATCCCGATGATGCTCAGCGACCCGGCGATCTTCCCGCCGGTGGTCCAGGCCCTCCTGTTCCTGGCCCTCGTCTCGGCCGCCATGTCCTCGCTCGACAGTGTGCTCCTCGTCATGGCTTCGACCTTCCAGCGTGACCTCCTCGGTCTGCTGATGCCGACCGACGACCGTCACGCTGTCCGCAACACGCGCGTATGCGTCGTGCTGTTCGCGGCCATCACCGCCGTGCTCGCCATCGACCCGCCCGGCGGCATCGTCGAACTGACCTCCTTCTCCGGCGCCCTCTACGCCGCCTGCTTCCTGCCTTCGCTCGCCCTGGGGCTCACCTGGCGCCGCGGCAACGGCACGGCGGCGCTCTTGTCCTTCACCGCCGGCGGCGTGACACTCGGGCTCTGGATGCTGCTCGACATCCAGGGCATGCACGCGGTGTTCCCGGCGATGGCGATCTCCTTTGCCGCCTACTGCGTCGCCGCCTGGCTGGCGCCGGAGGCGAAAGCGGCGAAGGGGCTGTTTGGGTAACGTCGATGAGCCAGTCGACCCTGAATTCTCTCGGCCAGCCGGTCGGGCGCGTCCTCGACGACTGGAGCGCCCCGCCGCCTCCCTCCCGCGGTTCGCTGGCTGGACGCCACTGTCGCGTCGAGCCGCTCGATCCCGCGCGCCACGCCGAACACCTGTACGAGACAGCAGCAACCGATGTCGAAGGCCGCATCTGGACCTACCTCAGCTACGGTCCGTTCGCGTCACCCACCGACCTCCGGTCATGGGCGGAAGCCACCGCGGCAAGCGAAGATCCACTCTTCTTCGCCATCGTGGACGAAGCGGACGGCCGAGCGGCCGGCGTTGCCTCGTATCTGCGGATCAGCCCCGCCGTGGGCTCGATCGAGGTCGGGAACATCTGCTATCCGCCCCGGATGCAGCGGACCACGGCCGCCACGGAGGCGATGTTTCTCATGATGCGAAACGCCTTCGAACTCGGCTACCGGCGCTACGAGTGGAAGTGCGACCGCCTGAACGCACCCTCCATCGCGGCCGCCGAGCGCCTCGGCTTCACCTTCGAAGGCGTGTTCCGGCAGGCCACGATCTTCCGTGGACGGAACCGCGACACGGCCTGGTTCGCGATCCTCGACCGGGACTGGGACGAACTGCGTACCTGCTACGAGCGCTGGCTGGCGCCGGCCAACTTCGACACGGATGGTGTCCAGAAGGAGTCCCTCTCCACGCTGACCGCTCCCCTCGTGCGCCGGCGCTTCGCGTCCTGGTAGCCCACCCCAGCTACCAGCGCCTGTTCTTCTTCGCCTGCTGGACCGATTTGTAGAAAGCGCCCAGCTTTCGCTCCCCGGCACGCCGGGAGGCTTCGTCGCGGCGCTGCTCGAGCCGGCGCTGCTCTTCCCGAAGGTCGTTGTAGTTGCCCAGCCGGGCCCGGTCCAGTGAGCCGTCCCGGATCGCCGCCTGGACCGCGCAGCCGGGCTCCCGTCCGTGGCCGCAGTCTCGGAAGCGGCAGCCGACGGCGAGTTCCTCGATGTCGTCGAAGGTCTCTTCGAGGCTGCCCTCGTCGTCCGCCCAGAGCTGGAGTTCCCGGATTCCCGGATTGTCGATCAGGAGGCCGCCGCCCGGCAGCTGAACCAGCCGCCGGTGCGTCGTCGTGTGGCGGCCGCGGTCGTCGCCCTCCCGGACCGGAGCCGTACGCATGACCACCTCGCCGCAGAGCGCGTTGAGCAGGGTGGACTTTCCCGCGCCCGACGAGCCGACCATGGCCACCGTCCGGCCGGCCGCCAGATGCGCCGCGAGCGGTTCCAGGTTCTCGCCCGCGAGGGCATTGACCGCAACGACCATCGTCGCCGGCGCCGCCTGCTGGGCCTGGGAGCGACTGGCATCCAGGTGGGCGCAGAGGTCCGCCTTGGTCAGCACGACGACGGGCTCGGCGCCGCTCTCCCGGACCATGGCGACGAAGCGCTCGAGGCGCCGGGGGTTGAAGTCGCCGTCGAGGCCCATCACCAGGAACACGGCGTCGATGTTCGCGGCCACGACCTGCTCTTCCGTCCGCGCGCCCGCCGCCTTGCGCGACAGCCGGCTCCGGCGATCGAGCACATGGACGATCCTCGGATCGACGCCGTGAACCGAGGAGGATTCGACCACCACCCAGTCGCCGACCGCCGGCGGGCCGCTGACCGAAGTGCGGACACGCTTCAGGACCCGGGCGTCGATCTCGCCCTCCGCGGCGGCCACGTGGAACACGCCTCGCGATATCGAGACCACGCGCGCCGGGAACAGGTGCTCGGGCACGGCCGCCGACTCCAGGAACCGGTCGCAGGACTCGGCGAAGTCAGGCGCCCAACCCCAGGCTTCCAGTCCGGCTTCGTTCACGCCGGCCACTACGTGATCCGCCGCTTCGGATCGAACGTGTCCCGCAACCAGTCGCCCAACAGGTTCGAAGCCAGACAAGAAGCCATGATCGCCAGGCCCGGCATCGTGATCAGCCACCACGCGACCTCGATGAAGTTCCGGCCGTCGGCCAGCATGCCGCCCCACGACACCTGAGGCGGCTGGATGCCGAGGCCCAGGAAGCTCAGACCCGCCTCGAAGACGATCACGCTGCCGAACTGGAGCGTCGCCAGCACGAGCAGCGAGTTCAGGACGTTCGGGGTCAGATGCCGGATCAGGATCATCGGACTCGAGACGCCCGCCACTTTGGCCACAGTGATGAAGTCCCGCTCGCGCAGGCTGAGCACCTCGCCGCGCACGATCCGTGCATACCAGGTCCAGTAGGTCAGGACGATGATCGTGATGACCATCCCTTCGCCGGGCGGCAACACGGCGGCGAACAGCATGGCGAGCGGAATCGCCGGAATCGACATCTGGATGTCGATCAGCCGCGAGATCACGGCGTCGACGATTCCGCCGAAGTAGCCCGCCGAGATGCCCAACGCGGCGCCGATGCCGCCGGACAGGGCGATCGCGTAGACCGCCACCGTCACCGAAACGCGGGCGCCAGCGATGATTCGGCTCAGGATGTCACGCCCCAACATGTCCGTTCCCAGCGGATAGTCGAGGCTGCCGCCGGATCGCCAGAACGGCGGCGTCATCGACTCGGCAAGCGCGATCTCGGAGGCCTCGTGCGGCGCGAACCACGGCCCCGCGACGGCGCACAGCAGGACCAGGCCGAGAACCACGCAGGAGACGACGGGCACCCTCGCTTCGCGCCGCTCAGGCATGGCGGATCCTCGGATCGATGAACCCGTAGCTCAGGTCGACGAGGAGATTCACGACAACGAAGATGACCGCCGACAGCACGACCCCGGCCTGCACGACCGGAAAGTCGCGCGCGAAGACGGCGTCGACCACCGCCCGGCCGACGCCCGGCCAGGCGAACACGACCTCGATGACGAACGCGCCGCCGAGCATGTTCGCGAAGTAGACGCCGATCATCGTCGCCAGGGGCACGGCGGCGTTACGCAGCGCGTAGCGCCAGATGACGGTGCGTTCCGGCAGGCCCATCACCCGACCGGTGCGGATGTAGTCGCTGTCCAGGATGTCGAGCATCGACGAGCGCAGGGTGCGCGTCATCGCGGCAACCGGGTACCAACCGAGGGCGACCGCGGGCAGCACGAGGTGAAGGGGTCCGTCGCGGCCGAACGCTGGCAGCCACTGGAGCCTCACGGCCAGGAACAGGATGAGCAGGAGTCCGACCCAGAACCCCGGCATGGCCTGGCCCATAAGCGCCAGCACCTTCGCCAGACGGTCGACCCACCGGCCCCGGTAGACGGCGGACATCACCCCCAGCGGCACGGCGAGGAGCAACGCGAAGGCCAGCCCCGCCAGCGCCAGTTCCAGCGTTGCCGGCAGCCTCTCGAGCAGCAATGGCATGGCCGGCGCCTGCCACTGGTACGACTCGCCGAAGTCGCCGGTGAACGCGTCCCGCAGGAAGACGAGGAACTGGACCGGCAGCGGCCGGTCGAGCCCCAGGGCTTCGCGCATCGCCGCGAAGTCTTCTTCCGAAGCGTCCATCGGCAGCAGCAGGGCGACCGGGTCTCCGGCCAGACGTTGCGCCACGAAGACGATCAGGAGCGCGCCGAGAACCGCCACCGCGCCCTGCCAGAGCCGGCGGATCAGGTAGGCGCGCATGGCCTCGTCGGGTTCAAGGGACGGGCGAGTCCGCCAGTCCGATGTCCCGCATCATGCGCCAATTCGCCTGCGGCCAGGGCACAAAGCGCAACGTGTCGCGCCAGGCCAGCGTGACGAGCGGCCGGTAGGTCGGCACGCCGCCGGCCACCCGCTCGTGCTTGAGCCGGGCGATCTCGCGGATCAGCGCCTCCTTCGCGTCCGGCCCGACCGTCACGCGCAGCGTCTCGACCATCCCGTCCAGTTCCGGGTCGTCGTGGTACGAGTACCAGCCCCAGCCGTCGCCATACGAGTGCAGGTGGCCACCCCATGGGTCGGTCGGATCGCCAAGCGCGCCGTGGCCCCACATCCAGCTCGCGATGCCGTCCATCTCGGGACGGGCGTCCCGGCGGCCGAGATTGATCCAGGCGCCGTACTCGAGCTGCACGATCCGGCAGCGGATGCCCGCGGCGGTCAGGTAGGCGAACATCGCCTCGCCCACTTCCTTGAGATACGGCTCGCGCGGCGTGGTCAGGTTGTAGCAGTTCACGTTGATGCCGCGGCCGTAGCCGGCCTGCCCCAGCAACTCGCGGGAACGGTCCGGATCGAAGGGGTACGCCTTCAGCGCAGGGTCGTGCCCCGGCGCCCCCGGCGTCACCTGAACCGTCCGGATGCCCTGCCCATGGAGGATGTACCGGATGATCGCGTCGAAGTCGATCGCGTGCGCCACGGCCTGTCGCACGCGGACATCTCCCAGCGGACTTCTCGGGTCGAGAGCGTTCAGCGCCAGGAACAGATTGTTGCTCGTGGGCAGCGAGGCGACCTTCACGCCGGGCGTGCGCTCGAAGTCGGCGACCTGGGCCGGCGGCACGGCGTCGATCCAGTCGACCGCGCCCGTCTTGAAGGCGGCGACCCGGGTCGTGTCCTCCGGGATGATCTTGATCGTCAGCCGGCGGATGCCCGGCAGCGAGTCGGGGTCCCAGTAGTCGTCGAAGCGTTCGACGACGATCTCCTCGCGCACGCTGCGCGACACGAACTTCCACGGCCCGGTGCCGATCGGATGCGCCTGCACGCCTTCGTTCCCGACCTCCTCGTAGTAGCGGCGCGGGATCGCCCAGAGGTCGAGGTTGAGCGGCAGCAGCGCCGAGTCCGGCAGCCCCTCGAAGACAATCTCCAGTTCGTGGTCGCCGAGCACGCGCACGTCGTCCACGTGCCGCCAGCGCCCGGCCTGACGCGACAGGCTGGGATCCCGCTGGCGGAGGTAGCAGTAGCGGAGATCGTGCGCCGTCAGTTCGTCGCCGTTGTGGAACCGGACGCCCCGCCGCAACTCGACGCCGATCAGCCACACCCCGTCGCGCTCGAACAGTCGCCAGGACTCGGCCAGCCAGTTCCGCTGCCGCAAGTCCGGTCCCGCCGTCAGTAGCTGCTCGTAGAACAGCGCCATGAAGTACTGGTCGACGCCGGCTGAGGTCCGGGTGGGGTCGATCTGGGTCGGCTCGGCGGCGAACGCGACCACGACGTGGGTGTCGTCGTCGGCAACCACGAACGGCAGCGGCAGCAGGCAGGCACTAGACAGGCACGCCGCTGCTACAACTCCACGCCGCATGGAGGAAACCTACCGTAAGGAGAGTCAGGTTCCGCGGGACAAGCCAGGCGTCACGGCGCCCGGTCGGGACGCGCCGCTAGCCGCCCTGCTCCGACCAGGGGTTCAACAGCGGCACGTTCATCAGCGAGAAGTCGCGGACGTTGCGCGTCACGACCGTCATGCCGTGCCGACGCGCGACCGCCGCGATCTGCGCGTCGACGGCGGGAAGCGTCAGCCCCGCGCGATCTCCGGCTGCCAGTATCTCGCCCCAGATCGTCGCCGCCTCCACGTCGAACGGAAGAATGCGACCCCTGAAGTCCCGCAACAGTTGACGTTCGATCCATACCTCGTAGGCGCGACGCCTTCCTTCGTCCCGAAGCCTGCGTGCGCCGCGGACAATCTCCCCGAGTGTTATGGCCGAGAGATAGAGGTCCGTCGCCAGACACCCCGCCAACCGATCGTCGACCGGCCGCGCCGGCCTCGGCTTGACCGTCTCGCTGACGACGTTCGTGTCGAACAGGAAGGTCACTCCAGGTCGACCGGCCGGCCGGGAGAGCGGTCGCGCTCGAACTCCAGCTCCATGCCGGCCGGAAACGTCGAACGCAACGCGGCGAACAGATCCGCCGCAGTCCTGATCCGCGGCGCCGAGGCAAGGTCGGCAAGCCGCCGCCGAAGCACCGTTCCCGCCCTGCCTCCTTCCCGGAGAGTTCGCGCGACCGCCCGGATCAACTCCGCGTCCTCGGCCGGCACCGTCACTTCGACTCTTCTCGAGCCCTCGGCCAACGCCTTTCTACGATGGCGCCTCACCCGCTCCTTCGACGTCTTTCTCGGTGCTGGCTCAGCCACGATTCCCCCGGTAACGTTTCCGGGAACCTAGCGCGCCGCCGGTCAGGGTGTCACTCAGCGGAGCGTGCTAACTTTCAGGGTGGCGCAGCTTCCATGTGCCCCTTGCGGGCAGCCCCAGTGTCTGCCCGGGGAAGGTGCGCCACAGCCTTGGTAGCGGAGTCGGGTCACCACGGTGGTGAACGGAGTACGCTCGCAGGCTCCGACCCCGACCTTCGCGACGAGGCGACACGCACTTCCACAGTCTGTTGACCGGAAACCGATCTCGCGGCACGGATTGCTGAGCCATGCTCACCGGCGCCTGTCTCTGCGGAGACGTCACATTCGAGGTCGACGGCGATCTGATCGAGATCGCCCACTGCCACTGCTCCGTGTGCAGGAAGTTCCACGGTTCGGCCTACGCCAGCTTCGGCGCCGTCGACCCGAAGATCTTCCGCTGGACGCTCGGCGCTGACGAGATCGTCCACTACCAGTCGTCAGAGCACGGGTTCCGGCACTTCTGCCCGCGCTGCGGCTCCGGCGTTCCAGCCAACCCCGAAGGCGGCTCCGTGGCGCTTGTCACCATGGGTAGCGTCGCCGAGGACCCGGGCATCCGGCCCACACTGCACATCTTCGCCGGCTCGAAGGCGCCGTGGCACACGATCGTCGACGATCTGCCCCAGCACGACGAGTACCCGCCCGACTGGGGCGCTCCGGCCGGGATCGAGCGGCCGGTTCGGGAAGCCCAGACGCGCGGCGCCACACCGGGAAGCTGCCTCTGCGGCGTCGTGACCTACGAGTTCGACGGCCCGCCGGAACGCATGGTGAACTGCCACTGCTCCCGGTGCCGCCGCCAGGCGAGCGCCGCCTACGGCACGTTCGTCTTCGTCGCGGAGGACGCCTTCCGCTGGCTCGGCGGCCGGGACGCGGTCGTCGACTACAAGATGCCGGAAGCGGACATCAAGGGCACCGCGTTCTGCCGGCACTGCGGCAGCCTTGTTCCCCGGCTCCGGGATCCCGGCGGGATGCAGATTCCGGCCGGCTCGCTGGACGGCGATCCGGGAGTCAAGCCGGCCGTGAACATCTTCGTCGGTTCCAAGGCAGCGTGGAGCGCGCTCGACGAGAGCGTTCCCTGCTTCGCCGAGTACCCGGGGTAGCGCCTACCCGCATCCGGAAGCGCCGTCCCGGACCGGCCAGGGCGACGCACAACCTGGACAAGACGTCCGGCCGCCTGCAGAATGCACCGGTTCAAGCGTCAAACGTTCTTGACTTCGGGCTCGTCGGCGGCATCGCTCCGCATGGACGTCGCCGGTGCGCCCCCGCGAAGTGCGCCCCCTGCTCAGCCAACCACACGCCGCTCACCGTGGAATCGCGTTCCTGTTCGGCCTCCTGGTCGCGACCAGCGCGGCCGCCCAACTCGTGGAGCGGGTGGTCGACGGCGACACGATCATCGTCGAGGGCGTGGGCCGTGTCCGTCTGATCGGGGTCGACACGCCGGAGACCGTCCACCCGAACCGGCCGGTCGAGTTCTTCGGCAAGGAGGCGAGCGCCTTCACGAAGGGACTGCTCGAGGGAAACCGGGTGCGACTCGAGTACGACCAGGAACGCCAGGATCGCTACGGCCGCACTCTCGCCTACGTCTACCTCTCGGACGGGACGTTCGTGAACGCCGAGATCATCCGCCGCGGCTATGGCCACGCGTACACGCGGTTCCCCTTCCGACACATGGAGGCGTTCCGGCAGTTCGAGCGAGAGGCCCGGGACAACCGGAGAGGCCTGTGGGGCGAAGTGGTCGGCGGCTCGAATCCACCCGACTGACGCCGGCAGCCCAACCTCGAACCCGTTCTCAGCGCGCGGCGCGAAGACCCGCCGGCAGGCCGCCGGTCGGGTTCGCGTTCTTGTAGAACCGGGACTCGAGCGCGCCCATCCGGCGCTTGTAGAGGTCCTTCTGATCGGCGGCCGTCACGTCGAAGGCGCGAACGAAGAAACGGCATCCCCGCTCGACGCTCCACTCGTACACCGGCCGAGTCTGCCGGAGGAACTGGGCCTGAGAGACGACGCTCTTGGTCTGCACGAGGTCCAGGGGGAGCAGAGAGCGCGCGGCCTCATGTTGGGGAGCCCGAGCCAGGTCCACTACGAAACCACTAGCCACGAGAGCTACGTCGAAGAGGTAGGCGACCGTGCCGTCGCGGTCGTACCAGCAGCTCGGATGGTCCGAGCCGCCACCGATCTGCCGGCTCTCGATCGCGTCGCGTACCTCAGCCGGAGACATTCCCCGCTGGGCGGCCGCGTTCATCGCATCGGCCATCTCGCGCAGTACGTCCGGCTTCGTCTCGATCTCGCGCACGAGTTCCCGCCAGTTGTCGGCGTCCCGGCGTTCATCCACCCGCTCACGCAACGCCGCTCTGAGCGCCACCGGGTCCTCGGGCAGCGCCTCCTCCTCGAACAGGGCGGCGATCTGCTCGAAGCGCACGAGTTCCCTCTCGGCAGCCTGCCGCCTGTCCGCCTCGCGCGCGAACAGAGCGGCCAGGGCGAGCAGCAGAACGAAGATGATCAGGATGGCGATCTCGGCCATCGTCAGGCCGAGGACCAGGCCGCGCGGGAACGTCCGGCCGCGCTGCGTCATCAAAGACCCCAGCGCTGCAACTCGCGCCGCCGGCCGCCCTCCTCCGCGACGGAGTCGAGTCTGTCCGCCATCCGCAGCAGCGACCTGTTCATCGCCTCCATCCGCTCCGGCGCGTCGTGCAACTGGCGCCGGGCCGCCGCCAGCTCGCTGACGATCGCCCGCGTTCCCTCGCTGTAGCGGTCGATGTGCGCCCGCAGGGAGACCAGGGCGTCGGTCGCGTTCCGGAAGCCGTTCGCCGCCCGGGCGTTCGCCTGGGAGAAGCGGCGGTTCTCCTCGAGGATCTCCGTCAACCGCGCCACCGCGCTCTGGTTCTGCTCCATGACCCGCAACTGGCTCGTCTCGATTCGCCGCAGACCCTCCGCGACGGACAGGAACTCCCGCGCCAGGCCCCGAAACTGTTCCGAGGCCGGCTCGATCAACTCCTCGATGAACTCCCGCCGAAAGTCGACGGAACGGAAGTTCGCGAGCAGTTGCTGAAGGGAGTCGCTCACAGCCTGCGACTCCGAGACGAAGCGCTCCCGCTGCACCTGAATGTCGCGAACCGCGGCGGCGGCGACTTCATCGACCTCGCCGACCCGCTGCCGGAGCGCCCCGAAGCGGGCTGCGCCCTTCTCCAGGTGCCCGAGCTGACGTTCCAACGCGGCGCCCGCGGCGGCGACGCCCCGGTCGAGCTGTTCGAACACCCGCTTCGCTTCCACGCGGAACTGCTGGAACTCGTCGATCGAGTACTCCATCTCCGCCCGCAGGCGGCGGTTCGCGCGGGCCAGGTCTTCGCGCGCCGTCGCTTCCACCTCTTCCTCGTCCCGCGGCTGATTCAGGAGGATGCGTCCGGCCAGGCCGAGGATCGTGCTGGTCAGCGCCAGGCCGAAGTTCGTGATGATGGAACTCGTCGCCCCCTCGGTGTTGAACTGGTACAGCGAGATGGCCAGCGAGATCAGCGTGTAGAGAAACCCGAGGTAGTAGAAGTTGTCGCCCGCGAAGTCGACCTTCGGCCGCAGGTCCGGCCACTCCACGAGCAGGCAGGCGTAGCTGCCCATCAGGACGATCGGCAGCACAACGGCCAGAAGCGGGCTCGCCGTCAACGACTTCATC
>VXUF01000145.1:55880-64048 GCA_009837085.1 Holophagales bacterium
CGCCGCCGCCGAGTAATAACGCCTGCAACTGCCCACGGCCGCTCCGCGCGGCATCCATCGACCGCTGCCGCGTGTCGACGGGCATCAGTTCACGCCGTCGACGCGCACGACCCGGTTCAGCGTGCCTCCCTGGTCCTCGATCCACTGCTGCCAGAAGCCGATGAGGCCGCGGGTGCCGTCCAGGCGCTGGTGGGCCGTCCGCTGCACGAACAGGACCTCGACCGCGGTTCCCCGAAGGTCCGTGCCCAGCGCTCCGGCGCCGTTCGTCGCGGCGAAGGCCTCGTAGTCGACCGCCTGGCGGAAGAAGGAAAGGTTGCGCGTGTTCTGCATCAGGTCGGAAACCAGGATCAGACGTTTCGGCAGATCCGCGTACTCATGCCGGCCCAGAACCGATACCGCCACGCTCTGCACGCTCTCCATCAGCGGCGAAGTCGGCGCCGCGTCCCGGCCGAGCAGCTCGGCGAAGAGATGCTCGAGCGGCTGCTCGAAGCGCTGCTCCAGGCGTCGCCGGATCAACCGTGGGTTCTCCGTCCACTCGCTGGCCTCGTCAGGATCGCCGGGATGGCAGACCGAGAGCAGCGGGGCCCCGATCTCGCTCCCCACCGGCTTCGCTTCGTAGGCCAGAACCATCTCGTCCTCCCGGCTTCCTGCCACGTACTCGTCGAGGTGCGCGAGCACGTCGGCGCGGCTAATCGCGCCAACCTGGTCCGTGACGTCGATCAGGATCGCAGTCAGGGCCGCGGGCCCGACCTCGGGACAACCCGTCTCGGGGTCGCGATCCGGAGGCTTCGGGGCGAACACCGTGAAGCGCGCGGCCACGACGAGCAGCACGAGTACCATGACCGCGATACCGCCGCCGATCGCCAGATCCCTCGGTGAGAGGTCACCCCGCCGCGAACGGCGGCGCCGCCGCCTACGAGCCGCCGCCATTCGCGGAAACGGCCTCCGCCGGATCGGACATCGAGCCCTCGAGGTCCAATCGCGCCCGGGTCTGTTCCCATTCCCCGTGTACGCGGCCCAGCGCGGACTCGTACTGTTCGTTCAATCCGTCCAGATCCACGTCTTCGACCGCAACCGGCTCGCGGCGCCGCCGGTGCGCCGCCGGCGGATCCATCCTCCAGGGCCTGAGGTACGCCTCGGGCGTACCGCGGTCGAAACGTACCGAGCGGTTCGCCTCCCGGTACTCCTCGATGAGCATCGTCCCGAAGCGCTGCAACTGCTCAACGTGCGAGTCGAACCCGGTCAGCAGCTTCGTCTCGCTCTCGAGCGCTCGCCGCCGCTCGACCGGCTGGCTCTTCGCCTGGTGCGCCGTGCGCCGGATCGCGTCCAGACCGTCTTCCCGAATTATGCGCAGCTGCTCCACCACGTCCTGCCAGAGGTCGTCGTAGTCGGCGCGCGCGTCCTCCATCTTGCGGTGCTTCCGGGAGTAGCCGGGATAGGAATCGCCGAACAGCTTGCGGCCGTCGAAGAAAGCGACGCCGGAGAAGAAGAAGCCGAGTACGAAGAGAAGCCACGATTCCGCGTCCTGCAGCCCCAGCGGCGAAGCCTGAAAGCGGCTCAGCGCCTCGGCGCCGATGTTCTCGATCAGATCGGCCGAGGCGTCCCGGAAGTGCGCAAGTCCCAGGTTGAGCACCAATGCGGTCGCAAGCCACCCCAGGACCGCCAGCACTCCCACGGCCCTCAGGAGCACGTGGATGTGGCTCACGTAGCGACTGACAGGACCGAAGAACAGAGCCGGCAGCACGAGGTTCACGACGCTGAAGCCGAGCGCCAGACCCCATCCGCCGACCAGACCCCCCTCGCTGCCGACCGCCAGGAAGGCCCCGTTCAAGCCGCTTTCGATCACGAACAGCAGGACGATCAGCCCAACCAGCAACAGTGTCGTCCGCTGGCTCACGTAGTCGGGCTCGCGGTCCAGTCCGTTGCGGTGCTTGAAGTCGAAGAAATCCCTCCGTTTCCGCTCGAACTCGTGCAGGCTCGCCTTGAGCGCCTGCAGTTCGCTCTGCTCGACCTCCCTGAACTCGGTCGCGGCCTTGCGCGCCGACGACTCCAGGTCGCCGGCGAGCACCGCCTGGTCGAGCTGGTCCAGGTGATTGTCGACCTGTTCGAGCTGCTCGTCGCGGATCCTCACAGCGTCGTTCTTCTTCGCCTCGATGAACTCCTCGATCTCCGTCTGCCCGGGGTCGTCCGTCGCATTCAGCGGCGGCATGCCGCGCTCTGCCGCCTGACGTCCCAGCCGTTCCGGCTCGATCTCCGCCCGCAGATCCTCGATCAGCAGTTCCGGGAAGACCTTCATCGCCGGCTGGAAGAGCCCTACTCCGCCGGCAACGCGAATGTGAACAGCGCCCGGCCGGCGGCGATCGTCACGTGCTGCTGCCCACCGGCCTCGTAGCTGATCGGCGCCGCGAAGACGTTGCCGCCGAGCCGCCGGTGCCAGAGTTCCTCGCCGGTCTCGGCGTCGAGGGCGTAGAAGATGCCGGCCACGCTGCCGCCGAACACCAGGCCGCCCTTCGTCGCGAGCAGGCCTGACGTGGACCGGGGCTGGACCTGGTACTGCCACTTCCTGTCTCCGGTCAGCGGATCGATCGCGCGCACCGCGCTCACGTACTGGTCGGCCGGCCCGGCCGGCTTGCCGTAGCCGCCGACGAACAGCTCGCCCTCCTCGTACTCGGCCTCGGCCATGTAGTAGAGCATCTCGGCGTCGTAGGCCTGGATGTAGAACATGCCGGTGTCGGGGCTGTAGGTCGGCGAGAACCAGTTAGCGGCGCCACCGATTGTCGGCGCAACGAGGGTTCCCTGCTCGCTGGGGAACATGTTCGGCACCCGGATCGGCCGGCCGGTCTCGTGGTCGATCCCCTCGGCCCAGGTCTGGCGGGCGAACTCGCGCGCGAACAGGAACTCCCCGGTCTCGCGGTCCAGCAGGTAGAAGAAGGCGTTCCGGTTGGCGAAAGCCATCAGCTTGCGCTGCTCGCCCTGGTACTCGGCGTCGAACAGAATCGGCACCTGGCAGGCGTCCCAGTCGTGGACGTCGTGGGGAGTGAACTGGAAGGTCCAGACGATCTCACCCGTGTCCGGACGGATCGCCAGCACGGAGTCCGAGTGCAGGTTGTCGCCCTCGCGGACCTCGCCGTTCCAGTCCGGCCCCGGATTGCCGGTTCCCCAATAGAGGAGATCGAGCTCGGGGTCGTAGGAGCCGGTCATCCAGGTCGGCGCGCCGCCCGTCTTCCAGGAGTCGCCCTCCCAGGTCTCATTGCCCGGTTCGCCCGGCCCGGGAATCGTGTAGGTACGCCAGCGCAGCTCGCCGCTGTCCGCGTCGTAGGCGTCGAGGAAGCCCCGGATGCCGTACTCGCCGCCGCCGATGCCCGTGATGACCAGGTCGCGGATGACCATCGGCGCCGCGGTGATCGACTGCCCCGTACGCGGGTTGCCCACCTCCGTATCCCAGATCACCGCGCCGGTCTTGGCGTCCAGGGAGACCAGGTGCGCGTCGATCGTGCCCATGTAGAGCCGGTCGCCGCGAACGGCGACGCCCCGGTTCTGCTTGCCGCAGCAGAGAGCGAGCTGATCCGGCAGCTCGTGAGAGTGAGACCAGTACTGCTGGCCGGTCCGCGCATCGAGCGCGATGACGACGTTGTCCGGCGTCGTCGCGTACATCACCTCGTCGATCACCAGGGGCGTGGTTTCCAGGCGACCAAGCGTCGGCATCTGACGAACCCAGCGGAGCTGCAGGTCCGCGGCATTCGAGCGGTCGATCTCGTCGAGGCGGCTGAAGCGCTGGCTGTCGTACTGGCCCGAGTACATGAGCCAGTTGCCCGGCTCGTCCGCCGCCGCCTGCAGGCGTTCGTAGGACACGCCGCTCTGGGCGGACACGCCAGTGGCCGCAAGCAGGAACGCCAGGGAAGCGACAGCGCCGAACAGCCTCTTCGGAGCCGGCGCTACGCGCCGGATGCCGGCGGGAACCCGTGTGGCGCGAATCCGCGCCACACGCGTCACAGTCCGTGCGCCCGTCAGCGGGCGCACGGATGACACGCCGGCGCACCCAGTGTTTTTCATCTTCACTCCGGCCGCAGCGAGTAGAGGTAGGCGACGAGATCGTCCAGATCACGGCCGCGGAAGAAACTGCTGAGAGGCGGCATCAGGGACTCCTCCGGCTTCTCGATCGCCGAGAGATCCGTCTTCTGGAAGGACCGCAGGTTCTCGAACTCGTCCAGAAGCTGGATCGAGTAGCGGTCCTCGTTGCGCAGCACGCCCCGGACGATCCCCCCGTCCCTGGTCCTGACTTCGACCGTGCGGTAGTCAGCGGCCATCTCAGTCGAGGGGTCGACGATGGATGCGCGGATGTGAACTGGCGCGCGCCGCCAGCCCAGATCGCTCAGATCCGGACCGATGCGGCCACCCGAGCCGTCCAGCCGATGGCAATCGGAGCAGGAGCCGCGGCTCGCGTACAGCATCCGGCCACGTCTCGGGTCGCCCGGCACCTCTTCCTCGCCGCCGCCGCGGCTGAGCGATCGCACGTACGACACGACCTGCCAGATCGATCTGTCGGGCTGATAGATGCCGCCCATGCCGGTGTTCGGGATGCCGGTCAGGATGTTGCGGAACAGCGCGGCATCGCTGCTGCCGTGACGGAACACGCCGCGGGTCAGGTCGGGACCATCGCCGCCGGTGCCGTCGGCGCCGTGACAGAGCGAGCAACTGCGGCGAAACACGCGCGCTCCGGCCTCGACGTCCGCTTCGGTCGTGTGCGGATTCTCCTGAACGCGTTCCTGGAGCGCCCTGGAGAGCACGTTCTGGGCCGCCAGACCGTCGGCCCACCAGAGGCTCGACACGAGGAGAATCGCCGCCGGAAGGAAGCATCGCCTGCGTGCCGATTCAACCGGAAACATGCCATCGAGCGTAGCACCGCGATCTCCCCGAAAGCCGCAACCCGAAGGCACCAGCGCCGTATAGTCGGGTACTGTCGAAACCATCACGGTCACGGAGTGCAACGCCCTGAGTCGTAAACGCATCCGGCGGCCGTCTTGTTTCCACGAACACGCTCAAACCCGCTCAAGGACCTGGAAATGAACCGGACTCCCCTGCTCAGCGGCGCGACAACGGTCGCAGCCGTCGCATTGCTCGCCATCCCCGCCCCGATTCACGCCCTGAACCTGGAACAGCCCACCTTCGTCGACGACATCGCGCCGATCCTCCACGAGAACTGCGCTTCCTGCCACCAGCCGGAGGAGATCGCTCCGATGTCGCTGCGCACCTACCGCGAGGTGCGCCCCTGGGCCCGCTCGATCGCCCGGGCGGTCGAGAACCGCGACATGCCGCCCTGGGACGCCGACCCGGGCTTCGGGCCCTTCTCGAACGACATCTCCCTGAGCGACGCGGAGATCGAGGCGATCACCCGCTGGGCCGGTAACGGCGCTCCTCGCGGCGACGGAGACGAACCCGTCTACGAGTCTCCGGCAAGCGTCGGCGAGTGGGCCTTCGGCGAGCCGGACTGGGTCTACGAGTTCGACCCGTTCGAGGTCGCGGCGGACGGCCCCGACGAGTTCGCCGTGATCCCGGTTGAAACCGGCTGGGACCAGGACCGCTGGATCCGGGCGGTCGAGGTCCAGCCCGGCGACCGCGAGGTCGTCCACCACTTCATCCTCTGGCGCGCCGCTCCGGACAGCGAGGTCCAGGACGCCTGGCTCGACGCCTGGGCCGCCGGCGCCAAGGCCAACGAGTTTCCGGCAGGCACAGCACGCCTGGTGCCTGCGGGCCAGAACCTGCTCGGCGACTTCCATTACCACCCGAACGGCACGGCCACGACGGACAAGACCCGGATCGGCATCTGGTTCGCCGAGCCCGAGGAGGTCGAGAAGGAACTGATCAACCTCTGGGTCATGAACTCCACGTTCAAGATCCCCGCCGGCGACGCGAACTACGAGGCGCGCGCGAACCACGTGTTCACCGAGGACGTCGTCATCCGCTCGCTGGCTCCCCACATGCACTACCGCGGCAAGGACATGACGTACACCGCGCACCTGCCTGATGGCGGCGAGAAGGACCTGCTCAGCGTCAGCCGCTACGACTTCAATTGGCAGACCGGCTACAACTTCGTCGAGCCGGTGGCCCTGCCGGCCGGCACCCGGATCGAAGTCACCGCGCACTGGGACAACTCGGCCGACAACCCTCACAACCCCGACCCGACGATCGACGTCACCTGGGGCACCGACTCGACCGACGAGATGCTGATCGGCTTCGTCGACTTCGTGGCCGCCGAGGGCATCAGTCCCAAGCCGGCGAGCCCGGTGCTCGCCAAGCTGGCCGAACTGGCGCAGACCCATCCCGGCCAGGCGTGGCGCTTTGACGTACAGCGCCAGCCTGGCCAGGGGCCCGAGCCGACCGCCATGCTCCTGCCCCGCGGCGGCGTCCCGGGCGGCTGGTTCGTGCAGTTCGGCACGCTCGTCCTGCCGGCGCCGATTGTCGACATCGTCTGGGACGGCAACGACGTGACCGCCACCGCGGAGACGCCCGGCAACACGATGCAGCTCAAGGGTTCCATCCAGGAGGACGGCACGCTGCGGATGGACATGGGTCCGGGCGAGATGGTCGGCACGCCCGCCGAGAACGAGACCCCGGCCACCCTGCCGACGGGCTAACCACACTGGGTGCGCCGGCGTCCTCGCCGGCTGCCGCCGAAGGCGGCCAGGTGAACGTGCCGGCCGTCAGGCCGGCGCCAACCTGGCGGCCGGTTCATGCAAGACGGCCGCGTAACGTACACTTCCCGCGAGTTTCCCCCTTCCTCCACCAGTCCGGGAGAATTCCCATGTCCCGAGCCCTCCGCCTGACCCGTCCCCTGGCTGGCGCCGCTACCGTCCTCCTGTTGGCGCCGGCCGTCGCCGCCGGCCTGAACGTCGACCAGCCCACCTTCATCGACGACATTGCGCCGATTCTCCACGAGAACTGCGCCTCCTGCCATCAGCCGGACGAGATCGCGCCGATGTCGCTGCGCACCTACCGCGAAGCGCGCCCGTGGGCGCGGTCGATCGCGAGGGCGGTCGAGAACAAGGACATGCCGCCCTGGGACGCCGACCCGGGCTACGGCCCGTGGGCGAACGACATGAGCCTGAGCGACGACGAGATCGCGGCGATCACGCGCTGGGCCGCGAACGGCGCGCCCCGCGGCGACGGCGACGAGCCCGTCTACGAGAAGCCGGAGAAGGCCAGCGAGTGGACGTTCGGCGAGCCGGACTGGGTGGTCGAGTTCGATCCCCACGAAGTCGCCGCCGACGGACCGGACGAGTTCCTCGACATCCCGATCAAGACCGGATTCGAGGAGGATCGCTGGATCCGCGCGATCGAGGTCCAGGCCGGCGATCGCACGGTGCTTCACCACTTCATCCTCTGGCGGGCAAGCGAGAACAGCCGGGTCCAGGAAGGCTGGGTCGGCGCCTGGGCCGCCGGCTTCGCGCCCCAGCACTTTCCGCCCGGCACCGGCCGCCTGCTGCCGAAGGGCCAGGACCTGATCGGCGACTTCCACTATCACCCGACCGGCACGGCCGCGACCGACCGGACCCGCGTCGCCCTCTGGTTCGCTGAGCCCGAGGAAGTCGAGAGAGAGCTGGTCAACCTCTGGATCGTGAACACCACGTTTCACATCCCCGCCGGTGAACCGGACTATCGCGCCAAGGCGACCCACGTCTTCGACGAGGACGTCGTGGTCCGATCGTTCATCCCTCACATGCACTACCGCGGCAAGTCGATGACCTACACCGCGTTCCTGCCCAACGGCGAGCAGCGGGAGTTGCTGAGCGTCAGCCGCTACGACTTCAACTGGCAGATGTCCTACGACCTGGCCAAGCCGCTCCGGTTGCCGGCCGGCACCCGGATCGAAGTCTCGGCTTCGTTCGACAACTCGGCCGACAACCCGCACAACCCGGACCCGACGGTCGACGTCACCTGGGGCGCCGAGTCGACGGACGAGATGCTGATCGGCTTCATCGACTACGTCGCCGCCGACAGCGCCGCCGCCAGGGCAGCGACCCCGGCGGGTCCCGCCGGGCAGTGAACCCTGGTGGCGCGTCCGCGCGTCACCAGCGTCACGGTCCGAGCGCCCGTCCGCGGGCGGTCGGATGTCACCCTGGTGGCGCGTCCGCGCGTCACCAGCGTCACGGTCCGAGCGCCCGTCCGCG
>VXUF01000161.1:0-842 GCA_009837085.1 Holophagales bacterium
GTCAGGCGCTCCGGAACCGGCAGGATGGACTCCTGCACGGCGAGCGGTCCGGCGCAGTCAGGGCAGCACGTCGCGCCGGTCGCGTCGCCAGATCTCCTTCCCCGAGTTCTTGTCGAGCGCGACCATGAAGGACTCGTCCTCGTGATCCCAGATGACGAACACGCCGTCGCCGTGGAGCGTCGGCGAACAGAGACCCAACGAGCCAAAGAAGGCGATCAGCACTTCGCCGTCCGTGACCGGCGACGTCGACCCGGCCGGCCTCGACCTGGGCGCTCAGGGTCCGCGGCAAGGGCCGCCGCGAGCGACTCGTCTACATAGGCACCGGCGCGCGACGTGCTGGCCGCCTGCCTCGAACTCCGCGGCGACGATGAGGGGCCGCTCTTTGCGCCAGTCGACAAGGCCGGCCGGGTCCAAGTCGACCGTGGCCTCACCGGCCGCGCCGTAGCGCGCCGCGTCGAACTGTGCAGCGAGCAGGCCAGGATCGGGCGGCTTTCACCGCACATGCGACGTACGTCTGCGACGCAGGTGCTGGCCCAGGGCGTGGAAATGGCGGCGGTCGCCGACCTCATGGGGAACTCCAGCCACTACACGATCAGACGATACGACCGACGCGAAGAGCAGAACCGAGGGGGAAGCCATGGCCGCCATCGCCTTTCCCTAGCTCAGACGGGGAACGGCGAGTGACGCCCCCTGCGCCGGCCCGCCGTCCGAACACGAGAACGCCGCCGCGTCTCGGGGAGGCGGCCCTGCCCAGCAGCGTTCCGACTTACCCTCCTTCCGGAACGTTCAGAACCGGAACCGGAGATCGACCGTCGCCGTCAAGCCGCCGGCATCTACGGACA
>VXUF01000161.1:852-15293 GCA_009837085.1 Holophagales bacterium
CTGCCGCCGGGACCCTCCAGAACGATCCCGGCCTGGCGGTAACGGACCACGCCGCCGACGCCGACGGTGTTCCGGAACTTGCGGACGATGTCGATGCCCAAGTGGTAACCGATCGCGTCACCGGATGCTGGCTCCCGGTGGGTCCCGGCATAGGTAGCTTCGTCGAACGGGTAGGTCTGGTCAAAGCGCACTGTAGCCACCAGATCGTGGTCGAGTTCGATCTGCGAAGGACCGGCGAACACGGTCAGTTCGCTCTTCTTGCCCTCGCGAACCAACCAACGGAACGAGAGGTGAATCGCCGTTTCGTCTCGAGTGAGGTTGCCCTGTGTGCCTTCGACGGTCCGCGGAGTGCCGAAGAAGAACGGATGAGGCAAGCGCCCGACGATGTCGACCGAAGCGGACTGCGACGAACGGGACCAGGTCACGCCGAGGCCGAATGGACCGTCGCCCACGCGCACACCCGCGGACAGTTCAAACACGGTGTCGTCGTCTGCCGAGTAGTCAGCGACGAACTCTCCCTGCTCCGAACCGAACAGCCCGCTGTCGAAGCTGAAGGTGCCTGCCGGTGCGTCGCTGGTCGAGAGCACGCCAGCACCGATGCCGATGTACCACCGGTCCTTGGCGTCAGCATCCTGGGCGAGGGCCGAGGCGGCCACAAGGAGCAGTGACAACGCACCGACGAGGGACAAGAGAGGCTTGTTCATCTTCTTCATCGGTTCAGAGTCCTACGGCCGTCAGTGCTTGATGGATGGAACTGAAGGCGGCGCTCCCGGCACCGTGGAGGTCGGCCGCCGCCTGTCGAATGGCGACACCCATGATCTCGAACGTGGTGACCGGAGGCACCAGATCAACCATGGCCCGGAAGAAGGCCTGCTCGACCTGAGCTCGGTTGGCGCCTCCCACCCCCTGTATCGTCTGGCCGCTGGGGACGTGTTCACCTCCCTCGACGGCCAGGTAGAACGCGTGGCTCAGGATCGTGGAGTTCCAGTGGACTCCGGAGTAGCCGTAGCCGCTCGTCCGAAACGGAGTGTTGCCCCGCATGCCGTAGCCGGTGTAGACGATGGACCGCTCGCCCACGAGTGCTACGACGAAACGGAACTCCTGACCACGGGCCTCGGGATAGCCGAGGGGGCCTATCCGGACCGAACGAGGAGCGTCCATCCGGCGACCTGAAACTCCCGCGTCCTCGCCATTCGCATAATCCGCGCGCAGCAGGCCGTCACCCGGCGGATGGAACGCAAACTCGACGCTGGCGCCGATGATGTCGGAGTACGCCTCGTTGATTGCGCCACCCTCATCCCAGAAGAGCGCGAGCCTTCCAGTGCCAGACCTAGTCGGCATTCCGTTCTCGTCGAAGCAGAGAAGGGGCGCCGTTACATCGTCGTCGCCGGCCGGATCCTCGAACGTGTAGGTGTCGCCGCAACGGACAACCTCACCTTCCACCGTAAAGGACGACGGACCGAGGATGAAGGTGTGGGTGCCGAGGAACGGCAGGCCGGTCCGAGCAACCAGGGAGGAGAACGTGACGCCATGCATCAGCTCGTGACCCACGACATCCAGTGAAACAAACGGGATGTCGTCCGGCGCCGTGCCGAATGCGATGACACCGGTCCTCTGTGGCCCGAAGGGCGCCGACAGGAAGAAGGCGTTGAGGAAGTCTCCGGCAGCGACGATCGAGAACACGCGCCCGTCCTCGCCATCCATGCCACGCCATCCATGCCTCTCGAACAGATAGTCGTAGGTCAGTCCGAGATTGGCGTGGCCCGCGACCACGGCAGGATTGGACCACTCGTTGTCATCGTCTTCCCCAACCGCATCTAGCCAGGCGGGACCAGGAAGGGCCAACAAGAAGGCGTTGAGCAGATCGTTTCCCCCGTCCAGAGTCACGAGTTCTGCCGGCCGCAGCCGGTCCCATGATTGATAGCTCCCTTCCGTGTGCCAGGTACTGACCTTCTGCGGCTCCCCGGTGATTCCCGCGCCGAACCCCACGGCTCCCTCCGCATAGATGTGGTCCATCCGGTGAACCGGGTCACCACTATGCGCATCGATGAAGTGCGTGCGGCGGTCCCGCATCGGGGCGCTCCAGGTCAGCACGAATTCTCCAAGCGGTGTCGGCAAGATGCCCAGCGTCGGCAGCGCATCTGTCGCCGGCCCAGCGCCCGCAACCTCCTCCAAGCGAGCCAGAGCCGCGGCTGCCGGAAGGCCAGGGAAGGTCTCAAGGTCGATGCCCTGGTGGACCCTTCCGAACACGGATACGGTCTGCCCGTTGTCCCGCTGCCTCGAGAAACCGGCACCATAGACCGGCACGCCGTCGTGGTTCTGGATGAAGTACTCGTGCACCCGCCCGATTCGGTCGACTCGCGGCGACGGCACCCGCTGGAGTTCGCCGGTGAGGGCCTTCTCCGCGATCATCGCGTCGACGCGAATCAGGTCGCCGGCATCTTCGGGCTGTGACGTGGCCGCGTACGAGATCGTCTGGGCCTGCGCTTGTAGCGAGCTTGCCACCATGGCGAGACTCGCTCCAACTACCAATAACCTGGATGCGTTTCGTATTCGTGCGCCTCTAATCAGCAGCGCAAACGAACAGCACGCCGCGCAGCGCACCTCGTAGAGCTTCCTCATTTCGTAGCCCCTTTGAAGCGCCACGGCGCGTCGGCAAGCGGCTCATCCGCGACGACTCAGCCGTAGGCTGGAATAGACACCTAGGACCGTAGCAGAAGACGAGGCGCACGGGAAGCGACGGAATCTGTTACGCTGTTCCAGATCGGCCCGCCACGGCACCGCCACCAGTTCGGCGTAGGGTTGGAATAGACACCCCCTCATGCGAGGACACCGTTGCGTCTCTCCGTGGCGGGCCGCTCTTCTTCGGGCAGGCTGTCAGCCCACCACGCCCGCGGCGTCCTGGCCCGCCAGCGGGAACATCGACCCCTCGCCCTTCTGCTTGTTGCGCCCGTGGATGAACGCCTGCCACCGTCGTAGCATTGGCGGTGGTGGTGTTCAAGGTGCTGACCGCACTAACTGGATTCCCGGCCACGACCAGGAATAGCCACGAAGACGACGGCTGCTCGCTGCAGCACGCCACGACCATCCTACCTTCCTCATTGGAGGACCTCCTGTAGTGAAGGACCTCCTGACGTGTGTTGCGGCGGCTGATGAGATCCCGCCGGGATGCTCCGTTCAGGAGTCGTCGCCCGCAGGCGCTTAGGCTCCTGAGCCGACGCACTAGCTAGCAAGACTCGGAACTTGTTGGCAGTCGGTGGGCTCTGAGTCCCTCAGGACCACCTTGGGGGGCAGTGCCTCGCCGGGATTCGCCACAAGTACCTGTGTTCTCGGGGTTTCGCCAGATTGCGGGCGGGAAGGAGTGCGTCGTGCGCAACGTGGTTGCGCGGATAGATGCAACCGACCACTCCGCCTGCACCACGTAGGGGAAACGGAGACGGCCGTCGCCTGAGCGCGAACGGAGTGCGACTTCCGCCGGGGCTTGCTAGGATCGCTCGGGTGGCCACGGTTTCACAGTTGTCCGCGACGCACTGGGTAGTTCACCTCGGCCGGCAGGCCGACTCCAACGTCACGGTCGAACTGCGCATGAGCGAGGACCAAGCTGGCGACCTCGCCAACCTGGAGACCAGCCGCATCGCGGAGCTCAACCCGACCGGCCCGCAACCGGCCGAGAACGTCGGCTCGGCCGTGCTCACGCTTCTGGCGTCGGTCCTCGCCATCGGTCGCGTCAAGGAACGCCTGCGAACGGCGGACCAGCAGGAGATCATGAACCTGATTGACGACGAGGTTGCCGCCGAGCGTGCGCGTCGTTCTTGACACGAACATTCTCGTCAGCGCGCTCATCACCAAGGGCACACCGCCGGATCAGTTGTACAGGGCGTGGCTTCGGGGCGACGTTGAGCTTGTCACCTCGCAGGCGCAGATAGACGAGCTTCGAGCGGTCCTCGGTCGCCCACGCCTGCGCAGGTACGTCGATCCCGCCGAAGCCGACCGGATGCTCCCCGCTCTGCATCTGAACGCAAGCGTTCTCCAAGACGTTCCGGTAGCGAGGCGGTCTCCCGACCCCAAGGACGATCCCATTCTCGCGATGGCGGTCATGGGCGAGGCCGACGTTCTCGTGTCCGGGGACAAGACCGACATGCTCGCGCTGAAGTCCGTCGAAGGCATACCGATCGCCACCGCGCGCGAGGCGCTGTCGCTCGTTCTCGGCCAATCGCAACCGCCCCGGACCCATCGTTAGCTAGAACTTGGCCGTTGGTCACGCCGGCTACGCCAAACCTGATCCAGCTTGTGCATAGCAGGAGCGCGGCCTTCCCCCCAGGGATTAGTCCGACGTGAGGACCCCACGCTTAGCGAAGACTGGGTAGCGTGGTCCAACAGCTTCTGATTCACTACGCTCAATGCCCCGATTGACGCCGCACGAGTTCATCGCCAAGTGGCGAGCCTCGACGCTGAAGGAGCGCTCCGCTTCCCAGGAGCACTTCATCGACCTGTGCCGGCTGCTCGGCGAGCCGACGCCGGCCGAGGCGGACCCGTCCGGGGAGACGTACTGCTTCGAGCGCGGCGCCCGCAAGGACACCGGCGGCGATGGCTGGGCCGACGTCTGGAAGCGGCATCACTTCGCCTGGGAGTACAAGGGCAAGCGGGCCGACCTCGACGCTGCGTATGGGCAGCTTCGGCTCTACGCGCTTGCTCTGGAGAACCCGCCGCTGCTGATCGTCTCGGACATGCAGCGGTTCCGCATCCGCACCAACTGGACCAACAGCGTCAGCAGGACCCACGAGTTCGACCTGGACGATCTCGCCGACGCTGCGACCCGTGATCTCCTCAAGTGGGCATTCTCGGACCCCGAACGGTTGCGGCCTGGCAAGACCCGGCAGTCGCTAACCGAAGAAGCGGCCGAGTCCTTCGCCAGGGTGGCTCAGGCTCTGCGGGAGCGCGGCCACGACCCGCAAGCGGTGGCGCACTTCGTCAACCGGCTCGTCTTCTGCATGTTCGCCGACGACGTGGGCCTGCTTCCCAGCCACATGTTCACGCGGATGCTGGAGCAGGCGCGGCGTGAACCGGCCATGTTCGCTGATCTGGCTCGAGATCTCTTCGAGGTGATGGCCACCGGAGGGCGGATCGGCTTCGAGGCGGTCGACTGGTTCAACGGCGGCCTCTTCGACGATGGTGCGGCGCTGCCGCTTGAGAAGCCCGAGATCGAGACGGTGTTGACGGCCTCTAGGCTCGACTGGTCCGAGATCGACCCGTCGATCCTGGGCACATTGTTCGAGCGCGGGCTGGATCCGGACAAGCGCGCCCAGCTCGGCGCCCACTACACCGACCGCGACAAGATCATGCTGCTTGTCGAACCGGTCGTGATTCGGCCCTGGCTCGCCGAGTGGGCTGCGGAGAAGGCGGAGATCACGGCTGAACTGGAGCGCGCAGACGCGGCCAAGGCACGGGCGACCCGTACGAGACGGCTGAACGCCGCCGAGCGGCGGTATCGGGCGTTCCTCAACCGCCTGCGTGGGTTCACCTCGCTCCACCTTCGAGTTCCCGAAGTACTCGGCCATGCCTTCCTCGGCCCAGCGCGGCAGGTCCGACCCGGGCCCGGTCAGGTAGGATTCACTCCGTCAGATGCAAGACCTCATTTGCCTCCCTGAACACGAGAGAAGTCGGATCGTGTGGCTACGAGCTTGTCTCCTGCCATTTCTTCTCGTTGGAACTCAAGCAGCCGCGACCGATGGAGAAGAAGCGCTCAGCACTACTCCGTCGAAAGCCCCCCCGGTTTCGCTTGTCGATACGCCCCCACGGCAGGAAGGCTCGGAGCACGACAACCACGAAGGCGAGGAACATCGCGACGAAGAGGGCGTGCTCGACTTCCACGCCAACGACGTGGTGGTCGTGACCGGCTCGGCGATCGAGGAGTCGGCCGTCGACCTTCCCTACGCCGTCGAAGTGCTGAACCGGGAAATCCAGAAGGAGCAGGGGTCACTGCAGGTGGTCGATCTGTTCAAGAATCTGACCGCCTCGTCTGGCGTCATCGGCGAGGCGAACAGTTGGTACAACGACCAGGGCCATTCGGTGCCCGAGAACGTGGCGAACGTCAATCTGCGGGGTCTCGGGGCCTCGAGGACATTGGTGCTGCTCAACGGCCGGCGTCAGACGCCGTTGCCGGCGCGGTTGTTCGGTGGCCGTTTCGTCGACGTCAACGCGTTTCCTTCGATCACACTCGACCGCATCGAGGTGCTGAAGGAGGGCGCGGCCGCGATCTACGGTTCCGACGCGGTTGCCGGCGTCGCGAACTTCGTCACCCGCGACGAGTTCATCGGGTTCGAGGTGGCGCTCTCGCACGAGAGCTTCGACGGCGCCGGCGATTCGACGGCGGGTGCGATCTGGGGCGGCAAGCTGGGCGGCTCCGAGCATCACCTCGTGTTCTCGCTCGAGCGGGCGGAGCGCTCACATCTCGCAGCCGAGGAGCGGTCGTACACGCTCCAGGACCGCGCCACCGGTTGGTTCTGGGGTTGGTCCAACACCGGCAATCCGGGCATCTTCCTGCAGCCGAACCTCACCGGCGGCGAGACCTCCTCCGCGTTCGTCGAGGAGTTGGCCCGGGCGCGCAACGGCACGGCCGGCACGGACTACTTCGTCGATCCCGCGTGCAACGGTCTCGGCGGCTACGACCGCGGCTGGACCTGCGCCTTCCGCTATCAGCCGTGGGACAGCCTGATCGAGGCGACCGAGACGAACCGCTTTTTCGCCGAGTTGAACGGTCCGCTGGCCGAGGGCACGACGTACCACGTGGAGGCACTGTACGCCGAGTCGATCATCCCGGACTACGACACCACGCCCTCCTTCCCACCGGTGTCCCTGCTGGACGGCTTGCAGTTGATCTCGAACGAACACCCGGGCCGAAGGGAACACTGCAACAGTTCCTTCGGTACGAGCGGCTTCGCTTCCACGGAGGACTGCCTGCAGGACGAGTGGTACTTCTACGGTCGCCTGGTCGGCAACGCCGGACCGGGACGCGGCCTGCGGCGGGGCACGGAGACGACCCGCATCGCGGCCAACATCGACCACGACCTGTCCATCGGCGGCAAGGCGGCCAACTTGGACGTCGGGGTGAGCTACTCGCGCGCGACCGGCAACATGAACGACGCGGCGGAGTACGCGTACCGCAAGTTCCTCGCCTTCCGCGGCTTCGGCGGCCCGAACTGCGGCGTCGGCGTGGTGGCGGACGACACGAGCCCCTCGGGGATGCGGCTCGGTGATCCGGGCTCGGCTCAGCCGGGCGTGGGCAACTGCATGTACTACAACCCGTTCGGCAACGGAGTCGAGTTCTCGGCCCAGCCGGGCGCGCCGTGGGAGGACAGCCCGAATCCGATGTATCGCCCGGGCCTTGAGAACAGTTCCGCGCTGCTCGACTGGATCAACGACGAGGTGAATGTCGACAACGAAGCCGAGCTTGTCGTCGCTGAGGCGACGTTGTCGGGCAACTGGCTTCCTGAGAGGCTCGACTACGCGTTCGGTTACCAGTATCGCCACGTCGATGTGAGCGCGATCCCGAACGCAGTCGGCAACTACGCACTGAATCCCTGCGTGGTGCCGGGCGACCGGTCCTGTATCGATCCGGTCACCGGCAGACAGCGGGGGGCGCGCGCCGGCACCTTCACCTTCACCTCCGGCTATTACCCGTACGGCGACTCCCAGGCGGTCCACCGGGCATTCGGCGAACTGTCGGTCAACGCGCTCCGGGGCGACATGCAGTTCGCGGCGAACTACGAACTCCACGACGAGATCGACAGCTTCGATCCGAAGTTCTCGGGCCGCTGGCAGCTCTCGGCCGGCGAGGGTCACGTGCTGTCGTTCCGCACTTCGGTCCAGACCACGTTCAGGGCCCCCTCGGTCGACGATCTGAACGAGGAAGTTCGCACCACCCTGGAGTACCTGAACACGGTCGGCGTCTACAAGGCGGTCGACGCTTTCGGCAGCCGGTCACTGCTGCCGGAGCAGGCGTTCACCTACAACCTGGGCCTGGTGCTCTTCGCCTCGCCCGGAATCGACGTGACGCTCGACTACTGGAGCTACGACTTCGACGACGTGATCGCCCCGCTGCCGCAGCAGGAGGTCGTGCGGCTGTACGACGAGGGCTACGCCGGCAACCAGGCTGCACTCAACGCGGTGATGGGCCGCGTCGTCTGTCCGGGCGGTCTGGCCGACGGTTCCTGCGTTCCCGGCGACATCGAGCGGGTACGGATCGACCTGATCAACTGGCCGGGCGTCAAGACCTCGGGCTTCGACTTCCACCTGCACGGCCACGTCGACGCCGGCCCGGGGGAACTCTCCTTCGGCGTGGACAGCACCTACACCCAGAGCTACGAGCTGAAGAAGCTCGAACGCGACGGCGTCGTCTACCGTGAGCAGAAGGACGTCGTCGGCCTGCTGAACCGGGACACGCCGATCGCGCCGCCGCTGCCGGAGCTGAAGGCGAAGGCCTCGCTCGGCTATCGGTGGAGCGACTACAGCCTGATCGGTTGGGCGAACTACATCTCGTCCTACGAAGACAGCAACGTGGCCTGGACGCCGCCGGAACTGCTGCCGATCGACGAGTGGCTGACGTTCGATCTGACCTTCCTATGGCGCTTCCCGCGGCTCGGTTTCGATCTCGCCCTGTCGGCGATCAACCTGACCGACGAGGATCCGCCTCTCGTCTTCTTCGAGCAGTCCTTCGACGCCCTGACCGCGAACCCGAAGGGCCGCCGCCTGAAGGCGGTCATGAGCTACCGCTTCGGCGGTGGCTCAGACTCGTAACCCTCTTTGCTTAGTGACTGCGCCGTGCGCGGTTCTCGGCAAACCCTGCTCTGCGGAGAGGTACGGCGATCAAGGTCCCTGGGGGCCGACGGAGCCACTACCGACCGCGAACGGGTGTTTCTGAACCCCGGTGGCACCGATGGTCTGCATGCCTCAGTGAGACACGGAGGCGTGAGACGGTGCCTGTACAGTCTCAAACCGAAGTGGGAACGAGTTCCTCTCTGGGCTCAAACATGAGCCCGAAGCGACCCGCTAGCAGCCGCTGGCTACAGTTCTGGCGACCGTCGAGCCGTTCAGACGGACGCCGACGCTTGGTGCCGAACCTATCCTGGCACGACCTGCTGAATCGTCGCGACGCTCTCGTCCTCGACATCCGGTCGAGAAAGTCCGCTGACTTCTCCGAACAGGTCCTGGTTGCTTTGATCGACACAACCGGAGCGCCCCGGTTCGTTGCCATGGGCCGGACGTTGACCCTCTTCCGCACCACAGCCGCGACCGGCGCACGCAACGCACGAACCGGCGCGGTCTGGACCTGCCGAGACGACCGTCCCGAGGCCGGTAAAGTCCTGTCCTGGCCTGAAGTCCACGACCCTCTCGTTCAAGCGCTTGAGACGGCTGGCGTCGTTCTGGCCTGGGATGTCCCACCGAAGGCCCAAATGCTCGTCCAGACCGCCCGAAAACACAGCCTAAGCCTGCCGGCGATCCCGTGGCGGGACCTCCGTGTCAACTACCAGCAGTTCGGCTATCCGGGAGACAGTCTGGCCGCGGCCGCGAAGCGGCACGTGAACCGTGCCTGTTTCCCAGGGCCGCTGGCCCGTTGCCACTTGGCGTTGGCGGTCATGAAGGCCTGTGGTGGCTGACCGTTACAGCCGGCTTCTCTAGATCCGTCCCACACCGCCTCCCGGACCGAGCTGATGGCGGAGCGGGAACTCTAGGCGACGCTCCGCAAAGCTACGAGGTCTCAGCAGAGTAGGTAACGGGCATGCGGATGATCGCGTCGAACCAGATCGAGCGCATCCGTTCGATCTCGCCGTGGCGAACGTCCGGGATGCGCGCGATCATCTCCTTGAGCAGTGAGAAGAGCTGCATCCGCGCCAGGCGCGCGCCGATGCAGGCGCGCGGGCCGATGCCGAACGCCAGATGCCGCGCGGCGTTCTCCCTGGTGATGTCGAAGCGGTCCGGATCCGGGAACATCTCGGGGTCTCGGTTCGCCGCCGGATAGGAGAGGTATATCTTGTCGCCGACCTTGAGCTTTCTGCCGCGCAGCTCCGTTTCCTCGGTCACCGTGCGACGGAACTTGACCACTGGCGGCGCATAGCGCAGAACCTCCTCGATCGCGTTCGGCAGATAGCGGTCGGGATCGGAACACACCATGTCGTACTGATCCAGATGCTCGTTCATCAGCCGGATGAAGTGAGCCGCCGTGCCGCGGGTGGTTTCGTGTCCGGCGATCGACATAGTGACGAAGAACATGTTCAGGGTGAGCGGATCCAGGCTCTCGCCGTCCATCTCGGCGTTGGCCAGACGGCTCATCAGCGAGTCATCGGGCCGTTGCCGCTTCTCCTCGGTGATGCCCGCCGCCATCTGGAACAGCCCCATGAGGAGATCGCCCTCCTCGGGACTTCCCCAGTTCTCGACATCGGCGTTCAGGTTGCCGAGCTTGGCGACCATCTCCCGCTGTTCCGGCGGCACGCCGGTCAGGCTGCAGAAGGTGTACACCGGCAGCTTCGAGGCCACGTCGAACACGAACTCGCACTCGCCGGCGCCGGCCACTTCGTCCACGATCTCCCTGGCGACCGCGTCGATGTCCGGCTGGAACGCCTCCAGTTCGCCGCGTGTGAAGGGAGGCACGACCAGCCGCCGCACCTTCCGGTGCCGCTCGAGCGTCATCCCCATGATGCCGGCCTGCTGGCGCTCGAGTTGCTCGCCCTCGAAGTCCCAGATGATCGGACCGCCCGTATGGGAGGAGAAGATCCGCTGGTTTCGCGAGACCTTCGCGACATCCTCGTACCGGGTGAGCACCCAGAACCCGCGGGTCGGCAGCGACCGGCCCGGGGGCGGGTAATCCGGATTCGGCGGATTCCAATGCACCGGGTCGTCCCGGCGCCATTCGTTGAAGACTTCGTGCGGCGGGCCGCTGCCGCGCGGGAAGAGGTCGGGATCGAGCAGGTTCACGTTCTCGTGCATGTCGGTTCCCCCGAGGAGGTCAAGTCGGGTCGGTCGGGTCCGCGGGCAGGGCAGCCCGGACCTCGGCCAGCGCCGACGGTCCGCCGAGGGGAGCGACCACCGCGTCGTCGAAGCCGGCCTCCGCGAAGCGGTGCAGCCGTTCGCCCAGCTCGGCCGCGTCGCCGCCCGGCAGCAGCACGATGCTGGACACGATCGCCCGCTCGCCGCCGGCCGCCCGGTACTGCGGCAGCGCGGCGATCACTTCCTCGTCCGTGCGGTGGAACGCCGACGCCACCCAGCCGTCGAACTCCGCGGCCGCCCGTTCGACCCCCTTGCCCCAGGTGCCGTAGACGAGCCGCTGCCCGCCGAGGATGGACGGCGGCGGGGTGAGGTCGACCTCGCCGACCTTCCCGGAAGCGAGACCCTCGCGCAGCACGGCCAGACTCGACGTGAAGACGCTGAACCGGGTCGAGTAGTCGCGGCCGAGCGCCTCGAAATCCGCTGCGGTCGAACCAGGGCCGACGCCCAGGGTGAGGCGATCGCCCGCGAGCTGGCGCAGCGAGAGGACTCGGTGAAGCAGGTCGACGGGATGGTAGAGGGAAACCTGAACGATCGCCGTCCCCACCTCGACTCGGCTGGTGGCAGTGGCGGCCGCGGTCATCGCGACCACCGGGTCGAGCGCCATCCTGCCCCTGCCGATCATCTGCGGTGACCAGACGGAATCGAAGCCCTCCGCCTCCACGGCCCGCGCCAGATCGGCGAACGAAGCCGGATCCGCGGGATTCGGGCTCTGTCCGACGAGAATGCCCAGGCGCACGGCTACTCTCCTCCCGTCAATCGGGCCATGACGTTCTCCACCGCGTACTCCTCGTCTCCGGGCCGGCGAGGCGCCCGGGCTTCGAACGCGGCCGCTATCTCCTCCCAGCGCCGCTGCGCGAACTCGACCACGTGGGAGTGGGAGACGATGTAGAAGGTCTCATCCCGGATGCCTTCGACCACGCGAGCGGCTACCTCCTCCGGCGCCATGCCGAGTTGCGTCACCGCGGCCGACGCAGGGTCGGCTTCGGCGGCGCCGCCGAACCGCTCCTGGCGACGCTCGGACGAACGCCAGAGCCCCGTGTCCACAAGCCCCGGGCAGAGCACGCTGACGCCGACGTGGCCGGGCAGTTCGCCCCGGAGCACGGCGGACAGGCCGAGCACCGCGTGCTTGGAAGCCGTGTACAGGCCGGAGTAGAGATGCGGAACCCCCAAGCAGTGCTCGGACCCCGTGTTCACGATCCAGCAGGGGCCTTCCGAGGCCGCGAACCGCCTGCCGAAGCAGCGGATGCCGTTCAGCATGCCGCGGACGTTGACCGCGAAGACCCAGTCGTAGTCGGACGCCGACGTCTCGAGCAGAGGACCCGGCCTGGACAGGACCCCGGCGTTGTTGACCAGAATCTCGACCGACCCGAAGTCGTCGAAGGACCGCTCGGCCAGGGCCTCGACATCGGCTTCGCCGGTGACATCCACCTCGTAGGCGGCACCCCTGACGCCGGCGGTTTCGACCTCGGCGGCCCGCTCGGCGGCGCCGCCCTCGATGTCGCCGACGCCCACGTTGCAGCCGCCCGACGCCAGCGCCAAGGCGATCGAACGGCCGATGCCGGAGCCGCCTCCGGTGACGACCGCGGTCTTTCCGGCTATGTCCAATCACTCTTCTCCGAAGCTCGTCCCACGCCACCCGGGCGCTCCTCGCGCAAGCAGGGGCAAAGCGATGAACAGGCACTCTACCAGTGTTCGCTGCACTGTCGCGCAGCCATCGCCCGCGGTCGACCGACGGCTGGTTGCGCGAACAGCGCCCGCTTCAGCGGACGAAGGAACCCTGCCTACCAACCAAAAGAGCCACCACGGCGGAGGAGTCCCAGTGAACGGATCGTCTCAAACCCTTCGGGTACGCCCCGCCCAGTACGGTTCGCGCAGACTCCTTTTGTCGATCTTGCCGACCGGCGTACGCGGCAGGTCGTCGGCGAACTCGACGTTCTTGGGGGCCTTTACGCCGCCGAGCCGCTCCTTCGCGGCGGCGATCACTTCGGCCTCCGACAGTTCCGCGCCGGCGGCGGGGACGACGACCGCGCGCACCTCCTCGCCCCAGCGCTCGCTGGGCACGCCGATGACGGCGGCCAACGCGATCCCGGGCATCGCAAGCAGGGCCTGCTCCACTTCGGTCGAGTACACGTTGAAGCCGCCGGTGATGATCATGTCCTTCTTGCGGTCGACGATGGTCAGGCAGCCGTCCTCGTCGAGGACACCGATGTCGCCCGTCAGGTGCCAGCCGTTCCGGCGGATCTTCGCCGTCTCCTCCGGGTCGCCGTAGTAGCCCTCCGAGACGTTGGGCCCCTTGACGACAATCTCGCCGAGTTCGCCGGGGCCGAGGAGTTCGCCGTCGTCGTCCATGATCGCGACCTCGGAGATCACCGTGGAGCGGCCGACGCTGCGGAGAATGCGGTCCGGGGCGAGCTTCCCCGAACTCGGGTCCCGATCCTCGTAGTGGTCCTCCTGGGGCAGCCCGGCGATGAACATCGGACACTCGGTCTGGCCGAAGCCGCCGCGCATGATCGGGCCGAACCGCCGGAGCGCCTGCTTGAGCCGGGTCAGCGACATCGGCGCCGAGCCGTAGCTCAGTGACTCCAGGCTGGAAAGGTCGCAGTCGTCGAGGTTCGGCTGGTCCAGCAGCGAGTAGATCGCGGTCGGCGGCAGGAAGAAGTGTGTGATCCGCTGCTTCTCGATCGTCCGCAGGATGACCTGGAGGTCGACCTTCTCGAGGATGACGAAGCGGGCGCCCGAGGTCATCGAGGTGAGAGCGATCCTGCCCCCGACGTGGGTCATCGGCGCCGCGCACAGGATGACCGGCCGCTGGGCGGCGGCGTAGCGCGTCCGTATCGCGTACTCGATCGCGAGCATGTTGCGGTGGCTGAGCATGACGCCCTTCGGCAGCCCGGTCGTGCCGCCGGTCATCGGGATGGTCAGGATGTCGCTGCCCTTCATCTCCACCTCGGGGGCCTCGGGCGGAACGCCGGCGATGAAGTCGTCGAGGGTCTCGCCCTGGGAAGAGCCGCCCGCGGGCGAAGCGCCGCCCAGGCTCACGGCGACTCGCAGCTCGCCAAGCTTCTCGCGCGCCTCGGCCGCCGGCTCGCGGAACGCCTCCTGGAAGAAGAGCGCCTCGCAGCCGAACCGGACCAGAATCTCGACGTTGTCCCGCTCCGAGTTCCTGGGATTCACCGGAATCCAGGTTCCGCCCGCGCGGAGCAGGCCGAGCGCCGCGATGAAGGCGAGCGCCGAGTTCAGGCTGTAGATCGCGCCCTTCATCCCCCGCCCGAAGCCGCGCGCGGCGAGAGCGCGGGCGATCCGGGCCGACAGTTCGTCGACCTCGCCGTAGGTGTAGGTCTCGGCGCCGAAGACGACGCAAACCTCGTCCCGGAACTCGCGGCAGCCCTGCTCGATCG
>VXUF01000076.1 GCA_009837085.1 Holophagales bacterium
GACGGAGACATCGAGTACGCCGCCGGCAAGGCCGTCAAGCTGGTCAACGAGATCTTCCTGAACTTTCTCGCCGGGCCCTACGACGGCTACATGATCGAGCATTTCGGGGCCCCGGAGGAGTGAACGCCGGGCGCTACACTGGCAAGCGTCCCCAACAACAGGAGGAGCATTCACATGCACTTTGCCGACCTGAACTGGCTTGCCGTCGTCGTGTCCGCCGTTGCCTTCTTTGCCATGGGCGCCATCTGGTACTCCTTCCTGTTCGGCAAGGCGTGGGCCGCCGAGATGGGCATCGACATGGAGAACCCGCCGGAATCGAACATGGTCAAGACGATGGGCGGCTCGTTCGTTCTGGAGTTGATCGCGGCGATCGTCGTCGGCATGGTGATCATGGACATGGGGGGCGGGGGCTACATGGTCGGCATCCACGTCGGTCTGCTTCTCGGTCTCGGCATCGCCTCGGTGCTCATGGGCGTCCAGTACCTCTTCGAGCAGCGATCGCTCAAGCTGTGGCTGATCAACGCCGGGCACATGACGATCGGCCTTGCCCTCGTCGGCGCGATCCAGGGGGCCTGGCAGTAACGTCCATGGGAACGCGGGCGCTTCGCCCGCGTCAGGGCGCCATTGCCGGCCTGGCCCTGGCTCTTGCGCTTGGCTGTTCGGCACCTCCCGAAGGGCGCGTGGAACCGGCCGAAGCGCCGGGAGCCGCCGCTACGGCAGCGCCCGTCGTCCGCTTCGTCGACGTGACGGCCGAGAGCGGCATCGACCAGGTCCTGCCGAGCGGCACGGACTCGACCTACCCGATGCCGGCGGTGATGGGGGGCGGCCTGGCCGTGTTCGACGCGGACGGCGACGGCGACCTCGATCTCTACGTCATCGCCCCGGTGCCCGGCGGCAACCGCTTCTACCTGCAGCAGGAAGGCGGCGCCTTCACCGACGCCACGGCGGCCGCCGGACTGGAAGGGGACGGCATGGGCTGCGCCGTCGGCGACCTGGACAACGATGGCGACCTCGACCTCTACCTGACCCGCGTCGGACCGGACCGCCTGTTCCTGAACGACGGCGACGGCGTCTTCGCGGATCGCACCGAGGCCTGGAAGGCGGCTGTTCCCGGCTGGTCCTCCTCCGCCGCTCTGCTCGACTACGACCGCGACGGCTACCTCGACGTCTACATCGCCCGCTACGTCGCCTTCGACCCGGCGCGCGTCTGCTCACAGCACGGCGGGCGGCGGGACTTCTGCGGCCCGACCGAGTTCGAAGGCCTGAGCGACGTCCTGCTCCACAACCTGGGCGGTACCGGGTTCGAAGACGTCAGCGCCGCCGCCGGCATCACCGCGGTGGAAGACGCCGGCCTCGGCGTCGTCGCCGCGGACTTCGATCACGACGGCGAGGTGGACGTCTACGTCGCGAACGACGCCGACCCGAACAACCTCTGGATCCACCAGGGCGATGGGCGTTTCCTGGACGACGGCGTCCTGCAGGGCTCCGCGTTCAACCGCTGGGGCAACAGCGAGGCGGGGATGGGCATCGCCGTTGGCGACGCGGACTTCGACCTGGACCTCGACCTGTTCGTGACCCACCTGATCACCGAGACGAACACCTACTATCGCAACCTCATGCTGCCCGGATTCGAGGACGCGACGATCGACACGGAACTCGGCGCCGCGAGCCTCGATCTGACCGGTTTCGGCGCCGCCTTCTTCGACGCCGACAACGACGGCGACCTCGATCTCGCGGTGGCGAACGGAGCCGTGAAGCGGCGACCGTCCGCGCTGGCCGCGCCCGACGGCGCGACCGTCTGGTCCGACTACGTCGAGCCGAACCTGCTTCTGCTCAACGAAGATGGCCGCTTCGTCGACGCTTCCGCCCGGTCGCCGTGGACCGAACTCGGTCTCAGCCGGGCGCTCGTACCCGCCGATTTCGACGGTGACGGCGACCTCGATCTCGTGATCGCGGACCTGGACGGAACACCGCGTCTGCTGCGCAACCTGACGATCCACCCAGGCGCCGGCAACACCAACGCACCTACCTCGAACTGGCTACAGATCCGCACCTTCGATCCCAGGCTGCGCCGCGAGGCGATGGGCGCCCGGATCACGGTCCAGACGCCGGATGGCGCGCGGCTGGTTCATGCGTTGCCGCCCGGCAGCTACCTCTCAGCCGGGCCAGCAACGGCCCACCTCGGCCTAGGGGCCGCCGAGGCCGTCCAGGGCTTTGAGGTCGTCTGGCCCGACGGCCTGACGGAGCGCTTTCCCGGCGCAGCCGCCGACCAGATCGTCGAACTCATCCGCGGCGAAGGGCAGCCGAAGTGACCGCGCGACCGCTGACTGTCCTGCTGTTCGCCGCAGCGACCGTGGCACCCAGCGGCGCCCAGCCGATCCCCGCTCCCCGACTCGACGGAGCCGAGGCCGCCGTCCGCCAGAGACTTGCCTCCCTACAGGCCGACCTCCGTGCCAACACCGGGAACGGAGATGCCTGGGGCCGCTACGGCATGGCGCTCGAGGCGCACACCTTCACCGACGAAGCGATCGCCGCCTACCGCCAGGCCCACGAACTCTCGCCGCGGACGTTCCGCTGGCCCTACTTGCTCGCCGCCCTGGTCGATGAGCGCTCGGCCGCCGACAGTCTGCCGCTCTACCGCGCGGCCCTCGCCCTCGACCCCGACTACGCGCCCGCCCGTGTCCGCCTGGCCGAAGCGCTGGAACGCACGGGGCAGTTCGACGCCGCCAACCGCGAGTACGAGCAGACGCGACGACTCGACCCGGCCAACGCCCACGCCCACGCAGGGCTGGGCCGGCTCGCCCTCAATGCCGGCGACGCGGACGCAGCCGTTCGGCATCTCTTGCGAGCCCGCGATCTAGCGCCCGAGAACCGCTCCTTCGCGGTCACCCTGGCCCAGGCGTACGCGCGGGCCGGAGACCGCGAGCGCGGACAGCAGATCGCCGCCGCCGCACGCTCGCTGGGACGCATCAACTACCGCGACGACCCGATCCGATCGGGCGTCCACGACCTGGCGCTGGACGCCCGCAGCTACCTGCGGCGCGCGAACGCTCACCGCGTCCACGGCGCACTCGACCTCGCCGAGCGCGAGCTGCGAGCGGGCATCGACGTCGACGCCTCGAGGCCCGAGCTCCACTTCGGGCTGGCCGAGGTGCTCGCCGTATCTGGCGATCCGGTGGGCTCGCTCGACGCCGCGCGCCGCGCGTACGAACTGCACCCGCAACTCGAAGGCGCCGCGCCGTTCCTGGCGCGAGCGCTCTTTCAGACCGGCGACCTCGGCGCGGCACTGGCCATGGCTGAAGAGGCCCTGAGACTCGACGCCGGCGACGTCAGCATGATGCTGCTCGTCGCCCTGGTCAGCGCCGAGCGTGGCGACGTCGTCCGCACCGTCGAGATCCTCGACCACGCCTACCAGGCGCGACCTCAGGATCCCCGCACCCGCGAAGGCCTGATTCGGCTGCTCACGAACGTCGGCGAAGCGATGGTCGGCAGCGGCCTCTCGGACGCCGCCGCCGAGCAGTTCGAGAAGGCTCTCGACCTGGCCGAGGAGGCGGAAAGCCTCGAAGCGGCCGGACTTCGCAGACGGCTCGCTCAGGTCCGCCGCTAGAGACGGTTCACCGCAAGACGCTCTTGGCACGTGTGTTGCTGTTTGACAGTCTGTCCTGTCCAACAAGTGAAGAGGAACGTCTCGATGAGGCTCTGCTCCGCCGCTGTTGTCACCTTCTGTATCGCAGTCGTCCCCGTTTGGGGACAGGACAGTCCGCTGCCGGATCTGTTCTCCGACGTGATCGACGTCCGGGTGGTCAACGTCGAAGTCGTCGTCACGGACAGGGCCGGGAATCGCATCCGGGGACTCCAGCCGGACGACTTCGAGCTGCGCGTGGACCGCCGGCAGACACCGATCGACTACTTCACCGAGATCGACGAGGGTCGGGCGCTGGAGGCGTCGGACGCAGGCGTCGGCAGCGTTCCCGCCCTGACCCCGGACGAGCCGGTGGGCACGAGCTACCTCGTCTTCATCGACGACCTGTTCGCGATCAAGCAGCGTCGGGACCGGGTGCTGAAGCGCCTGGAAGAGGATCTGATCCGCCTGGGGCCAGCGGACCGCGTAGCGGTCGTGGCCCACGACGGCCGGGAACTCACGCTGATCACGCACTGGACCGGCGACCGCGCCGACATCGAGACCGCGCTGCTGGAAGCGAGGAACCGCAAGCCCTACGGTCTGCTGTACAGGCACGGCATGGGCTCGGAACAGGGTGACAAGACACGGCGATCGGTGATGGCCGCGGCCGGCGCCATACGCAGTTTCGCCAACGCGCCGGGCCGCAAGGTCATGCTGTTGCTGATCGAAGGGTGGGCCACCGTGTCCGACGTCTGGAACTTCAGATCGGCCTACGCGGCGGCGTCCGCTGGCGTAACGCTGGACCGACTCTATGGCCCTCTGGTCGACGCCGCGAACCTGGTCGGCTACAGCCTCTACCCGATCGACCTTCCCGGCTTCCAGGGCTCGCCTGGTCCTCCGATCGCCGGCTTCGGCGGAGGCGGGCCAGTCTTCGCCGGTTCCATCGGAGGGTACGCGATGTGGAGGGGCGTACCCGAGCGGCGGTTCCACAATGTTCTCCAGTTCCTGGCCGAGGAGACGGGCGGCCTGCCGATGATCAACTCGTTCAGCAAGAAAGCTCTCGCGGAAACGGCCGCGGACACCCGCTCCTACTACTGGCTCGGTTTCGTGCCTCCCCGCAACGAGGACGACCGGCTTCACGACATCGCGGTGCGGCTGCCGGGACATCGCGGCCTCCGGGTCAGAACACGCGAGCACTATCTGGACATGTCCAAGGCGACCGAGGTCGGGATGCTGGTCGAGGGCGCCCTGCTGCTCGGCGGTTCCCCAGGCGCCGAATCGCTCGAGGTGAGCTTCGGCGAGCCGAGGAAGGCGGGTTTCCGGCGGCTCGAGGTGCCGATGAGGGTGACCGTCCCCCTCGACGACGTGGAGCTGCTGCCGGTGGACGGTCAATGGGCGAACGACCTGGACTTCAGGATCCGGCTGATGAACAAGTGGGGCGACCAGGCGGCGCCACCGGTGGCGAAGGTCCAAATCCGCATCCCAAACGAGCCCATGCCCGGCGATCTGTACGTGTTCGAGACCGATCTCACGATCCGCAAGCGCAACCACCGTTTCGTCGCGGCGGTCTACGACCCGCTGACCGGCGACTTGCTGTCCACGAGAGGCACCGTCGGGCCGAGGTAGCGACACCGAACCAGCCCAAACAGGGGGGCACCCTTGAGATTCCCCATCGTCGCGTTCGCCGTCCTGGTTCTGGCCGCGAGCCCGGGCGCCGGCCAGGACGTCCCCCTGCCTGACCTCTTCGCCGACACGATCGACGTCCGGGTCGTGAACGTCGAGGTCGTCGTCACGGACCGCGAGGGCTACCGGATTCTCGGCCTCGATGCGAGCGACTTCGAGCTCCTGGTCGACGGTCGGCCTGTACCCGTCTCGTACTTCACCGAAGTCGACGATGGACGCGCCATCGCCTCGCTCGAGGACGGGCGGCCTCCAGCTTCTCTCGAAACTCGCGCAACGAACGTCCCCCTGCTCGACCTCGACCAGCCGGTAGGCACGAACTTCCTGATCTTCCTTGACCAGTACTCAGTCGTCCGGCGCTACCGCGAACGCGTCCTGGACCGCCTGACGGAGGAACTCCATCTGCTCAGGCCGGACGACCGCGTCGCGATCGTGGCTTTCGACGGAAGCAACGTTTCCCTCCTGCTGGACTGGACCAGCTCCCGCAGCGACATCAAGGACGCCCTTCGCCACGCGCGCCCGCGGAAGGCCCGCCTGAGGCGGATCGCTGCTCCCGGGCTTCCCTCTCATCAGACCGAGCGAGCGCTCATGGCTGCGACGGCCACCGTGCGGAGCTTCGCGGCCGTTCGGGGCCGGAAAGTCATGCTCCTGCTCGCGGACGAGTGGCGCGTGGGGAACCTGCGCTCCTACGACCCTCTCATCGACGCCGCGAATCTCGTCGGCTACACCCTCTATCCGGTCGTGCCCCATGGTCAACACAGGCTCCTGGCAGATGAGACCGGAGGGGTGGCCATAGCCGGCACGAAGCCAGGAGAAGTCCTCGGCCTCGTGGTAGACGACGTTCGCTACTACTACTGGCTCGGCTTCGAGCCGCCTCGCGACCAGGATGACGCACTCCATGACATCGAGGTGCGCGTGGTCGGCCGCCCGGATCTCCGGGTCTGGTCGCGGCTGAACTACCTGGACATGTCCCGGGGCGCGGAGGTCACGATGCTGGTCGAGGGCTCCCTGCTGTTCGGAGGCACTCCAGGGAGCGACTCGCTCCAGGTGCGGTTCGGCACGCCCGAGAAAGCCGGGTTCAGGAGAGTCACTCTGCCGATGGAGGTCACGATCCCCCTCGACGAAGTGACTCTCCTGCCGATGGGCGGCAAGTGGATGAACGAGCTGGAGCTTCGCGTCAGCGTGATCAACGAGCACGGCGACCGCTCCGAGACTCCCGTCAGCACGATCCCGATTCTCGGCTCAGCGGCGCCGCTTCCGGGCGACTACTTCGTCTACGAGACGGAACTCCTGTTACGCAGCCGCGAGCACCGCTACATCGCGGCCGTCTACGACCCGCTCACCGGCGCCATCCTCTCCGCGAGCGGGACGGTCGGTCCCTAGAACCGGAGACCGACCGTCGCCACGAATCGACGCGGGCGCTGCCAGCCGATGTAACGCGAGGCGCTGACCTCGCCGCCGTTGTTGATTCGGAGCAGATCCTGGTTGTCCGTGATGTTCGTGGCGTCGACCCGCAGGTAACCGTTGAAGTCCTCCCTCCATCCGAGCGGGAAGAAGTACATCACGGTCATGTTCGCGCTCCACGTCGAGTTGAACGCATCGCGCGAACCGCGCGGTTCGAGATAGAGACCCGTACCGCTGTCGACCAGGAACTGGGAGGGGTCGCACGTGAGCTCGAAGCCCGGCTCCCAAAAGTCCTGCTCGCAGGGGTCACCGAGGGACGCTCCCTCGACCCGCTGCCACGGCTTGCCCGACCGCCACTGGAAGGACCCGCCAAGGACGAAGCCCTGACCGCTCTGTCCGAACTGCCAGGTCTTGAAGCCCCACGTGTTCCAGATGTACTTGTTGTTCTCGTGCACCGTGCCATAGCGGTTGATCGTCGACAGGGGCTGACCCAGGAACCGTCCGAGCGCCGCCTGGCAGTCCACCGGGTACTTCCGGACCAACTCCTGACCGTCAGCGCCGATCACGGGCTGACCGCCGCTACGGATCAACTGCTGGCCTTCGCAACTGCGGATGTGTCCCTCGTTGAGGACGACATCCAGATTGCGGCCGTAGTCCGAGTTCGTGTTGTCGAAGAGACCGCCCCAGTAGTGACCCTTGGCATCGGCGTAGGTGAAGTTGTTGCCCAACGCCCAGCCGTTCCGGAACACCTTGTTCAACTGGAGTTGCAGTGACTGGTAGGTGCGCTTGCCTTCCTCGAAGTTGGCCATGACTTCCGGGTCGACCACGCCCATCGCGCCGAGCACGCGCTCATAGTCCTTGTAGTTCTCGGTGAACCGGAAGTAGTCGCCGCTCGGCAGCCGCTGCTCGGTCGTCCCGATGGAGTTCTTGTACTCCCAGTGGATCGCGCTGGCCTGGAAGAACCACTGTCTCCGCGCGCCCAGGTTCCAACTGTAGATGAGGTCGATCTCGTCCTTGTAGTACGGCTCGATGTCTACCGTCGGGATGACGCCGGCGTCGATCTGCCGGTACATCTCGCCCGGCCGCAGCTTGCCGAGCAAGCCGGTGTACCCGGGACCGTTACAGACCTGGATGTAGATGGCGTCGATCGGCGCGCAGTAGACGATGCGGTCGTAGGCGTTCGTGCCGTTCCAGCCCTCCAGGAGGTAGTTGTTGACGAGTTCCTGGTTCAGGTGCTGGTAGGCGCGGGCCAGGTTGAAGTGAACCACCATCCTGCCGTCGCGCTTGATGTCGTAGGACGCGAGCAGCCGCGGTGAAATGCTCTGCGAGTCGACGACCGTCCGCCGCACGTCGTTCTTGTGGATCTGGTTCTCCCACCGCAAACCGAGGTTGAAGCTCCAGTGGTCCCCGGCCGTGAACCGGTCGCGCGCGAAGGCGGCGAAGTTGGAGGAACGAGTGCCGCGCAAGCGTTCCGCTCCTACAAGATCCGGCGGGTTGTAGTCCTCGTAGTGACAGTAGTAGGTCGTCGTCGGCCAGTTGATCAGCCCGCAGTCATCGAAGCCGGTGGGGGTAGCGGGGTTGAACTCCCGTCCGAAGTAGACGTTGTTCCGCTGCAGGTCCTGCTCCCAACCGACCTCCTGCCAGTCGAGTCCGAACAGCGCCTCGTGGCTCTCGCTCGCGAACCAGGTCATCCTGACGTTGGCCTGATCCCGCGGGTAGTCATTCAGACCGAAACCGTTGTCGAGGAGCCAGCCGTTGAACAGATGCCACTCGCCTCCCCGGTAGCCGATGTAGCCATGGACGTTGTTGCCCGGGCTGTGGGGCCCCAGGTTGTTCGCCGGATACCTCGGGTCCTGCTGTTTCTCCGCCAGAGCGGATTCGAAGTCGAAGCCCGTGCCCGCATTCAGGCGCTTGTGCTCGCTGGAGTCATGGGCGGAGAGCTTGAACTCCATGAAGATGTCCTGGCTCGCGCTCCAGTTCCAGCTTCCCGTGACCAGTTCGCCGCCGAACTCGTGCGGCGTGGCACTGTAGCGGTCCGCCGGAAAGTCGCCCAGCACGAAAGTGACGTCGAGCGGCGAGGCGTTGTAGTTCAACTGCAGGCTGTTCGACGGATTGGGCTGGTAGTCGAACTTCAGCAGGCGGCCCTTGACGTAGACGCTGTTGTCCACGATGTCGCCGCTGAACAGCTCCTGGGTCTGGAAGCTGTTCGTTTCCGCGATCGATGCGGCAAACCACAGCTTGTTCCTCACCAGCGGACCGCCGAAGAACGCCTGGACGTTGGTGGCGGCGTTGTCCTTCTCCATCTCGTCCCGCTTGAAGAAGTCCGGTTGGCAGGAAGGGGCGAACGGGACGTTCTGTGGATTGACCACGGCACGGTACCTGCAGCCCTGGCGCTCCGCCAGTTCGGAATGGCTCTGGTACTCGGATACCCAACTCCCCTGCTGCCGGAAGAGCATGCCTTCACCATGAATGATGTTCGTGCCCGACTTGGTGATCACGTTGACGACTCCGCCGGTGGCCCGACCGTACTCGGCGCTGCCCGTGGTCGACTGCAACGAGGTTTCGTTGACCCCAACCTGCGGCAAGTACATCCGCGACCCCCCGCGGCGGGTGTAGGTGGTGTCCACGCCGTCCACGAAGACGGCGCCTTCCTGCCACCGGGACCCGTTGACGCCCGGGTACTCGTCGGCCAGGTCGCCGTCAGAGACGACGCCCGGCATCAACTGGAGGTTGGAGAAGTAGTTCGAGTTGACGCCCACCACGTTCGACGCGACGTTCGAGGAAATGGCGCCGGCGGAGGTGACCTCGAACTTGTTGATCAGCGGCGTCTCGGCCGTGACCGTGATCTCGCCCGCCGCCTGGAGGGCCATGGTCAGCACGATCTCGGAACGGCCGCCCGGCGTCACCGTGACTGACGTCTCGGCCGAGCCGTAGTTGTCGAGCGTCCCCCGGACGGTGTACGCCCCCGGCGTCAGCAGGGCAAAACGGTAACCGCCCTCGGCACCGGTGATCGCCACCTTTTCGCCGCGGTCGCCGGCAATCGTCACCGTGACTCCCGGCATGGGGTCGCCGTTCGTGTCCACCGTCCTGCCAAGGACGATCCCGGTTTCGGGACTGTCCGCAGCAACAGGCGGCGCCAAACCGAACAAAACGAGAGTTCCAATCAGAGCCAGGGGGGTGCGTTTCATGAGCCGACCTCCTTATCCTTAGTGGCTGGCCAGCCACTAAGGGTGAGGGTTCATCCGACTCCCCGGGGCGGTCAGGCCGGAGGAATCGGAGTGAACAAAGAGCGTCGGATGCCCCGCTGGACTATCCGAACCCCGGCTGCCCTGACCGGAGAGAGCTTCCTGTCGCTGTGCGGAGAGAGACTATAACAGCGTTGCAAGTAAGCCGAAGTCCTCGCGGAAATCTCACCAAATCCTCGCCAACAGTCCAATCGAATGGATCTTCACGAGACTGGATGCGCTCGCCGCCTCGGCGCGAGTACGCCCGCCAGCGTCCGCCCCACCCAAGTCCTGCCGTCCTCGATCATCGTGTAGAACACGGGCACCGCCAGCAGGGTCAGCAGTGTCGCAGCGGCCATGCCGCCAATCAGGGTCAGTGCGAAGCTCTTGTAGCTCAGCCCCATCTGCGTCGGCTGACCGAAAAGCAGCGGCACCATGCCGCCGATCGTAGTCAGCGCCGTCATCATGATCGGCCGGAAACGCCGGTTGGCGGCTTCCAGGAGAGCTTCGGTCCGTTCCATGCCCGCGGCCCGCAGGCGGTTCACCGAATCCAGGAGGACGATCCCGTTGTTGACGACGACCCCGATCAGGACGATCAGGCCGACCAGCCCGAGGAAGTCGAGGTCGCGCCCGGCGAGCAGGTGGATCCAGGTCACCCCCATGCTGGCGAGCGGAATGGTGACCAGGATCGCCACCGGCAGCAGGAAGCTCTCGAACAGGAAGCCCATCAAGAGGTAAACGAAGGCGATCGACATGAGTGCCGCGATCATCAGGTTCCGCGTCTCCTCGGCGGCGACGTCGCGCACGAGCCGCGCCCAGGCCACGCCTTCGGGCAGGTCGGTCTGCGCGGCGACGGCGCGCACCGCCCGCCGCGCCTCACTCTCCCGGCCCTCTTCAAGCTCAACCGTGATCCGGCGCGCGGTCTGCTTGTCGCGGCGCGAGATCCGGGTTGCCGACGGCTGCTGGCGCACGTCGACGAGGGTGCCGATGGCGAGCGCCTCGCCGCTTTCGGTCGGCACCGAGAAGTCACGGAGCTCCGCGAGACTCTGGCGGTCCTCCTCCTCGAAACGGATGCGTACCGGGATGTCGCGTCCACCGTAGTAGATCCGCGGCAGCGCCTGGCCGCGCAGGGCGTAGCCGACCATCACCGCCAGTGTCCGCGGGTTGACCTGCTGGCGCATCGCCAGATCCCTGTCCAGGACCAGCGCGAGTTCGTTCGGGGCCTCGTCGGCCGACTTCTTGACCGCCAGCACCCCCGGTACGCGCGCCAGCCGGTCCTCAACGCCGCTCGCCACTTCTTCCAGAACCTCGGCGTCCTCGCCGAACAGGGTCAACGTCTCGAGCGCCTTGTCGGTCGTTTCCTGCTCCGACGCGAAACCCGTGTGGAAGCGCACGCCAGGCATCTCGGGCATCAGGTCGATCACCCGCTCCGTGGCCTCGCGCATCTTGAGGTGGGCGCCGGTCGCCATGATCCCCTGGATCTGGCCCCAGGTGCGCTCGTGGAAGAAGACGAGGTACTCGAGATCGAGTTCGTCGCGCAGCCCGTCGATCTTCTCCTCGGCGCGCGCGAAGTATTCGATCGTCTCGTCGAACGAGATGTTGCGCGGCAACCGAACCTCGATGTTGAAGAACGCCTGGTCGTCCTCCGACATCGGAACGACCGCGAGCCGGCCGCTAGCGGCGACCTGGGTCAACGCCAGCGCTGCCACCAGGAGGAGCACGACGTCGAGCCGCCGGCGCAGCCCGTACGCCAGCATGCCGCTGTAGATGCGGTTCAGGAGACCGAAGGTGGCGTCATATGCCCGCCGCAGGACGACGTTCGAAGCGTTCCGGGCATGGCGCAGGACCCCCTCCTCGGCCGATGATCGCGACGGCAGGGTGACGTAGACGGCCAGTGGAACGACGACCAGCGCCACCACCAGGGAAGCGAGCAGGGAGACCGTGATCGGGATCACGAGCCGGAGCAGCATGAACTGACCCTGACCGTCGACCAGCGAAACCGGCAGGAAGACGATCACGGTGGTCAGGGTGGCCGTGGTGATGGCCAGCGCGATCTCCCCCGCCCCCTGAAGCGTTGCCTGGCGACGCCCTGTGCCGCTCTGGTGCAGCCGATGGATGTTCTCGGCCACCACCACCGAGTTGTCGACCAGGAGCCCGACCGAGATCATGAGGCCGAGCAGCGAGATCACGTTGAAGGTCTCGCCGAAGAAGTACATCGCGACGACCGCCACGACCATGGAGAGCGGGATCGAAAAGGCGATGATCAGGCTCATCCGCAGGCGGCGGAGAAAGAAGAAGAGCACGATCATCGCGAAGGTCGCCCCGATCCGGCCGCTCGACAGAAGCACCCCCATCGAGTCGCGGATGATCTCGCCCGAACTCATGATCACGTCCGCCTCGATTGCCGCGAGGCGCGGATTCGCCGCCAGCTCCCGCACCACGCCCTCGACCTCGCGGGCCACGTCCAGCGCGTTCGCCTCGCCTTCCTTCTGCACCCGGATCGCGTAGGCGGGCAGGCCATTCACCCGCACCCGGAACTCGTCGTCGGGCACGTCGTAGCGCACGGATGCGATGTCGCCCAGCCGCACCGTCTCGGTGATCAGCATGTCGCGTACGTTCTGGGGCGCGGGGTAACCCGCCACCGACCGAAGGAGCAGCTTGCGGTCGCCGGCGCGAACGTTGCCCGACGCCAGCGTGAAGTAGTCCGATTGCAGGTCCTGGGCGATCTCGAAGATGTTGAGCCCCGCCGCCTCGACCCGCTGCCGATCGAGCTCGATCAGCACTTCCCGCTCCAGCAGGCCCTGGGCATCGACCGAGGCAACCCCGGGTAGCCGCTCCAGCTTCAGGATGACCTCGTTCTGGATCAGGTTGTAGGTGTCGGCCGTCCCCTCGTCGACGAGGACGCCGACCATCGCCACCGGCATCTGGGTGTCGTCGTCCTTGCGGATGAAGACCTGCTGGACATCCTCCGGCAGACGTGCCCGGGCGCGCTCGATCCGATCCCGGACCTCCCGGTAGGCGACGTCCATGTCCGTCCCGTGCGCGAAGCTCAGGAAGACCTGGCTGAAGCCGACGGCGCAGAACGAGTACTGGTTCTCCAGCCCCCGGATGGTCGCCAGTTCCTCCTCCAGCGGGATCGTGACCTTGTCGAGCACTTCCTGAGGCGGCGCATCACGCCACGGGACGGTCACCCGCAGGAAGGGCGAGCTGTAACCGGACGGGATCAGCTCGATCGGCAACGACAGGGCCGCCACCAATCCCATGACCAGGACCGCGCCGACGACGACGAGGACACCGACGCGGCGCTCCAGCGAGAGCCGGGGCAGGGACCTGCCCAAACCGCCGGGGATCATGGGCCGCTCCCCTGGGCCGCCACCGCTCCTGCCGGCCCGGTGGCGTCGGCGCTGGCGGTGGCCGGGCGGGAGCTTCGCTCACGCGAGAACGACAGCGCCTCCCGTAGCCGTTCGAAGATCTCGTAGATCGTCGGTACCACGATCAGGGTGAGCACCGTCGAAGCGACCAGGCCGCCGATCACGGCCAGGGCCATCGGCGTGCGGATCTCGGCGCCCTGACCGAGGCCGAGCGCCATCGGCAGCAGGCCGAGCGTGGTCGTCGCCGTGGTCATCAGGATCGGCCGCAGCCGCACCAGGCCGGCGCCGACGATCGCCCGGCGGCGGGGCAGCCCGCGCGCGCGCAGCCGGTTGATGTAGTCGACGAGAACGATCGCGTTGTTCACGACGATCCCCGCCAGCATGATCATGCCGAGGAAGACGACGATCGAGAGGTTGACGTCCAGCAGGTAGAGGGTGACCAGGGTGCCGAAGAACGCGAGCGGGATCGAGAACATGATGACCAGGGGGTGCAGCAGGGACTCGAACTGGGCCGCCATGATCACGTAGACCAGAAACACGGACAGCCCCAGGGCCAGCCACAGGCTGGCGCTCGACCGCTGCCACTCCTGGCTCTGGCCACCAACCAGGAAGCTCATGTCCGCCGGCCACTCGATTCCGCTGGCCAGCACCTCCTCGATCCGCTCCACGGCGCGCCCTAGCGAAGCGTCGCCAAGGTTGGCCTCGACCACCGCCACCCGCTTGCCGTCGATCCGCCGCACCTCCGACGGTCCCTCGCCCACGGCGACATCGGCCACCGCGTGGAGTGGTATCGGGCGCTCGCCGCCCGGGTTCACGACCAGACCGTTCAACTGGTCCGTCGAGCGGCGATCTTCCTCGGCGAGCCGGACCACGATCGGTATCCGCCGGTCCCGCAGGTTGTAGAGGGTCGCCTCGAAGCCTTCTATCTGGTTGCGCACCATCTGGGCGACGACCGAGGTCTGGAGGTCGTAGCGGTTGAGGATCGCCCGGTCGTAGACGATCTGCACTTCGGGTGCGCCGCGCTTCAACGTCGTCTCGACATCGGCAAGTTCGGGCATCGCCGCCATCAGGTCACGCACGCGATCGCCGTACTCCTGGAGGCGGTCGAGATCCTCGCCGTGGACCTCGACCTCGATCGGCGTCTTGAAGCTGAACAGGACGGGACGCGAGACGCGCGAGGAAGCGTCCGGAGTCGACTCGAAGCGGCGCCTCAGCCGCTCCACCACCTCGTCCTCGGCCGCCGCCTGCACCGGTTCGAGCAACACCTTGAACCTCGCCGTGTGCTCACCCTCGTCGGAGCGCTGGGTGTTCGTCACGTCGTAGCCGTAGGTCACGAGCAGCCGCTCGATGTGGCGTTCCTCCTCAAGGATCGCGCTCTCGACTGCGGCCAGCGTGCGCTCGGTCTCGGCCAGGGGCGTGCCCACCGGCAGCGAGACTTCGATCGTGAACTCGCCCTGGCGAACCTCGGGCAGCAGTTCGCTGTCGAGACGGCCCAGGAGCCACCAGGAACTCCACAGCGTGACCGCCACCACCGCAACGACCGCGACGGGGAACCGCAGGGACCGATCGAGAAGGACGGGATAGACCCCGCTGAGCCACTCGAGCAGGCGCCGCACGACGATCAGCGGCCCCCGGCTCAGCCAGGTGAACGCCTTGACCAGGACCGGCCCGATCAGGCGCGCGACCAGGAACGCCAGACCGGCGAGCAACAGCAGAATCGCCTTGGCGACCAGCTCGAGGACGCTGCCGACTATCAGCCGGACGGAGACGAACGCCAGCGCCGGCACAATACCCACACAGCCAATCAGGGGATACCCAGACCCCGCACAGCCAA
>VXUF01000049.1 GCA_009837085.1 Holophagales bacterium
GTGGGGTGTAGGCCCCCTGCTATGTCCTGCCTGTGCTGGGCGCGGAGGGGGAGGGTCCCAGCGGGCTCTGAACGAGCGATTTTCGACGCCCTCACCGGATCTGATGCCGATCCGAAGCGAGTGAAGCGAAGAGAGCGCTCAGGTCCCCTCATCCGGGAAAGCGCGATCGGCCGATGGGACCGCCCCCCTGCGCGCCCGGAACAGGCGGGTGCAACCGATGCGCTACTGCGCTACGCCCGCGCCGCCTGGAAACGCCTTTAGCACCTCCCGCGTCATGTCCCAGCGGTCGAAACCCTGGCGTCCCCAGTCGAGGCCGCGGCGGACGATGACGAGGTCGTGGGAGGGGACGATGACGACGTACTGGCCGCGGTTGCCGGCGGTGGAGTAGGCGTCTTTGGGGACGTCCTTGCGTTCGTCGGGGACGAGCCAGAACTGGCCGCCGTAGAAGTTGCCGCGGTCGGCGGTCGAGGGGGCCGGGGTGCGGACGAAGTCGATCCACTCTTCGGAGAGGAGGCGCTCGCCGTTCCAGAGGCCGTTCTGCAGGTACAGGAGGCCGAAGCGGGCGAGGTCGCGGGCGTTGGTGTAGACCTGACTGCTGAGGATGAAGTCGCCGAAGCGGTCGGTGCTGAGCAGGGTGTTCCGCATGCCGATCTGGTCGAGCAGGCGCTTGCGGGGGAACTCGTGGTACTTCTTCTCGCTGCTGAGGGCGCGCTTCATCGCGTAGACGGCGAGCAGGGTGTCGTAGTTCTCATAGTCCCAGTTAGCGCCCGGCTCGCGGATCAGGGCGCGGCGGCGGGCGCCCTCCACGGAGCTGGCGCCGGCCCAGTAGGACATGCCGGAGCCGACGGCGTACTCCTGGCCGCCGTTGTCCACCGTCTGGAGACCGCTCGACATGTTCAGCGCGTGACGGAGAGTGATCGCGGCCCGGGGGTCGGTCTTCGCCGCGGTGGCTTCCTTGGGAAGGAAGTCGAAGTCGAGCGGTTCGTCGAGAGCCAGCTTGCCGTCGTCGACCAGCAAGCCGATGAGCGTCGAGGCGATGCTCTTCGCTGTCGACCAGGTGCGCGTGCGCGTCGTGATGTCGACGCCGTCGGCGTAGCGCTCGTGGACGATCTGGCCGCGATGGACGACGAGCAGGCTCAGCGTGACCTGCTGCGGCGACTCGCGGTCGAAGGCCCAGTCGGAGGCGGCCTGGAGCTCGGCCGCGTCGACTTCGGACGGCGGTGAGATCGGACCGGTCTTGTCTCCGTCCGGCCACGGGATCTTCGCCGCGTCGCCGGCCGGTGGCGGCATCTCGATGGCGGGCAGGCTGTCGATGTCCTCCAGCGTCTGGTCGGGCGCGAGGACGACGCAGCCGATTCCCTCGCGGAAGGCGGCCCGCATCTTCGGCACGCCGTGGCCCGAGCCGACCGTCACGGCCCCGCGTTCCCAGTCGACGTCGTAGTCGCCGCCTTTCGCGGTTCCGACCGGTTCCGGCAGGTAGGCAAGTTCCTGCGCGAACACCTGCTCGAGGGTCCGGTTGGACGTGAAGAGCCCGTTGCACATGAAGATCGCCTGCTGGCCCAGGCAGACCATCTGCCGCTGCGGTTGCCAGTAGTCATAGGTCTCCTCCTGCTGGGCGGCGGCAGGGAGAGCAGTCAGCAGGATGGAGGCGGCCAGAGCGGGACACAGGGGCTTCATGGGTTTCGATCCTCCTTCAGCTCAAAGTAGCAGCACCGTCGCGAGCGCCCAGCCAGTACAAGTTCTGGCGGCCCCCGGGTCCGTCGGAGCGGTAGCGGGCGACTTCGGTCAACGAGGAGCCTTCGACCAGACGATCGAGTTCCAGTTCATCGGCGTGGTGGCAGTAGCGGCGGGCGTCCGAGTCGCCCGGCCCCCAGCGCAGCAGGTGATCTCCGGGCTCGAGTTCCGCCGGGTCGACGCCAGCTTCCGAGGCCCAGTCGAGCCGGCGGCGTTCGAACCCGGGGTCGTCGCCGAACTGCCAGCAGGTGAGGGCGAGGAGGCCGCCGGGCGCCACGGCGGATGCGGCGCGTTCGAGGGTGCGGCGCCGCGTGTCGAAGCCCGGGATGTGGTGGAGGACGCCGAAGAGGGTGACGAGGTCGTAGGTCGCTTCGTCGAGGGCGCAGCTCTCGATGTCGTCGGTCCTGAAACGGATGTGGTCAAGGCTTGCGGCGGCCGCTCGGGCGTGGTCGATCAGCTCACTGCTGAGGTCGATGCCGTTGTAGATGAAGCGTCCGTGGCTGAGAAGCTCGGGGTTGTGCTGCAGGAAAAGCGCGAAGCGGCCATTGCCGCAGCCGAGGTCGAGGACACGTAGCAGGCGGTTCGTGGCTTGGGCCGCGGTCTCGACAACGCGCCGCCAGCCCGGCCAGCCGCCCGGGTGGCGGGTGCGGTCGAAGTCGGCCGCGTACTGGCTGTAGAAGTCGCGGTTGATCCGGCGGAGGGCGGCTTGGGTTGGCGTGTTCATGGGAAGGGAGGATGGCTGTATCGCCTTGCCGCTTCGGGGCGTCGGCCCGGATGCCGGCGGGGGCACCAGCGCACCCAGTGGGTTATCCCGAACCCAGGCTGAGCCCGCCGTCGACTGCGAGCAGGGCTCCCGTGATCCAGTCGTTCGCCGGGTCGCAGAAGAAGACGACAGCACGCGCGACATCATCCGGCTCGCCGATGCGGCCCAGCGGCACCTCGCCGCCGAAACCGTCGATGAAGGCGGCGGCCTCGTCCGGCGGCATGATCGTCTCGAAGATCGGGGTACGCACGACGCCGGGAAGCACCGCGTTGACCCGAATGCGGTCGCCGGCGAGTTCGGCCGCGAGGCTGCGGGTCAGCGCGTCGACGCCGGCCTTCGCGGCCGTGTAGACGGAGCAGTTGGCGAGCGGCGATTGAGTGAGCGAGGACGAGATGTTGACGATCGAGGCCCCGCCGCGACCCGCGCGGAGGTGGGGGATCGCGGCCCGGGTCGCGAACAGCACGCCTTTCAGATCGACGTCGACGACGAGGTCTATCGGGTCGTGTTCGGCTTCGTCGCTCTCGGCCGCGAGCGGACCGGCGCGGTAGACGCCGGCGCAGTTGACCAGGATGTCCAGCCCGCCGAGTTCGCGTGCCGCTTCGTCCACCATTTGCCGCGCGCCGCCGGCACTCGAGACGTCGGCGGCGACGGCGACGGCGCGAAGGCCGAGCGCGCCCAGATCGGCGGCGGCCGCTTTCACGACCTCCCGGCGGCGACCGCCGAGGGCGATACCGCATCCGCCCCAGGCGAGGGCGCGGCCGATCGCCAGTCCGATGCCGCTGCCGCCGCCTGTGATCAGGGCCGCGCGCCCCTCGAACTGTGGCCCGGTGGCCGTCTCGCCGGCTGTGGTCGTCATCGTCTCGTTGCCCCCAAGCGCCCGGTGCTGCCGTAGTAGGTTCCCGTCATGGCGGCGACAATAGCCCCGAAGCGTTTCTCGTTCGAGCCCGAAGAGCACGCGGCGGAGCTCGACGCGATCATCGGCGCCATCGAGAGCGCGTCACGCTTCGAGGAGCGCGACCTCGACGAACTGCTGCGCCGCCACCCGAAGAACGGCAGGGGCTTCTTCTCGAAGAGCGAGTTGATCCGCGGCTACCGCGCGCTGCGGCCCGGTTCGGCGGGCGAACAGGCGTTTGTCGACCGGGTCCGGATGAAGCCGGTCCGCACCCGGAGCGGCGTGGCGCCGGTCACCGTGCTGACCAAGCCCTTCCCGTGCCCGGGCCGGTGCATCTTCTGTCCCAGCGACGTGCGGATGCCGAAGAGCTACCTGTCGTCCGAGCCTGGGGCCCAGCGGGCCGCCGAACACCAGTTCGACCCCTACCGGCAGACTCTCTCCCGCCTCCGTTCCTTCCGTCACACCGGGCACCCGATCGACAAGGTGGAGCTGATTGTTCTCGGCGGCACCTGGTCGAGCTATCCGGATGGCTACCAGGTGTGGTTCATCCTGCGTTGTCTCCAGGCGATGAACGAGTTCGTCGACGTCTCGTCCGAGCTGGCGACGGATCCGCTGCCGACGTTCGCGCCTGCGGTGGACTTCCGGCAGCTGGAGGAGATCGTGGAGGGCGCCGAAATCGAAACGTCGGACGCGGCAGCCGGCCGCGGCTACAACCAGGTCGTCTCCGACTGGATCGCTGCTCATCCACGAGCGGCAGCCGAGGCGCGGGAGCAGAAGGCAGGCTGGGACGATCTGTTCGAAGTGCAGCGGATCAACGAAACATCGCCGGTCCGCTGCGTCGGGCTCTCGCTCGAGACCCGGCCCGATCGGCTGGACGCGGCGGAGGCGCTGCGCATGCGGCGGCTCGGGGCGACGAAGGTGCAGATCGGCATCCAGAGCATGGACGACGACGTCCTGGCCCTGAACGGCCGCGGCCACGACACGGCCCGGTCGCGGCGCGCCGTTCGTCTCCTGCGCCAGGCCGGGTTCAAGATCCAGGCGCATTGGATGCCGAATCTCCACGGTTCCACGCCGGCGAAGGACAGGGAGGACTTCGATCGGCTCTTCTCCGACCCGGACCTGAGACCAGACGAGCTCAAGGTCTACCCCTGCTCCCTGATCGAGAGCGCCGAGCTGATGGCCTACTACCGGCGCGGCGAGTGGCGGCCGTATGAGGGGGATGAACTGCTCGACGTGCTTGTCCACAGCCTGGGCGCTGCGCCGCGCTACTGCCGCCTGACGCGGGTGATCCGCGATATCCCGGGCACGGACATCGTGACCGGCAACCGCACGACGAACCTGCGTCAGGTGGCGGAGGCCGAAGCGGCGGCTCGCAGCGTCCGCTGCCGGGACATTCGCGCCCGCGAGGTCGGCGGCCGCCGGGTCGACCCGCGCCGGCTTCGCCTGCGGCGCACCGACTACGAAGCGTCAGGCGGCCGCGAGACCTTCCTGGAGTTCGTGACCGTGGAGGACCGCATCGCGGGGTTCCTGCGGCTTCGCCTGCCGGCGCCGTGCGGAACGGATCCGCTTTCGCCCCCGGAGCTGGCAGACAAGGCGATCATCCGCGAGGTTCACGTCTATGGATCGGTTGTCGGCCTGGGCGAGCGGGAGAAGGGGCGGTCGCAGCATGTCGGCCTCGGCCGGCGCCTGATCGCCGAGGCCCTTCGCATCGCGGCCGGCGCCGGGTTCAGTCACGTGGCCGTCATTTCCTCGGTGGGTACCCGCGAGTACTACCGCCGGCTCGGCTTCGAAGACGGCGAGCTGTACCAGCACAGGTCGGCGTGGGAGTCGCTGGAGGCGCCTTTGTGAGCGCTCTGACGACCGACCTCTACCAGTTGACGATGGCACAGGGGTACTGGCGGCACGGTCGCCACCTGGACCGGGCCAGCTTCTACCTGTCCATTCGCCACACGCCGTTCGACGGTGGCTTCGCCGTCGCGGCCGGCCTGGAGCAGGTCGTGGATTTCCTGGTCGATCTTCGCTTCGAGCCGGAGGACGTGGAGTACCTTGAGAGTCTCACGGGGAGCGACGGCCGGCCTCTCTTCGCCCCTGACTTCCTGGAGGCGCTGCCCACGATCGACCTTTCCGTCTCGCTCGCGGCCGTGCCGGAGGGCACCGCGGTGTTCGCGAGGGAACCGCTGCTGCGGATCGAGGCGCCGCTGCTGGTTGGCCAGTTGATCGAGACGCCCGTCCTGAACATCTTCAACTTTCAGACGCTGGTGGCGACGAAGGCGGCCAGGCTCTGCCACATCGCCGCGCCGGGCCAGCCGGTGCTGGAGTTCGGTCTCCGACGGGCCCAGGGGTTCGACGGGGGCTTGAGTGCCAGCCGCGCCGCGTATCTCGGCGGCTGCATCGCGACCTCGAACCTCGAGGCGGGACAGCGTTTCGGCATTCCGGTGAGGGGCACCCACGCGCATAGTTGGGTCCAGGCCTTCGACTCGGAGCGCGAGGCGTTCGACGCGTTCGCGGAGACGATGCCGAACAACTGCGTCCTCCTGGTCGACACCTACGACGTGGAACGGGGGATCGAGCACGCGATCGCCACCGCGCGGGTGCTCGAGCGGCGCGGCCAGCGGTTGCTCGGCATCCGCCTGGACTCGGGCGATCTCCTGCTGCAGAGCCGCGCGGCACGGCGGCGGCTCAACGAGGCGGGGCTCGAGGACGTCGCGATCGTCGTCAGCGACAACCTGGACGAGAAGAAGATCCTGGCGTTGCGGCGGGCGGGCGCGGCGATCGACATCTGGGGCGTCGGCACCTCGCTGGTCACGGCAGCGGGCGCGGGCGCGCTGGGAGGGGTGTACAAGCTGTCGGCCATCCGGCGGTGCGGCGAGGAGAGGTGGCGGCCGGTGTTCAAGTTCGGTGCCGGCGTCGGCAAGACGTCCCTGCCGGGGAGGCTGCAGGTGCGCCGCTACCGCGATGCCGCCGGTGGTCTGGAGCGGGACGTGATCCATGCGCTCGACGAGGGTGGGGAGGCCTCGGGACTGGACGACCCCGGCGGCCTGGATCTGCTCGTGCCGGTGCTGGAAGAGGGGCGGCTTCTGGAGCCGCTGCCGTCACTCGATGCCGCTCGCGAGGCCGCGGGGTGCGAAGTGGCCTCCCTGCCGCCGGCGCTGCAGGACCTCGAGGCTCACGGGCCGGCGCCGGTCGAGGTCACGGCGAGCCTGATGGAGCAGTGCGACCGGCTGGCGGCCTCCCATGCGCCGTCCGCCCGCTCGGCCTGAACCACCGGAAGACGGCGCTTCGGCGGCCGGTCGTTCATAATCCCGCATGGCCGCAAGGTTAGACAGGTCAGCAGTTCGGCGTTTCGACGACCTCTACGAGCACGGGTTCGCCCGGGTCGCGGCGTGCCTGCCGCGCGTCGAGATCGCCGATCCGGCTACGAATCTGGAGCGCACGATCGACCTGGCCTGGAGCGCGGACCGGGACGGCGCCGTCGCCGCAGTCTTCCCCGAACTCAACCTGAGCGGCTACTCGCTCGACGACCTGTTCCACCAGTCCGCGGTGCTCGAGGGTTCTCGTGCCGCGCTCGTGGAGTTGGCGGCGGCTTCGCGGGAGCTGCGTCCGGTACTGATCGTCGGCCTGCCGCTCGAGGTGGACGGCGGCGTGTTCAACGTCGCGGCGGTGGTGCACAGCGGCCGGATTGCGGGCATCGTGCCCAAGGTCTACTTGCCGAACTACCGCGAGTACTACGAGAAGCGGTACTTCGCCGCCGCCGAGTCGAGGCGGTCGGACGTCGTTTCTCTTGGCGGCGAGGACGTGCCCTTCGGAGAGGATCTGCTGTTCGATGCAGGCCCCGTTCCGGGCTTTCGCTTCCACGTCGAGATCTGCGAGGACCTCTGGTCGCCGCTGCCACCGAGCACCCGGGGCGCCATGGCGGGAGCTACCGTGCTTTTCAACCTGTCGGCGAGCAACGTGACAATCGGCAAGGCGGACTACCGGCGGCTGCTGTGCGCGTCGCAGTCGGGCCGGTCGATCGCGGCCTACGTCTACGCCGGAGCCGGCGCCGGGGAGTCGACGACCGACCTTGCCTGGGACAGCCACGGCCTGATCTGTGAGAACGGGGAGCGGCTGGCCGAGTCCGTGCGCTTCAGCGAGGAGGCCCAGTCGATCGCCGCCGACATCGACCTCGAGCGGCTCTCGCAGGAGCGGCTGCGCATGTCGACGTTCCGGGACGCGGCGCGCCGGGAGTCCTTTGCCGGCGAGTTCCGGACGGTTCCGGTAACGGTGGAGTTGCCGCCGGCTGCGGTGGCGCTCCGGCGGGAGATTCCGCGCTTCCCCTATGTGCCGGCGGACAGCGCGGAGCGGGACGAACGCTGTGCCGAAGCCTTCGACATCCAGGTCGCCGGACTGGTGCAGCGGCTGCGGGCCACCGGCCTCGAGAGAGTCGTCATCGGCGTCTCCGGCGGACTCGACTCGAGCCACGCGCTGATCGTCTGCGTTCGCGCCTTCGCGCGGCTCGGGCTGCCGGCCTCGAACATCCTCGCTTACACGCTGCCGGGCTTCGGCACTTCGACTCGCACCTACGAGAACGCGAACCGGCTGATGGAGGCGCTCGGCGTCACCGCGTCCGAGATCGACATCCGGCCGCCGAGCGAAGAGATGCTCAAGGCGATCGACCACCCCTACGGGCGTGGCGTGCGCGGCGACGGAGTTTACGACTCCACCTTCGAGAACGTCCAGGCGGGCGAGCGCACGGCTCACCTGTTTCGGCTCGCCAACCTCCACCGGGGCCTGGTCATCGGCACCGGCGACCTCTCGGAGCTGGCGCTGGGCTGGTGCACCTACGGTGTCGGCGACCAGATGGCCCACTACAGCGTGAACTCGTCCGTGCCGAAGACGCTGATCCAGCACCTGATCCGCTGGGAGGTCGAGCGCGGCGAGTTCGGCGCTGCCGCCAGCGAAACCCTGCAGTCGATCGTCGACACGGAGATCTCGCCGGAGCTGGTGCCGCCGGAGGATGGCGGGGAGGCCGGCAACGGCGAGCCGGCGCAGTCGACCGAGGAGACGATCGGGCCGTTCGAGCTCCAGGACTTCCATCTCTACTACCTGAGCCGGTACGGCTACCGGCCGAGCCGGGTCGCCTACCTGGCTCATCGGGCCTGGGGCGACCGGGACCGGGGCGCCTGGCTCGACACGATTCCGGAGGCCGAGCGCCGCGAGTACACGCTCGACGAGATCAAGCATTGGCTCCAGGTGTTCCTGGTTCGCTTCTTCGGTACCAGCCAGTTCAAGCGCTCGGCGCTGCCGAACGGACCCAAGGTGGGTTCGGGTGGGTCGCTCTCGCCGCGCGGTGACTGGCGGGCGCCGTCGGACGGCAATCCGGCGGCGTGGTTAGAGGAGCTGCGGCGCAACGTGCCGTAGGCGGTCAGACCCAGTCCGAGGCGTCGTCCTCCGAACTCGCGAGGTGGACGCCGGCCGCCTGCCAACGCCTCATCGCCGCTTCGACCTCGGGCGTGAAGTCTGCGAGGAGCTCCCCGGGCGTCTCAGGCTCGGGCACGGCGACCGCCGACATGCAATCGGCCAGCACGTGCAGCCGGTTTGCAGGGACATCGCGGGACTGCATCTCGGCCAGCACGTCGTCGACCGTGTAACGAACGCAGTGGCTGGCCGCCTGGCCAGCGACGATCACGGCATCGGCCTCGAGCAGCTGCTCGATCAGCGTTTCGTTGCGCTGATCGAGCGGCTTGCCGTCATGGCGAACGAGCACCTCCGGTGAAAGCACGGAGTAGAACTCGGTGAGAGGGTTCATTCCCTTGATCAGGATCGGCGTCTCGGCATTGCGGGCGTAGCTGAAGAACAGCCTGGCTTCCTGGATCGCGCCGACCAGGCCGTGGCCCTGGCTGCCGAGGAAGCAGTGCGGCGGCCACAGGTAGAGGGAGTACTTCCCGGTCGCCTCGAGCCTTTGGCAGTAGTCCAGCGCCTGGCGCCTGAGCCAGTCGTAGGTGCCGTCGCCGAACCAGCCGGCCAGAGCCGGGTTGGGCACCGCCTTGCCTGCTTCGACCTCGGAGGCGAGCACTTCACGGTAGCTGTCGAGCTGTTTGCCGGAGGCGTCCACCCAGAACGAAGAGAAGAAGATCTGTTGCGGTGTGTGGCTGTCGAGGCTGGAGGCGATTTCGGTCAGGTGGCCGAGATTGCGGTAGATGAAGCGGACGACGCGGTCGGCGTCCTCGATCGCGCCCCGGCCCGAACGGCCGCCGACGTAGAGCGAGCCCTCGGGCAGGCAGAAGTCCCGCTGCTCGTCGACCAGCAGCAGGATGCGGCGGGTCTCGTCGGTCGACGCCGAGGTGAGCTCATGGCGGCTACGCCAGTCGGCGGCCGCTGCGGCGACCCGGTTCGGGTCGGGGTTGTAGGACCAGTCGGCGCTCCGGTAGGGATCGCTGTTCGGACCGGTGCCGGCTGGCAAGGGTAGAACCGCCATGTCGGGTGGAACGCTAGCAAGGTACTGCTGCTACTCTCGCGCCCTTCCATCAAACGGCCATGAAGCGGCCCCGCAAGCGAACAGGAGCAGGCAAGTGAGCTACGAGTTTCTCCAGGTCGAGAAGAACGATCACGTCTGGGAAGTGACCCTCAACCGGCCGGAGCGCATGAACGCGATCCACCCGCCGACGAGCCAGGAGCTCGACTCGGTGTTCAACGACTTCGCGGCCGACGACGACGCCTGGGTGGCGATCCTCACTGGCGCCGGCGATCGCGCGTTCTCGGCCGGCAACGACCTGAAGTACCAGGCCGAGCACGGCAGCAAGGTCGTGCGGGCCGGGATGAAGGGCGTGCGCGGCGGTTTCGGCGGCATCACTGCCCGATTCGACCTGCACAAGCCGATGATCGCGGCGGTCAACGGCTTCGCGCTCGGCGGCGGCTTCGAACTGGTGCTCGCCTGCGACATCATCATCGCCTCCGAGAAGGCGACCTTCGGACTGCCCGAGCCCCGGGTCGGCCTGATGGCGGGGGCGCTGGGCGTGCACCGGCTGCCGCGGCAGATTCCGTACCACCAGGCGATGGGCATGCTGCTGACCGGTCGCCACATCACGCCGCAGGAGGCGAAGGAGCTTGGGATCGTCAACGAGGTCTGCGCTCACGACGAGCTGCTCGACCGGGCCCGGGCCTGGGCGGCGCAGATCCTGGAGTGCGCGCCGCTGTCGGTTCGCGCCAGCAAGGAGGCGGCGAACAAGGGCCTCGGCATGGCGCTCGAGCAGGCGGCGGGTTCCATCTTCCCGTGGACGGCGCAGATGAACCAGTCGGAGGACCTGGTCGAGGGTCCGAAGGCGTTCGCCGAGAAGCGGCCGCCGAACTGGAAGGGCCGGTAGGCCTCGCCGGGCCGGTCCGTTGGAGATCGAAGGCAAGGTCGCCGTCGTCACCGGCTCCTCGTCGGGCGTCGGCGAGGCCACCGCCGAGCTGCTGGCGAGCCTGGGTGCGTCCGTTGTCGTGAACTACCACAGCGGCGCCAAGGCCGCGGAACGGATCGTTGGCGGCATCCGCGACCGAGGCGGTAACGCCGTCGCGGTCCAGGCCGACATGCGGAAGGACTCTGACTGCCGGCGTCTCATCGCATCGGCCGTCGAAGGCTTCGGCGCGCTGCACATCCTCGTGAACAACGCGGGGATGACCCGTTTCATCGCCCATGATGACCTGGAGGGCGTCACGGACGAGGTCTGGGACGACATCCTCGGCGCCAACCTGCGCGGCGTCTTCAACTGCACGCGCGCGGCCGCCCCGCACATGAAGGCGGCGGGCGAAGGGGCGGTGGTCAACGTCGCTTCGATCGCCGGAATCGGCGGCGGCGGCAGCAGCATCCCCTATGCGGCGTCGAAGGCCGCGGTCATCGTGATGACGAAGTCGCTGGCGCGGGTGCTCGGCCCGGAGATCCGGGTCAACACGATCGCCCCCGGCTTCATCGAAGGGCGCTGGCTGCGCGGCGGGCTCGGTGACGAGAACTACGACAAGGCCCAGCAGCACGTGAGCGCGGGGTCGCCACTCAGGGGCGTGGCGACTCCCGAGACCTGCGCCGACGCGATCCTCGCCCTGATCGAGCGCAACGTGTTCGTGACCGGCCACACGGTGACCGTCGACGGCGGCTGGAGCCTCTAGGCCCGGGAGGCTTCACACTGGGTGCGCCGGCGCCCCCGCCGGCATCCGGCGCGAAGCGCCGGCCTCTGGACCTCCGCCGTGCTAGCCGGCCGGCAGCGTTTCCCGCTGCACAGTCAGAGCCTCGATTCGCTCGCGATCGACCTCCACGCCGAGGCCGGGGCCGTCCGGCACGTCGACCCAGCCGTCACCGTCCATCGTCCACTCGGGCGACACGACGTCGCGCGCCCAGTACCGGTTACTGGGGCTCACATCGCCGGGGATCGTGAAGTTCGGCAGGGAGGCCAGGGCGACGTTGTAGGCGCGGCCGATGCCGCTTTCCAGCATGCCGCCGCACCAGACCGGGATGTCGTTTGACTGGCAGAGGTCGTGGATGGCCTTCGAGGCCGTGAACCCGGCGACCCGGCCCGGCTTGATGTTGACGATCCGGCCGCTTCGGAGGCGGATCATGTCCTCGGCGCGGGCGATGTTCGTGATCGACTCGTCCAGGCAGATCGGCGTCCGCATGCGTCTCTGTAGTTCGGCGTGGCGGGCGACGTCGTCCCAGGCCAGGGGCTGCTCGACCATCACGAGGTCGAGCTCGTCGAGCTGGACGAGGTGGTCGGTGTCGTCCAGGGTGTAGGCGTTGTTCGCGTCGGCCATCAGCGGCGCGTCGGAGCCGAGCCGCTCGCGGACGGCGTGCAGGTAGTCGAGGTCCTGGCCGGGCTTGATCTTCAGCTTGATCTTCCGGTAGCCCTCGGCCAGCGCCCTCTCGGCCTTGTCGGCGAGTTCCGCAGGCGAGTTCTGGATGCCGATCGAGATGCCGGTGCCGATCCGTTTCCTCGTGCCGCCGAGCACTGACGAGAGGCTCTTCCCGGCCTTCGTTGCCGCCAGGGCCCAGGCCCCCATCTCGATCGCGGCCTGGGCCATCTCGTGGCCGCGGAGATCTTCGGACAGGGCGGCCGACACTTCCTGAGGCGTCTCGAAGTGCCGGGCGAGTACGCGCGGCGCCAGCCACTCGCGAATGGCCAGGGTCGCCGTGTCGATGCTCTCGGGCGAGTAGTTCGGGAAATCGCCGGCGACACACTCGGACCAGGTCGAGGCGCCGTCCGCGTCGACCAGCTCCAGCAGCAGGATGCGCCGGGTCGTCGTGACGCCGGACGAGATGCGGAAGGGCTCGACCAGGGGCAGTTGGATCTCGCGCAGCGTGATCGAGTCGATCTGAAGGCTCATTGCGTCTCCGTTCCTTCGAGCTTCTCGAGCCGGTAGTAGTAGCGCCGGTTCAGCAGCGTGTGGGCGTCGTCGTTGGGACGCCAGGTGAACCCGGTCACCGCGTAGCCGCTACCGAGGTGCCCCTGGAACTGCTCCCGGGTGCGGCGCCGCCAGGCGGAGGCGTCTTCGGGCGCCGAGCGCAGGATGGAGCCGATGTTCGGCGGCACCTCGACCCAGGCCGTCTCGGGCAGCGTCTCGTCGACGGGGAAGGGTGGCGTGTCCCGGGTCGGTCCGGCCGCCGGGCCTCCCTCCATCAGGCCCGCGACCCGCTCGCTGCCGATCGCCCAGGCGACGATGAAACGGTCCGTCCCCAGTCCGCTGTGCAGGATGCTGCCGGTGTCCTCGCCGTACATGTCCACGACGTACTCGACCGGCAGCGCTCCGAGCCGGTTCAGGTTGAGATTCGCGTTCCGGGCGACCAGGGGGTCATAGGTCCAGTACACCGTTTCGACGTCGAGTTCCAGCAGGAGCTCGCGCTGGAACGCCTTGAGCTCGCGGCCCAGCCCGAGGCCGCGGGCGTCCCGCGTCACCGCCAGCATGTGGGACCAGTGGGCCCGCTCCCCGAAGCGGAAGCCGCTCATGCCGTAGATGAAGCCCAGCATCCGGCCGGCTCCGTCGTAGGCGCCGGCGACCACGCCGCCCATCTTCTGGGAGATCTTCAGCATCGGCGGCGGCACCGCGTCGTCGAAGCTGTCGCCCCAGGTCTGCTGCTGGAGTTCGACTACCGCCGCGTAGTCCGCGTCGGAACTCGCGTTGCGAAGCTCGATGCCGGAGGCCAGCCGCCTGCGCATGGTGGGCGATGGTACAGCGGCCCAAGGCGCAGCGTTGCGAACGGAACGCTCTGGCGGCCTGCGGTGCCGGTTGACGCTCTGCCGCGTTCAGTCTAGTCTGAGACTAGTTAGATCCGATGCGACAAGAGAGGAGCTTGGTTCCATGTCTGAAGTCGGTGTGTTCGAGGCGAAGACCCACCTGCCCCGCCTGTTGAAGCGAGTGCAGGCGGGCGAGAGATTCGTCATCACGCGGCACGAGCGGCCAATCGCCGAACTGATTCCCTACCGGAGCGCCGACAGGGACCAAGTACGCACCGCGATCGAGAACCTGAGGGAGTTCCGCAGGTCACACAGCCTGGGCGGCCTGTCGATTCGCGAACTGATCGAGGAGGGGCGTCGCTACTGATGGCGTTCGTGCTGGACGCTTCAATGACCCTGGCGTGGGTCTTCCCGGACGAGGCGACGGAGACGACCGACCGATTACTCGAGTCACTGCTGGAACGCCAGGCGTATGCGCCCGGCCTTTGGCCGATCGAGGTGGCAAACGCCTTTCTGGCGGCGACGCGGCGGCGCCGACTCGAGGCGAGCAGATGGCCGTGGATTCGACACTCGCTCGACTCTCTCCCCATCGCGGTCGAGCCCGTGGACCCGACGCGTGTCGGGAGCGCCGTTCTCGAACTCGCGCATGATCGCGGAATCTCCGTCTACGACGCGATGTACCTTGAGTTGGCGCTGCGCATGGGGTTGCCGTTGGCCACTCTCGACGAACGACTTGCGGCCGAAGCGCGAGCCGTGGGCGTAGAGGCGCTGGGCGGGTGACAGAAGGCCGGAAGAAGTACCTGCGGTTCGCCTATCCGATCCTCGGAGGGTTCTGGCTCTGCTTTACCTGGACGTTCGCGGAGTCGTCTGGCCCGGAAACGATGTGGACTGGTCTTCTTGCAGGTCTTGCCTTTCTGGCGGCGTCGCTCCAGTTGGAGTGGAAGACCAGGCGAGAGAGGCGGTTGGGGACGCTACGTGAAGAGGCGGGCGAGGACGATTCGGCGGTGCATTGGTCGTCGGGTGACGAAGACCGGAAGTCTCGGGTCAGCAGAGCAGTTGCTCGATCAGTCAGGAGCCATCCGAACGGTCCCGGCAGGGGGTTGTTCCCGTCGGTCCTCGCGGTGGTCCGGCTCCGTGCGCTGGCCGGATGGCGGAAGGCGCTGACGGAGAAAGCGAAGCTGGCGCTCGGCGTCGTGTTCACAGGCGTGTTTGCCGTGAACTACATGTTCAGCCTGCGCCGGGTGGAGGATGCGCCGTTCGAGCATTCGCCGGTGGACCTGCTGTTCGTGGTCATGTGCCTCTTCGTTCTGGTGACGGTTCTCCAGGTGGCGCCGCTGACACAGTGGTTCAGCCGGCGTAAGGGTGCGCAGTTTGGGCTTTCGGTGCGGCAGCGCAGCGCGATGGCCGTGGGCACGGGCCTGATCGGTCTGCCGATGGTGCTCGTGTTGCTGAACGAGGCCCTGGCGCTGGTGTTCGCCGGAAGCCTGGGTTGGCCCCGGGGCGTGGAATGGGTG
>VXUF01000012.1 GCA_009837085.1 Holophagales bacterium
CGGCGCCGTTGGACATGTACCGCACTCGCCGGTTGGGCTCGTACTCGATGCACGTGACGACGTTCTGGTGCAGCTTGGCGAACTTCGCGAACGCCACCTGGATTGGGGTCCAGTCCCGGATCTCCCGAAACTGGGCGCCGACTCCCATCGTCTTCTCCGAAACGAACTCCACGCTCAGCATCTCGGGAATCGCTTCCCCGTGGCGGCCACCGTGGGCGAGCGTCGCGAACACGGTTTCCTGGTCGGCGTTCCAGGTGTCGATCATCCTCGCCACGAGGATCGGCTTCGAATCTCCGACCTCGATCCCCGGGTCCGGCTGCCCCGAACGTGCATCTGAATCAGGCATGTTGCTCCCCTGCTTGTAGGCGGCTCGAGTCCCGCCTCTCGTGAACGTCCGCCGTCCACGGCCCGACGACGCCGACGGCCGTGTCGTTCCGGTTTGGCGGATCCGTGGACCGGGGCTCCAGCCGGAACCGGTTGGCCAGAGACGCCATGCCGAACACGAAGATCCGGCGGGCGATGTCCATTCCCTGGCAGAAGTGGGGGCCCAGCCCGAACGGTATGTAGGCATGGGCCGGACAGGGTGGGCGCGGACTCTCGAGCCAGCGCTCCGGCCTGAAGTCCGACGGCCGGTCCCAGTGCTCGGGTCTGTGGTGCAGAGCCCTCATCGCGACGTGAACGAGCGTCCCCTTGGGAATCAGGTAGCCGCCGAGCTCGCGGTCCTCGGTTGCCTCCTTGGGCAGCATGACGGCGGTCGGAGGGTCGATCCGGAGCACTTCGTCGAGGACGGCGCTGGTGTACGGCAATCGGTCGAAGTCAGCGGGCTGGATGCTCCCGCCGTTCAGGACGGCGTCCGCCTCCCGCTCCACCTTCAGGCGGACATCGGGATTCCTGGCCAGGTAGTGGACGCCGAAGGTGAGGGCGCTGGTCGGCGCGTCGATGAAGCCGGTCAGCGGAATGATCAGCTCGTCCCGGATCGCCTGGTCGGAGTCCAGACCTCCCGCGTCGCCTTCGAGGTCGGTGGCCCGCACGTACTGCGCGACGACATCTCTGCCGGAGTAGCCGGTGTCGCGAGCTCTCCGCATGGCGCCGTAGATCGCGGCGTCGACGAGCCCGACGCTCTTCCTGCCTCTCCGGAGGACCGGCAGGGGCAGCGACTTGAACAGTCTCGGCCCGGGAAGGATGTCCAGCAGCAGGTACGTCTTCTGGAGCGTGAGCGTGTCCTCTCCCAGTTGACGGGGCAGCTCGACGCCCCGGCCGAGGACGATCTCGACGATGGCGTCCCTGGCGAAGCTTTCGAACTCCTTGACGACGTCGACGCCCTGGCCCGGAGCGAGTCGGTCCCTCAGGATTGTCGCCTGTTCGGCGATGATCTCCGCGTAGGCGCGCTCGGAGTCGCCGGCGAAGACCGACGTCATGAACTCGGCTCTTCGCCGGTGCTCCTCGCCCTGGTGCAGCGAGATCGAGCCGTACTTCCAGTCGTCCGACAGATCGCCCGGGAACCAGGGCCGGAAGTACTGCTGCTGCGTGACCAGAACCTCGTGAACGAGCTCGGCGTCGAAGACGACGCAGCACTTCATGAAGGGAAGCTCGAAGGAGACGATCTCCCCGTACTCGCGGCGGAGTTGGTCCGCGAACGCGCCGTAGTTCTCCGTTCGCTGCCGGAGGTTCTGGAGCCGGTTGCCTTTCGGCCCCGGGGGCAACCTCAGTCCACCCCCTTGAACCCCCGCAGCAGTGCTGGTGCGCATGTTGGAGGCCAGCCGGGACGGTGTGACGATTACGTGGTCAAGAACGGCTCAAATACGCCGATTAGGTGACTATCGTACTCCAACGCGTTGAACTCCAACGCGTTGAAACGGCGACGCGTTGGTGGCGCCCGGCTGCACGAGTTGAAGACCGGTCTGCTTCGCGGCCTGCGGGCGGTGGCCGAACTACGCGAGACGACCCGGAGGATCCTCCACTACGGAGACAGACGGTGGGGAGTATCTACTCGGGAGCGGCGCGATCGTCGTCTCTTTTCCAAGTCGACTCGAAGGCATGGAAGGCCGTGTCGTCCCTCGAAGCCTACGCCCTCCGGCCAGCACCGTCTTCGATGTGGTGCTTGATGGCCTTGAGGTCCTTCCCGCCGGCCTCCTGCAGAGGGCCTCTCAGCATCCGCGGCAACCAACGGCCGAGCAGGTTCCTGGGCCTCGTCTCGAGTCGAAACTCCACTCGCGTGCGGCCATCGCCCAGGGGAGCCAGTGTGTAAATCGAGTGCCAGTGAGCTCCGGCGCCGTGGGATACGTAGCGCACTCGCCGGCAGGGCTCAAACTCGGTGCACTCGATCACGTTCCTGTACAGCTTGAGCAGCTTGAAGAACCGCGCCTGCGCGGCGGTCAGCTTCCGGGTCTCCCGGAACCGGGCGCCGACTCCTTCGGTCTTGTCGGAAACGAACTCGACGCTTTCCACTTCGGGGATCGCATCGCCGTGCCGGCCGCCGTAGGCTAGGGTCGCGAACACGGCTTCCGCGTCGGCGTCGATGGTGTCGGTCGTTCTGGCGAGGAGGTCAGGCGGCACGCCTCTCCCGTCGGAGGTGGGCGAGTTTTGCCGTGAAGGACTTGGCTTGGACTCGGTCATGAGTGCTCCCTCGCGTGGCGGCTGGTCGTCTCCCACCTCTCGTGAACGTCGGCCGTCCACGGACCAACGACGCCGACCGCGATGTCGTTTCTCTTCGGTGGATCGGCCGACCGGGGCTCCAGCCGGACCTTCTGAGCCAGGGATGCGATACCGAAGACGAAGATCCTCCTGGCCACTTCCATTCCCTGGCAGAAGTGGGGACCCAGACCGAAAGGTATGTAGGAGTGCGCCGGGCAGGTTGGCTGCGAACTATGGAGCCAGCGCTCCGGCCGGAACTCGGACGGCCGATCCCAGTACTCGGGCTGGTGGTGCAGGGCCTTCATCGCGACGTGGACCAGCGTGCCCTTGCGGATCAGATAGCCGCCGAGCACCCGATCCTCCGTCGCCTCCTTGGGCAGCATCACGGCCGTTGGCGGGTCGACTCGGAGCACTTCCTTGAACACGGCGTCGACGTACCGGAGCCTGCCGTAGTCCGCGCCGTCGATGCTCCCGCCGTTCAGGACGACGTCGACCTCCTCCTCGACCTTCGTCCGGACGCCGCTGTTGACGGATAGGTAGTGGATGCCGAGGGAGAGCGCGCTGGTCGGCCCGTCGATCTGTCCTGTCAGCAGGATGATCAGCTCGTCCCGAATCGCCTCGTCGCAGTCCAGGAGCGGCGCCCGATCCTTGCGATCGCTGGCGCGCGTGTACTTCGCGGCGATGTCCCCGCTGGAGTATCCGGAGTCGCGGGCTCTCCGAATGGCCCCGTAGATCGCTTCGTCGACGAGCGCCCTGCTCTTCTTGCCTCGTCGGAGGGCCGGCAGGGGCAGTGACTTGAGGAGTCTCGCTCCGGGAAGGAGGTCGAGCACCAGGTACAGCTGCGCGAGATTGAGCGTGTCCTCGCCGAGTTGACGAGGAATCTGGACGCCGCGGCCGAGGATGACTTCGACGACCGAATCCCAGACGAACCGATCGAATTCCTCGACCAAGTCGACCGTCTTGCTGGACCGGAGCCGGCCTCTCATAGCCGTCGCCTGTTCGGCGACGATGTCCGCGTAGGCACCCTCCGCGTCTCCCGCGAAGGCCGACGTCATGAGATCGCTCCGCCGCCGTTGCTCTTCGCCCTGGTGCAGCGCGATCGAGCCGTACTTCCAGTCGTCCGTCAGGTCGCCCGGGAACCACGGTTGAAAGTACGGTTGCTGCGTGACCAGGACCTCGCGAATGAGCTCGGCGTCGAACACGACGCAGCACTTCATGAAGGGAAGCCGGTACGAGACGATCTCTCCGTACTCGCACCGGAGCTGGTTCACGAAATCCACGTGGTTTGTCGTCCGTTGCCGGAAGTTGCGCAGCCGGCGACCTTGCGGCCCGGGCGGTGTCTTCGGCTCGCGGTTCACCGGAACGGATGTGTGGCTTGGTTCTCGGTTCGCCCCACCCGCGCCACGACGCCCATCAGCGGGCCGCGGGAGGACAGGGTGCCCAGCGGTCTTTCCTCGGCCTTAACGCTGGCGGTCAGCACCTCCTCAAGCCTGCCCAGCATCGCGACGGGCGGCAGTGATACAGGCAGTTCGGCGGACGAATCGATAGGTCGCGGCGCCATTCAACCAAGCTAGCGAGCTGCTGCGACGTTCTTTTGATGACGGACCGGTCAGAAGCGACGATTTCGTGACGATTCGCTCCAGCCCCGGTCGGCGCGCGCCAGCGGCTTCGGGTCGTCTCGATAGACTCGTTCCGGCCATGCAACAGACCGAAACCAAGCCGAGACGACAGCTTCCGCCGGTCCCGCCACGGAAGAAGCTCCAGACCATGCGCCGGCTGGCGGCCGACTACACCGGTTTCTTCCACTGGCTCCATGAACAGTGGGGCGACATCGTCTACTTCGAAGTGCCCAACGGAGGGCACTGCGCGGTCTTCGACCCGGATATCGCCGAGGACCTGGTGCGGAAACCCGAGTTGTTCCAGAAGGACACGCCGGCTTTCGCTTTCGAGGTCATTCAGTCCCCGTGCCTTGCCAGGACGCCGTTCGGTGACGAGCACCGACGGCTCACGGACCTCACGGTCACCGCGTTCACCCCCGAGCGGACGGCGGCGTTCCGGCGGATCGCCGTCTCGGAAGCGTCGTCCTTCGCCGAGGAGCTCACGGAGGGAAGCACCGTCGACTTCCGGGCCGAGGTCGAGCGCTACACGTGGAACGCGCTGACGACCTCGATGCTCGGCGCCGGGCGCGAACTGGGCCCGGCGCCGGGTCTGGCCATGATGAGAGCGGCCAAGCTCAGCTTCATCGTGTTCGCCATGCCCGGATACAGGCTGCTCCGGAAACTGCCCCTGCCGCACGATCTAAAGGCGCGCAAGGCGATCAGGCCGCTTGATACGGCCGTGTACGACTCGATCCGGAAGGCCAGGGATCCCGACAGCGCGGAAACGAGTCTGATCGCGCACTTCGTCCAGGCGACGGAGCGGGGAGAATCGCACTGGTCCTTCGGCAGCGACTCGGAGATTCGCGACGAGGCGTACGCGGCTTTCGTCGGCGCCTGGGATCCTGCTGTTCATGCGATGGCCTACATTCCGCACTACCTGGGCCGCAATCCGGAGGTTCGGGCGCGGCTCGAGGAGGAAGTGGATCGCGTCGCCGGCGACCGGCCGCTCTGTGCCGAGGACCTCGAGCGGCTCCCTTACGCCGAGGCCGTCTTCAACGAGCTGCTTCGTCTTCAGCCTGCGGCGCCGCTCCTGGTGCCCCGCAGGGCGGTGCGGGACACGTCGCTCGGCGGCTACTTCATCCCGAGGGGCACTCTGGTCGAGGTCGTCACGCACGTGATGCACCGCCGGGTCGAGTACTGGGAGGACGCCGAAGAGTTCAGGCCTGAGCGCTGGCTGGAGGGACAGGCATGCCCGCGGGGGGGCTACCTGCCGTTCGGCCTGGAGCCGAGGGGCTGCAGGGGCGTGCCCCTGGCCATGGCCGTCCTCGTGTCCGGACTGGCCGCTCTGGTTCGGAGATGGCGACTGGAACCTGAATCCGACGAGTTGCCGGCCGACGGCCTGGAGGTCGGGATCCTGAGCAGCCCCATCCGTACCAGGGTGGTGTCTCGAAAAGCCGCGTAGCGCGAGTCGGCAAGCGAACAGGTCCCTGCCTCTGTGGCATCATCGGCGGCTGTTCCCGAACAGCGGTCGAAGGAGAAAGGCATGGGCAGGTACGGTCTGACGGACGAGGTGATCGAGCTCCGCGAGCGGATGCGGGAGTTCATCGACGGCGAGGTGATCCCGGCCGAGCCGGAATTGGACTCGGAGTCCGGAGAGGACCGCACGCGCGGCCGGATGGCCGAACTGAAGGCGCTGGCCAAGCAGCGGGGCCTGTGGGCCCTGGGGCATCCCGCGGAGATCGGCGGCGGCGGGCTGCCGCTCATGCCGTTCGTCTACCTGAACGAGGTGATCGGCCGCTCGCACTACGGGCAGATCGCCGTCGGTTCCGCCACGATGCAGGACTCGATCATGCTCCACCTGTACGCCAGCGACGAGCAGAGGGAGCGCTGGCTCAAGCCGCTCGTGGCGGGCGACATCTATCCGTCGGTCGGTCTCACCGAGCCCGAGGTGGCCGGTTCCGACCCGACCCTGATGCAGACCCGGGCGGTGCTCGACGGCGACGACTGGGTGATCAACGGTCACAAGTGGTTCACCAGCGGCGCCAGCCGGGCCGCGTTCACGACCTGCTTCGCGTTGACCGAGCCCGAGGCCCAGGGACACCGCAAGTTCTCCTCGATCATCGTGCCGACGGACACGCCCGGCTACGAGATCGTGAGAGCGGTGCCGACGATGGGCACCACGTCCGGCCAGCACTGCGAGGTCCGCTACAACGACGTCCGGGTGCCGAAGGACAACCTGCTCGGCGGCCGCGGCGAGGGCTTCGTCATCGCCCAGAGGCGCCTGGGCCCAGGCAGGATCTTCCACTGCATGAGGTGGCTGGGTCAGGCCCAGCGGGCCTTCGAGCTGATGTGCGACCGCGCCAAGTCACGCTGGGCGCATGGCTCCTACCTGTCGGAGAAGGGCGAGATCCAGCGCTACGTCGCCGAGTCGGCGGCCGAGATCCAGGCCGCCCGGCTGATGACCCTGGACGCCGCCGAGGCGATGGACCGGGGCGAGCAGGCCCGGGTCGAGATCTCGTTGATCAAGTTCTGGGGCGCACGGATGCTCCACAACGTGATCGACCGGGCGATTCAGGTCCACGGCGCGCTCGGTGTGACCGGCGACACGCCGCTCGAGAAGATGTATCGCGAGGCGCGCTACGCGCGGCTGTACGACGGCCCGGACGAGGTGCACCGTATGGTCGTGGCGCGGCGCATCCTGCGCGATCCGCTTGGCAGAGTGCCGTGGGGCACGTTGGGCGGTGGCGAGAACTAGGAGCGTGCGACCGATCGGCGCGGTGGCGGGTCTTGTCGTTCTCGGAGGGATCGGCATGACGCCATCGCCAACCACCGCCCAACTGCGCGCCGGCGCCGCCAGGGTCGAGATCACGCCGCCGGCCGGCTCCCTGCTCTACGGCTACGGCGCGCGCGGAACGAACCGGTCGACGGGAGTCCACGACCCGCTCTACGCGCGAGCGCTCGTGCTCGAGGCGGGCGGCGAGACGGTCGCGCTGGTGACGCTCGATCTCGGCTCGATCCGCAAGGAGAACACCCTGCCGATACGGCAGGCGGTCCTGGATGCCGCCGGCTTCGACCATGTCCTTCTGAACGCGTCCCACACCCACTCCGCGCCGCTGTTCGAGGCGGGCTTCCCGAGTGCCGGGAGCCCGTGGGTCCGGCAACTGGAACGGAAGATCGCCGGCGTGGTCCTGGAGGCCCACGACGTGCTCCGGGCGGCGCGCGTCGCGGTTGGCTGGGGCCGGGCAAGCGAGGGGCACAACCGGCGCCGTGTGCTTGCCGACGGCAGCGTCGAGATGTTCTGGCGTAACCGCGAGCGCCTGCCGACCGCGCCGCTCGACGAGTCCGTCGGCGTGCTCGCGGTCGACGGCGCGGACGGTGAAGCGATCGCCACGGTGGTCAACTTTGCCGTTCACCCGGTCATTCTCGGGCCGGAGAACATGCTCGTCTCGGCCGACTTTCCGGGCGCGATGGCGGCCCTGGTCGCGGGGCGGGGCGGCGGTGTGACGATGTACCTGCAGGGCGCCGCCGGCGACATCAACCCGTTCTGGGACAAGACGCCGCCCGCGGAAGGCGGCTTCGAGCAGGTCCGCATGGCGGGAGAGCGGCTGGGCCAGGAGGTGCTCCGCGTCCGCGCCGACCTGGCGGCGGCAGAGGCGTTTCACGATCCGGCGACCCTGTCCGTGAAGCGCCACCTGGTGACGCTCGATCCGCGCTGGGACCTGGACTCCCCCGTGGTCGAGGAGGGCTTCCGGCGGCACGGGCTGGAGGCGTCGCTTCGGAGGTACCGCGCTCGCTTTCCGCGCGAGCGGGAGGCCGAGGTGAACACCCTGGTTCTCGGCGAGCTCGGCGCGGGCCAGTTCGCCCTGGCCACCTTCCCGGGCGAGTTCTTCGTCGAGCACCAGCTCCGGCTCCGGGCCGAGGCGCAGGTGCCTCACGTCTTCTTCGCCGGCTACACGAACGGCGAACTCGCCTACTTCCCGACCATCGCGGCTGCCGCCCAGGGCGGCTACGGTGGCAGGGAAGCAACGATCGTCGAGGTCGGCGCCGGCGAGAAGCTGGTCGATGTGGCCGCGATCTCGATCCTCGAACAGGCCGGCTGGCTGCACGACGCGCCCCCTTGATGCCGACCGCTACACCCCGAACCGCCCCTCCAGGAGGCTTCGTCATGACATCTCTCACTCGCCCTGCGGTCCGCGGCTCCCTTGTGCGGCGCCGGATCTCCCTTCCGTTGACTGCCGCGCTCGTTGCGTTCACCATCCTCGGCTGCGCGGGCGGCAACGAACCGCCCACGCGCCAGCCCGCGGTCTACAGCGCCGCCGCGTTCCACAACACGACGTCCTACGGCGGCGCCTCGTTCTCGGCCGACGAGAGCCGCCTGCTGATCTCGAGCGACATGACCGGCGTCTGGGCCGTCTACAGCATGCCGGTCGCCGGCGGCGAGCCGCGGCAACTGACCGACAGCGCGGGTCCTGTGTTCGCGCAGAGCTACTTCCCGAACGATGACCGCTTCCTCTACACCGGCGACGAGGGCGGCAACGAGCTGAATCACCTCTACGTCGGCTCGGACGGTGCCGGGGACGTCCCGGAGGGCGGCGTCGACCTGACGCCGGGAGACAGGGTGCGGGCCTCGTTCGCCGGATGGCGCGCGGACGGCGAGGCGTTCTTCGTTCAGACCAACGAGCGCACGCCGTTCGCGATGGACCTCTACCGTTACGACGTGCCGCCGCCGGGAACCTGGGACTTCGAGCGGGAGCTCGTGTTCGAGAACGACGGCACCTTCAGCCTCGGCGACGTCAGCGACGACGGCCGCTGGCTGGCGCTCGACAAGCTGACCAGCAACTACGACAGCGACGTCTACGCCTACGATCTGATGGCGGGTCACCTGGTGCACGTAACCGAACACGAGGGCGAGGTCGAGCACGGCTCCGGCGGCTTCACTCCGGACAGCTCGCAGCTCTACTACGGGACGAACGAGCACGGGGAGTTCAACCAGATCTGGTCCTACGACCTCGCGGACGGCACTCGCGAGCTCGTGCTCGCCGCCGACTGGGACGTCTTCGGCGTGTCCTTCTCCGATACCGGGCGGTATCGCGTGTCGGCGATCAACGAGGACGCTTCGACGGCGGTCGAGGTGCTCGACACGGAGACGGGCGCCCCGGTCGAGCTTCCCGATCTGCCCGCCGGCGATATCGCGCAAGTCGGCTTCTCGGCCAGCGACCGGCTGATGGCCTTCTACCTGAGCAGCGACCGGTCGCCCTCGGATCTCTACGTCTACGACCTCGAACAGGGCGGCGAAGCGCTTCGCCTGACGCAGAGCCTGAACCCCGAGATCGACTCCGATGATCTGGTGACAACGGAGGTCATCCGCTATCCGAGCTTCGACGGACTCGAGATCCCGGCCGTCCTCTGGCGACCGCACGGGGCGTCGGCCGACAACCCGGCGCCGGCGATGGTCTGGGTCCACGGCGGGCCGGGCGGCCAGACCCGGCGCAGCTACCGCGCCGACATCCAGCACCTGGTGAACCAGGGCTACGTCGTTCTGGGCGTGAACAACCGCGGTTCGTCCGGCTACGGGAAGACGTTCTTCCACATGGACGACAGGAAGCACGGCGAGGTCGACCTGCAGGACTGCGTGTGGGCCCGCAGCTGGCTCGAGTCACAGGACTGGGTGGACGGTTCGCGCGTCGGCATCATCGGCGGCAGCTACGGCGGCTACATGGTGGCGGCCGCGCTGGCCTTCGAGCCGGAGGTCTTCGATGTCGGCATCAACATCTTCGGGGTCACGAACTGGATCCGGACGCTGGAGAGCACGCCGCCGTGGTGGCAGGCGCAGAAAGTGGCCCTGCTCGGTGAGCTGGGCGATCCGGCGACCGAGCGCGAACGCCTGGAGCGGATCTCGCCGCTCTTCCATGCCGCGAACGTCGTCAAGCCGCTGCTGGTCGTCCAGGGCGCGAACGACCCCCGGGTGCTCCAGGTGGAGAGCGACGAACTCGTCGAGGCGGTGCAGGCGAACGGCGTCCCGGTCGAGTACGTCCTGTTCCCTGACGAGGGTCACGGTTTCCGCAACCGGGTGAACCGGATCGAGGCGTCGGAGCGTTACGCGGCCTTCCTGGCCAAGCATCTGGCCGAGTAGCCCGGAGCACGGCCGGGTACCGTCGGGGCGCTAGAAGTCGAAGTGCAGGAACAGGCCGAGGTGTTCGGCCGATCCGGCGCCGTCCGGGTCGGTCGACACGTGGTTCGCGAGGACACGCAGGTTGTCGCGGAGATACCAGTTGAGGGCCAGGGAGAGGCTCTGCTGACTACCACCTGGAACCGAGCCATCGCTCAGATCGATGCGGTCCCAGCGGGCCGCGAGCTCCCAGGCGCCCCTGCCTTCGGGCACGGGCGCTTTCGGCCTTAGCCGGGCGAAGGTGCGGGAGCTGCGGCTGTAGGGCTTCCGCTCTCCGGTGAGGAACCAGCCAGCCTCGACGTACTGGGCGTCGAATCGGGCGTTCCGTCCGTCCGTCAGCAGGTCGACCTGGGCGGACATCACCTCGCCCTGTAGCCAGAACGAACTTCGGGAAAGCACGAACTCGGCGCCCAGGAGTCGCATGTCGTCGGCGGGCAGCCATCCGGTGTTCACCGTGCGCGGCGCGAGCCTGACGCCGGCGCGGCCGCGCAGCCGCACGGCGTCCGCGGTGGGCTGACGGTGCGAGACGGCCACGCCTAGGTGGAGCAGGAGATCGCTTCCTTCGTCTCCATCCAGGGCGAGGCCGGTGAGGCGGCCGGTCAGGCTCCAGTCCGCGCCGGGGCGTATGTCGTAGCCGTCGCTGTCGCGGAAGCCGCCCACCGCCCAGGCGACGCGGTCGCCGGGAAGCCGGTCGTGGACCATGAAGCCGAGGTTGCGGCCCGGCGCCAGGGCGGTGACCGCGGCCGGACGCGCGATGAAGGAGTGGGAGTTCGACGACTGCTGGATCGAGAGGCTGAACGGCTCCTTGAAGTGACCCGCGCGGAAGGTGGCCGCGCCGTCGTTGGGCGTGGCCTCGATGAAGACGTCCGTGGGCACGATGTCTCCGCTCGCGATGTCGTGCTCGATCTTGAACGTGAACCGGTCGAGGAACTCGCCGTTCAGCACCAGGCGGGCTCGCCGCCAGTCGACGCCGTCCTCGAAGTCGAACCGTTCTTCCAGGGCCGGGTCGGGGGAGGAGGAGCTGGCCTCGACGTGGATTCGCCCGCCGACGCTGACCGAGAACCGGTCCTTCCCGCCCTCGGCGTTCTGGGCGGCCGCGGCGGCGGCGATGGGAATCAAGGCGGCAGTCGTCAGGAGACGGAGCACTCGCAGTTCTCGCTGTGTCGGAATGAGTCTCGCAGACGGCCCCACAGAGGCAGTCGCCGTGCGGCTGATCGACCGAGACGATGCTCAGCAACCGTGAAGAGTTCGTGAAGACCGCGGGGCCATCCGGCTTTATCGCTTGTTCACGGAAGGCTCGCTAACCTCAAGTAGGGTCAACGGCTACTGGGGATCCAGGACGTTCCATGAGCGCCACCAAGGTCGTCGTCATCGAAGACGAGCCGGACATCCTCGAACTGATCGAGTACAACCTCCGACGGGAGGGCTTCGAGGTCGCGACCGCGACCAGCGGTCGCAGGGGCCTGTCCGTGATCGGGCGCGAGAAGCCGGACATCGTCCTGCTGGATCTGCTGCTGCCTGGACTGGACGGGCTGGATGTCTGCCGGCGTCTTCGTGCGGTCGACGCGACCCGCGACCTGCCGATCATCATGGTGACCGCGCGCGGCGAGGAAAGCGACGTCGTGCTGGGCCTCGGACTCGGCGCGGACGACTACATCCACAAGCCGTTCAGCACGCGGGAGCTGGTCGCGCGGGTGCGGGCGGTGCTCCGGCGAGGCCGCGCGAGAGAGCGAGACCCCGAGCGCAGGATCGTACGGGGCCCGCTCGCGATCAACCCGGTCAAGCACCGGATCAAGGTCGAGGGCCGGCGTTTGGAGTTCACGCCCACCGAGTTCCGCCTGCTGCACTTCCTGGCTTCGCATCCCGGCCGCGTGTTCACCCGTGGCCAACTGCTCGACCGGGCGGTCGGCGACCGGGCCGTGGTCATCGACCGGAACATCGACGTCCATGTCCGTGCGGTGCGCAAGAAACTCGGACCGCACCGCGGCCTGATCCAGACCGTGCGCGGCATCGGCTACAGCTTCCGTGACGAAGAAGGCTAGCGGCGGATCGGCCTGGGTATAGGTTGTGAGGAGCCGGCTCGGCTGCTTCGCCGCCGCCCGGGAGTTTCCATGATTCGCTCAGCTCTGTTCTGGCGCCTCTTTCTGGGCGGGTTCGCGCTGCTGGTTTCGGGTCTTGTGCTGGGCGGAGCGATGGCCTCGGACCGGGTCGACGCGGTCCTGGTCTGGGCCGTGGCGCTCCTGGCCGGTGCCGGTGTGGCCCTGGCCGCCGGACGGCTGGCGAAGCGGGCACGAGGTCTGCTGGCAAGGGCCGCGGCCCTCGGCTCCCCGGCGGAGGCAGAAGATGCCGTCGGCGGCGACGAGTTCGCCCGCCTCGAGGTTCTTCTCGAGGAGAACGAGGCACGCTTCGTGGAGCAGGTGGAACAGCTCAAGGCGGAACGCAACCGGCTGACGGCGGTGCTGGGCGGTATGGTCGAAGGGGTGGTGGCGATCGATCGCGACCGGCGGGTGCTGCACCTGAACGCGGTAGCCGCGAACTGGTTCGGACGCCCGGCGCCGGAGTTGGCTCTCGGGCGTCCGATCTACGAGCTGTCGCGGCAGCCGGAGATCTCGGGCGCCCTGATCGAGGCGATGGAGAAGCGGACGCAGGTGAGTCGCACCTTCGCCCTGGTGCGCTTCGCCGGCGAGGACGGCGGTCCTAACAGGTTCGAGCTGAACGCATCGCCCCTGCTCTCGTCCCGCCGGGACGGCGAACTGGTCGAAGGGGCGGTGGCTGTGATCCACGACATCACGGAGCTGGAGCGGCTGGAGAGCGTGCGCCGCGATTTCGTGTCGAATGTCTCGCACGAGCTGAAGACGCCGCTGACGGCCATTCACGGCTATGTGGAAACGCTGCTGGAAGCCGATCCGATCGACGGGCCGACGCGGGGTCGCTTCCTGCGCAAGATCCGCAGGCAGAGCAACCGTCTGGGCGCGCTGGTTTCCGATCTGCTCACACTGTCGCGGATCGAGTCCTCGACCGAGCCTCCGGAAAAGGTGCTCGATCTGCGGTCGGCGGCCGGCGAAGTGTTGAATCTGCTCGGTCCGGCCAGCGAGGAGCGGGGTCTCGAGCTGGTGGCGGAGTTCCCCGACGAGGCGGTCGAGGTGGTGGGCGAAGAGGAAGCGATCCGGCAGGCGCTATCGAACCTGGTCGATAACGCGGTCAAGTATTCATCGGCGGGCGGTAGCGTGTTGGTCCGCCTGCGGGCGCGGAACGGGCGCGCGGTTCTCGAGGTCGAAGACGAGGGACCGGGTATCGCGAGCGAGCACCTGGACCGGATCTTCGAGCGCTTCTACCGTGTCGACCGCGCCCGGTCCAGGGAGCTCGGCGGCACCGGCCTGGGGCTGGCGATCGTAAAGAACGTCGCCAGACGACACGGTGGCGGAGTGGAGGTCGAGAGCGAGCGGGGACAAGGCTCAACGTTCCGGCTCTGGTTGCCTGCGGCAGAATAGAGCGTACTTCACGCGTTCTTCACACGGCTGCGCGACATTTCTGGGCGAGGGATCAAGGCTTTGGGAATCCACCTGCAGCGCGATCTGGACGAGGTGACGCGGTCGCTCCTTGAGGTGGCGGCGATGGTCGAGGACATGATCGCGAAGTCGCTGCGGGCACTCCGTGAGCGGAGCGTCGATCTGGCCCATGAGGTTCAGCGTCAGGACCGCGTCATCGATGCCCGGGAGATCGAGGTCGAGGAGGAATGCCTCAAGATCCTCGCCCTGCACTCGCCGGTGGCCTCGGACCTCCGGATGGTCGTGACCTGGCTCAAGGTGAACAACGACCTCGAACGCGCGGGGGACCTGGCCCGGAACCTCGCCGAGCGGGCGGAGAGCCTTGCCGTGGCGGAACCGGTCGAGATCCCGCGGGAGATCTGGACCATGGCGGAGCGCATCCCGAAGATGTTGCGGGCGGCCCTGGACGCGGTCGTGGGAGGCGACACGGAACTCGCGCGCTCCGTCATTGCGGAGGACGAGGTCGTAGACCGAAGCCACGAGGCCATGTACAGCGTAGTGGCGGCGATGATCAAGGAAGAACCCGCGTCCGCGGCGGTCTGCATCCAGTTCCTGTCGATCTCGCGCTACCTGGAGCGGATGGCGGATCTGGCGACGAACATCGCCGAGGACGTCGTCTTCCTGGTCGACGGTGATGTGGTGCGTCACCAGGCGTCGTAGGGGGGGTTTACGGCTGCCGCAGAAGCGGCTAGACTCCGCCCCTTCCCCGCGAAGCACCGCCGGAGTCGACTCCGAGGTGCGGGTCGCATTGCGTGTCGAGGGTCGACCTGGGGATCGGAAACGGGGGTCCCGAACACACCAGAGACTTGAAGGCGGGGAATCCTGAGACGGCTGCCCACGTGGCTCAGGGGTAGAGCACTTCCTTGGTAAGGAAGGGGTCACCGGTTCAAATCCGGTCGTGGGCTCCAGACAGGCTTATCCAGGCAGAACACAAACACGGACAGTTGAGCCGCTGAGGCGGGAGAGGCAACGAGCGTCATGGCGAAGGAGAAGTTCGAGCGTACGAAGCCGCACGTGAACGTGGGGACGATC
>VXUF01000156.1:0-13567 GCA_009837085.1 Holophagales bacterium
GCGCAGCCTGGTCCTGGCGCTCCAGCCAGGCATCACGACGGCCCCTGAAACCCGCCAGGAAACCCGGCGCCGCCGGTGGCGCCGCGCACTCCTCACGCAGCCCCTCGAACAGCGGGTCGACCTTCTCGGCCTCCCCCGGTCGGCTCGATCTCTTCTCCTCCCTCATCATGTACCTCCTCCCGCCCCGGAGCCCGGCTCGCCGAGCCGGCGCCGGAGCTTCTGCCGGCCCCGATGGACCCGGATCTGCGCCGTGCCGATCGGACAGCCCAGGCATTCCGCGATCTCCACGTACTTCATTCCCACCACGTCCTTCAGCACCACCGCCGTCCGCTGGCTCCTCGGTAGCCGCGCCAGCTCGCGCACGAGGGCGCGCCGTAACAGCCGCGACTCGACCGCCGACTCCGCGCCGGCCGCCGGCTGTTCCGCGAGCGCTTCCTCCCCGACGTTCCGGTCCAGCCGCCTGCTCCAGCGCGCCGACCGGCGTAGCTCGTCGTGGGCCCGGTTGATCGCGATCCGGTAGAGCCAGCTCTTGAACGCGGCCGACTCTCCGAGATGGTCCAGCTTCCGGTAGGCCAGCAGGAAGGCGTCTTGGGCCACGTCCTCGGCAACCTCCCAGTTGAGCACGTAGCCATAGACCAGCTTGCGAAGCGGCGTCTCGTAGCGAAGCACCAGGGCTTCAAACGCGCCATCATCCCCCGACGACGCCCGGCGAACGAGTTCGACGTCCTCGGCAACGCCGGTCGACCCGCGGGTCGACTCCCGGTCGGAGGCTTCCTGAGCTGGCAAGTCATCATCCTCTCGGTGCAGGGACGACCCACCGGCGGCCCTTGTTTCGCTCGGCCCGTCGTGCGGGGAATGGGTCACGGTTCCGTCTGACCGGCGCTGTCCGGCCCCCGCTCGGTAGCAGACCGGCGCCGGAGCAGCGAGTCGAGGAAACGAAGGCCGGCCGTCCTCCCCTCGAAGGCGCCGTCCAGCTGCGCCTGATAGCAGCGGTCCACGAGCACGCCGATCTCGGGGCCGGGCGGAAGACCGCGGGCGAGCAGGTCGCGGCCGAGCACCAGCCGCGCCGGCGCCTGGTCCCTGATCCTCAGCGCCTCCGCCCGGCCGAGCAGCCAGTCGCAGTCCTCGCAGTCCGCCGGCGGCAGCGGCGGACGGCCCCGGGCATCGGCGCGCGCGACCCGTACGAGCCGGTCGATCCGTTTCACCCGATGGGCCAGCCGGCGAACGGCGGCATCCCCCGCGCCGCCCTGGAAGAGCTGGCGCGGCTTCAGGTGGTCGACGACCAGTCGCACCACGTCGTCGACCAGACCGCGGCGATTCGTGAGCCGAGCCAGGAAGCTCCGGGTGGGGGCCTCGCCAGCCGCTTCATGGCCCCGCGAGCGAAGCCGGCCGTCGACGAATCTCGTCGTCGCGGGTTTCCCAAGGTCGTGGCAGACACAGGCCAGTCCGACGACCAGATCCTCCTCATCCTCGCCCAGCCGCTCGGTGGCGAAGGCGTCCAGGACGTGAGCCGTGTGGGTCCAGACATCGCCCTCCGGGTGCCATTCCGGATCCTGTTCGCAGCCGACTGTCGCGTGGAGTTCGGGGTAGGCATGAAGCCACCCGCTCGCTTGCAGGAACCGCAGACCGCGGCCGATCCAGGTTCCCTGGAGGAGCAGCTTCCGCCATTCGTCGAAGACCCGCTCGACGCTCAGGTCCCGCCAGCCGATTCCGGAGCAGAGACGTACGGTGTCCGGATCCGGTTCGAGCCCCAGCCGGGCCACGAGCTGCATCCCGCGCAACACCCGGAGCGGATCCTCGGGAAACCGGTGGGAGGCATGCCGCAGCCGCAGCCGATCCAGATCCGCCCGGCCCGCCAGCGGATCGTCGACCCGACCGGTCAGCGGCTCGTACGAGATCGCGTTGATCGTGTAGTCCCGACGCTCAGCGGCCTCTTCGACACTCATCCCCGGATCGGCGTCAACGAGGAAGTCGCGGTGGCCCGTGCCGACGCTGACCTCCCGCCGCGGCAGGGCGATGTCGACGGGAACGCCGCGCAGCTTCGCGACCGAGAAGGCGCGGCCGACCCGGTCGACTCGCAGCCCCAGGTCCTCCAGCATGCGGTCAAGATCCTTCGGCTCGATCCGGAAGGCCTCGAGGTCGAACTCCGTGAACGGCCGGTCGAGCATCGCGTCCCGAACCGAGCCCCCCACCACGCGCACACAGCCGCCCCTGTCCGCCGCGGCCCGGCAGATCTGCAGCACCTTCGGCCAGGCCGGATGGCGCGCGAGACGAGAGCCAGGATCCGCAACCACGGCTCTGTTATTCTAGAGAGCCGCGCTAGCAGATCCGCCATGAGCCCGTGCGGCCGAAGGAGGAGACGATGAAGCCGATTCGCGAACCGTGGACCCTGGAACAGCCGGCACGGCCCGCTCTCTTCGCTGCCGTTCTCGGCATCTGCCTGTCGGTCGCTCTGGCAGCGCCCGCGGCCGCACAGCTCCCTGGAACCGTGTGGGGGCAGATCTTCGATGCGACGACCGGCGAAACGCTCGAGGGCGTTGAGATCATCTTCACGAATCCCGAAGCTCCCACGTTCCGGGAGGTGCACCACTCCGGGAGGAACGGACGGTTCCGGATCATGATCAAGAACGTCGTCACGCACGAGCGGGGCGGCTTCACGGTGGAGCTGAAGAAGGAAGGCTACGTGACCCGGCGCGTGGGCAACGTGCGTATCCCGGCCCGCAACGAAACGAGGCTGAGCCAGCTCCCGGGCGGCGGCGACTGGAACCTGACCTCCGAAGAGGAGGCGCTGAAGCAGCAGGCGGCGCAGTTCGAGGCGGCAGGCATCCCGCAACCGTCCGAGCAAGTGGACCTGGAAGCCGAGGCCCGCGGCAGCGCGATCAAGCTCTACAACCAGGGCAGCAACGCGTTGAACTCGGGGGACTACGAAACGGCCGAGTTCATGTTCCAGGAAGCGCTGGCGAAGAAGGCGGATCTCACCCAGGCGATGGGCGGACTTGCCCGCATCTACTCCTTCCGGGGCGACCATGTGCGCGCGGTGGAGTTCGCCGAGCAGGTGGCCGCCGAGGGCGAGGACCTGGAGAACATGAACCAGATCCTCTACGCCGGCTACAACGCGCTGGGCATGGACGACAAGGCCGAGGCCGCCCTGGCGTCCCTCCAGAGCACGGACCCCGAGAAGGCCGCGAAGAACCTGTACAACGAGGCGGCGGACCTGTACAACGCCGGCAGCATTGCCGAGGCCCTGGCGAAGCTGGAGCAGGTCGTGGGGTTCAACCCGAATCACCCCGAGGCGCTCAACATGCTTGGCCTCTGCTACGCGGCCCAGTCGGAGAACGACAAGGCCCTCGAGACGTTCAGGAAGTTCCTGGAGGTGGCCCCCAACCATCCGGAAGCGGCCACCGCCCAGGCAATGATCGAGTACTTCGAGTCCCTGTAGCAGCTTGCCCGTTCGACCGTTCGCGGTCCTTCTGGCCGCGGGTCTGCTGCTGCCGGCCCTTCCCCTCCGGGCCCAGGACGACGTCACCCTTGAACGGATCATGGGCCATCCCGACTGGCTGGGCCGGCAGCCCGAGGTGCCGTACTGGAGTAGCGACGCCGGCAGCATCTACTTCCAGCGCAAGCGGGAGGGTGAGGAGGCCCGCGACCTCTACCGGATCGACCTGGAAGAGCGACAGACCGTCCAGGTCTCCGACCGCGACCGCGCCGGCGTGGATGCCGCTGGCGGCGACTGGGATCGTGAACGGCGCCGACGGGTCTTCGTCAAGGCGGGCGACGTCTTCGTCCGCGACCTGGACCGTGACGGCGGCCTGATCCAGATCACCCGCACCGCAGCATTCGAAAGCGCGCCCTTCTTCACCGCCGGCGGCGACGTCGCCTTTCGCCGGGCCGGCGTCTGGTTCGTGCAGGAGCGGGAGACGGGGCTGCTCCGGCAGCCGTTCGACGTCCGGACGGAAGACGATCCCGAACAGGCGCGCGCCGAGCAGGATCTCAAGGCCGGCTACCTCGAGCGCCAGCAGCCGCGACTCCTCGAGATCGTCCGGCAGCGGCGCCAGCGCCAGGAACGCAGCCTTGAGGCTTCCAGGGAACGACAGGCGGGCGACCCCAGCCGGTCTGCCCTGCCCCACTACCTGGGCAAGGAAGTCGAAGTGGCCGGCTCAGCCCTGTCGCCAGCGCTCGACAGGCTGGTCCTGCGGATCCGGCCGAAGGAGCGCGACGAGGGGCTCCGCGACAGGATGCCGAACTACGTCACCGCCACCGGGATGGTGGATGTCGAGGAGGTGCGGATGAAGGTGGGCACTGCGGAGACGGCCGGCGAAAGGCTGATCCTGTTGAGCGCCGGCGACGCGGAGCCTGCGATGCTGGACCTCTCCGTGCTGCCCGGCATCGCCGACGACCCGCTGGCCGACCTGCGGGAAGCTGCCCGCGAGCGGAAGAAGGCGCGGGAAGCGGCGACGAAGCAGGCCGGCGGCGGCGAGGACGTCGCCGGGGCGGAAGCGGAGTCCGTCGAGCGTAAGAACGAGGAGACCAGCGAAGCCGAGCCGGAGCCGCGACCGGTCCGTTTCGGCCCGGTGTCGTTCAATCGCGACGGATCACGGGCGGTCGTGCAGGTCTACTCGGCCGACAACAAGGACCGCTGGATCGCCGGAATCGACCTCGAAGCCGGGGAACTGCGCCCCCTGCACCGGATGTCCGACCCGGCCTGGATCAACTACGCCTTTCGCGACATGGGCTGGCTGCCGAACAACCAGACGGTGTTCTTCCTGTCCGAGGAGACCGGCTACTCGCATCTCCACGTGATGGACACGGCGACCGGCGAACGACTTCAAGTCACGGAGGGCGACTTCGTCGTCCGTTCGCCACAGGTTTCGGCCGACGGCGCCTTCCTCTACTTCGAGGCGAACCGGAACCACGCCGGCGTCTTCGACGTCTTCCGCGCGCCGGTCTCGAAAGCAGGGACCGGCGTCATCGAACAGGTCACCTTCCTCGGCGGCCTCAACTCCTTCCGACTCTCGCCGGACGACGGTCATCTCCTGATCGTCCATTCCACCGCCACCCGGCCGCCGGAACTCTGGCTCCAGGACGCATCGCCGGGCGCAGAGGCCGTCCGCCTGACAGAGACTGGGTCTGCCGACTTCCTTGCTATCGACTGGGTCGTGCCCCGGTTCGTCGAGGTGCCTTCGTCGCACGCTGACCGACCGGTCCATGCCCGCCTCTATCTGCCCCCGGACTCCACCGAAGCTCCGCGGCCCGCGGTCGTTTTCGTCCACGGAGCCGGCTACCTCCAGAACGCCCACCAGGGCTGGTCCTCCTACTTCCGCGAGTTCATGTTCCACACCCTGCTCGCCCGGCGCGGCTACGTCGTGCTCGACATGGACTTCCGCGCCTCCGCCGGCTACGGCCGGGACTGGCGTACCGCGATCTACCGGCAAATGGGCACGCCTGAAGTCGAAGATCTGGCCGACGGCATCGAGTACCTGGTTGCCGGGCACGGCGTCGACCGGGATCGGATCGGCGTCTACGGAGGTTCCTACGGCGGCTTCGTGACCTTCATGGCGATGTTCCGCCGCCCGGAACTCTTCGCGGCGGGAGCGGCCCTTCGCCCGGTGACCGACTGGGCCCACTACAACCATGGCTACACGTCGAACATTCTGAACACGCCGGAACTCGACCCGGAGGCCTACGAGCGCAGTTCGCCGATCGAGTTCGCCGAGGGCCTCCAGAAGCCGCTCCTGATCTGCACGGGGATGCTGGACGACAACGTCCTGTTCCAGGACTCCGTTCGTCTCGTCCAGCGCCTCATCGAACTGGGGAAGGAAGACTGGGAGCTGGCCGTCTACCCGGCCGAAGCCCACGGCTTCGTCGAGCCGTCAAGCTGGCTCGACGAGTACCGCCGCATCCTGAAGCTGTTCGAGACCCACCTGAATCCCTAGCTTCCACGCAGCGCCGGCAGCAGGTCCTCGCGCGTGACGCGCCTTACTGCCGCAAGGCTTGCCAGCGTGCCGGCCGCCAGTACCAGTAACAGGGTAAGCCCGAGCGACAGCCACGGCACCAGGGCATGGCCGCCGAGGAGGTGCGGGCTGACCGCGACCAGGGCCGAGGCGGCGCCGACCACGACGCCGGCCGCCAGGAGCAGGCTGTTCTCCGCCACCACCAGCCAGGCCAGGGCGCGCCGCCAGAAGCCGATCGCCTGCATCGTCGCCAGTTCGCCGCGGCGTTCCAGCAGGTTGCGCAACAGGACGACCGAGAGGCCCAGCGTGCCGAGCAGGAGGCCGAGTCCGCCCAGGGTCTGGAAGGTACCGAGGTAGGTGTTCTCGACCGCCTGGAACGCCTGCAGACGCTGCGCGGTGGGAACGGCGTCGAGCCCGAAGCCGGCGAGCGTCCGCTCCAGCTCCTGGATCGTCCGGTCCTGCTCGTCCGGCGCCGTTCGCAGCAGGAAGTAGGACGCCCCCGTCCGGCTCGGGAAGTGTCGCGCCAGGTTCGCCTCGGAGATCACGAGCTCGCTCTGGAACACGCTCTTGCGCAGAAGCCCGACCAGCCGCAGTTCGATCGTCTCCCCACGCTCGGTCTCGATCTCGATGCCCTGGCCGAGCCCCGAATGGAGGATCCACATCACCGAGTTGAAATCGCCGATCGCCGGGATGACGCCGGGGCCCAGGTCCTGTTCCAGCAGTTCCCACGGCGCGTCGCCCGCCTCCGCGACCAGCGACTGGAAGCGGAAGCCGCCGCGCTCGACGAACTCCGGCGGAGCGCCGAGCAGCCGCGGCCTCTCCGGCTGGAACAGATTCAGGCAACTGATGTCGTCGCCGGGTACCGTCCGGAAGGCGACGATCTCGCTGCGTCCGACCAGTCCGGATCCCTCTTCCCCGAAACCCAGCTCGTACCGACCCTCCACGTTCGCCAGGTCGGCGAGGATGGAAATGTCGGACTCCGCGACCAGGTCGAAGCCTCCGGCGCCCGAGTCCAGGTCCCTCGTCTCCTCGCCAAACCGGAGTCCGTAGGCGCCGACGGCGACGATGACGAACGACGCGCTCGCCACCAGGGCCGCGCAGAGCAGGCTCCGCCCCGGATTGAGCGACGCGTTGGCCGCCGCCATGCTCGAGCCGGCGCGCCACGACCAGCTCCGGAGCGGCGCCTCCGGCCGCCGGCGCAGCCACAGGGTGAAGCCGGCAAGGCCGGCGATCAGGAGGCAGGCGCCGCCCGAGAAGAACAGGTAGGCGGCCGCCGACGCCGGAGCGGCGGCCGACCCGCCGAGCAGCGCGACGGCGAGACCGCCGGAGATCGCCCTGGTCCAGCGCGCCCGCCGGCTCGGCCCTGCGACCGCCGCCCCCCCCTCGCTCGTCTCTCCTCGCAGCAGCCGGATGGGCGAGACCGCCGCCAGCCGGCCAACCGCGCCCCGGATCGCGAAGAACACGACGAGAAGCGAGCCAGCGCCGCCCAGGGCCAGCGTCAGCGGTTCGACGTGGAGATAGAGATGGCTCGAACCGACCGCCGAGCGCCACAGGGTCCGGAGCGCGGCCATCATCGCGCCGGCGTAGAGCATCGCTCCGCCCAGGCCGAGCACGACGCCCGCCCCGCCGAGCAACGCGCCTTCCAGCAGGAACCGTCGCCGGACCCGCCTGATGCCGTGGCCGAGCGCCAGCAGGAGGCCCATCTCGTTGGCGCGGCTCTCCGTTCCCAGCCGGAAGAACAGACCCACCAGCAACGCTGCCGAGACGATCAGAAACAGGCTGAAACCGATGAACAGGCCCCCGAAGTCGGTGGCGCCGGTGGCGCCCCGCAGGCCCGCGGCCTTCACCGCCTCGACCGCCAGACCCGCCGCGTGCAGCTCGACCCGTTCCGGCGCCTCTCCCTCGAGAGCGGCCCGGAGTCGACCCGGCGAGTCTCCCTCCGCGGGCAGCAGCCGGAACGAGGTGAGAAGACCGAAGCGGCTGGACCAGAGCTCGGCGCCGTATTCGAGGGAGACGAACAGCTTCGGGGTACCCCGGTGTTCATCCCAGTAGGCCTCGTCCTGGTCCCTGATCCGACTGAGATCGACCGGGAAGGTCGGGTCCCAGTCGCTCATGTTGTCGGCGTCGGCGACTCCGGGAAAGTCGGGTGTCAGGTTCCGGTCCGAGGCCCAGTCCGTCATCTCGACCACGCCCGCCACGATGGTCCGTACGGTCCGCTCGACCAATTGCTCGCGATCCCCGATGACGAAGTAGTCGATCGCCAGTCGGTCGCCCTCGCCGACCCCAAGGTCTTCCGCCAGGAAGGTGTTGACCAGCACCTCGCCCTCCCCGAGCGACGGCGCCGGCCGACCGTCGGCCAGCCGCAGCACGCCGAGCTCGCCGGCCCTCCCCGTATCGAGCGCGGCGATCGTCGAGTAGGGAGCCGCGGCGCCATTCGCCGCGGCGGTCCGGTTCGCGAGATAGGTCGAGACGCCAATCGCCTCGACGCCCTGGTCCCGCGCCAGGACCTCCACCGCCTCGGCGAGTTCCTCCGCGAAGACGATCTGGGAACTGCTGACTCGCAGATGGCCCTCCGCTTCGGCGAACGCGAGGCTGAAGTCGGCCGCCTGGGCATGGGAGCGGATCCGCTGCTCCAGATCCAGCGCCGCGGTTTCCGGTTCGCCAGACTCCGCGAGCTCGCCCACCAGCAAAGCGTTCGCCAGACCGCGCCGATCGAGCTCCCGCTGCAGGTCGCGAAGCCGGACGTAGCCGACCAGGGGCTGGCTCTGGTGGGGCGCGAGTTGGAAGCGACCCGGACCCGCGTCGTCGAGCACGGAGACGACGCTCAACCGCATGCTCTCCAACTGGTCCTCGGGGTCCTTCTCCCCCATCAGGCTCGCTCGCGGCGCTTCGCTCGGCCGCTCGAGGTAGAGCACGACGGAGTCGCCCGTCTCGACCGCCAGGGCCTCCGCCAGCGAGCGGTTGACCGCCAGCGACGCGAAGAGCTGGCCGTCCCGTCGGGACAGGTCGAGCTGTTCCGCCACGCCCTGGAAGAAGGAGCCGAACTCGTCGTCGATTCCCTGGACGTTGACCCGGGCGGCGCGCCGGCCGCTCTCCGGTTCCACGACGCTTCCCTGCATCAGGATCGCAGCCGACACCGGACCGTAGCGGGCCGTGAACCCAGCGTCGCTAGCCAGTTCGTCCCGAAGCCCCTCGCGGAAGAAACCCGCCCCGAGCAGGGCGTGATCGATGCCGCCCAGTCGGTCGAGGGTGAGTTGGCGCAGACTTCCCCGCACCGAGTCGCCGACCATCAGGGCGCCGGTCAGCACGGAGGTCGCGACCGCCGCGGTGAGAACCACGGCGACGTTCGAGCGCCAGTAGTGCCGCAGGCTCGGGAGGGGGCCGGACGGACGAGCAACAGCCACCGCGTCAGCCTCCGGCCGCCCGTTCCGGCGCCACTTCCTCGATCAGGCCGGCGCGCAGCTCGACCCGGCGCGGCAACCTCGCGGCCAGCTCCAGGCTGTGCGTCACGACGATCAGGGCGCTCTCCCCGTCGCCATGGAGTTCAAGCAGCAGATCGGCTACCGAACCCGCCGTCTCCCCGTCCAGGTTGCCCGTCGGCTCGTCGCACAGGAGCAGGCTCGGCCGGTTGATCACTGCGCGCACGATCGCGGCCCGCTGCCGCTCACCGCCCGACAACTGCGCCGGCCGATGATCGACGCGGGCGCCGAGACCAACCCGTTCCAGCAGGGCCCGCGCGCGGACTTCCGCGTCGCTCTCTCCGTTGCCGGCCGCCACGGTCGGCAGCAGGACGTTCTGCAACATCGTGTACTGCGGCAGCAGGTAGTGATCCTGAAACACCAGGCCCACACGGCGGCTCCTGAACGCCGCCAGTTCCCGTTCGGGGAGGTCGTGGGCAACCTCACCGCCGATCCGGATGCTGCCCGAGGTCGGCGTCTCGAGCGTCGCGGCAAGGTGCAGCAGGGTGCTCTTGCCGCTCCCGGACGGACCCGTGACCGCCATCGCTTCCCCGGTAGCGAGAGACAACGAGATGCCCCGCAGCACCTCGACGGCGCCCGTTTCGGTGCCGTAGGACTTCCTGACCTGCTCGAAGCGAAGGGCCTCAGCCATGACCGGCCGATGCTAGCGCCGGCACGGCGGCGCCGATTTCGCGACGGGCCAGGCCGCGCCGGTACGAGGCGTGCGTTCCCCCGGCCAGGAGCTCCGCAGCGTTTTCGCGGCGCACTCCGGCGATGCCGGACCGGCCCAGGTGGCGCCGGCGCTCCGCGTCGCCGGCCAACTGTTCGACGGCGTCCGCCAATGCCGACGGATCGCCGGCCGGTACCAGCGTGCCGCCGCCCGTCCGCTCGAGCATCTCGGGAAACGCACCATGGTCGGGCAGCACGGCGGGAACGCCGTTGGCCATCGCCTCCAGCGCCGGCAGTCCCTTCGCCTCCCGGTAGACCGTCGGCAGCACGAGCGCGTGCAGGCTGCACAGCAGCTCGATCTTCTCCTCGCGGGTGACTTCTCCCAGCCAGTCGAAGTGCGGCTCGAGCCCCCAGGCGGCGATCCGCCGCCGCTGCTCCTCGAAGTACGCGCGGTCCCGTCCACCCAGGTAACCGGCGGCGCGGAAGCGAACGCGGCCCGACCCCAGACGGTCGCTCAGTGCCTTGAAGGCCTCGGCGGCAAGATGAAACCCCTTCTCGGGGCATATCCGTGCCAGGTAACCGATGACGAGGGGCGATTCCGGAGGCTCCCCCTCGCGGCCACCGTGCCCTTCGAGCTCGATCCCGAGGCGCGCAACGTCGATGCCGGCAGGAGCCAACTCGAGGAGTTCCGCCATCGTTTCCGCGTAGTAGTCGTTCGGCGCCACCAGAACGTCGACCTCGCGCACCCGCTTCCGCATCTCCTCGACCACCAGGGACTTGTGCGGCTCGTCCAGGTCCTGGAGGAAGATGTCCTCGCCCTGGAGGCCGCAAACGATCAGCGCCTTCGGAAGCGCTTCGCGAAGCCGGTGGACCATCCCCACCAGCATCGAGTTCGTCAGGTGAACGACGTCGGGCCGGAAGTCCCCGGCCAGCCATCTCGCGAGGCTCTGGAGCTCCGCCAGTTGACGCCCCTCCTCGCCCCGCACCATGGACAGGGCGAGTTCGCCGAGCTGGTGGGCGTCGGTCGCTGACGCCGACCGCGTGACCCGGGAAAGCAGCGCGGGGTTGTCGAGCAGCCGGCGGATCGCGGCGGGCGCACGGCTCCAGAACGGGAGCTTCTGCTCCAGGTAGATGTTGACCGCGCCGTAGAACACCCGACCGTAGCTCACGTTCTCCTCGTCGGTCCGGAGCGGCGTGTAGATGGGCAGCAACAACGCGTTGTGCCCGCGGTGCTGGAGTTCGCGGACCAGGGTGTTGTCGTGGATGCAACTGCCGCAGAGCATGCCGCCGGCGCCGGCGGCGAGGTAGGCGATGCGCAGCGGCTGACCGGAATCGCTCACGAGGAGAACCTGCCGTTCACGGGATAAAGCGCCTTACGCGCTCGGGCGCGGGTGGCGTGCTCAGCAGGGAGCCGACGATCATGGCCAGGGTTGAACCCGCGAAGACGACGGCGACCGGCATGACGCCGGTGCCGCCGACGCTGTAGTCGGCGTCGCCGATACCGCGGACGAAGAACCAGGTCCAGAGCGCGATCACGGTCAGGATCGCCGCGCCCGCACCTGCAGCCGTGCTGCGCCGCCAGTAGAGCGCCGCCACCACAACCGGCAGCAGGGAGGCGAAACCCGTGAACGACCACACCGAGAGCGCGAAGATGCTGCGCTCGGCAACCAGGGACAGCAGGAACACCGTCGCCACGACCCCGACGACGAACAGCCGGCCAAGACGCACCTGACGCGCCTCGTCCAGATCGCCGCCCCAGCGGTAGTGCCTGACGACGTCCTGCGTGAACATCGTGCCTAGCGACAGCGACTGGGAGTCAAGCGACGACATGATGGCGGCGAAGACGCCCGCGCCCAGGAGGCCCGCGAGCAGCTCGGGGGCGTAGAGGGCGATCATCCGGACCAGGACCGAGTTCGAGGCCGCGCCGTCGAGTCCGGGGAAGTCGATGTTCCCGAACAACCCCAGAAGCACGCTGGGGATCCATACGACGGCGATGCAGACCGGATAGAGGACGACCGGCGCCTTGAAGGTCGCCGCCCGCCTGGCCGACAGCCAGTGCGCGAAGATGTGGGGAAAGGTCCCCACGGAGAGGGGAATCAGCGTGTAGCTGAGCAGCCGCAACGGGTGGATGGCCTCGCCCCGGATCAGCAGATCCGGCCGGCTCTCCGCGACCCGGTCGAGGGCCTGTCCCACGCCCCCGAGCTTGGTGACGATCAGGACTGCCGTCACTGCTCCGAGCACCATGAACATCGCGGTCTGGAACGTGTTCACCCAGGCCGTGCCGCGTAGTCCTCCACTCGTCACGTAGCCGATCACCACTCCCGACACCAGCAGACTGCCGAGCCATGACGGCGCCGCACCGTCCGTGATCTGCCCCAGCACCACGCCCCCTCCCATGACGCCGATCAGCAGATAGGGCAGGAGCAACAGGACGAGCACGACGAAGAGCAGCAGGCCGATGCCGTCGGAGCCCCACCGTGCCCGAACGAACTGCACCTGGGTCAGGAGTCCGAGCCGTCTCCCCACCGCCCAGACGCGGGTGCCGACGAAGAAGAAGACGATCGGCACCATCAGGGCGGAGGACGACGCCATCAGGGAGAAGACGCCGATGCCGATCCGGTAGGACTCCGCCGAAGCGCCGAGGAGGGCGAACGAGGTCATGTGCGTGCCGAACAGGGTCATCAGCAGCACGAACGGACCGATCGTCCGACCCGCGACGAAGAAGTCCTCGCCGGTCGCAGCCAGGCGTCGGTTGCTCCAGACGCCGATCAGGAGTACTGCCGCAAGGTACGCGAAGATGACGGTCAGGGTCACGGATCCACGCCCTCGTCACCGGCCTCCCCGGCCAGTTCGTCGATAACGTCGCCGGGCCAGGCGACCCGCACGAGCCGCCACATCGCGAGCACGACCACCGCCGAGAACAGGACGTGGTACGTCAGGCCGACCGGCAAGCCGAGGAGCCGGCTCGGCTCGTCCCAGAACCACAGGTCGTTGTGCAGCAGGTACAGCACCGGCAGCGCCGCGTAGGCCGTGATCCGGGCTGCTCCAGCCGCCATGGGAATCGTCCGCCGCTTCCGGCTCAGGACGCCTGGAGCGGCTGCGCGGCCGCCGCCGTGGGAGCACGCATCGCCTTGCCGCCGCCAGCGGCGGCGAAGGTCGCCATGTCCTCGAACATGGACGTGAAATCCAGTTCGAACACGTCGCCGATCAGGATGCGGGTGACCTTGCTCTGATGCTGCGGGTAGAGCCGCAGGAAGGCGCCGACGCTGAAGTGCGGGTCGTAGAAGACGTTGACCAGCTGCCGCACGGCCTCGACGCCGCGCATCAGCAGAGGCTGGAACGCGCCCAGGCGCTCGCCGGAGAGGTCGTCCGCGGCGATCGCCCCGATGGCAGTTTCGGCAGCCATCTCACCCGACTTGAGCGCGAGGAAAACACCCGACGAGTAGACCGGGTCGATGAAGGAGAACGCGTCGCCGATCGCGATCCAGC